>JAJFIK010000081.1 GCA_021775005.1 Rhodospirillales bacterium
CTGGTCGTAATCCTGGAAATCTCCAAAATACTTCGTGATCGCTGCCGTCAATGTCGTCTTGCCGTGGTCAACATGGCCAATCGTGCCAATGTTGCAATGCGGCTTCGAACGCTCAAACTTTTCCTTGCCCATCTTAAGGTCTCCGTAGGCTGAGGGATTTCAATTACGCAAGTTTTGCGACAACTTCGTCAGCTACCTGTTGTGGCACCTGCTCGTAGTGGTCAAAGAACATAGAGTATTGCGCGCGGCCCTGGCTCATGGACCGCAACGTATTAACGTAGCCAAACATGTTGGCGAGAGGGACCATCGCATTGATCACCGTCGCAACGCCGCGCGCTTCGGTAGACTGAATTTGTCCCCGGCGCGAGTTGAGGTCGCCAATGACGTCGCCCATGTAATCTTCCGGCGTCACCACTTCCACCCGCATGATCGGCTCAAGCAGCTTGATGCCTGCTTCCCGCGACACTTCGCGGAAGGCCGCACGGCCGGCAATTTCAAAAGCCATCACAGAGGAGTCAACGTCGTGATAGGCGCCATCGTTCAGGGTGACTTTGAAATCAATCACGGGGAAGCCAGCAAGGATGCCACCTTCAGCAACTGACTTGATGCCCTTTTCAACGCCTGGAATGTATTCCTTCGGCACGTTGCCGCCGACGATCTTGCTTTCAAAAATGAAACCTGACCCAACTTCGCCGGGCTCAAATGTCATTTTAATGCGCGCAAATTGACCCGACCCACCGGACTGCTTCTTGTGGGTGTAGTCGATATCCGCAAGTTTCGTGATGGTTTCACGATAGGCCACTTGCGGCGCGCCCACATTGGCTTCGACGCCAAATTCACGGCGCATACGGTCCACCAGAATATCGAGATGAAGTTCACCCATCCCAGCAATAATGGTCTGACCGGACTCTTCATCGGTCTTAACGCGGAACGAAGGGTCTTCCTGCGCAAGACGATTAAGAGCGACACCAAGCTTTTCCTGATCAGCTTTTGATTTCGGCTCCACAGAAAGCTCGATCACGGGATCGGGGAATTCCATGCGCTCAAGGATCACAGGCGCAGACGGATCAGAAAGGGTATCACCAGTGGTGACGTTCTTCATGCCAGCCAACGCCACGATGTCGCCCGCATGTGCTTCTTTGATTTCTTCACGGTGATTGGAGTGCATAAGCAGCATCCGACCGACGCGCTCTTTGCCCTCTTTCACCGTATTCACGATGCCCATGCCGGTTTCAATTTTACCTGAGTAAATCCGGATAAAGGTCAGCGAGCCCACGAACGGATCGTTCATTACCTTAAACGCCAAAGCCGAGAACGGCTCATCGTCAGAGGCCTTACGCTCAGTTTCGGCGTCGGTCTTGACGTCAATGCCCTTGATGGCCGGCACTTCAAGGGGCGACGGCAGATAATCCACAACGCCGTCGAGCATGGGCTGAACGCCCTTGTTCTTGAACGCAGAACCACAAATGATCGGCACAAAAGTCAAATCACATGTGCCCTTGCGGATACAAGCCTTCAGTGTCGCTATATCGGGCTCTTTACCATCGAGATAGGCCTCCAGAGCTTCTTCGTCTTGCTCAACGGCCAGCTCAATCATCTTTTCGCGATACTCAGCAGCACGCTCTTTGAGGTCGTCCGGAATGTCTGTGTACTCGAATTCCGCACCCAGACTTTCATCTTTCCAGATGATGGCGCGCATCTCAATGAGATCGACACAGCCTGCAAATTCGTTTTCCGCGCCAACAGGCAACTGGATCACAATCGGTACCGCGCCAAGGCGCTTTTCAACCATGTCAACAGAGTTATAGAAATCAGCGCCGATCTTATCCATCTTATTGACGAAGATCATGCGCGGGACTTTGTATTTGTCAGCCTGACGCCAAACCGTTTCGGTTTGCGGCTCAACACCAGCGTTGGCATCAAGAACAGCCACCGCACCATCAAGCACGCGCAATGAGCGCTCAACTTCAATGGTGAAGTCCACGTGGCCTGGGGTGTCGATAATATTGATGCGCTTATCATTCCAAAACGCTGTGGTCGCGGCAGAGGTAATGGTGATGCCGCGTTCTTGTTCCTGCTCCATCCAGTCCATCGTCGCGGCACCATCGTGCACTTCGCCGATTTTGTGGCTTTTGCCGGTGTAGTAGAGAACGCGTTCCGTGGTCGTCGTCTTACCTGCATCAATGTGAGCCATGATGCCGATATTGCGATAATCACTTAGCGGTGTTTGCCGAGACATACCCTTAAACCTTCAACCATTCGCCGGCATATTGTGCCGGCAGTTACAAACGAAAATCTGTTACCAGCGATAATGCGAGAACGCGCGATTGGCTTCCGCCATTTTGTGCGTGTCTTCACGTTTTTTGACAGAGGCACCGCGGCTTTGCGAGGCATCCATCAGTTCACCGGAAAGCTTGTCGACCATGGTGGTCTCATTGCGCTTCCGCGCCGCATCAATGATCCAGCGGATCGCCAGGGCCTGACGGCGCTCGGGGCGAACTTCCACAGGAACCTGATAGGTCGCGCCACCAACACGGCGGCTGCGCACTTCGACGGTGGGTTTCACATTGTCCAGCGCTTCATGGAACACCTGCACCGGGTCCTGGCTCGACTTTTCCTGAATCTGATCGAACGCGCCGTAAACGATGCCTTCGGCAATCGACTTCTTGCCGTCGTACATTAGCGAATTCATAAACTTCGAAAGCACCAGATCACCAAACTTGGGATCCGGAAGCACTTCGCGTTTTTCAGCACTATGACGTCGTGACATATTCTTTTTCCCTCGCTCGCCTTATTTCGGACGCTTCGCGCCGTACTTCGAGCGGCGTTGCTTGCGGTCTTTCACGCCTTGCGTATCCAAAACGCCGCGCAGCACGTGGTAACGCACGCCCGGCAAGTCTTTCACCCGGCCACCGCGGATCAACACCACAGAGTGTTCTTGAAGGTTGTGACCTTCACCAGGGATGTAGCCAATCACTTCAAAACCGTTGGTAAGGCGGATCTTCGCAACTTTACGAAGGGCCGAGTTCGGCTTCTTAGGCGTTGTTGTATAAACGCGCGTGCAGACACCACGCTTTTGCGGGCACGCCTGCAGGTGCACCACTTTGTTGCGTTTCACTTTCGGTTTCCGCGGCTTGCGGATCAGCTGATTTATCGTAGGCATTTAGGGCCCTGTTCTTCTTCTCGCGACCGCACGTCTGCTGCCGCTTAAACAATTCAAATTTTGAGGAAGACCTCGCGCCACAAGGCACATGCCAAACGAAAACGACACCCGATCTAACCGCAACTCTTGCGGCTTGTGATGGGTGCCCGATATGCAGAGGACCGTTAGGTCTTGCGTCTCGTATTCGGCATGTAAAACTCGTGGCAGCGTCTAGGTTTGCCCCTTTCGGGGATCGCCCCTACGGCCTGCCGTCAAATGAGCGCGGAACTTATCCAGCGCCCCCTACCCGGTCAACCCCCGTTTAGCCGAAAATTCACGGTTTCTTGGGGTTTTTCAGCCATGAGGCGTCCTGACGCAGCAAAAGGGCCGATACAGAATTTCTGCACCGGCCCTAATTGGGATTTTGTCCCTATATTTCCGCCCTTTTGGGCCTAAGCGGCGCTTGAATCCGCCGAATCGGTCTCAGGGACCATATTTCCATCGAGATTGGCCCAACACCAATCAGTCATGGGCACTCTGGAAGTGAAAGCAAGTTATTGGGTTCCTCACCATCGTTCTCGGTCTTGAGATATTTGTTGCCATATCGGCTCTCTGCAACCACCACCCAAACGGAACTCCCGGCAACGCTTACGAAAAACTTCCATTTCTGGGATTGGATTCCGTCAATTGCCGCTACTTGGGAAATCTTCCAACGCTTGCCATTGGTGTCACTACCTCCCACGTTTATGATTCGCTCGTGCGGATTATCTCGATCTGACTTGTTGATACACTTTATCTGATGTGTGTCAGTCATACTTTTCTCCAGGTTGTATCAGTAGGGAAGTGAAATCTGGACGGTGCCAGGACGTCTGATACCCAGAAGCCAAAACATCTCAACGCAGGGAACAATTGAATTGGCTCTTTTCGCAAGCCAGACCACAACATCGAATTTATCTGTAGTGTCCGGGTAATCGTCCCCGCCCTCTTATATTCGAACGCCCGTGTTCATTTAAAATGCAAGAAACCCGAAATCTGATTGAACGGCACCGTGTATACTTGTCTAGTGCGATATCAATTAAATCCCAGACTTCTGGTTCTCCTTCGATGATATGACGAATCAACGAATCGAATGATGCCAATTCCTTGCGATCCTGCTCCGAACGAAATCTAAGGTTGGTCAATTCTTCTTCGGCTGTTCTTTGTTTGGACGCAGCGCTGGCCACTTCTTCATTTTTTCTAATCTCAAGTATTCTTGTGGAAACTGTGCCCGCGGCTCGAAGTTTCTCATTTTCAAACTTGTGGACGCGTTCCGAGCGCTCCGCGCGATCAACCCGTTCCTTAAGGCGACGAATTACCCGATGTTGCTCATCAACATAACGTTGGCCATACAGCGGAACATCATCAATCCGGCTGTCAATTTTCATTTTCTCTGACATACCCCAGATAGAATTGGCGAAGGCCATTGGTCTAAGCTTTTCGGTGGACTGACAGGCTAGCGCCTCTGACCCTCAAAAGAACTAAAGGTGAACAATACCATCGATTCGGATAAAAGCAAACCCTCCCCCGACTCACGTCGAAAGAGGGCTTGGTATGATTTATTGAGCCTTATGCTTACGCAGCGCTTGAATCCGCCGAATCGGTCTCAGGGGCCTCTACCGGAGCAAAAGGATCCGGCTCAGGGGCCGGGAGCTCAGCGGCGGCAATCTCGGCCATGGCAGCTTCGGTTTTGGCCTTTTCTGCCAAAAGCACCTCGTCCCGTTCGCTGGCAATGCCTCTAAAGCGCCGAATTGCACCACCGGTGCCCGCCGGAATAAGGCGGCCTACGATGACGTTTTCCTTCAGCCCTTCGAGGTAATCCACCTTGCCGTTCACGGACGCTTCCGTGAGCACGCGGGTGGTTTCCTGGAACGATGCCGCTGAGATGAACGAGCGGGTCTGGAGCGACGCCTTGGTGATGCCCAGCAGGACAGGCTTGCCCCTGGCCGGACGTCCGCCCTTGTCGACCACTTCCACATTGACCTCATCAAATTCGACCTTATCGACCTGCTCGCCCTTCAAGAACGTTGAGTCGCCGCCGTCTTCGATTTCGATCTTTTGCAGCATCTGGCGAACAATCACCTCGATGTGCTTGTCGTTGATCTTCACGCCTTGAAGACGATAGACCTCCTGGATTTCGTGCACGAGGTAAGCTGCGAGCTCCTCAATACCCTTAATGTCCAGAATATCGTGAGGTGCCGGGTTGCCATCGATAAGGTACTCGCCCTTTTCGATGTAATCGCCCTCTTGCACCGCAAGGTGCTTGCCCTTCTGGATCAGATACTCAGCAGGCTCAATACTCTCATCATCGGGCCGGATTTGAATACGCCGCTTGTTCTTATAATCGCGGGTAAATTCAACCGTGCCTGAAACCTCAGCAATAACGGCATGGTCCTTGGGGCGACGGGCCTCAAAGAGTTCCGCCACACGTGGCAGACCACCGGTAATGTCCCGGGTCTTGGCCCCTTCTGTGGGGATCCGCGCCAAAGCATCGCCAGCTTTCACTTCGTCGCCATCATTGATGGACAGGATGGCGTCAACAGAGAGCAGATAACGGGCATCGTTGCCATTCGCGAGCTTTTTGATTTTGCCGGCCTTGTCCGTGAGGATAAGAGCAGGTTTCAAGTCCACGCCGCGAGGGCTGGTGCGCCAGTCGATGACCACCTTCTGCGAAATCCCCGTGGCTTCATCGGCCACTTCCTTGATGGACACCGCTTCAATGACGTCTTCAAGTCGGACGTACCCACCAACTTCGGTAAGGATCGGACGGGTATAAGGGTCCCATTCTGCCAAACGCTGGCCAAGCCCAACCTTGGTCCCATCTTCAACCCGAAGCTTGGTGCCATAGACCACTTTGTGAGTGGCCCGATCGACGCCTTCACTATCAACAATAACAAGGTGCACATTCCGCCCCATGGTGATGAGATTGCCGGAGCTATCTTTCACCACGTTCTTATTGTCGAGGCGGATAGTGCCTTCATGGTTTGACTCAATGAATGACTGTTCACTCACCTGAGCGGTGCCGCCAATGTGGAATGTCCGCATCGTCAACTGGGTGCCCGGCTCACCGATGGATTGTGCCGCAATAACACCCACAGCCTCACCGCGGTTCACAGGTGTGCCGCGAGCAAGATCACGGCCATAACATGTGGCGCAAATGCCGATGGGCACTTCACAGGTCAGCGGTGAGCGCAATTGCACCGACTGAACCTTGGCATTGGTGATAATTTCGACTTCTGGTTCGGTGATGATCTCATCTTTTTTGACGAGAACGTCGCCGGAAATCGGATGCACAATATCCACCAGCGCTGTACGGCCCAAAATCCGGTCCGCCAAGGGCTCAATCTCTTCACCGCCATCAACCACAGCCGCCACGGTGATCCCCACCTCGGTACCGCAATCCACATGGGTAATGATGCAGTCCTGCGCAACGTCAACCAGACGACGGGTCAAATAACCTGAGTTCGCGGTTTTCAACGCCGTGTCCGCAAGGCCCTTACGTGCCCCGTGGGTGGAGTTGAAGTATTCCTGCACCGTAAGACCTTCTTTGAAGTTCGAGATGATCGGTGTTTCGATAATCTCGCCCGACGGTTTGGCCATCAACCCGCGCATACCGGCGAGCTGTTTCATTTGGGCAGGAGAGCCCCGCGCACCGGAGTGCGACATCATATAAATGGAATTCATATCCAGGGTCCGGCCCGATTCGGGGTCGGTCTCAATGGTTTGAATTTGCTTCATCATCTCATCGGCGACTTTGTCGGTGCATTTGGCCCAGGCATCAACAACCTTGTTGTATTTTTCGCCCTGAGTGATGAGACCATCTTGGTATTGCTGTTCGTATTGCTTTACCAAGTCGCGGGTTTGATCAACCAAACCATCCTTGGTGGCCGGAATGACCATGTCATCCTTGCCAAAAGAGATGCCTGAGCGACAGGCTTCACGGAAACCAAGGCCCATGATCCGATCGCAGAAAACCACCGTCTCCTTCTGACCGCAGTGGCGATACACCATGTCGATCATGTTGGAGATTTCTTTTTTTGTCAGCAGACGCGAAACCAGATCATACGGCACATTTGGATTTTGCGGCAGCAAGGAACCCACCAAGTAACGCCCCGCAGTCGTATCGAGACGGACAACCGCAGGCTCGCCGTTCTCATCAACCGTGCTGTGACGCATTTTGATTTTGGTGTGAAGCGTGATCACGCCGGTATGAAGTGCGTGCTCAAGCTCAGCCAAGCTACCGAACGCCATGCCTTCGCCGGGTTCATTATCTTTCTCAATGGAGAGATAATACAGGCCCAGAATAATATCCTGGGATGGCACAATAATCGGCTTGCCGTTCGACGGGCTGAGGATGTTGTTCGTGGACATCATCAACACGCGGGCTTCAAGCTGGGCTTCCAGGCTCAATGGCACGTGCACGGCCATTTGGTCGCCGTCAAAGTCAGCGTTAAACGCAGCGCAAACCAGCGGATGAAGCTGGATCGCTTTACCTTCGATGAGCACAGGCTCAAACGCCTGAATGCCCAAGCGGTGAAGTGTTGGCGCCCGGTTGAGCAAGATCGGGTGCTCCCGGATAACCTCTTCCAGGATATCCCAGACCTCTGGTCGCTCTTTTTCAACAAGCTTTTTCGCTTGCTTCACCGTCGCCGCCAATCCCTTCGCATCAAGACGCGAGTAGATGAAAGGCTTGAACAGCTCAAGCGCCATTTTCTTAGGCAGGCCACACTGATGGAGCATCAGCTCCGGACCCACCACAATCACTGAGCGGCCCGAATAATCGACCCGCTTGCCGAGCAAGTTTTGCCGGAAACGACCCTGCTTGCCTTTCAGCATGTCAGAGAGGGATTTTAGCGGGCGCTTGTTGGCACCTGTGATGACACGACCCCGGCGGCCATTGTCAAACAACGCATCGACAGATTCTTGCAGCATCCGCTTTTCGTTGCGGATGATGATGTCCGGCGCGCGCAGCTCAATAAGGCGCTTCAGGCGGTTGTTGCGGTTGATCACACGGCGATACAAGTCATTGAGGTCAGAGGTCGCAAAGCGGCCCCCGTCGAGCGGCACCAACGGGCGCACTTCCGGCGGGATCACCGGCACAATGGTCAGGATCATCCACTCTGGACGGTTGCCGGACTTATGGAACGCTTCGAGGAGTTTGAGGCGTTTGATAAGTTTCTTCGGCTTCAATTCAGAAGTCGTTTCCGCAAGATCAATGCGAACCTTTTCCATCTCACCTTCAAGGTCGATGGCCGCGAGCATTTCACGCAAAGCTTCCGCACCAATACCTGCGGTAAAGCTGTCTGCGCCATATTCTTCCTGGGCCGCCATATACTCATCTTCGGTGAGCGTTTGCTTTTCCTTGAGCGGCGTCAGGCCGGGCTCAAGTACGATATATTGCTCAAAATAGAGCACGCGCTCGAGATCCTTCAGCATCATGTCAAGCATGAGGCCGATGCGGCTTGGCAGTGATTTCAGGAACCAAATATGCGCAACCGGTGCAGCGAGCTCAATATGGCCCATCCGCTCCCGACGTACTTTGCTGAGAGTCACTTCAACGCCGCACTTTTCACAGACGACGCCTTTGTACTTCATACGCTTATACTTGCCGCAAAGACATTCGTAGTCCTTGATCGGGCCAAAAATCCGCGCGCAAAAGAGGCCATCGCGTTCCGGCTTGAAGGTCCGGTAGTTGATGGTCTCAGGCTTTTTGATTTCACCAAATGACCAAGACAGAATCCGCTCAGGGCTCGCAAGCGAGATACGAATTTTGTCGAAGGTCTGCGGTGCAGCCTGCGGATTGAAAAGGTTCATCACCTCATTCTGATGCGACATGCCGTTCGTCTCCTCATCGTAACGGCGTGGAAGGCACGGAGATTATTCCGCACCCGGCCCGCACGCGGGCCAAAGCCAAGTGTTCTCAATTGATGTGCAAATTTGCCGTCATCAATCGTTTTGAAGCTCAACATTCAGACCCAAGGAACGCATTTCCTTGACCAGCACGTTGAAACTTTCCGGGATGCCCGCTTCAAACGAGTCGTCGCCGCGCACAATAGCCTCATAGACTTTGGTGCGGCCCGCCACGTCGTCGGACTTCACGGTGAGCATTTCTTGCAGCGTGTACGCAGCGCCATAAGCTTCCAGCGCCCACACTTCCATTTCCCCAAAGCGCTGGCCGCCGAACTGGGCCTTACCACCAAGAGGTTGCTGCGTGACAAGACTGTAGGGGCCAATTGAGCGCGCGTGAATCTTGTCGTCCACCAAGTGGTGCAGCTTGAGCATATAGATGTAACCCACCGTGACCTGGCGGGCGAACTTCTCTCCCGTGCGACCATCATGCAGGGTTACCTGACCCGATGATTCAAGGCCTGCCTGTTTCAGGTGCTCATGAATGTCAGCTTCATGGGCGCCATCGAACACCGGCGTGGCAATGGGCACACCGCGTGTCAGGTTACCGGCAAGCTCAACCATTTCCGCTTCTGAAAGGGAATCCAGGTCTCTGTCCTTGCCATAAATATCATGCAACTTGTCGGACAATGGCTTGATGCCCTGGCCAATTTCATAGGCCGTCAGAGCTTCACCGATTTGACGGCCCAGACCACGACAGGCCCAGCCCAAGTGAGTTTCAAGAATCTGACCCACATTCATGCGGCTCGGCACCCCAAGTGGATTGAGCACGATATCAACCGGCGTGCCATCGTCGAGGTAGGGCATATCTTCCTGCGGCACGATGCGGCTGATGACACCTTTGTTGCCGTGACGGCCGGCCATTTTGTCACCCGGCTGCAGCTTGCGCTTCACCGCCACGAAGACCTTGACCATTTTCATCACGCCGGGAGCCAATTCATCGCCCCGTTGCAGCTTGTCGATCTTGTCCTGGAAGCGTGCGTCCAAACGATCCTTGGATGCGTCATACTGCTTCTTGATGGCTTCGATTTCGCTCTGCGCTTTTTCATCCGCAAGAGCGATTTGCCACCACTGCCCGCGTGACAACTCACCAAGACCGGCTTCCGTCACACGGCCATCGGCATCAAAGCCTTTGGGGCCGGCAATAGCCTTCTTGTTGACCAAAATGTCATGCAGACGTGCATAGGTGTTGCGATCGAGAATGGCAAGTTCGTCATCTCGGTCTTTTGCTAGGCGTTCAATCTCTTCCCGCTCGATCTGAATGGCGCGTTCGTCTTTGTCCACACCGTGGCGGTTAAAGACCCGCACTTCCACGACCGTGCCTGATGTGCCAGGCGGCAACTTGAGGGAGGTATCACGAACGTCAGAGGCTTTTTCACCAAAAATGGCGCGCAGAAGTTTTTCTTCTGGCGTCATGGGGCTTTCACCCTTCGGCGTGATCTTGCCCACAAGAATGTCACCTGAATGAACTTCAGCACCAATATAAGTGATGCCGGCCTCATCCAGATTGCGTAGCGCTTCTTCGCCCACATTGGGAATGTCGCGCGTGATTTCTTCCGGCCCGAGCTTTGTGTCCCGCGCCATCACTTCAAACTCTTCGATGTGGATGGACGTGAACACGTCATCACGCACGATACGCTCAGAGATCAAGATCGAGTCTTCAAAGTTGTAGCCATTCCAAGGCATGAAGGCGACGAGCACGTTGCGGCCCAATGCCAACTCACCAAGATCCGTCGAAGGACCATCAGCAATAATATCACCAGCTTCCAAGCGATCACCCACCCGCACTAAGGGGCGCTGGTTGACGCATGTGCTCTGATTGGAGCGCTGGAATTTCGAAAGACGATAGATGTCCACGCCTGGTTTCGTCGGATCAGTTTCGTCGGTCGCACGGATAACGATCCGTGTAGCATCCACCTGATCCACAACACCCTTCCGCCGCGCCGTAATCGCAGCACCTGAGTCTCGCGCCACAACTGACTCCATGCCCGTACCAACAAACGGTGCATCTGACTTCAGAAGCGGCACTGCTTGGCGTTGCATATTCGAGCCCATCAAGGCGCGGTTGGCATCATCGTTTTCAAGGAACGGAATAAGCGCCGCCGCCACTGACACGAGCTGCTTTGGCGATACGTCAATAAAGGCCACTTGTTCCGGTGTCGCCATCACAAGGTCACCGGCCTGGCGACAGGCGATGAGGTCTTCAACAAACCCGCCTTTGTCAGTAATCGCCACGTTGGCCTGAGCAATAATGTATTTGGCTTCTTCCATCGCCGAGAGGTAAATCACTTCCTCGGTCAGCTTACCGTTCTTGACTGAGCGATACGGGCTTTCGATAAAGCCGTATTTGTTGATCCGCGCGAATGTTGCGAGGGAATTGATCAAGCCAATATTTGGCCCTTCCGGCGTTTCAATGGGACAGATCCGACCATAGTGGGTCGGGTGCACGTCGCGCACTTCAAAGCCCGCGCGTTCCCGTGTCAAACCACCCGGCCCAAGCGCCGAGAGACGACGCTTGTGAGTGATTTCCGAAAGCGGGTTGGTCTGATCCATGAATTGCGAAAGTTGCGAGGACCCAAAAAATTCCCGCACGGCGGCAGCAGCTGGTTTGGCATTGATCAAATCGTGCGGCATGACGGTGTCAATTTCCACTGACGACATACGCTCTTTGATGGCTCGTTCCATACGCAGAAGGCCAATGCGGTATTGGTTTTCCATCAACTCGCCCACAGAGCGCACACGGCGGTTGCCCAGGTGATCAATGTCGTCCACAACGCCGCGCCCATCGCGCAAGCCTGCCAGGGTCTTGATGACCGACAGTATGTCGTCTTTGCGCAGAACCCGCACCGTATCCTCAGCATCAAGGCCAAGGCGCATATTGATTTTAACGCGGCCCACCGCAGAAAGATCATAGCGCTCGGAGTCAAAGAACAATCCGCTGAAAAGGCCTTCCGCGGTTTCAAGCGTAGGCGGTTCACCGGGACGCATGACGCGGTAAATGTCGATCAACGCCTGATCCCGATTGTGCGCTTTGTCTACAGCCAAGGTGTTGCGGATGTAGGCGCCAATGTTCACATGGTCGATGTCCAGGGTGGCAATTTCCTTGAAGCCCCCTTCGGTGATCTCAACAATGTTTTCTTCGGTCAGCTCGTCGCCAGCCTCAATGTAAATCTCGCCAGTCTTTTCATTGACGATATCAAGCGCCGCATAACGACCAATAAGGTGCTCAGGCTCCATAAGAAGATGCTTGAGGCCGTCCTCTGCCAACTTGCGGGCCAAGCGCGGGGTGATCTTGCGACCAGCCTCAACAGCCACTTCGCCGGTTTTGGCATCGATGAAATCAAAGCTCGGCTTGATGCCGCGAATTTGCTCAGGATTGAACGGGGTTTTCCATCCGTTCTTGGCCTTGGTGAACACGACCTGGCCATAGAAATAATTGAGGATATCCTCTTGGTCCATGCCAAGCGCCATAAGCAACGTGGTCGCAGGCAATTTGCGGCGACGGTCGATGCGCACATGAGCAATGTCTTTGGCATCAAATTCAAAGTCCAGCCAAGACCCGCGATAAGGAATCACCCGTGCAGCGAACAACAGCTTGCCGGATGAATGGGTCTTGCCCTTGTCGTGATCGAAAAACACGCCGGGGGAGCGATGCATTTGTGAGACGATCACGCGCTCGGTGCCGTTCACCACAAATGTACCGGTGTTGGTCATGAACGGCATATCGCCCATATAGACATCTTGTTCCTTGATGTCCTTGACCGATTTTACGCCGGTTTCTTCGTCTACATCAAATACGATCAGCCGCAGCGTGACCTTTAGCGGCGCCGCATATGTCATGCCGCGCTGCATACACTCTTCAACATCATATTTTGGCTTCTCGAATTCGTAACGCACGTATTCAAGAACCGAGGACTCAGAGAAGTCCATGATGGGAAACACGGAGCGAAATACAGCTTCGACACCTACGTCATGGTCGCGTTCATCCGACGGCACATTCTCTTGCAAGAAGTGGGCGTAGGAG
>JAJFIK010000082.1 GCA_021775005.1 Rhodospirillales bacterium
CCGTTTCGACGCAACAGGCGGGCCACAGCATCAATTATTTCTTTGCGCGTCTGTCCCTGGCCAACATTCAGTCCATGATTGGCGGCACCGCCCTCGCGCTCATACTGATTTCAATCATCGTGCTTACTACTTTGCGTGACACGCGTCTGGGTGTGGTCAGCCTAATTGCCAATATGCTGCCACCCCTCGCAGGTTTCGGTATCTGGGGCTACACTGTCGGGGAAGTGGGGCTGGCGTCATCTGTGGTCGCAGCCATGACCTTCGGCATTGTGGTGGACGATACCATTCACTTCCTCTTGCGATTTAAGAAAGAAGTTGAACGCGGGGTGGCCGAACGCGAAGCTGTGCGGATCGCCTATGTTTCCGTTGGCCGGGCCATGATCATTACCAGCCTTGCCCTCACCGCCGGTTTCCTTCTGTTGATGGCCTCAGGGTTTGAGATCAACTCCAGCTTGGGATTGTTCACCAGCATTATCGTTATGTCGGCCCTGGTGCTCGACCTGACGCTAGTCCCCGCCATGCTGCTGGCGTTGCGCCGAAACTAGGCCAAAAAGAATGGCCCTGCCGCTCGACAAGAGTAGCAGGGCCAGACGTCGCAGGTGGAGTTAGTAACCGCGCCGCCCATGCCGATCATCGCGATCACTCCGATCATGCCTGTTATCGCGATCGTTCCGATCATGCCGATCATTACGATCATGACGGCGGTCGCCGCGGCGATTGCTCCGACGGCTGTCATGCCGATAATCGTGGCGATTGTTGTAATCACCGTGGTTCGCATTTTGCCCATGCTGACCATAGTGACTGCCACGACCACGATGATTTCCGCGGCGACCGTCATGGCGATAGTGACGATTGTTGCGGTATTGATGCCGCTGGCGTTCGTACCAGTTGTTGTCATAGCGATAGCTGCGGTGGCGATAGCGACGGTCCCTATCGTAGTCACTGATATAGAAGAAAAAGTCGAAAATCGGAATACTTACGCTGCTGTGACTATAATTTCTTCGGCGGCGGTCTGATTGATAAAGGTAACGCGCCGATACCCAGCCGGTGTACCCGTAGTAGTCCACCTCGCACCAGCTACGACCCGGCGTGCAGTGGAGGACTTCCACATAGTCACCGTAGGGTATCACATCAATGACTTGGTATTGCGTGCTGGGTCCATATCTCAAGTTGAGATCATTGGAGACATAGGCGTCAGCTGCTTCGGCCGTAGAGGGCACAGCAAATCCGCTTGCAACAAATGCAATGGCGGCAACGGCAAAGGTCATCGCCGTTCGCCGTACGATATGGTGTGTCTGTTCCATTTTGCTTTTTCCTACAACAAGGAGAAAGCCCCGCCTGAAGATCCATTAAGGATTAGCAAACCCAATCTGAACTGAAACTGAATACGTTCAAAAAGTGCAGCGATTTCATGGGCTTGTTCATGTAGATGAATGAAATTCTCGCTGGGGTGGTTTTCAGCACGGCTCCGGCGCGCGGTTCAGTTGTCCGGCCCCATCTCATCCAGGTCATCATCCAGCAAGATGCGCCGCGCGTTGCCTTCGGGATCATCAAACTGCCCCGTGCGTACGGCCCAGAAGAACCCAAGCAGGCCGACAAGACCCAAAAATAAGGCGGCGGGAATGAGTATTACTAAGATCGTCATGAAGCCCGCCACCGCGCCAGATTGAGTCGCAGCGCGTTGAGGGTCACGACAATGGACGATCCTGACATGGCAAGGGCAGCAATCAGCGGCGTCACAAATCCAGCCACCGCCAGGGGGATCGCGATCACGTTATAGGCAAGCGCAAGGCTGAAATTCTGCAGCACCAAACGGCGCGCCATTGTCGCCGTGCGAATGCTATAGGGAACGGCGCTGAGCCCTTCTCCCTGAAAGACAAAATCAGCTGCGGCCTGGCTGATGTCGGCTGCCGTAGACGGAGAAAGTGAGGCATGTGCTGCCGCCAGCGACGGCGCATCGTTCAAACCATCGCCGACCATAAGAACTTTATGCCCTTGGGCTTTGAGTGCCTCAAGTCGCGCGATTTTATCGCCAGGTTTGCAACTACTTTGATAGACGCTGATGCCCACCTTACGAGCCACAGCCGCCACGGCGACCTCCCGATCCCCGGAAAGAAGCTCAACAGGAAATCCCATCCGCGCCAAGTCTTCCACAACCAAGGCCGCGTCGCGGCGCAGTTCATCTTCGAAAGCAAACCGCGTGCATCTGCCCTCTTGGTCTTGGTAGCAGAGTTCAAGGCCGGGTTGATCGCTTGTCTTACCGCCACACCATTTTGCGTTTCCAAGGCGCATGACGCCGCGGGGTGTCCGCGCTTCAAGCCCGTTGCCGGGGACCTCAATAACGCCGTCTGCCGCCGGGCCCGGGCCCGCCGCGTCGGCCAACGCCTTGCTGAGCGGGTGCGAGCTACTACGGGCCAAAGTCGCCGCGCGCGCCAAGACGTCTTTGCTCACACCGTCGCGTGCGAGCTTCGGTACGCCCTTGGTTAGCGTTCCGGTTTTGTCGAAGACCACATAGTCTATTTCTGCCAGACGCTCGAGACCATCAGCGCTCTTGGCAAAAATTCCGTGTCGGAAAAGCCGCCCCGCTGCCACCACCTGCACCACCGGAACCGCAAGGCCAAGGGCGCAGGGGCAGGTAATAATCAAGACAGCAATGGCATTGGTGGCGGCAAAGACCCAACCCACACCGGTAAAAAGCCACCACCCCAGGAACGTGGATGCGGCCAGTATATGAACCGCCGGCGCATAGATCGACGCGGCGCGGTCCGCGAGCCGCACATAGCGCGCGCGGGACTGTTCGGCGGTCTCCATCATGCGAATGATTTCAGAAAGTGTTGAGTGCTCGCTTGACGCCGACGCCCGTACAATAATCGGTGATGAAAGATTTATCGTCGCGCCAAAGACGCGCTCGCCTGCGCCCACCCGTGCCGGGGTCGTCTCCCCGGTTAAAAGGCTTAAGTCAAACTCAGCCGCCTCTGTCTCAAGATTGCCGTCCACCGGCACCCGCTCACCCTGGGCCACAAGCAATCGATCACCGGCTCGCACGTCACTTGACGGGATATGGCTGATGGACCCATCAAGACCGATAACCTGCGCTGCCATACGTTGAAGCGAGAGAAGCTCATTAGCAGCCGAGCGCGCGCGGTGGCGCATTTGGAAATCCAGATAGCGACCAATGAGCAAGAAGAACAGCAGCATGACCGCCGCATCAAAGTAAGTATGGTCGCCACCAGCACGCACTTCAAAAATGCTCAAGAGCGAAGCCAGGATCACCGCCAATGATATCGGCACGTCCATATTGAGACGCCCGCCCCGCAGGGCCTTCCACGCCGAAACAAAGAACACGCGGCCCGAGAACACTACCGCCGGCAAGGCAATGATCGCCGAGACCCAGTGAAGCAGGTCGCGGGTGGCGGGCATCATCTCTACGCCAGCCCAGACCGCGACCGAAAGCAGCATCACATTAGCGGCTGCAAACCCCGCCACCGCCAACGCCAACAAAAGTCGCCGCGACTCCCGCTCATCGGGGGACAAGTCAAAATCGGTATCAATCGGTCGCGCCTCAAACCCCAAGTCCTTCAGGGTTTGATCGATAAGGGTCGGCGTTGTATCACCGTCAGCCCAGGCAACATGCAGGCGCCGCGTAGAAAAATTGACCCTGGCTTGTGTCACCCCGGGTAATTTACTGATACCGCCCTCAATTGTACGAATGCAGTTGGTGCAGTGAATCCCTTCGACCATCAGATCAAGCCGCGACTCGCCACCGCTATCCTGCTTGACGAACGTGTCAGCGTAACTGGTCGCTACTCCACCCATAAATGGCCCTCAAAGGCGAGGCGGCGCTCGCCATCATCCATCACTGTAAAGCGCCCTTGCCAGCGACCGGCATATGGCAGGGCAACGGTCGCCCTGTATTGCCCCGGCAGGGTTTCTTGCAACATCACAACTTGGTCCGAACGAGATTCCACAACTCGCCGTAATTCGCCGCTCACCGAAAGCCCCGTCAGGGGGGCACCGCTTTCATCACTGATGATGATCGAAATCTGGAGCGCGCCGTTTTCACCGGGTTGCGAGGAAAGTTCTGCTGACCATCCCTGCGACGCCTGCCGGGCGCGTTCTTCCAATTGACTATTGTAGGCCAAGCCCAAGGTGTAGGCGTCGCCCACATCCACACCGCTGTGGCTGCTCAAAGCCGCAAAGACAAAGTACATATTCACCGCAACCACGGTACCAATGCCCCCGACCCCAATCCAGAGAACGTGCCACCCGGTAAATTGACGCGCGTTCGCCATCCCTATCGTGCCCCCACAACAAAAACAGTTTGAGAGGTGTTCACCGTTCCAACTTCTGTGTTTTCGACGCTGAATGTTACAGGTGACTGGTGCGTGCCTGGCAGTCGCGCTTCGGGAGCGGTCACATAAATGCGCACGCTGCGAATCTGATCAGGGCCAACTGTGAGCGGCGGCAAAACGTCATAGGTCTGGGGGTCACCAACAAGATGCAACTCAGGTGCATCAAGCCCGGCAACGCCCAAAACGAACGTCTGCTCGCGCGGCAACATATTGTAGATCTTGATGGTATAGCCATTGCGCACGGAGCCATCAGACAGCTCAACAAAATTTGGTGAGCGATCCCGCAACACGTTGAGTTCCAAATAGTCGCGGGTCAAAAGCCCGTAGAGCATCAATGACCCCACAACCGTTAGAATAATTGCGTAGGCAACAGTGCGGGGCCGCAAAAAGCGAAACCGCGGCGTCTCCCCTGCGGCCATGCGATTGATGTTCAGGTCCGTATCATAGGCGATGAGGCCTTTGGGCAGATCCAATTTGTCCATGATCGAATCGCAGGCATCGATGCAGAGCGCACATTGAATGCATTCGAGCTGTAGCCCATCACGAATGTCGATGCCCATGGGGCATGAGACGACGCATTGCTGGCAATCGATGCAATGGCCCCTGCCCTCCCATGTATCGCCTTTCTTGTGGGCCCCGCGCGCTTCGCCGCGGCCCTTGCGGTATGTGACCGCTAGGGTGTCTTCATCGATTAAGGCTGATTGAATGCGCGGCCATGGGCACATGTAGATGCAGACCTGCTCACGCATGTGTCCGCCAAACACATAGGTCGTCGCGGTTAGAAGCGCGAAGGAGAAATAGCTTGCCACCGGCGCTTCGCCGCGAGGGAACAACCACAGCAAATCTGGTGCGTCGTGGAAATAGAAAATCCATGCCCCACCTGTGGCCATGGCGATGAGCAACCAAATTGTGTGCTTGATGGATTTCCTGGCAATCTTATTGCCGGTCCAGGGCTGGCGGTCGAGCTTCATGCGGGCGTTGCGGTCGCCCTCCACACGGCGCTCCACCCAAATAAACAAGTCCGTCCATACCGTTTGCGGACAGGTATAGCCGCACCAGACGCGGCCCAAAAGCGCGGTGGCAAGAAACAAAAACATCGCCGCCAGCACCATGAGCCCGGTGAGGTAGTAAATCTCCTGTGGCCAAATTTCGATGAAAAAGAAATAGAACCGCGGCGCGGCAAAATCGATCAATACCGCCTGATCGGGAAGATCGCCCCCTCGGTCCCACCGAATCCATGGCGTGATGTAGTAAACCCCAAGGGTGGCCCACATGATGAACCACTTGAAGTTCCGAAAGAACCCCGCGACACGCTTGGGGTATATGGCCTCGCGCGCTTTATAGAGCGAACCAAGGGCGGCCGCATTGACAGCTTCCACGTCGTGGCGTTCTACGCCCGGCGCAGCCTCCGTCTTCGCCTTCACGTCGGCGACGTCCATTTGCGTTTGTCCTTAACTGGCCATTATTCTGTGGCGCTGACCGTTTCTTCTTCACCGCCCCCAAGGGAATGTACATAGACCGCCAGGGCGCGCACGGTAATGGGGTCAAGGCGTGTTTCCCATGCGGGCATAACGCCGTAGCGGCTGAAAGATATTGTCTCGATGATAGTGGTCCGATCTCCGCCATAGAGCCAGTCCCTGTCGCTAAGATTAGGTGCGCCTTGGGCTTGATCGCCGAGCCCCTGCTCCCCATGGCAACTAGCGCAATGAAGCGCAAACAAGGAAGACGCGCGATTGATCGCGTCAAATTCGCCACCCGACCCGCTGAGAGACATGACAAAGTCCGCCAAGTCACCCACTTGATCGTCGGTCAATATGCCGTCGGACAGAAATGCCGGCATTTGCGAAAAGCGGGTTTGGTCATGATCCGCGCGAATACCGAAGCGAATGGTTTGGCGAATTTCGTCCAACGTCCCACCCCATAGCCAAACATCATCATGGAGATAGGGATATCCGGCGATACGCTGGGATCCGCGGCCGTGGCAGGTGGCGCAATTGTCGCCAAAGGCCGCTTCACCTGCCGCAAGACCATATTCCAGTAGCGATGTGTCAGAGCGAATTTGTTCCATCGAGGAGTCGCCCAATCCCGCACCGCGCTCCACACGCTCTAACCGTGCGGCATTGACCGCTGCTTCCACATTGACCCGGTCAGATTGATTGAGAGTTCCCGCCGTGTAGCTGCTCACCAGCGGAAAGGTTGGCATGATCACAAAATAAATGATTGCAACAATGATCGTTGCGTAGAAAATCCACAACCACCAGAGCGGTAGCGGATTGTTCAGTTCCTTGATGCCATCCCATTCATGGCCCGTAGTTCCGACGCTGGCATCCTTTTGCTCATTCGATGGATCAGTCATTGAGCTCTTCCTCCCGCAGCGGAATTTGTGCGGCCTCGTCAAAGGTCTTTTGGGATTTGGGGTTCAGGGCATAAACCAGCACGCCCAGGAACATGATCACAAAGTAAACGATGCCCCAGGTGGCGGCGAAATCTGCAACACTATCGTAATTCATCTCTCGCCCTCCCCTAGCGCCGGTTTTCTTCGACGTCATAGCCGTCGAAATCGACCATGGTGCCGAGCACCTGCAGATAGGCGATCAAGGCATCCAACTCGGTAATCCGCTCAGGGTCGCCATCAAAGTCGCGTACTTGCGCATTGGGATAGCGATCCAGGAACGCGTCATAATCATCAGAGTCCGGATTGGTCTGGGCGCGAAAGTCGATCATTGCCGCGGTAATCATTTCATCTGAATAGGGCACGCCCACCATCCGGTTGGCGAACAAGTGATCAGCAATGTCGTCATAGCGAACCTCCCGCGCACCCAAGAACGGGTACCCCGGCATGATCGATTCCGGCACCACGGCACGGGGGTCCGTCATGTGATCCTGATGCCAGTCGTCAGAGTATTTGCCGCCCACGCGCGCCAGGTCAGGCCCGATACGCCGTGAGCCCCATTGGAACGGGTGGTCATACATGCTTTCGGCTGCAAGTGAATAGTGGCCATAGCGTTCCACCTCATCCCGCAAAGGGCGGATCATCTGGCTGTGACAGACGTAGCAACCTTCACGCACATATATGTTGCGCCCGGCAAGTTCCAGCGGTGTGTAGGGTCGCACGCCTTCGACTTCCTCAATCGTGCTCTCCAGATAAAACAGCGGGGCGATTTCAATAATGCCGCCGATGGACACCGCAACGAGGATACCCGCCACCAGAACCATGGAGTGACGTTCAAATATTTTGTGCCAATTCATCTTATCGCCCCCCTATTCCGCAGCTGCTGGGATGGCGCGATAAGGGGTCTCCGCGTTTTGCGGCCCCCTTGCAGTCATCCATAAATTGTAGGTCATCACAAACACGCCGCTGAGATACAAAATGCCGCCCAAAAGTCGGATCAGATACGGGATCGTCATGGCTTCGGTGGTTTCAATGAACGAGAATTGCAGGAAGCCAAAGTCCGTATAGGCGCGCCACATGAGCCCTTGCATGATCCCGGCAAACCACATGGAGGTGATGTAGAGCACAATGCCGATGGTCGCGATCCAGAAATGGAACTCCACCAATTTATTGGAATAGAGTTCTTTCTTGCCCCAGAGCCACGGCACAAGGCAGTAAATTGCGCCAAAGCTGATAAAGCCCACCCACCCCAGCGTGCCGGAATGCACATGGCCAATATTCCAGTCGGTATAGTGCGACAGCGCGTTCACTTCGCGGATCGCCATCACTGGGCCTTCAAAGGTCGACATGGTGTAGAACGCGAGTGCCACGATCATCATGCGAATCACGGGATCGGTGCGGATTTTGTCCCACGCACCAGAGAGCGTCATGACCCCGTTGATGGCCCCGCCCCAGCTTGGCATCCACAGCATGATTGAGAAGGTCATGCCCAGGGTCTGCGCCCATTGCGGCAGCGCCGTGTAATGAAGGTGGTGCGGCCCCGCCCAAATATAGATGAAGATCAGCGACCAAAAGTGCACGATAGAAAGGCGGTAGGAATAGATCGGCCGCTCAGCACGTTTGGGAATGAAGTAGTACATGATCCCCAAAAACCCGGCAGTGAGGAAAAAGCCCACGGCATTGTGGCCGTACCACCATTGCGTCAGGGCGTCCTGCACCCCGGCAAACAGTGAATAGCTCTTCGATCCCAAGAGAGATACCGGCATCGCCAAGTTGTTGACAATGTGGAGCATGGCGACGGTGACAATGAAGGCGAGATAGAACCAATTGGCTACATAAACGTGTGGTTCTTTGCGCTTCCAGATCGTGCCCAGAAAGACGATCAAATAGGCCACCCAAACTAAAGTCAGCCAGATATCCACATACCATTCCGGCTCCGCATACTCTTTGCTTTGCGTCACACCGAGCAAATAGCCCGTCGCCGCCAGCACGATGAAAAGCTGATACCCCCAGAAAACAAACCATGGCAGCACATCACCGAAAAGGCGCGCATGGCAGGTCCGCTGTACCACATAAAACGAAGTGGTCATGAGTACCGTGCCGCCGAAAGCAAAGATCACCGCAGAGGTGTGAAGCGGACGCAAGCGCCCGAAATTCGTCCACGGCAAGTGCAGGTTCAACTCAGGAAAACTGAGCTGCGATGCAATCACAACGCCAACGGTCATCCCCACCAGGCCCCAGAACATGGACATGATAACGCCCGCTTTGACGATAGAGAGATTGTAACCCTTCGCCGCGCCACCAACTGCGGCGGCAGGATTCTGGAAATAGTTTCCATAGCGCGAAAGCAAAGCAATACCAGCGGCACCGGCGGCGAACACAAAGATTGTGCCGTGAACCCGCATGGTAAAGTCCGTGCCGTTGTCTGCCAATATCAGACCAATGATGGCAAAAACCAAAACGCAAACCAGCGTCAAGCCAATACGCAACATGAGATTTGCATCAGACGGCGCGCTGGCTGCATTGCTCGAGTGGTTCATTTGTCCCCCCAGGGTAGACGGGTCACCGAGGCAAAACGCCCAAATGACACCATTGCGGCGAATCGCTTCGCCACACTGATTATGGGCGGAAATCTAGCGACCTTGGAGGGCTGGGTCGAAGCTCCAAATTGCCGCAGTTTCCCTGGGGAAATCAGATTGAACTGCGAATGCGAACCATTCACGGCTAGCTCAAATGCCTCTCGACTGGCACCAAAACCCCATAGCGGCGCTACCTATCAACTCTCTAAGGTGTCGCCATGGCGTAACTCGAATCAAGCGTGACAAATTTTTATCACATAACCGTTTGATTTCATTGAAGTTATGAACTTCAGTCGTCTAATTCCAACAGCGGTTCTGGGTCCAACCCCAGGTCAAGGCTCTCCGTTGAGGTCGGCTCAGGATCGACATCGGTTTCATCCGGCGCTGCTGCAGTGGGCACAGGGTCCGTTTCTGGCTGCACATCTGCTTCGATAAATATGAAAGAAGTGTTCCAGGGACCATAATTCAAACTGCTGACGCCGTGGCGCTCGCTGGCATCATAGACTGAACGGCCATCCACAATTTGAATAGCCACCGCACCGCCCGCATCTGTAATCATACCTGCGTGAACTGCTGCCGAACAGATGCTCGAGTCCGTCGTATAAACATCAGTGCCCCACACGCGCGTGAACGATCCCAGCCCCAACTCAGGGCAACCAAAACGAAATTCCGTTCCGATTTGTTCACGGTAGTCAACAGCATTGCTGCGCCAATTAATCTGAGTGACCGTCGCACGCACGCGCCGCCGACCAAATGACCTTGGGTCGCGCGCTTGTTGAACATCGTTTACCTCAGGCTGAAAAACAGGTGTCGCGCCGCTTTCGCTCACGCTGCATTCGCCAGAAAAGATACAATCGCGAATCTGATCGCGGACGCGCATCCCCAGAATTTCATCGAGCGAACCCACAGTAATCAGCAATAACACGCGAGCGGCATAGGGACTGTTGAGCTGCAAGGAGTCATTGTCTGAGGCACAGCCTATAGTGACATTGACTTCTATGGCGTTGCCGCCAACCAACCAGCCATCGACGACATCAAGCGGTATGCCAAGGCCCATGGAGCTATTGACGCTGTTGATCGAACGTGTTGCGCGAGTGATGCAAGTGTCATGAGAGATGTCCACCCAGTTCGATTGGCGCGCAAAAAACATACCTTCTTGCGCCCAGATCGCGCCAGGCATCAGTGCCGTAACCGATAGTGAAACCAGCAATGCCGTTAGAAATGTCGTCAACCGAGCCATAGGTCATACCTTCTTATCCGTGCCCCGCCGGAAGCCCTAGCACGATTGGCTCGATTCGTCACAAGCCATTATTTGAACAAGTAAATTTTCACCCCGCCTCACGCTCACTACTCTTGGAAAATCAGTGTGATGCCAAAGACAAAGAGCTCATCGCGCGTCAGGATCACTTCCTCGTTAGGCCAAGGCACCAGGCATAGAGGCGGCTTGAGATATGGAAAGGCCGACGGGTTGTGCACGAGGGCACGAGATACGTGGCGCGGGCGACGATGAACCCCGTATGCTTGTTAAGCGAGTCGTTCAATCACCGGAGCAAGAGACCTTGAAAGAGATCTACGGAATTATCCTCTCAGGCGGACAAAGCCGCCGCTTCGGTAGCGCGAAGGCGCAAGCCGCGCTTGATGGGCGAACTCTGATCAGCCACGTGGTTGCCCGCCTTAAACCCCAAGTGGCTGAGCTCGCTATCGCGGGGCCTACCTACGGGGAAGCGCTGCCTATGCTTGATGACGGCGCGCACGGCGGCCAAGGGCCGCTTGCCGGCGTGGTCGCTGGATTGGCCTGGGCGCAACGCAAACCGGATGCAGCCTGGTTGCAGGTCGCTCCCTGCGACATGCCGTTTCTCCCCTTAAATCTTGTGGCGCAATTGCGGGACCATGCGATGGCCGGACGACCCATTGCCATAGCCGACGCGCGGCACACCCAGGTAGGTAGCGCCTTGTGGCCGCTGGCATGCGGCACCAAGTTGGTTGAGATTTTATCTGGCGATGGCAAACGGTCGCTCACGCAAGCATTTGAGCGCCTTGACGGGATTACCCTGGATGCCAGCCAGCTTGAACTGAGCGGCTCATTTGACAACATCAACACAATTGAAGATTTAGCCCGCGCCAATAAAGGCCAGCCCGAGGGCTGACCCTTTATGATTTGGGTGTCGCCAAATTCATTCAGCCGGCGAGTGACCTTTTTTGGTGCGCACAATTTGATACCCCGTGCGCCACAAGTACCTCACCGGCGCGCTGAACATGTGCACCAATCGCGTGAATGGGAACACCAGCATGATCGTTAGGCCAAGGAATATATGGGCCTTGAACAGGAAGTGGGCGTTCAAAACATAGTGCGCAGCGTTCAAGTCAAAGCTGAATATCCCTTGGGCCCATGACATAAAGTGGACCATCTCCTCGCCATCGAGGTGCTGCAACGAGACAAAAATGGTCGCCATGCCAAGTAGAAGCTGCGCATAGAGCATGAGCAGAATGGCAATATCCCAAAAGCTTGATGTGGTGCGTATGCGCGCGTCGAACAAACGCCGTTGGATCAGCATTGTAGCCCCGATGAAGCACACGATGCCGGCACCGCCACCAGCGACAATGGCAAGGATTTGCTTGGCCCCATGACTGACTCCAAGGAAATCAAACACCCATATGGGCGTAAGAAGACCAACAAGATGGCCAAAGAAAATCAGCAAGATACCCACATGAAAGAGGATAGAACCCCACACCAGCTGCTTGCGACGCAAGAGTTGACTTGACCCAGAGCGCCACGAATAGGGTTCGCGATCATAGCGAATGACCGAGCCCACGAGGAGGACCGCAAGGGCAATGTAGGGGTAAATTCCAAACGCCACTGTGTTGAGATAGGTCAGCATCTACCTGCCCTCCGGTGCTTTGGCGCTTTCAGGAACGGCCATGCGCGCAAGCATGTCCTCCGCCACCGGGCAGCCCGCGTCCTGATCCGGAGCGGCGGCAGGACCAAATACCACGGCCGCTTCTTCCCAAACCGCATCGATGGCTTCCAGGTCATTGGGGTCGTCTTCAGGCTCATTTAGCAGCGCCTGCACGGTTGCCGCTTCGGGGGTCACCCCACTGAGGGTTTCAAGAGCGGCTAGGAGATCCGCATAGGGCGCGCACTTTTCTTGGAGGCGCTTGCTCAGCGCTTCATAGATGTGCGCAGGACGCCCCAGGTGCTCAACCGCCTCCGCAAGAGGCAATAACGCGAGGAATTCCAGGAACGCCGGAAGGAAATCAGGCAGCTGCTTGGTAGTGAGCTCAAGGCCGGTCTCATCATAAAGACCAAGAAGGTCGACCATCGCCTGCCCCCGATCGCGCCCTTCCCCATGGACATGCTCAAAGAGATGAAGCGATTGAGACTTGGTGCGATCAAACAAAAGTACATAGCGCTCTTGCAGCTCGTAAATGTCCAAGCTCTCGAGATCTGCCAGTATGCCCTCAACACCGCGCCGCGCTTGCGCGGGGAGCAGAGCTTCGTCATCCAGTACCCGGCGAAAATCTGGCACCGCCGCGCAAAGATCTTTGGTGGGATAATCAAGCAGTAATGAGAGAACTTTAAACGTCTTGATCATTCCCCTGCCTCCATGGCTTTCGATCTCACATTGCGTTTTGGCTTGCCAAAGAGATCCGCTTTGCTCTCACCACCCGAACAGCCATTACCAAAGCTGAAACCGCAACCGCCCTGGATATCGAATACATCTTCGCCGTTCTCCCGGTGCGAGGTGGGCACCACAAAGCGGTCCTCATAGTTCGCGATGGCCATGATGTGATACATGTCCTTGATAATTTCAGGGGTCAGGCCCACGAGGTCCGCAATAGCGGGGTCCTCAAAGCCATCAGTCATTTTGGTACGCATGAAGGCGCGCATGGCCAACATGCGGCGCAAGGCCGAGCGAATGGGCGCTTCCGCCCCTGCGGTTAAAAGGTTGGCGAGATAGCGCACCGGGATGCGCATGGAATCCACATCCGGCAACCCTTCCGCCCAACCGATTTTCCCTGCCTCGGCCGCTGATTGAATGGGCGAGAGCGGCGGGATGTACCATACCATCGGCAAGGTGCGGTATTCCGGGTGAAGCGGGAACGCCACCTTCCATTCCATCGCCATTTTCCATACGGGCGAGACTTTGGCCGCCTCAAGCCAAGCTTCAGGAACGCCATCTTTACGCGCCTGCTCTTGGACTTCAGGATCGTTGGGATCAAGAAACACAGACATCTGTGAGGCATAAAGGTCTTGCTCGTCTTCTGCAGAGGCGGCTTCCTCCAAGCGGTCGGCGTCATAAAGGATCACACCGAGATAGCGAATGCGCCCGACACAGGTTTCAGAACACACCGTTGGCAACCCTGCTTCAATGCGCGGATAGCAGAAGGTGCACTTTTCCGATTTACCGCTCGACCAGTTGTAATAGATCTTCTTATAGGGGCAACTGGAAACGCACATGCGCCAGCCGCGGCATTTTTCCTGATCGATAAGAACAATGCCGTCTTCTTCGCGCTTGTAGATTGCACCGGAAGGGCACGCCGCCACGCAACTTGGGTTGAGGCAGTGCTCACAGAGGCGCGGCAGGTACATCATGAAGGTGTTTTCAAACTGGCCGTAGATCTCTTTTTCTATGCCCGCCATGTTTTGATCTTTGGAACGCTTGGAATATTCGCCGCCAAGGATTTCCTCCCAATTCGGACCGGCTTCGATCTTCTCCATGCGTTTGCCGGTGATCAGCGAACGCGGCCGCGCCGTGGGGAACGCCTCCAGTTCCGGCGCCTTTTGCAGGTGTTCATAGTCAAAGGTATAGGGCTCGTAGTAGTCGTCGATTTCTGGCAAATCGGGATTGCCAAAAATCTTGGTGAGCATGATGAGCTTGGAGCCGCCTTTGAGCTCCAGCTTGCCATTTTTCTTCCGCTTCCAGCCGCCGTGCCAATAGCCCTGGTTCTCCCAGTCATCGGGATACCCAATGCCGGGTTTGGTTTCCACATTGTTGAACCAGGCGTATTCCACGCCTTCACGATTGGTCCAGACGTTCTTGCAGGTCATGGAGCAGGTGTGGCACCCAATGCATTTATCAAGATTCAGAACCTTGCCGATTTGTGCGCGTACTTTCATCGTCGCCCCCTATTCCGCTGCCGCTGGGCGATCGAGCCAATCCACGTGAGTGAGTTTTCTCAAAATGACAAACTCATCGCGGTTGGAGCCGACTGTGCCGTGATAATTGAAGCCATAAGACTGTTGCGCGTAACCGCCGATCATGTGGGTCGGCTTCAGAACAGCGCGAGTGACTGAGTTGTGGATACCGCCGCGGTTTCCGGTGGTAGGTGAGCCGGGAACATTCACGATCTTTTCCTGCGCGTGATACATGAAAAGTGTGCCTTCGCGAATGCGTTGGCTAACCACCGCCCGTGCCACCAACGCGCCATTGGCGTTATAGGCTTCGACCCAGTCATTGTCCGTGATGCCCACTTTGGCCGCGTCGGTTTCACTGACCCAAACAATGGGGCCCCCGCGCGACATGGTCAGCATCATCAGATTGTCTGTGTAGGTGGAGTGAATGCCCCACTTCTGGTGCGGCGTTATGAAGTTCAGGATCACCTGATCGCCTTCACCACTGCGCGCTTCGATATCAGGATTGATGGTCTTGGTATCGATGGGCGGACGATAGGTCACAAAACCTTCGCCGAACGCCAGCATCCATGAGTGATCTTGATAAAGCTGCTGACGCCCGGTGAGCGTGCGCCAGGGGATTAACTCATGCACATTGGTGTAGCCCGCGTTGTAGCAAACTTTTTCTGACTCAATTCCAGACCATGTAGGGGACGAGATGATCTTCCGCGGTTGTGCAACGACGTCACGAAACCGGATTTTTTCATCTTCTTTAGGGAGCGCCAAATGAGCGTGCTCACGTCCAGTTTTTTTAGAGAGCGCTTCCCAACTTTTGACCGCTACTTCACCGTTGGTCTCCGGTGCCATCATCAAAATGGCCTCACAGGCATCAATGGCAGTGTCCAGGCGCGGCATGCCCTTGGTCGGGCCTTCTTCGGTGATCTCACCGTTTAAGGCGCGCAGGTTTTCAATCTCAGGGACTGTGTTCCAATTGATGCCCTTGCCGCCATTGCCAACTTTTTCCATCAGCGGGCCGATGGCCTTGAAGCGGTTGTACAAGTTGGGATAATCCCGCTCGACCACCGCCACATTAGGCATGGTTTTGCCCGGCACGGCATCGATACTGCCGGTCTTCCAATCTTGCACATCAAAGGGCTGCGCAATTTCGCCGGGTGTGTCATGGAGGATCGGCACCAACACGGTGTCTTTTTCCACACCCAAAACCTCTGGCGAAACCTCCGAGAGAGATTTTGCCAAGCCCTTGAAGATATCCCAATCACTACGAGATTCCCATGCGGGGTCCACTGCCGCCGTGAGCGGATGGATGAAGGGATGCATGTCAGAGGTATTGAGGTCGTTCTTCTCATACCAGGTTGCCGTGGGCAACACGATGTCCGAGTAAACGCACGTGGTGGACATGCGGAAATCGATGGTTACCAGAAGATCGAGTTTTCCTTCCGGTGCTTCCTCGTGCCAATTCACTTCATCTGGCTTCTGACCGCCGTCTTCCCCTAAATCCTTGCCCAACACACCATGCTGCGTGCCAAGTAGATGCTTTAGGAAATACTCATGGCCCTTGCCGGACGACCCCAGCAAATTTGAGCGCCAAACAAACATATTGCGGGGCCAGTTGCGCGGATCATCTGGATCCTCACAAGACATGGACATGGTGCCGGCTTTTAGCTCGCGCGCGACATAGTCTTTCACCTCGAGCCCAGCGGCTTCTGCTTTGCCTGCGATCTCCAGCGGGTTTTCCTGTAGTTGAGGTGCAGATGGGAGCCAACCCATGCGTTCCGCGCGGACATTATAATCGATCAGCGACCCGCTCCAGTCACCGTCTGGCGCGGTGGGCGAGAGAATCTCATCTACGCTGAGTGTTTCATAACGCCACTGATCTGTGTGCGCATAAAAGAACGACGTGGAATTCATTTGCCGTGGTGGCCGCGCCCAATCAAGGGCAAAGGCCACGGGCAACCACCCGGTTTGTGGCCGCAGTTTTTCCTGCCCCACATAGTGCGCCCACCCGCCGCCGGACTGACCCACGCAGCCGCACATCACCAGCATATTGATGATGCCGCGGTAGTTCATATCCATGTGGTACCAGTGATTGAGGCCCGCCCCCAAAATGACCATGGACTTGCCTTGGGTCTTTTCAGCGTTGAGCGCGAACTCGCGCGCGACGGTGATGATCTGATCGCGCGGCACGCCGGTAATCTTTTCCGCCCAGGCTGGCGTATAAGGCGCAAAGTCATCAAAGGAGGTGGCGATGTCTTCACCGCCAAGACCGCGGTCCAGACCATAATTGGCGCAAAGCAGGTCAAACACTGTTGCCACCAGCTTGTCGCCATCTTTAAGCTTCAATGACTTGATCGGCACATTCCGCGTCAGCACCTCGGGGTGATCCGTGCCTTCAAAATAGTCATGATGCTGACCGCCGAAATAAGGCATCCCCACGGAAACCACATCGTCATGATCTTCATCGGTAATGAGCGTGAGTTTCAAGTTTGTCGGGCTACCGTCTGCGGACTTTTCCTCAAGATTCCAGCGCCCATCTTCTCCCCAGCGAAAGCCAATAGAGCCCTTGGGAACAACGATCGTTCCGGTGTCGCTATCCCACCCCACCGTCTTCCAATCAGGGTTGTTATCTTCCCCCAGCGCGTCACTGAAGTCTGAGGCGCGTACAAACCGGCCTGGTACATAGTGGCCGTTCTTTTCCTCAAGCTGCACCAACATGGGCATATCGGAGTATTTGCGAACGTAATCTTCAAAGTACGGCACCTGCCGATCGAGATGAAACTCGCGCATGATCACATGACCAAACGCCATGGCAAGCGCCGCGTCAGTACCTTGTTTGGGATGCAACCAAATGTCGCCGAACTTCGATGCTTCGCTGTAGTCGGGGCAGATCACTGCACTCTTGGTGCCCTTGTAGCGGGCTTCGGTATAGAAGTGTGCATCGGGGGTGCGGGTCTGCGGCACGTTGGAACCCCAAATCAGCAAGAAGCCTGAATTAAACCAGTCCGCTGATTCCGGCACGTCCGTCTGCTCGCCCCAGGTCTGCGGAGAGGCCGGCGGCAAATCGCAATACCAATCGTAGAACGACATGCAAACGCCGCCCATGAGCGACAAATATCGTGAACCCGCCGCATAAGAGACCATGGACATGGCGGGAATAGGCGAGAATCCGATAACCCGATCAGGGCCATAGGTTTTTGCCGTATAGGCGTTGGCAGCGGCAATGATCTCATTCACTTCTGCCCAAGTGGACCGCACCATGCCGCCATGGCCGCGTTTGCGTGTGTATGACGCGCGCTTTTCCGGATTCTCAACGATTGATTTCCACGCCGCCACGGGGGTCTGCACGGCGCGCGCTTCCCGCCAAAGTTTGACCAGCCGGGAGCGTACCAGTGGATATTTCAGGCGGTTGCCGGAATAGAGATACCAACTATAGCTCGCACCGCGGCTACAGCCGCGAGGCTCATGGTTTGGCAGGTCGGGCCGCGTGCGTGGGTAATCAGTCTGCTGCGTTTCCCAGGTAACGATGCCGCCTTTGACATAGATCTTCCAGCTGCATGAGCCCGTACAGTTCGCCCCGTGTGTTGAACGAACAATTTTGTCGTGCTGCCAGCGTTTACGGTAGCTCTCCTCCCAGGCGCGGCTTTCGGTTGTAGTGACACCGTGCCCGTTGGAGAATTTCTCCGGGTGACGTGTGAAAAATGTCAGTCGATCTAATAGATGGCTCATGAGTTTCGCGCCTCTTATGGGTTTTTCACATAGGCGCCGGGGCGCAAATAGAACCACCAGTTGATGCCTATGCAGACGGTGTAGAACAACGCAAAGCCATAGAGCGCATACTCAGGAGTGGTTGCGTTGATCTGCTCGCCAAAGACTTTGGGAATGATAAAGGCACCATAAGCGGCAACAGCTGAGGTCCAACCAAGTACCGGGCCCGCTTGTTCCCGATCAAACACGATGGCAATGGTGCGGAAGGTCGATCCATTGCCGATACCCGTCGCAGCGAAGAGGATCAAGAACAGCACCATGAAGGGTATGAAATACTGCTCAGGTGTTGCCGAGGCGTAGGCTTCTTTCATGAAATAGGCGACGCCCAAGGCGCAAACCACCATGACCACAGAGATAATCTGTGTTACCAACGCGCCACCGATCTTGTCAGCGATTTTGCCGCCAATGGGCCGGATCAGCGCACCTATGAAGGGCCCAGTCCAGGCAAACATCAGCGCGCTGGGGCCGTTTTCATTGACGATGTTGTGCACCATCACACCATCGACCATCACATGCTGAAATCCAAAGATGACTTTGATCGCCAGCCCGAACGCAGCGGCATAACCAATGAAGCTCCCGAACGTCATGGTGTAGATGACGGTCATGGCCCAGGTGTGTTTGTTGTTGAAAATTTTGTATTGGTGATTGAGGCTTTGACTGATCTGCCCGGGGATGAGTTTCAGGGCATACACCGTACCTGCAATAACCATCGGCAAGACGAGCCACTTGGAAACACCCCAGCCCGATCCGCCAGCGTTTTCAGGCAACATCAACCAGAGCCCCGCCGTGGCCGTGACCAACCCGATCAGGAGCATGCCCGACATCTTGCCGAAGGCGCTGAGGGGCGAGCCGATGTTGGGCGAAACATGCTCAGCGGTGATATTGTTCATGCCAACCCATGCCGCGATGACGATGGGCACCAGGAACAGGACCCAGATGTAGCCAGCGTTGTGGAGGAACGTTTCTGTCCCCGCCGGAATACGCCCGATCAATGTGCCAGAGGTGTTCTCTAGGATCATCGGCGCGCCGAACACGCCTAATGTCATCACCAGGGGGACGACAATCTGCATCGTCGTAACGCCGAAATTACCCAGGCCCGCATTGAGGCCCAGTGATGTGCCCTGCACTTTTTTTGGAAAAAAGAATGAGATGTTCGACATGGAGGAAGCAAAGTTACCGCCGCCAAAGCCCGATAGAAGCGCCATCAACTGGAACTGCCACAAGGGCGTATCAGGGTTCTGAAGCAACATGCCCGTGCCAAATGCGGGGATAATCAACAGCGCGGTAGTGAACGTTATGGTGTTGCGCCCACCCGCCAACCTGATGAAGAAGGTCGAGGGGATGCGCAGTGTCGCCCCTGTCAGTCCGGCGATGGCAGCAAGGGTAAAGAGCTCACCTTGGCTAAAGCCAAAGCCCAGGTTGATCATCTGAACCGTGATAATCCCCCAATAGAGCCAGACCGCAAATCCGCAAAGCAGTGCAGGGATTGAGATCCACAGGTTCCGATTGGCGATGGCCTTACCCGTTGATTCCCATTGGGCTTCGTCTTCGGGGTTCCAGTCTTTTAGGTCTTTAGCCATATCAGGCTCCCTAGCCGGTTAGTATTATGAGGAATGTGGATGTGGCACAGGTGCCTGCGGCACATCAGAAAGATGTTGTTCGTCACGAAGACCGGGAAATTTGCGGCGTTCCATGAGGCGAACAGCGACATGCATCCAAATCATGCTCACGGCGACCAAGACAAAGAGCAGCATAAAACAGCTCGTCCAGACGCCAAAGAGATCGTTCGCGATGCCGAACGAGATGGGCAGAAAGAAGCCGCCCAAGCCGCCGATCATGCCCACAAGGCCGCCAACCGATCCAACATGATGAGGGTAGTAGACGGGGATGTGCTTGTAGACGGCAGCCTTGCCAAGCGACATGACGAACCCGAGCACAATGGTGATCGTAACAAACACCGGCAGGCTGACGCCGAAGCTAAATTCAATGGGCCCGTTAATGCCGTCCACAACATAGGTCGTTGCGGGATAGCTGAGGAGAAAGAGGCAAACGAGCGAGACCGCAAAGGTGAGATACATCACCGCGCGCGCGCCGAACTTGTCTGACATCCATCCGCCCAGTGCCCGAAAAACTGAGCCGGGCAAGGCGTAGGCTGCTGCCAGCATCCCAGCGGCGGTCAGCTCCAGGCCATAGGCACCCACATAATAGCGCGGCAGCCAACTGGCCAGCGCTACAAAGGCGCCGAAGACAAAGAAGTAATAGGTGGCAAAGCGCCAGACCTGGATGTTTTTGAGTGGCTCAAGCTGCATCCAAGCCGAGACGGGTTTTTCGCCGCGTTCGCGCCGGGCGCGGATGGCCGGATCTTCCTTGGTGAGAAAGAAGAAGGCAGCGGCCATAAGCGTTAAGGCCGCGGAATAGATGATAGCGGTCTGCTCCCACCCCACCGCGACGACCAAAAACGGTGCGCCGAAGTTCGTGACCGCTGCGCCTACGTTCCCAGCTCCGAAAATGCCAAGGGCGGTGCCTTGCGCTTCTTTGCTATACCAGTGAGAAACGTATGTGACACCGATGATAAAGGACCCGCCGGCCAGGCCAAGACCCAGCGCAGCGATGAGAAAGCCGATATAGCTGGAAACTGTGGAAAGCAGGTAGACCGCCACGGCGGTGACCAGCATCTGGAACACAAACACCATCCGACCGCCAAATTGCTCAGCCCAAACTCCGAGGAATATGCGGCTGATTGACCCGGTTAAAACCGGCGTGGCCACAAGCAAGCCAAATTGGGTCTCATTCAAGCCGAGGTCTTGTTTGATCTGGACCCCGATGATGGAGAAAATCGTCCAAACGGCAAAACAGACCGTAAACGCCAGCGTGCTCATGCCCAGCATCCAATGTTGATTCCCGTCCTGTACGCTGGTTTCTGTAGTCATGGGGTGCCCCGCTTTGACGTTATTTACGGCTTAGACGGGCGCATCAAGACACAACGAAATTGTCAGTGAACCCCCTATATCCGCGCACCAATACGAAATAAGAGGCACGCAAACAGACGTGGGGCCGAGCAAATGAGAAGGTTGATAGCTTGGAAAATTGACCAAGGTTCAGCGCTTGACTTCGGTCGGCCAATGCCTTGACATTTGTCAAAACGAGGGCGAGGAGGGCTTACAGCGTGCGCGGTGTCGAAATACCTGAGATTCGGAACATACCCCTGTTTGAGGGCATGGAGGATGAGAGCTTTGATCTCATGCTGAAATCCTCATATTTCCAACGATTTCCGCCGCAAGTGCAGCTCATTACCGAGGGCGATCCGCCGGACTTCTTGCATATTGTTGTTGACGGCGCGGTGGAGCTGTTCGCCCACTCAAACAACCGCGAAACCACTTTGGCGATCCTGAGGCCCGTTGCGACCTTTATTCTGGCCGCGGTTCTCAAAGATGCAGTCTACCTCATGTCGGCGCGAACGCTTGAACCAAGCCACGTCTTGATGATCCCGTCTGAGAACATTCGTGCCGCCATGGTGCGTGATCACAGGTTTTCCCGGCAAATTGTCATTGAACTTGCAAATTGCTATCGCGGCGTGGTCCGCGCGCAAAAGAGTCTCAAATTGCGTACTGGCGTCGAACGCCTGGCGAATTTCTTGATCCGCATTGATGCGCGCGGCGCAGGAGACGGCAAAGTCCGTTTGCTTGAAGACAAAAAGAAATTGGCCGGATTGCTCGGGATGACGCCGGAAAACCTCTCGCGCGCCTTTGGTACCCTCAAGAAATACGGCGTTGAGGTGGACGGTAATGACATCACCTTGACCAACCTTGAAGACCTCAAGGGCCTCGCCAAACCTAATCCCCTGATTGACGACCGCAGCATTTGACCCTTCCCGGCGCTCCAACTGCTGCATGCTGCGGGCATGAATGTCATCATTCTAACGCGTGGCTGTGAGCGTACCGCCAATGCTGTTGCCGATGATTGGGCAGCGACAACGCTCGTGGGGGGGGGGCATGCCGGATCAAGCGGCGTGGTGAATGCTGATGTTAACCGCTCAGGGCATCCAATATAGCGCAGTCCGCTCCCTCATCACCGGCGCAAGCGTCCGCAAGCTCACCCAATTGTTTGCGCAGCGCCCGCAATTCTTTCAACTGTTTATCGAGATCATCAAGGTGATTTCGCGTCAGCGATTTTACATCAGCGCTTTTGCGATCTGGGTCGTTCAACAGATCCAATAAGGCGCGGCATTCATCGAGTGTAAATCCAAAAGCCCGCGCACGTCGCAAAAATACCAGCCGGTTGACGTCCCGCGTTGCGAAACTTCGATATCCGTTCGACCCTCTCTCCGCTTCGGGCAGAAGGCCGATTTCTTCGTAATACCGAATGGTTTTCGGCCGAACATTGGCGCGGCTGGCCAGCTCTCCGATATTCATCTTATTGTGCCCTTCGTTGGGTTTGGGTCACGTCTCATGAAAGAACTCTAACATATTGTGCCTTGTTATTGTCACCCAGATTTCCGCACGGGCCGGTAAGCAGAGCGCCAGCACTGACTCGCAGATTTCTTGGCCGAGGCATGGAGCATCACGCTGCTTCTGGCGGCGCGGCTCATCGCGTTCAATGGATATTTGAGGGGCACCATGAGGTATGGCGCGGACCACTTCAACTGGCCTATCTAGACGCTTTGGGCTTTGTGCGGCGGGCAAACACGATGCGCCAATCTCTGAATCGCAAACGCCGGAACAGCAGGATTATGCCCATGAACACCATCACAAATGCCGTGATCGAGGCGGTGATGAGAAGCGGGTGGTTGAAGTCCTCCCGGTTCTCATAATCCATAATGTGCAGCATCCAAAAGAAGTCAAAGAGCCGCCATGTGGCATTGCGGCGTGCAACGATGCGGCCTGTGTCTGGCGACACATACAAATGCGTATCCTCGCTATCAGAAAAATCAAAGCGCCACACCGGAACGGGACCGCGATATTCCAAGTTGGTTTCGCTCAAAAGTTCCGTGAAGATGATGTCGCCTTCCCCGGCGAAGTCGGCCCGCGCCACGGCGGCGGCGTTTGCCTCATCAACGGGGGAAAGGGCAGCGCCTGTGACGGCGTCCACCAGCACAATTTCTTCGCCGCGCACTTCATAGACCACACGGTCAAGCCAGGGCCGCAGGGTAACTTGGCCCGTGTCGCCTCCGCCATGGACGGCAAGCACTTGCTCAAGCGGCAGGTAAGCCCTGTCAGCGGTGAGCGGCGCAGGCTCTTGCTCAGAGACATTATGTTCCCCGCGCACATCTTCGATGGGGAACCAGCTCATAATCACGCCGCCGGAAATCCACAGCACAATTTGAATACCGACGATGAGCCCGATCCATTTATGGAGGAAGGCAACGACGTGTGAAAAGCGCATGTGAACCCCAATTTCGATCTGACGACGGTGGGAAACTATACCAAAATCACGAGCAATCGAGGGAAAAATGGCGGACCCAGCAGGGCTCGAACCCGCGACCAGCGATTATGAGGTAGGTCATAAGCCAATAAAATCAAAGGCATTAGACACTTCTGAGGCTCATTTCGTGCGCTAAGACCCAGGGACATGCGCGGAAGTATCTAACGCGCCTCCGCTGCTCGATCGGGAATCATCAGGCTATAGAGCACCGGCACAACGCCGAGCGTCAGGAACGTGCCCACAAACAGGCCGAAGGCAATGGCCGACGCCATGCCGTAGAACAGCGCGCCGCCAAACAGGATCAATGGGATCAGGCCAAGCGCCGTGGTCAGCGTTGTCATCAGGATGGGCCGCAGGCGCGAAAGACACGCCACCATAATCGCCTCGCGTTGGGCCTTACCCGCAGCTTCTTCCCCGACGATGCGGTCGATCAGAACAATCCCGTTATTGATAACAATCCCGGCGAGGCTGACGAGGCCCAAAAGCACCATGAACCCGAAGGACGCCTGCATCACAAGAAGACCGAGCACGGCACCGATGAGCACCAGCGGAATGGTTAGAAGAATAATGCCACCGCGGCGAATGGAGTTAAATTGCGCAATGAGCAGCAGCGCGATCACCCCAAATGCCATCGGGAAGTTGGCAAACAAGCGGCTTTGCGCCTTGGCCTGATCTTCCGGCTCACCGCCCACTTCGACACGGTAGCCCGGCGGCAGATCAACAGCGGCAACGGTCGCTTCCATTTCCGCGACAATCTCGCCTGCGCCCATAGCCGTGGATCGCCCGCTGATGGTGACGACCCGCTCTAAATTGCGACGCTCAATCCGGGGGTAGACCCAGCGCGGGGCACCGGCGGCAATCTCGCCCAAGCGAATGAAATCCTGATCCCGATCCGACCACACCAGGGCGGATTCCACAGCCGTCAAAGATTCCCGAGCCGTATCCTCACCGCGAATGATGACCGGTATTTCAAAGCGGCCCTCGCGTACCGTCGTTACCTCAAGGCCGTTAAACGCGCTGTGCAAGGAACTGGCAACCGATGCAGAGGAAACCCCTGCGCGCCGCGCGCGTTCCTGATCAATCTGCAAATCAAGCTCAAGTACACGGTTTTCCCAATCGATCGAAATGCCAGTCGCTCCTGGCACAACACGAAAAGCTGCTTCCAGCTCCAGCGCGCCAGCAAACAGTTCATCTGCATCTGGTCCAACCAGTCGATACTCTACCCGGCCGGTTTCGCTGGGCCCAAACCACATAGCTTTGGCGTCCGCGACGGCCTCGGGTAGATGCGCATCCATAAAGCCATTTGTGCGCGCGAGCATCTCCGGAACCTGCCGATGGGATGCCACATTAACCAGAATGAAGGCGCGATTGGGGGCGGGCTGGGACGGCGAAAGCGCCAAATAGAACCGAGGTCCCCCCTCACCAACATACGCCACGTTGGACGTCACCTCGGGATTGATACTCTCATCGCTCAACCAAATAGCCAGACGGCGCGCGGCGGCTTCGGTCTCGCGGATGTCCGCACCGGCTTCCAGGTCCATGTAGATCAAGAACTGGTTGCGCTCGCTGGTGGGGAAAAACGCATTGGGGAGCTGTGACAAGGTAAAGATTGACACACCAAGCACCAGCAAGACCCCGCCAAGAAAGAGAAAACGAAAGCGCAACAGCGCGGAGATGAGCTTCTTGTATGGCGCGTAGAACCACCCACTGAAATCGCTGGAGGTGATCTCAGCTGGTGCCCCTTGCAGGGGCGTTACCTTTAGGAACCAAGCGCAAAGTGCGGGCGTAACAGTCATGGACAGCACCCACGAGGAAAGCAGCAGAAGAATGACCACCGCGCCCAGGGTGCCGACATATTCCCCCGCGGCACCGGCAATCAGGGTCAACGGCATAAAGGCCGCCACCGTGGTTAGGGATGACGACAAAAGCGGAATAGCGAGCGCCTTGCCCGATGCAATGGCGGCGTCATTGGGCTTTAGCCCACGTTCCATGCGCACCCGAATGTCTTCGGCCATGACGATGCCATTATCCACCAACAAGCCCAGCGCAATAATCACAGCGGCAATCGACATGCGCTGCAAATCAATGTCCATGAAGCTCATGAGAATGACGCCCGCGAGCATGGTGAGCGGGACAAAGGCGCCGACGATCATGCCGGCACGCAAACCCAGAAACAGCATCACCACAAACAGCACAATAAAGAGCGTTTGGTAGACGTTGCTGAGCGCGCCATCCACCGCCACTTCAATCAGGTCCGGCTGGAATGAGGCATAGCCAAGCTCAAGGCCAATTGGCAGGTCGCCCTGAATGGCGGTGATCTCGCCGCTCAACACAGCGCCAAATCCCACATTGTCGATACCGTCATGGGTGGAGACCGCAATGACAACGGCTGGGCGTCCATTGAAAAACACAGGATTATCGGGCGGATCCTGGTATCCCCGGCGCACATCGGCAATGTCACCCACACGCACAAGCTGACCCGTGCCGGGAATTTGGAAGGTGACATTGGCAACGTCGCCCTCATCCAAAATAGCGCCGGACGGTTCCACCACCAGGCGGCGTCCATCAGCGACAGCGACACCGCTTGGCGTTATCGTGTTCTGATCGGCAATCGCCTGCGCTGCGGCGGCGGGACCAATGCCCATCTGGGCCGCACGAAACGGGTCGAACTCGATAAAAATCTGTTCTTCCTGCACGCCGTAAAGTTGAACTTTCCGCACGCCGTCCAAGGCGTAAATGCGGCGGCGGATGTTTTCCGCTTCATCGCGCATACGGGCATGGGAAAACCCATCGGACCAAAGGGCAATCGTTGCAATCGACACAAGACCGATGTCGTCTTCAACGAACACGCCACCTGATTGGTCAGGCAAATCAGCAGCAACGCGCTCAGCGCGATTGCGTATTTCCTGAATGGCGGCATCCACGTCATTGGTGAAATCTGTGATCTCCAGGTCAATGATGGCCCGATCTCGCGTAGCGGAGGTGGAGATCGTTTCCACTTCCGGCACATCGCGCATCGCCTCTTCAATGGGCCGCGCGATCAGGGTCTCTATCTCCGTCGCGCTGAGCCCCGGCGCCGGTGCCATCACCGTCACATTCCTGATTTGGATGGTGGGGTCTTCCGCACTTGGGAAGTTCGCAAATGTCAGCAAGCCGCCAAGAAAAATAAAGGCAACAAAAATGGCGAGAACTCGCGAGTTCTGCAGCGCCAATCTGGTAATGGGCATCGTCTGATCCGCCCTATTCCACAGGTCCAGGAAGGCGGACGCGCTGGCCATCACGCAGCAATCCCGTGCCCGCCGCCGCAATGATGTCGCCATCATTGATGCCGCTGCCGACAAGCACAACGCTTCCCTGCGCGCCGACAACAGTGACAGGTGTCAGACGCACAACTGAAAGGTCGGGGTCAAATACAAAGACATGGCCGATGCTCGGGTCCGGCCCCGCCACAATGGCGCCAAAGGGAACAGGCATGCCTGCGCCGTCTGTTGCAAGTGAGATTGTCGCGCTTGCCGCCATGCCGGGAAGCAGCCCGGGGGGAGGCGCATTGATGCTGATCGTCACTGGAATGGTATTAGCGCCGCCCGCGTCCTGACCAACTTGCGTAATCTGGCCGCTGCAGCCGCATCCGGTGATGTTGGTCGCATCAACGCGCACGGGCATTCCTGTGTGAAGCTGACCGGACAGGCGGTCGGGGGCAGCGATAAGAATTTCCAGCGCGCCCTCGGCATTCAGCTGCGCCACGCGCATCCCCACGCTAACCTCTTCGAACGCATCCACAAAGACGTTAGCAATGACCCCGTCATAAGGGGCGAGCATGGTTGTACGCTCCAGGCTCCGTTCCGCCTGGCCCAGTTGCGCCTCCGCCGCGCGCACATCGCTGGCGGCCGTGTCATATGCCGTGCTGTATTGCTCGATGGCGGCGGGGGAAACCCAGCCCCCTTCGAACAATTGCCGCTGGCGATCCAAGTCAGAGCGACGCTCCGCCGCCGCGGCCTGGGCTCTCTGCAACTGGGCGCGCGCTGTTTCAGCCTGCAAGCCATAGGGCTCGCTATCCAGTTGCGCGATCACCGCACCTTCGGCAACACGCTGACCTGTACTTACATTCAGTTCAGTAATGGTCCCGGCGACGGCAAACCCCAGTGACGTACTCTCCGCCGCTTGCACAAGACCTGGCAGACGACGATCAATCGCCGTCGTTGCGCCCTGAACCGTATAGGGCTCAATGGCACGGATGCGCTCTTCCGGTGCCTCGTCATTGCGGGGGCTGCAGCCACTGAGGGCGGCCACCACGCCAAGGATCAGGACAATGCGTTTCATGGCGCGGGTTCCTTGCGAATGAATCAAACCTGAACCACACCGTAGACGGTAACGCCATTGCGTTCCACCGCGCCGTCGCGAACCCATGGTGATGGCGGTGATATTGGCAGCCGCGCACAATAACACGTCCTGCATCATCCGGCAGGGCACGCAGGGGCGGATTGGGTATACGGTTAGGTCGTTTCAGCTCCATTTGCAGGAGGAGGCGCTAAGCTTTTGCGCGCCACCAGCGTCTGACTGCGATCACGGCCCACAGCCCCTCAGCAATCAGGAACGGGTAAGACTGAATGAGAAAAGCGTAAACTGCAGCCAATGCGCAGCCAATTGCAAAGACCGCAATATAGATGCGGGCACGTTGCTCAAGCGCATAACTACCAACCATTATGGTGATGGCGACAAGGCCCAGAATTTCAACCGCTGGCACGGCGAGCCATACCCTTCTCAACACATTCCGTCAGCGTTGGGCAACTGCAGGACAAGATTTCTGACAGGATATTATCCATCTGTCTGAGTTCCTTTATCTGGTTGCGAATGGTGTCTCGTTTAGTAGTTGCTTGTAACCTCCAAGTCCCTTTTACACTTGGATCCTCTGCGTAAGCATCCAGCAGAGATTTTGTCTCCGCGATGGTGAACCCTGCAGCTTGCGCGAGGCGAACGAACTCAAGCGCAAACAGGGCACGGTCATCGAATTCGCGGCGACCGGAGACGCGCCGTTGTTGATCAATCAGACCGACTTTCTCATAATAGCGGATGGTCGAGGCCGGCAGGCCAAGCTTGACTGAGACATCGCCAATCTTCATGTCGCACTCTCTTTCCGGCGCTTCAGTGTTCGTTTTACAAGCAGAAATAAAAGCAAGCCTGCGCCAATGACAAACAAAATGATCGCAATCAGTTCGACAATTTCTGGCGGGCGAAATGCCATCGCGCCTGCACTTAACCCACCCAGACCGACAACCGCCAAAATAATTGGCAACTCACAAGCAACAAGCGCGAGTATACCAATGGTGATGCCGGTCACGCCGCGGCGTTTCAGTTTCCTGTCTGATGCGAGCTCAGTTTGCGTTCTGGATATCTGTCCCGGCCTCCTCACCCTCAATGTGCCTGACGAACATATCAATGAACTCGGTCGCCCCCACTGGCCCGGTGATGGCTAGCCCAAATACGTCATTTGAGGAGGCTGGTTTCGGGTCAAGGCGAAAAGTCAGGAAGCCGCAGCATCCCTGTTCCAGAGCAACAAATTTCTCCACATCGGCGCGCGTTTCTGCCGAATCTACAAACGACAGCGTTAAACCATTCGAGGTGCGGTGATGGTTTGAGATTTTCGGCAAGATCGTGCGCCGGGCAAGGGCGCGACGTTCGCGAAACTCAGCATCATTCAGTGTGCAGGCAATAGCTGCATCGTCGTTATTCTTGTCCATAACAATCCCTTCGTTGAAACTTAGGATCATCTCGGTAGCACTTAAAGTCTGGTTTAAGTCAAGTTCATTTTGACGGAGGTGATATTCTGGAGTTTCGCGGAGAAAATGGTGAGCCCAGCAGGGCTCGAACCTGCGACCCGCTGATTGAGAGGCGGGTCATATGCCAATAAAATCAATAGCGTTAGACACTTCCAGTGTCCATTTCGTGCGTTAAGATGCAGGGAGATGCGCGAAAGTGTTTAACGCCGCGCAACCACAATCGCAGCTAATCCTACCGCAGACACCGTAAGCTCAAGAGCGAGCGCGAACTCGACTGGTCCCATTTCCCTGAATGAGCCCGATGGCTCAAGATGGTGGCTGAGCGTTGTCCACGATAACATTGCCGCCGCGCCCCAACCCGCACCCAAAGTTGCGGTCTGTTGGCGCAGGAGCACAAGTCGCGCTCCCAAGACCAATAGCGTAGCAACAACATATTCTGGAACCACAAACGGCCACCAAAGTTGTTCGTCTAAATGGAACTTGACCCCAGCCATCGCCATCGCGGTTGGGATTGCGAGCATCGCGCTGATCTTCAACATGCTGGTCTTTCCTACTTGCTGACGCGTTTGCGTCGTATACGCCAAACCAGAAGCGGCCAAACGAAAGGCGCGAGAAGCTGGCCAATCACGTTGCGCGGGATGGGGTCTTCCTCTATTCCGACATGGTCGTAGGGATGACTGACGGGGTCGCGGAATGTGCCAAACATATGGTCGGGGATCATCGTGAAGGATGAGAGATTTGATCGGCCAAGGTCGTGATCCTTGGCGTGATGCAAGCGGTGTACCTGAGGCGTCGCCATGAGGTAGTGCAAGAAGCGCGGGACCAGCATATCCACATTGGAGTGATTGAGGTTGCCAAGAAAATTCTGAGACGCCGCAAACCAGAATAGCACAATCGCTGGAGCGCCCAAAATGATAAGCGGCACACTAATCACCGCAAAGCGAACAGACGCCTCAAGGAAATGCAGACGTCCCGCCTTGGCAAAGTGGAGGCGATCTGGGTTGTGATGGAGCGCGTGGATCGGCCAAAAACCAAACAGATTATGATACGCCCAGTGCTTCGCCCAATCAAAGAAGTCGGCCAATAGGATCGCCAGAACCACCTGCGTCCAAAGAGGCCAAGCCGCAGGCCAAAGACCGCCTTCCCACACAGTGGCGAGACCAGCAGCACCGGTAGCAGCGAGGCTTGTCAGCAAAATCTCACCCAACCGCGGCCCCACGGTACTCAGCGCCGCGCCATGAATTAGATCGTTGACCACCTGGCCGTCGGTCCACCAGGCCCAGTCGCGGCGATAGGGGAGCACACGCTCCAACCCCGCGATAATGACGAGGCTGACGATTGTCAGTACAAACAAGGCAACCCCCGGATGCCAGTCCAAACAAATAAGGCGGTGGTAGGCATAGAACGATCCGATCAGCAAAACCGGGAATAAAAGCCCCTTGAGGAACGTTGTCATGGCATTGACCTCCAGTCAGCTAAGCGGACGCGTTTGGGCCGCGCTTCGCGGCGGCGCGTCCAGATCGGGTGAAACATCGTCGAGATCGCGATTGGCGGTTTCGGGAATGGCGCGGGCGATCACCACAAAGGCAAACGGGATACTCAGCGCAAGTGCGGTTATGGCGATCTCGTGGCTGCCCGTCGCGGTAAACAGAATACCCTCGCTCAGGGTGCCTGCGGCGAAGCCAAGCGTTGCGGCGACATTGGTTACCGTGCCAGCAGTGGCGCGCTGGCGCGTTGGAAAAAGTTCAGCTTCGTAGGCGGTGAAGATGATACCGGCGGCGAATTGCGAGAAGGCATAGAGGATCCAGAACGCGATCATGGCCGGGCCTGACGCGTTGAAGAACCCGGCGATACCGACAGCGGTCAGAACCAGAAAGACAGCGAGCACGGGCTTGCGCCCGAACCGGTCCGCGAGGTTTCCGCCCGCGAGATTGCCGAGGATTGCGACAGCGCCGCCAAAGATAAAGAGCACCGTAATGTCGCCGGGACGAAAGCCGTGCGTTTCAATCAGGTATTTCGATTGCAGGGCGAAAGCGCTGGCAACCCCGAAGGCGAAAATGGCCTGCGCCAGTGACAGGCGAACAATGCGGCCTTTGTAGATACTCCCAAGGAGGGATGTCAGGGGGCTGAGGAATTTTTGCCTGATCCCGGCGGCGCGCGCCAGACCCTGGGCCTCGGCGAAGCGGTCGGTTTCGCGCACATTGCGGCGCATATAGGTGAGCAGGAAGATCCCGGCAAAACTGGCCAAATAGAGCGCGCGCCATTCACCGGGAATGACCTCGATAAATGCAAAGGCCAGCGCCGCGACGCCGCTGCCCAGCGCTGCGAAGGCCGCGCCATAACCGAGCGCCCAGCCCCGGTTACGGCTGGCGAGGATTTCCACGGCCATAACAACGACCAGCCCGGATTCTGTGTCCACAAAGGCGCGGGCCCAGAACTGCGCGGCGATGAATTCGGTGGGGGTTCGGGCGAAAGCGGTTGCCGCCGTGGCCAGCGAAAACCCCAGAATGGTGAAAGCAAGCAACCGCGCGCGGCCAAAACGGTCCGCCAGCAACCCAAGAAGGACGCCGGCGATGATGCCCAGCTTGGAAAGTCCGGCGAGCCCGGCAATGGCGCTTTCCGCAATCCCGATATCGGCCTGCACGTAAGGAAGCACGAGCGACATGAGCTCTGTGTCGTAGCGGCCAAGCGCGACGCTGAATCCGAGTAGAACGAGCACCGACATTTGCCCCGGCGCGAGCGGCTCGGGCGGGGCCAGGCGCAGGCGATGCAGCAGCCCTTCCGCTCGCGGGCTGTTTTCTGACGCGCCGGTGGTGGTCAATGAACCGCTTCCGGCTTTTCAGCAACGGCAAAGACCAGCGGCGCAAGGCGGCCCTCGGCCTTCACGTGTTCGAGCACATGGGGCAATGTAAACCCAGCCGCCTTGATGGCGTTGAGAACGATCTGTTTCATCCGTATGCGGTAGACGCTTTTAGGGAAGTTCTCCGTGAAGCTGGTATCTTCGGCCGGCCGGAAGCAGACGAGGAATCGCCCTCCCGGTTTCGCGACGCGGTAGATTTCAGCCAAAGGCGGGGCCAGATCGTCCATGAAGTAAATCGTATGCACCGTCAGCAGCTTGTCGAAGCTGTTGTCAGGAAATGGGATCAAGGACGCGGGCGCTCTTTCCACCTTGGCTCGGCCTGCCCGAATGTGCGGCTTTAACCGGCGGGTGGCGTGGCGCACCATAACGCGGGCGGGGTCGATGCCTGCGGCAAACCCGTTCGTTGTCAGCTCGGCCGCCTTGAGCAGCGTGGCGCCGTGGCCGGTTCCGATATCGAGGAAATGGTCACCGGGCTGCAGATCAAGCAGTTCCAGCGCAAACTGGTTTTCAGGCGCTGTCTCCTCGGCCATAATCTTGGCGATCAGGCTACCAAACAGCCCCTTGGGGTGGCCGGACTGGCGGGCGATGAATTCAGGTCGTTTCATATTGCGTCTCCCATGTAGAGGCTCTGAACATGGGGAGCATGGCGGCCGAGATCGCCGCGATTTCAAAATCGCGCCTATTTTTCAAGTATCGCTAAGAAGAAAGTGTTGAATCTTGCTGTTTTTGCCCAGCTCTGAATTGGGAGGGCGTCAACCCAAATGTAGCTTTGAAGGCCCTGTTGAAAGGCGCTACGGACCCAAAGCCCGCACTTAGGGCCAGGGTCAAAATGGGCAGACGTGCTTTTTCGGGATCACTGAGTGCTGCTTTGATCTCGACCAGTCGGTAATGATTCACGAAAGCATTAAAGTTGCGGAAGCCAAGTCCCTGATTGATAGCTCGGCGCAATTGATACTCTGGCACTCGGATCGTTTGGGCAAGGCTGGCGAGGGTCAAGGTCTCATCACGAAAGGCGCCCGCCTCCATGGCCTCCTGGGCCTTCTTCATCAGTGCATTCTGTGGCGCTTTGGGCTGATCACCGTTAGGTCCGCGTGAAAGGGGATACAACTCCCGGCTCAATGTGGTGATCATCAGGGCAATCCCGGCCACGAGGATCAAAATTCCGGTTGTGTTAAGTAGCGTAATCCAGGCTGGCGGGGCGGCACCTGCAAGAACGAGCTCGGCTATGGCGACAAGAAGCATGTAGGCGCCTATGGAAACTACCACGTAAATCCGCAGTTTGCGCCGCCGCTCCAGCAGATCACCGCCGAAGCCAGCAATGCCCGAAAAGAGAATGTGAAGCACAAGCGCCACGCCTGCCAACTGCAGGACAACATCACTCACCTGAGTAAGTGCATGCGCTTCAATTGCGTGACCGACAAAGCGAATGGAGATAATTGCAGCAAATCCGCAAGCAACCAAGCCTTCAAGGCGGCTCAAGCGGAACACGTCGTCAAACAGCGACCGGGCAAACAGCCAAAACAAAAACGGGTTCAGTAAGCAAAGCATCACCAGCGGAACAAAAACGACGCCCGGCAGAGATCCGAACCACGGTGCTGAGCAGATCAAGTATGCGCTCGCCCCAAGACTAAACAGGGCACCCAAGGCAGCTGCGCGAACCTGCAGCGCCATGCTGGCCTGATGAGCGCAAATCAGCAGTGCGATCCCGACCCCCGCGCCGCGCAAGAGGCTATCGAACATGGCGAGTTCGTTGTCCATACCACCTTCTTAGCCGTGAAGCGCTTGAAAGGAAATGGAAGTCAAAATCGGAGCCGTTAGAATTGAATGGTGAGCCCAGCAGGGCTCGAACCTGCGACCCGCTGATTAAGAGTCAGCTGCTCTACCAACTGAGCTATGGGCCCCTCCATCTGCGCGTCGCGCAGGCTGGCGGGTATAACAGAGCCCACTACCATGGTAAAGAAGCATGGCAGGTCAATCGAAGTGCTTTTGGAGGATCACATGAATTGGGAGTTGTTTGCCGCATTTTGCGCCGCCAGTGCGGCTTTGGCATTGATCCCTGGCCCCGCTGTTGGTGCCATCACCAGCGCAGGCCTAAGCCATGGCTTGCGTGCCGGGTTGTTGACCGCCGCGGGGGGCATTGCCGCGATCGTGGTTCATATGGCGCTGGTGGTTGGGGCGACGGCTTCATTGTTTTTGTTTCTCGACAACTGGATGCCGCTGATCCGATGGATCGGCGTTGGCTACCTTGTTTATTTGGGCGTTGAGGCCTGGCGCAGCGCGTCCCTGCCGCCCACAAATGAGACAAAGGTGAGCGCTTCTGGGGCAGCCCTGCTTGCGCGTGGTTTCATCGTCAATGTGACCAACCCCAAGGCGTTGGGGTTCATTGCCGCCTTTTTCCCTCAGTTTATTGACGCAAGCCTGCCGCTGGGGCCGCAGATCGCTCTGCTCAGCGTCAGCTACATCCTCACTGTGGGAGTGATCGACCTAGGCTGGGCCATATTGAGCGGGCACCTTGGCCGTGCACTAAAGTCTGAGCGCTTTATCAAATGGCGCGCCCGGGTTTCGGGCACGGCGTTGTTTGGGGCGGCCGCAGGGCTTGCCTCCGTGCGCACAGGCTAGTGCTACCAAAACGCCCCTGCGCGGCGGGGCACGTCTACATCGCGGTGGATGTGTACGCTCATCAGTAAGCCAAAGCCAAACATGATGGTCATCATAGAAGTGCCGCCGTATGACACCAGCGGCATGGGCACGCCCACGACGGGAATGAGCCCCATCACCATGGCGGCGTTGATAAACACATATAGGAACAGCGTCACACAAACACCCATGGCCACCAGACGGGAAAAGTGTGCCCGCGCGTTCAGGGCCGTGGCCACGCCAATAGCTAGAATGATAGCGTAGAGGCCGAGCAAGCCAAAGGCCCCCACCATGCCGAGTTCTTCTGCCAACATGGTGAAAATGAAATCGGTCTGCTTCTCGGGCAAGAAGTCGAGATGGCTCTGGGTGCCTTGCATAAAGCCTTGACCAAAAACGCCGCCAGCGCCAATGGCAATTTTTGATTGCAATATGTGGTAGCCCGCACCCAGGGGGTCGCGCTCTGGATTGAGGAAGGTCAACACCCGGTTGCGCTGATAGTCCTGCAAGAACTGCCAGCCAATGGGAATGGCGGCGACGCCCGCCGCAGCGCTGCCGATCAGATACCACCAGTTTATCCCGGCCAGAAACACCAACGCGCCACCACCGGCGAGCAACAACATGCCCGTACCAAGATCGGGCTGCATCAGCACCAGGCCCACAGGCAATCCAATCATCGCCAACGGCGGTATGACGCGTAAGGGGTGGGACACTTCGTCCACGGTCAGCCCATGGAAGTATCGCGCCAGCGCCAAAACCAAAGCGATTTTCATGAGCTCAGAGGGTTGCAGATTGATCGGCCCCAGGCTCAACCAACGCTGCGCCCCCATACCCACCTCACCAGCGATTTCAACAGCCACAAGAAGCAGCAACGCCATGGCAAACGCAGGATAAGCAAGGCCGAGCCAAACCCTAATGTCCACGAGAGACACGATGAAGAGAACGACAATGCCCAAGGCAAATCGAATCATCTGACGCGATGCCCAGGGGTCCCAATTGCCATCCGCCACGGAATAGAGCATGGCAAAGCCAATGCTGGCGACGAGGCAAATGAGAAACAAAAGTCCCCAATTGAAATCACCAATCTTACTTAGGATTGAGCGGCGTTCACTAAAGTCCGTCAGAGCCAAATCGACCATCAGCCCTGCTCCCCGGCACTGGACGCAGCGGCAGCGACCGGACCTAGCGCGGATTGCGATGAAGGATCTTTCTCCAGAACATATTGCATAATCGCGCGCGCGCGGGGCGCTGCCGCCCGGCTGCCACCGCCACCGTGATCCACCGCCACACTGACAGCGTATTTCGGTGCATCAACAGGGCCATAGCCTACAAAGAGCCCGTGATCGCGCAAGCGCCATGGTAGCTCGTCAAATTCGCGCGGGCCGTCTTCACGCTCCGCCGCGCTGAAACTATAAACCTGGACGGTGCCGGTTTTACCGGCCATGGAGAGGCCTTCCCCGCGCACGGCTGATCGCGTTGCCGTGCCGCCCGCCTCATTGATCACGGCATCCATGCCATCGCGCACCAAATCGAAATATTCCTGCGGCAAATCTATAGCAGGGGCGCGGACAACATTTGTGCGGTCCTCGCTTCCGATAGCGCGCACCAGCTTGGGGCGCACTTCGCGGCCGGTGGCAAGGCGGGCGGTCATCACGGCCTGCTGCAATTGGGTGGTAAGCAAATACCCTTGGCCAATACCAACATTCGCCGTGTCACCAGGGTACCAAGCCTCATCGTGCTGGCCGCGTTTCCAGCGCGCGTTCGGCACAATACCAGAGCGTTCACCGGTAAGGGGCATATCAAAGTCTTGCCCGAGCCCAAATCGGTCCGCCATCGCCGCGATGCGCTCAATGCCGATTTGCGTGGCAATCTCATAGAAATAGATATCGCAAGAATTTTTAATGGCGTTGCGCATGTTCATGGCGCCATGGCCCTGACGTCGCCAACAGCGTTTTTCAACGTTGCCGATGCGCCAGTGCCCATTGCAATGCACCGTTTGGCGCGGATTGATAAGGCCGGACTCAAGCGCAGCCATGGCCACAATCATCTTAAATGTGGAGCCCGGAGGGTATTGCCCCGTAATGGCTTTGTTGAGCATGGGGTTTAGGGGATTGTCGCGTAAGGCGGCCCAATCAGCGTGAGAAATGCCAAACGTGAACAGATTTGGATCAAATCCGGGCTCGCTCACCATTGCCAAGATGTCGCCGCTGTTCACATCCATAACCACAGCTGCGCCACTTTCGCCGGCAAATTGTTCCGCCGTATGGCGCTGAATGTCCTCGTCGATGGTCAGAACAACATTTTCGCCTGGCGTGCCATCATCCCGCGCAAGCTCACGAATAACGCGGCCCCCCGCATTGACTTCCACGCGGCTGGTGCCGGCGGCACCGCGTAGGCGGCGGTCCAATATACGTTCAACGCCCTGCTTGCCGATACGAAAACTGGGAAGGCGCAAAAGCGGGTCGTCGTCAGCGTCTTGTTCAACTTGCGTAACCGCGCCGACATATCCCACCAGGTGGGAGACATGTTCCCCGGTTCCGTATTGACGTGTTTGACCCACATCGGGCACCACGCCGGGTAAGTCCGGCAAGTTGACATTGACGCGCGCAAATTCGTCCCAATCAAGGTTTTCTTTTATCGTAATGGGAACAAACGAGGGGCTTGATGCTGCCTGCCTTATGATACGGCGGCGGCGAAAATCTGGCAGATCAACAATGCGGCCAATGAGGTCAAGCGCATCTTCAACACTGGTCAGACCCTGGCGACGGGCATCTTCCGGGATCAGCAATACCCGGAAGTTTTGTCGATTGTTGGCAAGTTCAATGCCGAAGCGATCGAGAATTGTCCCCCGCAAGGGCACCACAAGATGCACATTGACGCGATTTTCTTCTGCCAGAACGCTGAATTCTTCAGCTTGCCCGACCTGCAGCCCGTGAAGGCGCAGAAACAGCGTGCCAAACAGCCCGGTAGTCCCGAGCGACAAAAGCGCAGCGCGGCGGGTGAAGCTGGCCTGACGGGCCGTATCTCTGACGTCACGAGGCATGAAGTTACGCGCCTCCCTCACGTTCGGGCAGAACGAATGTAAACACCCAAGCCAGCAAAGGATAGACCAGCGCGGTAACCATCATTTGTCCAATAATGGGAACAAGCGGAATGGCGGTTTGGTAAAACATGCTGGCGAGGGACCAGATTATTGCTGCCGACAATGACACCACAAAAATGAACCCCAACCAGGCCTCACCCGCCGGACGCCCGACAAAGAAAACCCGCTGCATAGAAGTGACCACAAAAGCTGCCTCATAGACCAAAATCCATAACCCAATGGGCCCGCCGGTTATGAGGTCCTGCGTGAGACCAATGGCAAAAATGCCGAGGGGCGTCATCAAGGTCGGCCTGGTCAAGACAAAGAAGTAAATTGCGGCGAGGGGAAACATCGGTGCCAGAGGAATGCCTTGCAGCGAACCATAGGGCATTACAGTGGCCACGACGCATAAGAGCGTGACCAGAACCGGCACCATAATCGCCGGGCCGCGCGCAATGCGTGAGCCCAAGCCGCGACGATATCCCGCTTCCATGGCCTAACCCTCCTCGCTTGGGGGTTGGGCCACGTTGGTATCATCGCTCTCGTTGCGCGCTGGCTCGTCATCTGTTGTTGCAGGCGGCGTCGTGATGATTTCAGAATCGCTCGGCGTTACTTCAACGCCAATAAACTGTCCGGGCAGACTTGGCGGCGGAATCTCAATCTGCTGCGGGAAGTCAAACCGCAAGACGCGAACAAAATCGATACTGTCGAATGATGTTTGTGAGCGCACGCGCCAAATGCCGTTCAGCTCGCCCGCGACGATGCCGACGGGAATTCCTGGCGGGATCAAGCCCCCCTCGCCCGTAGTCACGACCTCGTATCCCGGCAACAATCCATCATCGCTCTCAAGATATTCCAGCCGCAACATATCAGAGTTGTCGCCAGACAAAATGGCACGGCGGCGACCGGGCTCCACATAAACTGGAACCCGGCTATTGAGATCCGTCACAAGAAGAATACGGGCCGAGTGCCCGCCGGTTCCAACGATCCGCCCCACAAGGCCGTGCTCATCGACAACCGCTTGCCCGCGCCCGATGCCGTCATTATTGCCCACATTGACGACAAGGGTGCGGCGAAACGGCCCGCCATCATCGGCCACAACACGGCCCGTTGCGTATTCAATCGTCGGATCGACTTGAACATTCAGAAGCGCGGCAAAACGCTCATTGCGTCGACGCAAGTCGCGGGCCTGCGCTTGAGCCGCCAGAAGCTCAGCGTTTTCCATCCGCAACCGGGCGTTTTCCTCATGAACGGCGAGATAACCTTGAATGTCGGCAAGGAAATCGCGGACGGCGGAGACCGGCCCTGACACGACTTCAAAGACGGGGGAAAGGGCATCAGCAGCAGCTTGTCGCGCGCGCTCGAAGATGGTTGCTTCCGCACGGTCAAAAAGAAGAAAGGCGCACGCAATCACAACCGCCACGAACAGGGACACCCGATGGGTGATCATACCGATCGTGACGCGAGACCGTTCGCTCCTCGTGCTCGGTCGTCTCACTGGACCCCCGATCCTCACGCTAACACTTGCGGCGGCACCCTAGGCCCTCCGCGCGACACACCCTGGAAACTATCCAGGGTCCCCCTTAACAACTCACTTAGTATACCGTCGACAGCACGTGGCGCATGGAGCGGTAGTTCTCCAGCGCCTGGCCCGTTCCCAGCGCAACGCATGACAGCGGGTCGTCAGCGATGGAAACCGGCAGCCCGGTTTCTTCGCGCAATACCTGATCAAGATTGGCCAGCAGCGCGCCGCCGCCGGTCAATACAATGCCTTTGTCGACAATATCGGCGGCAAGTTCTGGCGGCGTTGCTTCCAGTGCCACCTTTACGGCTTCCACAATGGCACCCACGGGCTCTGCCAAAGCTTCAGCGATTTGGCGCTGGTCGATGGAAATTTCCTTCGGCACACCGTTCATAAGATCGCGCCCTTTAAGTTCCACCGTATGGCCTTTGCCATCAGCAGGGGTGAGCGCAGAGCCCACTTCTTTTTTGATGCGCTCCGCAGTGGCTTCACCAATAAGCAAATTATGCTGACGACGGATATACCCTACGATCGCGTCATCCATTTTGTCGCCGCCCACGCGTACAGATCGCGCATAGACGATGCCGCCAAGGGAGAGCACGGCGACTTCTGTGGTACCGCCACCAATATCGACAACCATGGAGCCTGTGGGCTCTGTTACCGGAAGCCCAGCGCCAATTGCGGCAGCCATGGGTTCTTCAATCAAAAATACTTTTCGGGCACCCGCTGAGACCGCAGACTCCTGGATGGCGCGGCGCTCAACTGCTGTTGAGCCAGAGGGCACGCACACAACAATCAAAGGGTTCGCGAACATGGTGCGATTGTGAACTTTGCGAATGAAGTGCTTGATCATTTCTTCGGCAAGCTCAAAGTCGGCGATGACCCCATCTCGCATTGGCCGAATAGCTTCGATATTGCCCGGCGTCCGCCCCAGCATCATCTTTGCTTCATCGCCAACGGCCAGGGTCTGCTTTTTGCCGCCTTTATGGATCATGGCCACAACTGAGGGTTCATTGAGAACGATCCCGCGGCCTTTGACATAAACCAGCGTGTTGGCCGTGCCCAAATCAATGGCCATATCGGCAGACAAGAACCCAAGAAGACTATTAAACATTGCGTGCCGGTCCGCCCGTCGTTGGTTTGGGGTGGCCAAGACCACCTTGCGATTGCGGCCCTTTGAGGGCCCGTCACCCCACTCAACGCTCGCCAAAATGCGCAACACCGCAATTTAGCAAAGACGGATACCCGCGCTCCGTCTCAAACAAGAGAGTTCGGGATGGACGTGAACCGTCCCCCCTCGGGACCTACCGAGCGCGGGGGGCATCGCACACAGCAAGGTACTTGCGTTATTAAGCCCAAATAGTTCGTGTTCGCAAGGGCTCGCTTCGCCGAATCCTATTGATTTTCCACGATAAACTTGGCTGGAGCCTGCTACTGGCCTATCAGGTCGAGGGCCGCTGAAGTTAGCTCTCCCGCCTCCGGATCAAGCCGGGCCCAGTCGGCCATCTGATTGCGCATCCAGGTGAGCTGGCGTTTGGCATAGCGCCGCGTGAGCATTTGCGCTTGCGCCATGGCATCCGCCTTGTGGAGGGTACCACGGACCACGGCAGCAAGCTCGCGCACTCCCAATGCCTTCATGGCCGGCAAGCTTGGATCGAGGTTCTTGGCCATCAACGCCGCCACTTCATCAAGGCCGCCGGTTGCTGCCATTTGCGCAAACCGGGCGTCACAACGGGCGTAGAGCCAATCCCGCTCCGGCGCGAGGACAAGCCCGTGCCAGGGCCCAAAGATGAGAGGCCGCTTGGGTTCGCGCTGCCAATCCGCCAAGCCTCGCCCGCTCGCCTCCCGCACTTCCCAGGCGCGCTGAACGCGCTGCGCGTCTGAGGCGCGAAGCCCTTTAGCAGTTTCAGGATCTCGTGCCATCAGGTCAGCATAGAGCCCAGCCAAGCCCGCTTCTGCCAAGCGCTCATTGGCATCAGCGCGAATCTTGGCAGGAACCGGGGGGATAGCAGAAAGGCCTTCTGTCAAAGCTTTGAAGTAGAGCCCGGTGCCACCAACGAATATGGCTCGCCAGCCCTTGGCGGCGCATGTCTCTATGGCCTCAGCGGCAAGTTCGCCATAGCGCCCGGCACTACATCGTTCTGAAGGCGGCAACACGCCATAAAGAAGATGCGGCGCTTGGCGCTCCTCTGCTTCTGAGGGGCGCGCCGTCAGAATGCGCAAGCCCTGATAGATCTGCATGCTATCGCAATTGATGATGGCACCGCCCAAGGCGCGCGCCAGATCAAGCGCCAGCGCTGACTTGCCGCTCGCGGTAGGGCCTGCAATAAGGATGGGCGCACCGGCCATATGTTTCCTCATATCAATTGACGGCTCAATGAAGACCATACTGACCCTTGTCAGCAACCCTGCAACACCAGCCCTCACGCCAGAGGTGGTGCGGAAAGTACGCGCGGCGCTTGAAAGCGGCGATGCGCGGGTAAGCCCGCCTGATTGGCTGGCACCACAAATCGCCTGCGACATCACCTTGCGAAACATCAGCGATCACAAGGCCAACACCGCCGTGCGCGAGGTTCTCAAGAACAGTCCTATTGATGCATTGGTTCAGGGTCGCGAGCATCGCCGCAAAGCGCTTTTGGTTGCAGATATGGATTCCACCCTGATCACAGTGGAATGCCTGGATGAGCTGGCTGATTTTGCCGGCAAAAAGGCCGAGGTCTCTAAAATCACAGAACGCGCCATGCGCGGCGGCATGGACTTCGAAGACGCCTTGCGCACGCGCGTCGCCATGCTGTCGGGGCTTGAGTCGGACATGCTTGAGCGCGTTTGGACGGAACGTATTCAGCTCATGCCAGGTGCAAAAGCCCTGGTGGCCACCATGGCTGCCCACAATGCAGTCACCATTTTGGTTTCTGGCGGCTTTACCTATTTCACAGAACGGGTCGCCGACGCCCTTGGCATGACAGAGCATCGCGGCAATGAATTGATCCTCAATGATGGCAAGATCACCGGCGAGGTTGGCACGCCCATTCTGGGCCGCACAACAAAGAAGGCGACGCTTGAGGGCGCACGAAAACGCCTCGGGCTTACCCGCGCGCAAACCATGGCTGTTGGCGATGGTGCCAATGATCTGGACATGTTGAAGGATGCGAGCTTAGGGGTGGCCTATCATGCCAAACCTATTGTGGCCGAAGCGGCCCGCGCGCGGGTCGACCATGGCGACCTTACCGCGCTGCTATATTTCCAAGGCTATCGCCAATCAGAATTTTCCTGAGTTACTCAACCAGCTCGACAGCTTGATAGGTCGCCTGCCCGCCGCGTTCAATCAAGAACAGAACCACATCGCGTTCGCTGCTCGCTGCGCGATTGATGCCGGTGCGGATGTCTTCAACTCCACGTACAATTTCGCGCTCAACTTCAAGAATGACATCACCAGCGCGCACATTCTGTGACGCAGGGGCCGAGGGGTCGACATTGGTAACAACGACCCCTTCTGCGGACTGCCGCAAGCCAAACTGATCACGCAATTGCGGGGTAATCTCTGAAAGCGATAGACCCAACTGGTCGATCTGATCCGTTGCCGTGTCATCGGCCCCATCGGGGACATCAAGGGCGGCAATTAGGGTTTCATCAAGTTCACCCACGACCACGCGCATGGTGCGCTCTCGGCCATCGCGCCACACCCGGATCGGCACGCGTTCGCCGACCTCCGTTTGCGACACAATGCGCGGCAGGGCGCGCATCCGGTCAATGTCTGTGCCGTCAAATTCCATCACCACATCGCCCCGCTGAAGCCCCGCTTCATCTGCCGGGCCGCCGGGCGTAATCGCTGAAATGAGCGCGCCTTGCGGGTGATCAAGCCCAACACTCTGGGCAATCTGTTCGGTCACCGTTTGAATGCGCACGCCAAGCCAGCCGCGCCGGGTTTCGCCATATTCAAGGATCTGCCGCACGACCAGCGCGGCCGTCGTAGAGGGAATCGCAAAGCCAATACCGATGGAGCCCCCGCTGGGGGAAATGATGGCGCTGTTCACACCGATCACTTCGCCATCAAGACTGAACAATGGCCCGCCAGAATTGCCTTGGTTGATGGCCGCATCGGTTTGAATAAAATCGTCATAGGGGCCGGAATAAATGTCGCGGTTGCGCGCAGAGACAATCCCCGCCGTCACGGTGCCGCCAAGACCAAACGGATTGCCGATGGCCATGACCCAATCGCCCACGCGCATTTCATCGGAATCGCCAAAACTTACGGCAACAAGAGGGTGTTCTGTGTTCACGCGGAGCACCGCAAGGTCGGTAGGTTCATCGGCGCCAACCATGGTGGCGTTGAGAACAGTGCCGTCCGTTAGCGTAATTTGGATGGCATCGGCGCCCTGCACCACATGATAGTTGGTCACCACGATGCCAGACGCATCCACCACAAACCCGGACCCAAGTGAGGCCGCCTGCTGCGGAGGGATGGTGCCATCAGGATTTTGCTCAAGCCAGTCGCGGAAAAGATCGCCAAAGGGGTGCCCGGGCGGGAATTGCTCAAACGGCATATCCTGCTCGCCTTCGCGGCGCACAAACTGCGAAGTGGAAACATTCACCACTGCCGGCGACAAGCGATCTGCCAAATCTGCAAAGGTATCGGGCGCGTTATTGCGCCGCTGCGCCGCTGCCGGATCAACCATCACAATGAGAATTAATGCCGCCGCAATCGCAATACTTGCGTTTGCCCATCGGCGTCCGCTTTGTTCAACCAGACCCACGTTGATGTCTCCTTTAGCGCCCCACCCGCAAATTCAGCCCAAAGCCTAGCGCCCAAGGGATGTCACAGGGAAGGATTTCTTGGCTGAACCTAACGCTGAATGGTTACCGCCCCGGTAATAATGTTGTGTGGTGCGGTGTTAGCGCTATCCGCGCACCATCCAGATAATAAAGAGCCCACCTGACGCCACCACAATGCCCAAAATACGCACAAGGGTTTCAGGCTGGGCCAATATTTCAAGCGCCATGCGTTTCAAGGGCTTGGCAAACACAGCGTAGGCCATGCCCTCAATAAAGAGGGCAAGACCAATCGCTGTGAGAATAAGGCCCCAGTCCATTGCCATGCCTTAACCCTTAGTTAGCGCCTGCAGGGTCTGCAAAGTAGCGGAAAAAGTCCGAGTCAGGTGCCAAAACCATGCGCGTGCTATCTGCACCCAAGGCGCGTTCATAGGCAATCATAGAGCGATAAAAAGCGAAGAATTCCGGATCGCGGCCATAGGCCTCAGCAAAAATCCTGTTGCGTGCAGCATCACCGTCACCGCGCATGATTTCACCTTCGCGCTGAGCTTCCGCCAATAGCACAACGCGTTCCCGCTCACCACGAGAGCGAATACGAATGGCTTCGGATTCACCGCGCGCCCGTGTTTCACGGGCCAATGCTTCGCGTTCTGTGCGCATACGCTCAAACACATTCTGCTCAATTTCAGCGGGCAAGTCCGCGCGCAGAATGCGCACATCGACAATGACGATACCAAATTCTAGCGCTTCTTCATTCATGAGATCGCGCGTTTGGCGCATTAAGTTGGTGCGCTCAGGCGAAAGCAAGGCACTGAACGTCACTTCACCAATGACGGCGCGAAGATCGGCCCGCAAGGTATTGGTCAATGTTTGCCCGGCGGTGAATTCATTTCGAATGCGTTGATAATACAGAAGCGGGTCTGCGATGCGCCAGCGCACGTATGTATCGATTAGAATCGGCCGCTGTTCGTTGGAAAGGATACGTTCTGGCGGCGTATCCAGATCAAGAATGCGGCTATCCATGATCACCACTTGCTGAATGAACGGCACTTTCATGTGCAGCCCAGGACCATCTGCCCTAGCAACAGGTTCCCCAAATTGCAGAACGATGGCGTGATCAATCTCACGCACCATATAGAAGGAGTTGGCCAATGTAATAATGAGGCCAACGGCGAGGATCAAAGCGGCACCAATTGCGAGTCTCATATCGCTCTCCTCTAATTCGCTGATGAGCGGCTGGTTGAGCCTTGAAGCTCATTCAGCGGCAAATAGGGCACCACACCGCCCCCGCCATCTTCGTCGAGAATGATTTTGTCCATCTCACCAAAGACGCGCTCCATTGTTTCCAAATACATCCGCTCCCGCGTCACTTCCGGGGCCTGCGAGTATTCATCGTAGATCGAAATAAACCGCGCCGCTTCACCAGTGGAAACGGCGATGGTTTGATCGCGATAGGCTTGGGCTTGTTGCAAAATACGTTCGGCTTCACCGCCCGCCTGCTCAACCATAGTCCGCGCATCGCGCGTCGCCTGGTTGCGCAATCGCACTTCGTCTTGCTCGGCCGATTGCACATCATCAAATGCAGCCTGCACCGCATCTGGCGGCAGCACGTTTTGCAGGTTGACGGTATTGATAAGGACGCCTGCGCCGTATTCATCAAGCATGTTCTGCAGCAATTCCTGCACCCGCGTCGCCACTTCCGCCCGGTCGCGCGTTAAAAGCGCCTGCAGTTCATTCTGCCCCACCACCTCGCGTAGCGCTGACTCAGATGCAGCACGAACCGCGGCTTCTGGATCGCGAACATTAAACAGGTAATTGCGCGCGTTGTTGATATTCCAAAGCACTGTGAAATCGATTTGAATAATATTTTCGTCGCCGGTGAGCATTAACCGCTCATGAGCTTGATTGCCGCCGCGGCGTTCGCCTTGCTCGTTATAACCCACATTGACGCGGCGAATTTGCTCAACATTGGGCACATAGCGCGCTTCAATGGGATAAGGCATATGCAGGTGAAGGCCGGGGCCTACTTCGCGGTCATATTCGCCAAAGCGTGTGATGACACCGCGCTCACCTGGGTCGACTTGAAATACGCCGGTAAAGATCCAGGCACCAAAAATCAACAATGCCGCGAGAAAAGCGCCGCTTGCGCCAAGGCCGCCAAAGCTGCCGCCCCCGCCACCGCCGCCGCCCGCTGCCCGGCGAAAGCGCTCCTGCCCACGTCGGAGCAGGTCTTCTAGATCAGGACCACTGCCGCCGGATTGGCCGCCACCGCCACCGCTGGGCCCCTGCCCCCAGGGGCCGCGCCCGCCGCCATTGCCGCTGCCATTTCCGTCAGATTGATCATTCCAAGGCATGGACGCCGTTCCTCCGTCGTCACTATATTTGTCGTTTGATGCGCCCGGGTTATATGACACCAAGCGCGCCGCCGCAAAGAGGCGCGGTTTCTCTTCCGATGTGGGCCGAATTTGGCTCAAATCAAGCCACTATCGCCCCTGCAGGAGTTTTTATGACCGACCTCACCCCTGACACGATTCGCAAGGCCCTGGCCCATGTGAGTATCCCCGGCGGCGGAAATGACCTTATCGGCGCTGGCTTGGTGAGCGGCATTGTCATTCGCGAGGGGGCTGTGGGCTTTGCCATCGAGATTGACCCCAAACACGCCGACTTGTTTGAGCCGACGCGGGCAGAGGCCGAACGGATCATCCAGATGATCCCAGGGGTGGCAAAAGTGACGGTCGTCCTCACTGCCCATAGCGATACACCTGCGACACCGGCGCCGCCACAACCTCATCGCCATGGCAAGGCCGGTCTGTCGGCACGGGCACGCAAGGAAGGCACACCCAAGCCCCCGACCCCGGAAGCCATCCCCGGTATCGACAAAATTGTCGCTGTGGCCAGCGGCAAGGGCGGCGTAGGGAAATCCACCGTGGCAGTGAACCTTGCTATTGCGCTGGCAAACCAAGGCAAGCGCGTGGGACTTTTGGATGCTGACATCTATGGCCCGTCCATGCCGCGCATGTTGGGGCTCACTGGCAAGCCAGAAAGCGACGGCAAAAAACTTCAGCCCATGGAGGCGTTTGGCATCAAGGTCATGTCCATGGGGTTTTTAGTAGATGAAGACACGCCGATGATCTGGCGCGGCCCCATGGTGATGAGCGCGGTCACGCAAATGCTCAAAGACGTGGAATGGGGCGAACTTGATGTGTTGGTGGTAGACATGCCCCCTGGCACCGGCGATGCGCAACTAACGCTGGTACAGCGGGTGCCTGTGGCGGGGGCCGTGATCGTTTCCACACCGCAAGAGATTGCTTTGATTGACGCTCGCCGTGGCCTCGCCATGTTTGAGCGCGTCGGCGTCAAGGTTTTGGGCATGGTGGAAAACATGGCCTGGTTTGAAGGCCCCGATGGAAGCCGCAGCTATATCTTTGGCGAGGGCGGCGTGAAGCGCACCGCCAAAACCCTTGGTGCAGATTTGTTAGCGGAAATTCCGCTCTATCCAGAAATTCGCGAAACGTCAGATGATGGCACGCCCATCACAGCATTCGCGCCGGATAGCAAAGCCGCCGCTCCGTTTGTCGCATTGGCAAACGCCGTAGCGGCAAAACTTTAGGCGCGCTCAGTCGACACCAATTTCAGAAAACATGATCGACGCCGGATGCACCGCGCCACTGCGATAGGTGCCCACCCAAATGTGGTAGAGACCTGATTGCGGCGTCAAAAAAATCACCGCCGCATTCAATCCCTTGCCGCTGTCATCATCGCAATAAGGTTCGCCATCAGGTCCGATGATAATCAGCGTGGTGTCCGCATCCGCATCAATATAGATGTAGAGCGGTCGATCTGATGCCGCAAAATCGAAGTTGATGTCAGGGGCGGCGGCAATGTAGCCGGGACAGGATTTTCCAAATGACTCAGAACCATCAAGCGGCCCCCCCGCCTGAATGCGCGTCTCATAGGGGTCTGGATCAAACCCAGAGCTAAGCTCTACATCGCCATAAGTTGGCGTGGCGTCGGCGTTTTGTGCCCAGGCAGGTGCGGCAACGGCCAACGCCATCACAATACCTGCGCCAATGGAAATTCGTGCACTCATCAACTACGCCACCCCAAGAACTTGCGTGTTCTAAAACGTTCCTAGTTCAGAAATTGAAAGTTGTGCATCGGCCGGCGCGTTATTGTAGGTGCCGACCCAAATATTATAGAGACCTTCTTGCGGGCTATTGAACACGATTGAGGGGTTCACTTCGCCACCGCCGTCATCGTCGCAATACCAGCGCCCATCGGGACCATTGATCACCAATGTGGTATCAGAGTTTGATGTTGCGGAAACTGCGAGGGGCAGCCCGGCGTTGCCAGGTGTGAAATAAAGATCAAAGTCCGGCGCATTGGCTACGAAGCCACGGCAAGATCCACTGATGGATTGCGAAGCATCAATTGACCCGCCAGCGGTGAGATTGACGAGGTGGGGGTCCGGCGCAAATCCACTGGTTAGTTGCGCGCTGCCATAGGTTGGTGGTTCGGACCAATCCTGCGCTGAAACCGGCGCTGCCATAACAAGCGCGGCGGCCATTGCCGCTGCAAACCCGAGAGCCATTTTCATTTTCGTCATTCCTTCTCAAGCGGGGCCTAATGCCCCTCAAAACTGTTACGCCCCAGACATTGCGGAATTGTGGCGAAGCCATCGCCAGAACGCAACGATCTTAACCATCGGTGCTTAATCCGACCCCTCACCCTCATTCATCAGCGGTTCAGAAACCAGAGCGGTGTTCCGGGCCTTTTCCAATGGGTCCGCACCAATCGCCCGGTGCCGGACAAGGTAAGATAGGCGTCTTGGAGGTCATTTCCGCCAAAACAGATATTCGTGGTCATAGGGTCGCCGGTGGCAAAATGCTCAATCTCAGCCCCATCAGGGGAAATGGAAGTAATCCCGCCATTGATGAGCGTGGCCACGCAAATATGGCCTTCAGCATCCACACTGAGCGAATCAAACATCTGCAACCCCGGCAGCCCTGCCACCAACCGACCCTTATTGGCCGATAGTGCCGGATCGATAGTGCCATTGGATTTGAGGTCCCATGCCCAGAGCCGTCCGGGGCCTGTCTCCGCCACATAAACGGTCTTGCCGTCGGGGGAGAGGCCAACGCCGTTGGATTCTGTGAGCGGGTGGATGACTTCCTTGACGGAGGAGCCATCGGGCTTGGCATAGAAGAGAGAGCTGACGTCGCGCACCCGGTCATGATGCTTGCCTAAGTCGGTGAACCAGAAATTTCCATCCTCGTCGAACACAATGTCATTGGGACCATTGAGCTGATGCCCACCGCAAGCGGTGTAGATCGTCTCGAACTTGCCCGTGCTGAGGTCCACGCGCTGGATGCTGCCGCTGATGTAATTGTCCGGGCGGCCATAGGGCGTCAGCAGCCCATTGCGCTTGGACCATTTGAAGCCGCCGTTGTTGCAAACATAACAAGCACCGTCCGGGCCGATGGCCGCACCGTTCGGGCCGCCGCCCAGATCAGCGATCACTTCTGTCTTACCGTTCCACACGCGGCTGAGCGTCCCGCGGGCAATCTCAACCAAAATCACACTGCCATCGGGCATGGCAATAGGGCCTTCGGGAAATTGCAGGCCTGAAACAACCTCGTCCATGCGGCGCTCCTCTCAATGGCCTCACCGTAGTGTGACTCGCCCGGTTTCGCATCGCAGATAAACTGCAGCCAGCCGGGGGGCAAGAGGAGACAGCATGAAGGTTCTCGCCATTGGCACAATCGCCGTTGCCCTGCTCGGATTTGGCTTACCTGTGAGCGCTGGCGAGGACGAATTTCCCTGCCGCGCTACAGAGGTGGGCCGCGCACTGGACTTCTGGATTGGGGAGTGGACTGTCACCAGCACAAGCGGTGAGCACGTTTATGGTCAGAACATCATTGAATGGGATGCAGGCGGCTGCGCCATCCACGAATATTGGGACAGCGCGCGCAGTGGCCGCGCCACGTCATTATTTTATTTCGCCATCCTTGAGCAGACCTGGCATCAGGTTTGGGTCACCAGCGATACCTCCCTGCCCTGGGGCCTTAAGAACAAAGAACTTATTGACCGGCAGGGCGATGGCACGTTGATATTTCAAGGCCAATCTCTAGGCGAAGACGGCCCTTACCTCGACCGTACAACTCTTTCGCCCAATGAAGACGGCACGGTGAGCCAACGCATCGATATTTCAACAGATGAAGGCGAAACCTGGCGCGCTATGTTCGATGCGATTTACACGCCGCTTGAGGATTAGGTGCGCCGCTCCAGACGCACATAGCTTGCCTTGTGCGTGGCATTGGGGTGATCGGGGAAGTCCTCATGGTCTGAGACGCCCCATTCAGAAGAAACCAATGCGGGGAAAATAGTCTCACCCAAAACATCACCTTCCACTTCGGTCATGTGAATGACGTCTGCGCGATCGAGCGCATTGCCGTAAATTTCCGCGCCGCCAATGATGCAGATCTCATCTACACCATCTTTGGACGCAATCAGTTTCGCTGCCGTCAGGGCATCATCCAGATCACGAAACACATTAACGCCGTCTTCCTGCCAATTTTCATTGCGCGTGACGACAATGTTGGTGCGCCCGGGTAACGGCTTGCCGATGCTTTCATAGGTCTTGCGGCCCATAATAATGGGCTTGCCCATGGTCAGCGCTTTGAACTTCTTCATGTCGCCGGGCAAGCGCCACGGCAGGCCGCCGTCGTGCCCGATGACGCGATTGTCTTTGCCCATAGCCACTACAATAGAAATACGCGGATCAGTCACCAGTTGCCTCTTTCGCGAAGGCGCGCAGGCCCTCGTCTTGCAGTTTGAATGATAAGGCGCCGCTTAGTCGCTCTGCGCCGATCTTGTCATATAGGGCGATAGCGCCCTTGTTCCAGTCAAGGGCAGACCAGTACATGCGTACCGCGCCAAAGGCCACACCGCGCGCAGCAACTGTCGCCATCAAGGCGCGGCCAATGCCTTTGCTGCGATAGGCGGAGTCCACCACAACGTCTTCGAGATAGACCATGGGTTCTGCAAGATAGCTGGAGATGGTTGGATAGTAGAGCGCATGGCCGCAAGGGGCACCGTCCCATTCCGCGATGATGGCGTCGGCGATTTTTTTTGGCCCAAAGAAAAGGCCGTGTAGTTTTTCTTCTGTGGCCGTTACGCGATCTTGCGCGTGTTCATGCTCAGACAAAATACGGATGAAGCGCAGCATTGTGCCTTCATCCCCCGGCGCGGCATCTCGAATGGTGAGAGCCATCAGACCGCTATAGGCGCTTTGATATGCGGGTGGGCTTCATAACGCTCAAGATCAAAGTCACCATAGGTGAAAGCGAACACGTCATTGACCGCTGCATTCAGCTTCATCTTTGGCAGAGGCAGCGGATCACGCGTTAGTTGCTCGCGCGCCTGATCAATGTGATTGTGATAAAGATGCGCATCCCCCAGCGTATGCACAAAATCGCCGGGCTCTAACTCGCATGCTTGGGCCATCATCATGGTGAGCAGCGCATAGGAAGCGATATTAAACGGCACCCCAAGGAACGTATCGGCGGAGCGTTGATACATCTGACAGCTAAGCCGGCCGTCCGCCATATAGAACTGAAACATCAAATGGCACGGCGGCAGCGCCATATCTGGCACATCTGACGGGTTCCATGCGGACACAACCAGCCGCCGCGAATAGGGATTGGTGCGGATTTCATTTTGCACCCACGCCAGCTGATCAATGTCGCGCCCGCCGGGGTTGGGCCAAGACCGCCACTGGTGTCCATAGACGGGCCCCAGCTCGCCATTTTCATCCGCCCAATCGTCCCAAATCGAAACGCCGTGTTCCTTGAGGTAGTGAATGTTCGTGTCGCCGGCGATGAACCACAAAAGCTCATGAATGATCGACTTCAAATGCAACTTCTTTGTGGTGACCAGGGGAAACCCTTCAGCCAGATCAAAACGCATCTGGTGCCCAAACACAGAGCGGATGCCCGTGCCTGTGCGGTCCGGCTTGTCGACACCTTCATCAAGGATGCGTTGTAGGAGGTCGAGATACTGCTTCATGCCTTAGCCCAAATCCCCGTCGATAACGTATTCCAAAATCTGGCAAACTTGCTCCGGCGTTTCGCAGACCGCCATGGCCGCTGCATCGATTTCCTTGAGCGCGTGGGTGTGGCCTTCTTCATGAAGCGTGATCAAAATTTTCTCATTGGCCACAGCAAAGCCCGCGTCGAAGGCCGCGTTCCACTGCTTGTACTGGTCGCCAAAGCGCACCACCACAATGTCAGAGGTTTCCATCAGAGTGCGATTGCGAATGGCATTGATCTTAGCGCCCTTGTGGTCGCGCCAAAACGATTTGTCTTCCTTGCCCAGAATGCGCTCGCCAATGCCGTCGCTTTCCTCGTGTTCCAGGACGGGGGAGACGAGATCGATGGCCAGATCCGCAGCTTTGCAGCCCTTGGCAATTTTCTTGCGCCAATCAGTGTGAATTTCGCCGCTGAGGTACACGGTCCATACGCGGTCATCGGAATAGGTCATAAAGGGGGTCTCCAATTCAAGAATCAGCGGCATGTTAACCGCTCGTTAAGCTTGCGCCCACCGTTTGCGAGGGCTTCGCACACCTTTTATTCAGGGCCGATAGGGCTTATATAGGGGGTGCTGGCTTCGGTCAGCTATGGCGATAAATGGCCACGTAATAAGCGGTTCGGACCCGGGGGCGGTACCCGGCGCCTCCACCACAAGCCCAGTAATCTACAGGTTTTGCTGGGTTTTTGTGGGGGCGAAATAGGATCGACGGACGTGTAAAGGTGTAACTTTCGCTCGGCATGGTACCGCCGTTATCGGGCCGTTCGCATAGTTGCAAATGACAACGATGCTCAGGTGGCTCTTGCTGCGTAATGCAGTTTGAGTGCCTAAACTTTAAGCCCTAGCCCTTAGCAGGGTTAGGCGGGGTTCGGAGGCACCTGGCAACAGAAGCCTCCACCTTTTCACCTCAGCCTTTACCTTTCCTTTGCCTCACCATGAGACCTTTTGGCCATGAATTCAGGCAAATGCCTGGTTTTGTGCAGGAGGAATGGCGCATGTTCATGGTCCGCATTTTGGGGCTGTTGACCGGGTTGGCGATTGGCCTTTTGGCCAGCGCGGCCATGGCGCAAGATTCGCCGCAGGTTCAAGGCGCCGTGGAGTCCTGGCTTGATCAGGTGGAATCCTTGCGCGGTGAAACCCAGGGGCTTCTGGAATTATGGCAAACCGCCGCCGCTGAGCCTGACACCGAGACCGACAGCTTCGATCAAGCGGCTGCCGCCTTTGTGGTGGAAACCGAGGCAACATCTGCCGAACTACGGGTGATCCAGCCGGGCAATGATGCGGCGTGCATTCTTCGCGGCATCGCCCTTGATATTACAGATCGACTTGAGGCGCTTCGCGGTGCCGCCGATCCGGCCGCCCATGGGGTGGCGCTCGATGGCATTGATCGGCTTTTGTTCGAAGCTTTGCTGATTTTTGGCCGCGCGGAAGAAGCCCAATTGAGCCCTGATCTTGTGATTCGCGTCGCCTATGCGCAATCAAAGGGTCTCATGGGTTACAAAACACCCATGTTTGCCCCGCAAGATGTCCCCTGCGACGCGGAAGCAACACCAGCTAAGTAATTGCCTTTATTCAGCTTTCGTGACGGATAGACACCGGCTGGTGCGGCTTGTTGCATTGACACGCCCCCGCCCCCAAGTACCTTGTATGACACGAAGGATAGCGGGAAGACGGCGTAGATTCTTCGTGGGGATGTTTTAGAAAAGAAGCGTGTATCCATGTCGAAAGATTTGATGCGGTATGACTTGATGGCGCAGGAAGCCCTTCGCGGCGTCGTGCGGCAAGCCCTTGAGGTGGTCCTTTCCGAAGGCCTGCCGGGGGAACATCATTTCTTTATTGCGTTTTCCACTACAGCGCCCGGTGTGGAAGTTTCCGATGCATTGAAAGAGCGCTATCCCGAAGACATGACCATTGTGATTCAGCATCAGTTCTGGGACCTGGAGGTGCACGAAGACCACTTTCAGATCAGCTTGACGTTCTCAAAAGTGCTTGAGCGGTTGGTGGTGCCTTATAAAGCGGTCAAAGGGTTCTTCGATCCATCGGTCCAGTTTGGCTTGCAGTTCCAGGAACCAGACTCCGACAACCTGGGCAACGCCCTGCCCGCACCGGAAACGCCAAAAGCCCTGCCCGCTGGCACGACCGCTGAGCCCCCAGCCGAGGGCGGCAGCAATGACAGCGCAGACGTGGTCAGCCTGGACGCCTTCCGCAAGAAATAGCCCGCGCGGCACCCGGCATGGGTTCCAAATGACCGCTGCGGCGGACTGCCTATTTCGGTTTGCTCAGATGACGTTCCAACCCGGCCATGCTACACCAGCGGCGCAAACCACACGACCTATGCGAGACCCCCGATGACCAAAACCCGCACCGAAACCGATAGCTTTGGCCCTTTGGAGGTGCCATTGGACCGCTATTGGGGCGCGCAGACCCAGCGCAGCCTGAAGAATTTCGACATTGGCGGGGAAACCATGCCAAGCCCGCTGATCCGGGCACTGGGCGTGGTCAAATTCGCCGCCGTTCGCACCAATCTCGCCATGGACAATATGGATGCCAAGCTGGGCAAAGCCATTGCCGATGCAGCGATGGAAGTGGCCGAAGGCAAGCTTGACGATCACTTCCCGCTGGTGGTGTGGCAAACCGGATCTGGCACCCAATCCAACATGAACACGAACGAAGTGGTTTCAAATCGCGCCATCGAAATGTTGGGCGGCGAAAAGGGCTCAAAAGATCCCGTTCACCCCAACGATCATGTGAACCGCTCGCAAAGCTCCAACGATACATTTCCCACCGCCATGCATATCGCGACGGCGGAAGAAATTGTCCACCGCCTGGTGCCAAGCTTGACCCAATTGCGTAATGCCTTGAACGACAAAGCCCAGGAATTCAAAGCGATCATCAAGATCGGTCGCACCCACATGCAAGACGCGACACCGCTGACACTGGGTCAGGAATTTTCCGGCTATGTGACCATGCTCGACAAAGGCATTACCCGTGTGGAAAGAACCCTCGACGCGCTCTATGAACTCGCCCAAGGGGGCACTGCTGTGGGCACGGGGCTTAACTCAAAACCTGGCTTTGCAGAAAAATTTGCCGAAGAAGTTGCCGGGTTGACCAAACTGCCCTTCATCACCGCCCCAAATAAATTCGAAGCCCTCGGCACCCATGACGGCATGGTGGAGGCCCACGGCGCGCTCAATTCTGTGGCCGTGAGCCTGTTTAAAATCGCTAACGACATTAGGCTTTTGGGGTCAGGACCGCGCTCAGGTCTTGGCGAATTGCAACTGCCGGAAAATGAGCCGGGCTCGTCTATCATGCCGGGCAAAGTAAACCCGACCCAGTGCGAAGCCATGACCATGGTCTGCGCCCAGGTGATGGGCAACAATGTCTCCACAAGTTTCGCTGGCAGTCAGGGACATCTGGAACTCAATGTCTTTAAGCCGCTCATCGCCTATAACACATTGCAATCGATCCGTTTGCTGGCGGACGCATCAAAATCGTTCGCTGACAATTGTGTATCAGGCATCACCGCCAATGAAGATCGCATCGCTGATTTGATGGGTCGCTCGCTCATGCTCGTCACCGCCCTGGCACCGGTGATCGGATATGACAAGGCCACCAAGATTGCCAAGGCCGCCCACAAAAACGGTACGACCTTGCGCGAAGAAGCGGTGAACCTTGGCTATGTCACGGCGGAGGAGTTCGACAAGGTCGTGCGCGCCGAAGATATGCTCGGCCCGAGGGACTAGTCCTGTGAGCGACGGCGTTAAACGATCCGTCACCATCGCCAAGCATCGCACGTCGGTCTCCTTAGAACCTGAATTTTGGGCAGCGCTGAAGGAGATCGCTCAAAAGCGCGGGCTCTCCCTCAACAAACTGATTACCGAAATCGATGCGGCCCGCTCTACCGAGCAAGGACTCTCAAGTGCGCTGAGAGTTTATGTATTGAGACAGGTTCAAGGTCGTTAATCTGCAGATATTTCTTCAACAGGAATCGCGTCTTCATAGGCGCGCAGCAATTCTTGCAAGTCCTCCGGCAAATCTTCCTCGCTTAACAGGCCCTCAGAAGTATCCGCCAGGCGCGGGCCGATGGCTTGTTGTAGCGCGGTGATATCGATGCTTTGGCTCAAGTTTCCATTGACACCGCGAAAGGCAACCAGCGCAGACAGGGGCCCAACCTCTTTGTCATCAAACTGAAACACTGTTTCCACATCAACGATTTGCGAGCGCAGATCAATGCTGCCCGCCACCGACATAGCGCCCGTCTCCGCAACACCGTTCAGGCCCGTGAGATCAAGCACACCATGATTGACACTCATGCTTCCGGTAAGGCGCGCGACACCCGTTCGCCCGCTCAACATGGCCGCATTGGCGGCCTCTCTTAAGGCACGCCGGGTGCGCACAACATCCACCGCTGCTGCAAAGGGGCCCATGGCAATGGTGTTAAGCGTGCCATCGGTGAGCCCCATATCAACACGGCCTTCAAGACCGGCGACAAGATCAAAGGGGCTCCGCCCGCGACCGTTCAAATGGGCCGCAAGCGCCAACACCCCTGATACGTTGGGCAACCCGGCAATGTTTGCGATAATGCCCGCGGGCAATTCCTCCCCCGCCAAATCCAATGACAGGGCGAGCGCCGGGCCATCCACCGTGATGGTGCCCGACCCTGTCACCACGCCGGGACCAATATGAGCGCTCGCTTGTGATACGGTCACCGCGCCCGACCCCACGCCGATGCGCGCGGTGGCATCGCTCAGCGCCACGCCGGCAATTGTCAATTGATCAATTTCGAAATTAATGTCCGCATTTGCATGGGTCAGCCAATCGCTGCGAAAGACACCTGTCGACCACGCCAATTGCGGGACGGCGGCGACATCAAGATCTTCTAATGGAATGGCTTCTTCTTCCGACGCGCGCGGCGCGGCAAAGCTGAGCGCTTCCATGCCCACCCGCCCCACAAGTCGCGCGTCACCGCTCAGGGACCCGCTTAAATCAAGCACCAGGGATTGCGACCCCGCTTCAACACTTGCTGAGGTAAAGCGCCAGCGTCCGCCTGAAATCCGCAGCTGCCCCGCAGCGGACAGCATAAGCTGGTCCAGGGCCTCAAAATGCGGTCCCCCCAAGACTGAGAGCGCGGCCTGCGCACTGGCAAGATTGCCCTCAAGGCGCAACGTTGCGGCAATGTCTTCTGCCAACGGTGAAGTGGCCTCACCGGCGGCAAGAACGGAAAGCCCCGGCAACTCAAGCCGCGCGGTTAGGGTGCCGCCAGATAGTGGCCCCGTCCAATCAATGAAAAGCTGTTCGGCCTGACCTGCATTTTCTGCAGCAAACACACCAAGCCCAAGCGCCCGCGCCAAGGCGCCCGGGGTTTCTCCACGCGCAACAATATGTCCGCTCAGCCCCCCATCCGGCGCATCAAGACCATTGATATCAATGTTGAGTCCCTCTGACAGCAACGTCCCATTTAGGGCACCTTCAAGATTATGCCGCTCAATGGTCATGTCGATATCCGCTGGTTCGCGCGGCACGATGGGCAACCCCGCAAACAACATGGGCGCTACCGCTTGCCCGGTCACGCGCAACGACATGTCGGCTTCAGGCGCCCATGATCCGCGCACTTCAAGCGAGCCACCACCGGCAAAGCCAAGGCGCGCTTCGTCGATAATCAATCGATTTGCCACATTGCGGGCCGCAAGATGAAGCTGATCCACGGCACTGCCGCCTAGCTGTATATTGCGCCCCGACAATGAAATCGCCGAGAGCTGATCTTCAACGAGAACAGCGCCCAACGTCCGTACCCGGTCCAAGAAACCGCCCGAAGTGCCATAAGCCGCATAGGCATCAATATTTAGATCCGCTGCAGCCAGGGTGATTTCAAACCGCCCATCCTCGCCTTCCTCGATTGATCCCTCTGCGGTTCCCCCATCAAGACGAATTTGATCCAGGGAAATGTAGCGCGGGCCCTCCTGCTCGCTGATAGTGGCGTCCACTGCAACGGCCTGCAGGCGATCACCGGCGATTTGATCGACATCAAGGCCCGCCCAGGCAAGCAATGCCCGCAGATTGTCGGATTGAACCGTGAGTCGCCGGGCGAGATCGCGGCGGCGGGCCAGCACAAGATGTGTTCCCCCCGGCAATTGCGCATTGGCGCTGGTAAGTTCCACAAGCCCTTCTGTCAGCACGAAATCAAATGAGCTTTCCCGGATGGCCCGCGCACCGAGCAGCAAGCCATTGGCATCAATGCGGACACGGCCATTTAGCCACTGCGGCGCGCTGGAGCGATAACCACCAAGAAGAGAGCCAACAATTTGCACACGCGTGTCTGCGATGCGAACACCCAAGGCATCCAAGTCTGCCAATGAGGTTGAAAGGGCCAGATCAAAAAAGTGAGCGGTATGGGTATCAAGCTGCAACTCTGCCACGGCGCGAGCGGTGCCCAGAGTGACCTCAAGCGGTTCAGTTCGCCAGAGATTGCCCTGGGCCTGCCATGCACCGCGCACCACGAACGACGGACCGCTTTCTTCCCCCCATAACGCGGCAAGATTTTCCGCGGTAATTGCAAGCTCACCGCCCATGGTGGCGCCAGGGGCAAAGCTGTCCAGGCTGCCATTGAAGCGCAACTCTAAAAGCTCAGCGCCCCACACCGCCCGCGCCGTTAGTTGCCAGCTCTCGTCGATCTGTGGACGAAGCAACACTTCAGCGCGCAAGGAACCGGCGCTGAGGGTGCTGCGAACGGGCGTGTCTGGCCCATCTGCCCAAATTTCCGCGCGCGGGTTTTCCAGCGCCAACGTGCCCCATTCAAGCAGAGACGGCGCGAACAGATATCGATAGCTTCCCTGCCCGGCAGAAAGACGCAGCGCCAACTCATCAGCAAGGCTCCGGAGCGTGGGCACATCCCCTGCAAGCCGCATGGTGCCATCGGCAATAACCATACGATTGACCACAACCCGGCCCAGCAACAGCGGCCAGAGATCGAGTTCCGCCCTCACGTTGGCGTCTTCAATACTGAGGCGAGCCTGGCTATCTGCCAAATCGACCTGCGACGCGGTTAACCGCGGGCTTGGCAGCAAACGCACCGCAACGGCACCATTGAGGGTCACAGGGGCACCAATGGCCTCGCTCAGCCGGGCTTCAAGCGGCGCGCGTTGCGCATTCCAGTCTGTAATCGCAGGCACGATGAGGGCCGCCGCCAAGGCCAGCGCCGCCAATGCTGCAAAGAATGTGAGAATTCGCCCGATCACTGCCTGATCCGCTCTTGTGAGCCCCCCCGAGTCTTTTGCTAATCTATCGCCTCAACTAGGGCATCCATAAGGCCAATAATCATGACTGATCGCGCTGACAATGTCGTTAACCTGAACCGCTTCCGCAAAGCTAAATCTCGTACTGGCAAAGAAACCACAGCCAGCGCCAACCGCGCCCTGCATGGGCGCACTAAGGCTGAAAAGGCGCGCGAAGAACTTGAGCGAAGTCACGAGAAAACCACGCTCGACGATCACAAACTTGATGACCCGGGCGCGCCTGATGACAAAGACCCCGCATGACCGATGAGCCATATCCGGCACCCTTGAAAGGCGTTCGCGTTATTGATCTGACGCGCATCCTTGCGGGGCCTTACTGCACCATGGTTCTGGCCGATCTGGGCGCGGAGGTGATCAAAGTTGAACGCCCAGAGACCGGTGATGATGCGCGGCACATCGGCCCCTTCATTGGGGGGAAGTCCGCCTACTTCATGTCACTCAATCGCGGCAAACAATCCATCGCTCTTGATCTCAAAAACACCGATGACATAAGCACCTTTCTGGCGTTGCTTGAAACCGCCGATGTGCTCATCGAAAACTTTCGCCCTGGCACCATGGCCAAACTGAATTTGGGATATGAAGATCTTTGCCACCAATTTCCGCAGTTGATCTATGCCGCCGTGTCAGGTTTTGGGCAAACCGGCCCCTATGCAACTAAACCCGCCTACGACATGGTGGTGCAAGCGATGGGCGGGATCATGAGCCTGACCGGGCATCCCGGCGGCCCACCCACGCGCGTTGGCAGCTCCATTGGCGACATCACCGCTGGGCTCTTTACCGCCACGGCCATCAATGCCGCCCTGTTTGATCGCGCGCGCAATGGCAAAGGGGCCTTTATTGATGTCTCTATGCTTGATGCCCAGGTGGCCATCTTGGAAAATGCTTTGGCGCGCTATACCGCCACCGGCGAAATACCTGGGCCCATCGGCGCGCGGCACCCCTCCATCACACCGTTTGAGGCCTATAAAACTTCCGATAGCTACATCGTTATCGCTGCGGGCAATGATGGTTTGTTTGATAAACTTTGCCGCACGTTGGGGTTGGCAGAATTGCCCGCCGACGCGCGTTTCAAAAGCAACGCCGCGCGCACCGAGCACCATGATGCGCTAAAAATTGAAATCGAGTCTGCGCTGGCACGGGAAACCTCATCGCAATGGCTTGCGCGCCTTGAAGCAGCGGGGCTTCCCTGCGGACCCATCAACAACATTGAAGACGTCTTGGGCGACCCGCAAATAGCTGCCCGTAATATGATCATTACGGCAACGGACCCGGAGGCGGGCGCGATTCGCATGGGCGGCAACCCGGTAAAGATCAAAGGCGTGGCTGACCCCGCAATCCGCGCGCCCGCGCCGCAACTTGATGAGCATCGCAAGGCCATTCTCGCAACCCTTGATACCGCCCATGATTAAACGCCTTATGGCCCATCTCTGGCGACGCATGGGACCTGCGGGGTGGACGCGGCAACGCCAACCTGTGGTTTGGCTGCTGGCCGCAATCATCGGCGTCATCGTTGCGCTGGCCGCCATCGGGTTCCGTCTGCTTATAGAAGTTATCACCATCGCATTTTATGGCACCACGGAGGCCACGCTATTTTCCTTCGCTGCGCAAATGAGCTGGTGGCATCTCTTGCTCGCTCCTACCCTGGGCGGATTGCTGGTGGGATTGGCACTCCATTTTCTTGTGAAAGAAAAACGCGCGCATGCGGTCTCTGATGTGATTGAAGTGCGGGCCCTGCGCGGTGGGCGCATGGATGGGGGCACAGGAATTCGCAGCGCGCTCATCTCAGCGCTTTCACTTGGCGTGGGGGCAAGCGCAGGCCGCGAAGGCCCTGTGGTGCATTTGGGGGCCAGCATTGGATCGGTCCTGGCGCAACGATTTGGCTACCCGCCCCTGCTCAATCGCATATTGCTGGGCTGCGGCGTCGCGGCCGCCATTTCCGCATCATTCAATGCGCCGCTCGCGGGTGTTTTGTTTGCGCTTGAAGTAATCCTTGGGCACTACGCCCTGCGCGCCTTTGCACCCGTGGTCATTGCCAGCGTCATTGCCGCGATCCTCTCGCGTCTTGTGCTGGGCGATTTTCCCGCCTTCATTGTGCCGCCGCACGAATTTGGCTCCTACTTGCAGATGCCCGCCTTCGCCCTGCTGGGGCTTGTGGGCGCGTTCGTTGCCATGGCCTTCATGGGCACCGCCATGTGGACCGATGAGCGCGCAAAAGCGATTAACATTCCCTTGTGGCTACGACCGGTAATCGGCGGGGCTGCTGTTGGCGCCATTGCCATCGCCTTCCCACAGGTATTGGGCGTTGGATATGAGGCAACGGATACAGCCCTTCGCGGCGGCTTTGGCCTGCTCCTGTTGGTGGGGCTGTTGGCGGCAAAGATCATTGCTACATCCATCACGCTGGCGAGCCGCTTTGGCGGCGGTGTGTTCTCGCCTTCGCTCTATTTAGGGGCCATGACCGGCGCGGCCATGGGCATTGTCATGGTCACATTATTTCCAGGTATCGCCGGATCAGAAGGCATGTACGCCCTGGTGGGCATGGGCACCGTCGCCGCCGCCGTACTAGGGGCGCCGATCTCAACTGTGCTGATCGTGTTTGAGCTCACGGGGGACTACGAGATCATGATCGCGCTTATGGTTTCGGTCTCTATTGCCACCCTCACGACGCAATCACTGCTGGGGCACAGCTTTTTTCAGTGGCAGCTTACAAAGCGCGACTTTGATCTTCGCTCCGGTGCCCCGGTGGCGCTGCTCAAAACCATTCGCGTGCGCGAGTTTATGCAGCCACCCCCCGCCCTCCAACCAGAAGACGATACCCGCCCCGTGCTCTATCCTGATGCCACCTTGGAGCGCGCCTTGGCGCTGATTGAAACCCGCCATGCGCGGGAAATTGCCGTTTGGACCTCCGACGACGAGCCCAAACTGGTGGGCATTGTGCGGCGGGAAGATGCCCTTAAGGCCTATAATACGGCGCTAATTGAGGCGCATATTGAGGAGCACCGCTAACGCTCCCCATGCTAGGGTCCGGGAATCATGTCTGACCGCACTTCCGACCCCCTTGGTGATCTCTCCGAGGAAGATACTTTGCGCCCCGCTAGCGATACCCCGCTTGCGGTTCCGCCCTATTTGCAAGCGCTTAATCCAGCGCAGCGCGAGGCCGTGGAAGCCCTCGAGGGGCCAGTGCTTGTGCTTGCTGGCGCGGGGACCGGCAAAACCCGCGTGCTGACCACAAGGCTGGCGCATCTTTTGTTCACACGCCGCGCGTGGCCCGGGCAGATCCTTTCCGTAACCTTCACCAACAAAGCGGCGCGGGAAATGAAAAACCGCATTGGCCAATTGATTGGCGGGGTGGTTGAAGGCATGCAGTGGCTCGGCACGTTCCATTCCATCGGCGCACAAATCATGCGCCGCCATGCGGAGCTTCTTGGCCTCAAGTCCAACTTCACCATTCTCGATACAGACGACCAAATCAGATTGCTTAAGCAGCTCATTGAAGCCGAGGGCATCGATGACAAACGCTGGCCCGCGCGCAATCTGGCGGGGCTCATTGACCGCTGGAAGAACAAGGGCCTTACCCCGGCCAAGGTTCCCGAAGCTGACGCCCATGCCTACGCTGAGGGCAAGGGCATCAAGATGTATCGCCTCTATCAGGAGCGCTTGAAAGTTCTCAATGCGGCTGACTTTGGTGATCTGTTGCTTGAGAACCTGCGCCTGTTTCAGGAAAACCCAGATGTATTGAAGTCCTACCAAGAGCGCTTCAAATACATGCTGGTGGATGAGTACCAAGATACCAACGTGGCGCAGTATCTTTGGCTGCGGTTGTTGGCGCAGGGCTCAAAGAATATTTGTTGCGTCGGTGATGACGACCAATCCATCTATGGCTGGCGGGGGGCTGAGGTCGACAACATTTTGAAGTTTGAAAAGGACTTCCCCGACGCGAAAGTTATTCGCCTTGAGCAGAACTATCGCTCCACGCCGCAAATTCTTGGCGCGGCAAGTGGGCTCATCAAGGCCAATGAGGGGCGCTTGGGCAAAACCCTATGGACGGAGGCCGAGGCGGGCAGCCCGGTGATGGTGCGCGGGGTTTGGGATGGGGAAGAAGAAGCGCGGCAAATTGGCGATGAGATCGAAGCCCTGCATACCAAAGGCCGCGATCTCCATGACATGGCCATTTTGGTGCGCGCCAGCTTCCAAATGCGCGAGTTTGAAGATCGCTTTTTGACCATCGGCGTTCCCTATCGCGTCATCGGCGGCCCGCGGTTTTATGAGCGCCGCGAAATACGCGATGCCAATGCCTATTTACGTCTCATTGCTCAACCCGATGACGATCTGGCATTTGAGCGCATCATCAACTTGCCAAAACGGGGCCTCGGCAAAGTGGCGCTGCAGACCATGCATCGCACAGCGCGCGGGCAAGGCACTACGCTCATGCGCGCTTGCCGCACTCTTGTCACAACAGACGAGCTGCCAAACCGGGCGCGCACAGCAGTGGCGCGATTTATCGAAGCGGTGGATCGGTGGCAGGGGCTTTCCAAAACTCTACCTCACACAGAGCTGGCTGAGATCGTGCTTGATGAGAGCGGCTATACTGAGATGTGGCAAAATGATCGCTCCCCCGAAGCGCCGGGGCGGCTTGATAACTTGCGTGAGCTTGTTCGCGGCATGGAGCAGTTTGATAGTCTTGCAGGTTATCTGGAGCACGTCTCCCTGGTGATGGACGCAGAGCAAAATGACACCGACGACAAGGTCAACATCATGACGCTCCACAGCGCCAAAGGCCTGGAGTTTCCCTTCGTGTTTTTGCCAGGCTGGGAAGAAGGCCTGTTCCCGCACCAACGCTCGCTGGATGAAAGTGGTCTGGCAGGCCTCGAAGAAGAACGCCGCTTGGCCTATGTGGGTATCACCCGCGCAAAAGAAGAAGCCCGCATCAGCTTTGCCGCCAATCGCCGCACCCATGGCTCGTGGGTCTCGTCCCTACCCTCACGCTTTATCGACGAGCTGCCCGAAGACCATATTGATCTCAACGCCGGCGAAGGGCTCTATGGCCACGGCGGTTCGCGATTTGACGACGCGCAAACTTTTGAGAGCACCTATGCCAGCCCCGGTTGGCAACGCATGAAGCGCGCCAGCGAAGAAGGAGCGCGCAAGCCATCAGGCTTTACACAAGTGATCGAGGAAGTGAGCAAACTCGTGGCCACGAACGATCCCTCCGCTGCGAGCTACTTAGTTGGCGAAGCGGTGCGACACCCCAAGTTTGGTGCCGGCGTTGTCACTGAAGTCGACGGCAATAAGCTCTTGGTGGACTTTGAAGGCGGAGCGAAGCGCGTGATTTCATCATTTGTGGAGCGCACGTCTTGAGCTTGTGGCAGCTATCGGCGGCGGGCCCGCGCGACGCGTTGCAGCAGATCAGTGATCACCTCGACGCCCATCTAACATTCGAGCCGTCAGCTTCGTCCCTTTTTGAGATTGAAGGCCGTGCGGATTTCACTCTCGACGTGATCTTTCAGGCCAAGCCCGACCTTGCGGTGCTTAAATCATACATTGCCGATCAAAACGCCGAGCTTGCGGCGATTGATCTGACGCTCTCGTCCATCGCGGAAACGGGTTGGGTGGAAAAATCTCTCGAAGGACTCTCCCCCATCCACGCCGGGCGCTTCTTTGTCCATGGCAAACATGACGCGGACAAAGTCCCCGTCGGCACCATACCGCTCCTCATTGAAGCAGGGCTCGCCTTTGGCACCGGGCATCATGGCACTACCGAGGGCTGCCTCACCGCGCTCTCGCACATCGCTATGAATGAGCGCCCCGAACGAGTCCTCGATCTTGGCACGGGCACAGGCATTCTGGGCATCGCCGCGGCGAAGCTCTGGCACGTTCCTGTGTGGGGCAGTGACATTGATCAGATATCTGTCCATGTGGCGCAGGAAAACGCGCGCGCCAACGGCGCCGCACCGCATTTTTGCGCGCTGACGGCCACGGGCCTGAACCATGCTGCCTTGCGCGCCGCCGCGCCATTTGACCTGATTGTGGCGAATATCCTGGCCGGACCCTTGCGCCGTATGGCAACGGATATCGTGGCCGCCCTTGCACCCGGCGGGATATTGGTGCTGTCGGGCATATTGGATGTCCAAGCCAAGAGGGTTGACGCCACCTATCGCGGGCATCACATCCATTCACAGATGCGTTTGACCTTTGGCGAGTGGGTGACACTTGTCGGGCGGAAGGCTAGAACGGCCCCCGCCTCAACCATTTTGGACTGACACCAATGTTTCAATCATTTGACGTTTTGACTGACCCTAAAAATGGCCCCATCCGTCTTGCCAAACTCCGCAAGGAAATGGCCGAGCGCGGGCTTGATGGCTTCATTGTGCCCCGTGGCGATGAGCATCAGGGGGAATACGTACCTGCGCGGGCTGAGCGCCTTTCCTGGCTCACCGGGTTCACCGGGTCTGCGGGCAGTGCCATCATTCTGGCCCGCGAAGCCGCCATCTTCATCGACGGACGCTATACGCTGCAGGTGCGTGATCAAGTTGACCTCAATGTTCTGACCCCAGAATCCCTTGTTGAGAACCCGCCGGCAAAGTGGCTCTCCCACCACGCAAAGCCCGGTATGCGCATTGGCTTTGACCCCTGGATGCATTCTGTCGAAGATGCGGCGAAGCTGCGCAAAGCGCTGCGAGAAAACAAGGCCGAACTGGTTGCGGTGGAAAGTAACCTTGTCGATGCCGTATGGGACGATCAGCCCGATGCGCCGCTGGCCCCTGTTGTGCCGCACCCCTCTGAAATTGCTGGTCTGTCGTCGGAACAAAAGCGCCTCCAGATCGGCGAAGTCATTCATGGCCAAGGGCAGGACGTCGCAGTGCTGACGCAACCAGAATCCATAGCCTGGCTCTTAAACATTCGCGGTGGCGACGTGCCCCATACGCCCTTCCCCCTTGGCTTTGCCATTTTGGGCAATGATGGACGCGTTGATTTGTTTATGGACAAGCGCAAAATCGACAGCGATACGATGACCCATTTGGGCAACGCCGTGCGCCTTTTTGAACCGGACCAGTTTGAGCCTGAGCTGGCCAAACTTTCCGGTAAAATTGTGCGCCTTGACCCCAAGACCGCGAGCGAAATTATCCGTTGCAAACTTGACGCAGCTGGCGCTCAGCTGGAGCGCGACCAAGACCCTTGCATGCTCCCGAAGGCTTGTAAGAACCCGGCTGAACTTGATGGTATGCGCCGCGCCCACGTGCGTGATGGGGCTGCAGTTTCAAAATTTCTGCATTTCCTCTCAGAGGAAGCAGCAAGCGGCAAGCTGGATGAGATCTCTGCGGCCAAACGCCTGGAGGCCTTTCGCGGCGAAGCGGCAGATTTGAAAGAGCTTAGCTTCGATACCATCTCTGGTGCGGGCTCGAACGGCGCGATCGTTCATTACCGCGTTAACACCGCTACCAATCGCCCCATCCAATCGGGCGAGCTCTATTTGGTGGACTCAGGCGCGCAATACCCCGATGGCACCACAGACATTACCCGCACTATTGCTGTGGGTGAGCCGTCTGATGAAATGCGCGACCGCTTTACCCGCGTCCTGAAAGGTCATATCGCCCTCGCCCGCGCACGTTTTCCCGCTGGCACAAAAGGCGTGCATTTGGATATTTTGGCGCGGCAACCTTTGTGGGACGCGGGGCTTGATTACGATCATGGCACCGGCCACGGCGTTGGCGCATATCTGAGTGTTCATGAAGGGCCACAGAACATTTCCAAAGGACTTGTGGATGTTGCGCTTCAAGAGGGCATGGTCTGCTCCAATGAGCCCGGCTATTACAAAGAGGGCGGCTACGGCATTCGCATTGAGAACTTGATCATTGTAACCGAAGCGACGCCGGTGCCTGGCGGTGAACGCCCTCTTCTGGGGTTTGAGACCATTACCCTCGCGCCCATCGATCTGAATTTGGTGGAGAAATCCCTGCTCAATGACGCTGAGGTAGATTGGCTCAACAGCTATCATGAACGGGTTTATGATGCCGTTGCCCCGCAGGTTGATGAAGACCAAAAAGCCTGGCTGAAATCCGCAACCCGCGCAATCTAGGTTTCGATGAGAGCGAGCCAGGCCTCTTCATCCATGACCTGAACCCCAAGCTCAGTAGCCTTTTTGAGCTTTGACCCCGCGCCTGGGCCGGCAATCAAGATATCTGTCTTGGCGGAAATCGACCCTGAAACTTTTGCGCCCAGGCTCTCAGCGCGGGCCTTTGCTTCAGAACGGGTCATGCGCTCCAAAGTGCCGGTGAACACAACCGTCTTACCTGCCACCGGGCTTTCGCCCTCCACCTGTTCAGCATCTTCAATGACCTTGAGTTGCGCTTCGAGTTTGATCAGCGCCGCTTCGTTGTGATCTTCTGAGAAAAATTCTGCGATGGCGGCGGCCACAACAGGGCCAATACCGTCGATGGCCACGAGATCCTGGTAGGCCTCGCTTGTCTCCCCCCGCGCCGCCTTCATGGCCACTCGAAAGGCCGACCACGAGCCATAGGTCCGCGCCAGCAGCCGCGCTGTGGTTTGCCCCACGTGGCGAATGCCAAGGCCAAACAACAAACGATCAAAGGCGATCACCCGGCGCTCATCAATGGCGGTTGCGATGTTCTTGGCAGATAGCTCACCAAAGCCCTCCCACTCAGCAAGGGGCGGCAGATCAGCGGCGGCAATGCGGGCGTCGAGATCAAACAAATCCGCGGGCTCCCGCACCACGCCCTTTTCCCAAAAAAGCTCAATTTGTTTGACGCCAACACCGTCGATGTCCACCGCATCGCGACTGACAAAGTGCTTGAGGCGTTCAACCGCTTGCGCCGCGCAAATCAGTCCGCCCGTGCAGCGGCGCACCACATCTTCTTTGCCTGTGGTGGGATTGATCTCACGCACTGCGTGGCTGTCACATACCGGGCAGCGCTCAAGCGGCTTGAATTTGCGCGCGTCCTTCGGGCGCTTGGCCAGCACCACCTCAACAACTTGCGGGATCACGTCACCGGCGCGTTGAATCACCACGGTGTCACCGATGCGAATGTCCTTCCGCGCAATCTCATCCTCATTGTGAAGCGTCGCGTTGGAGACAACCACCCCGCCCACAGTGATGGGTTTCAGCTTTGCCACTGGCGTCAGCGCGCCGGTGCGGCCTACTTGAATTTCAATGTCTTGCAAAACAGTTTGCGCTTGCTCGGGCGGGAATTTATGCGCGATGGCCCAGCGCGGGGCGCGGGAAACGAACCCCAGCCGCTCCTGCCAATCAAGGCGGTTGACCTTGTAGACCACCCCGTCGATGTCATAGCCCAAGGTGGCGCGCGCCTCGCCAATGGCGTGATAGGCATTGAGGGTTTCTTCCAATGTGGTGCAAGTTTTCATGAGCGGGCTGGTGGGGAAGCTCCATTTATTGAGAGCCGCCACAACGCCCGCCTGGGTCTTTGCGGGAAGCGCGCTCACTTCCCCCCAACTATAGGCAAAAAACCGCAGCGGCCGCGCAGCAGTGATGTTGGGGTCGAGCTGGCGCAGTGATCCCGCCGCGGCGTTGCGTGGATTAGCAAAGACCGGCTTGCCCTCTTGTTCCTGCCGCTCATTGAGGGCCGTGAAATCGTCATGGTGCATGTACACCTCGCCCCGCACCTCAAAGACAGGCGGCGGCGATTTGGCTTTGAGCGTTTGCGGGATATCGCCGATGGTCTTGATGTTGCGGGTGATGTTCTCCCCCACGCTGCCATCGCCCCGGGTGGCGGCGAGAACAAGATTCCCATCTTCATAACGCAGCGACGCGGAGAGCCCGTCAATCTTAGGCTCCGCTGACAGTTCCAAAGTGTCGCTGTCTTTGAGATTTAGAAAGCGAACAACCCGGTCGCGAAAATCTGCAA
>JAJFIK010000083.1 GCA_021775005.1 Rhodospirillales bacterium
CGCAGGCGGTGCAGGAACTGTTCCCCGGTACGCAAGTCACCATCGGCCCAAACATTGAAGATGGGTTCTTTTACGATTTCGCGCGCAACGAGCCGTTTCGGGAAGAAGACCTCGCCAGCATTGAAAAACGCATGGCGGAGATCGTGGATCAAGCACGCCCCACCCGCCGCGAGGTGTGGCCGCGCGACAAAGCCATCGCCCATTTCAAATCCATCGGCGAGGCCTACAAGGCGGAGATCATCGAAGACCTGCCCGAGGGCGAAGACATCTCGGTCTATTTTCACGGCGACTGGCATGACCTCTGCCGCGGGCCCCACCTGCCCACCACCAAACATATTGGCAAGGCGTTCAAGCTGACCAAGCTGGCCGGGGCCTATTGGCGCGGTGACCACCGCAATGCGCAACTCCAGCGTATCTACGGCACCGCGTGGCGCGACCCCAAGGAACTTAAAGCCTATCTCCATCGCGTCGAAGAGGCTGAGCGCCGCGACCACCGCAAGATCGGCAAGGAAATGGAGCTCTTTCATTTCCAGGAGGAGGCGGTGGGCCAGGTGTTTTGGCATCCCAACGGCTGGACGCTTTACAGCGAGTTGCAAAACTACATGCGGCGGCGGCTGACGGTTGAAGGCTATAAGGAAATCAATACCCCGGAATTGATGGACCGCAAATTGTGGGAAGCCTCAGGCCACTGGGAAAAATATCGCGAGCACATGTTCATCGCCCATGTGGAAGATGAAGATCGTCATGTGGCGCTGAAGCCGATGAATTGCCCGGGCCATGTGCTGGTATTCAATCAAGGCCTTAAGTCATATCGCGACCTGCCGCTCAGGTTTGCGGAGTTTGGCTCCTGCCACCGCTATGAGCCATCGGGGGCGCTCCATGGCCTCATGCGGGTGCGCGGCTTTGTGCAGGATGATGCGCATATTTTCTGCCGCGAAGACCAAGTGTTGAGCGAGACGGAAAATTTCTGTCGCTTACTGCAGTCGGTCTACAAGGATTTGGGCTTCACCGACATTTTGGTGCAATTCTCAACCCGCCCTGAAGTGCGTGTCGGATCAGACGAGGTTTGGGACAAAGCCGAAGCCGCCCTTGAAAGCGCACTCAAGCATATAGGGCTTCCTTTTGAGTTGAACCCCGGCGATGGCGCCTTTTATGGCCCCAAGCTGGATTTTGTTCTGAGCGATGCCATCGGTCGGAGCTGGCAATGCGGCACCTTCCAGGCGGACTTCACGCTGCCGGAACGGCTTGATGCCAATTACATCGGTGAGGACAGTGCCAAGCACCGCCCTGTTATGTTGCACCGCGCGATCCTGGGCAGCTTGGAGCGCTTCACTGGCGTTTTGATTGAACATTATGCGGGCAAGTTCCCGCTTTGGCTCAGCCCCGTGCAGGCGGTGGTGGCCACCATCACCTCTGATGGCGACGCCTATGCCGCGGAAGTATTAGCGGCGTTGCGGGCAGCGGGCCTGCGGGCAGAACTCGACGTGCGTAACGAGAAGATCAACTACAAGGTTCGGGAACACAGCCTCGCCAAAATCCCCGCTCTCTTTGTGGTGGGCAAACGCGAGGCGGAAGAACGCACCGTCTCCATCCGGCGTCTGGGCAGCCAGGATCAAAGCGCCGCTGGCCTTGATGAGGCCATCGCGGCGCTTAAGGCAGAGGCGACACCGCCCGATTTGGCGCGCAGGTGAGGTCCATCGCGCACATTTATATGGATTTGACAGCTGATGCCCGGGCAGGGCAGGTATTCCCGCCTTGCCCATGGCATCGTCCATCCATAGGGTAAGCCATTGGCAGAAAGCCCGCCGCCCGGCCGCAATGATGCGAGATCCACCGGACCGGCGTCAAAAAGGAGAGTAAAGACATAGCACGTAGACCACACCGCGCGCCGCCGCCTAAACGCGACGAAGGCCCGCGCATAAATGATCAAATTCGCATTCCGGAAGTTTTGCTGATTGACGCAGAGGGAGAGAAACGAGGGGTTGTTGCGCTGGAAGATGCGCTGGAACTGGCTGCCGAAGCTGGCCTTGACCTTGTAGAAGTTTCCCCCGGCGCCAAGCCGCCCGTTTGTAAAATCCTCGATTACGGCAAATACAAGTATCAGGCGCAGAAGAAAGCGGCTGAGGCGCGCAAAAAGCAAAAGACCGTCGAAGTCAAAGAAATCAAAATGCGTCCCAACATCGACACGCACGATTACGACGTGAAGGTGCGCAAGATGCATGAGTTTTTTGCCAATGGCGACAAGGTGAAAGTCACGCTCCGCTTCCGCGGCCGTGAAATGGCGCACCAGGAACTCGGCACCGCCCTACTTCGCAAGGTGCAAACGCAAATGGACGAGATCGCTAAGGTGGAAATGTATCCCCGCCTTGAAGGCCGTCAGATGATTATGGTGCTGGCACCGAAGTGACGCGACGCGTCATCCCGGACGCCGTTGGCGGTCCGGGATCTCGAGCAGCCAACCGGATCGGTTGAGATAAAAGGCGGGCTGGCGCTAACGCTGGCCCGTTTTGTTGTAGGGCACCATCCAATCCAAAAATCGGCGTTTTGAGTTGCCGTGAGAATTGCTATGGCCTTAGGATAGCCTCATGTTCGCAATGTTTCGCAATACAGGCTCCCGCTGGAGTGCTTTTGCGCTGACCCTTGCCCTTCTGATGGGCCTGGGGCAGGTCGCCCACTTTGCAAGCCATACGACCGAAGCCCATAGCGAGGCCGACCTCTCAATTGACTTTGAGGCGGCGTTCGTCCCATTCGATGCTGAAGTAGGGCTTGGTCTTTACACATGCGAACACCAGCACAATCATGAAGGCAGCAGTATTTCACCGGTTCTGACAGCGACGCTCCTGCCCTCGCTCCGTGCAGCTCCCATTGTCTTTGATGTGGCGCTAGTACATTACGATTCAGCTGACGCCCCCCTTGCAGTGCAATGGGAACGAGCCGGCCCAGACCGGCCCCCGCGGCACAACGCCTAGGCCCACACGGCCCTTTTCATCTGAAAACTGAACCTGCCCTGGCTGCGCCTTTTTTTGGTGAATGTGCCTGGCGCATTTCATGAGGCGTATCATGACTTTCAAATACCGCATGCTGACCGCTGCGTCAGCGCTTTGCCTGAGTTGTCTTCCGGTGTGGGCCGAAGAGGCTGAAGAAACCTTCATCATTACCGCGTCACCGCTTGCCGGCACCCAGGCCGAGACCGCCGCCGCCGTCACAGTTGTGACGCGGGACGAAATCATTAAGGAAGGTGCAGCAACATTGGGCGAATTGCTTGATGGATTGCCCGGCGTCCATCAATCGTCCTTCGCGGCGGGGGCGAGCCGGCCCATTATCCGCGGTCTCGACAATACGCGCGTTCGCATTCAAGAAAACGGTGTCGCCACGGGGGATGTCTCAGTCCTGAGCGAAGACCACGGGGTCGCCATCGACCCCCTCGCCGCGCAGCGGGTGGAGATCGTACGCGGTCCCGCTGTCCTCAGATATGGCTCGGAAGCCATTGGCGGCATCGTCAATATTCTAAATGACCGCATTCCCACTTCGGCTCCAGAGGGCGGGTTTGCCGCCGAAACTTTTGTCATCGGCTCAAGCGTTGATGGCGGCGTGCAGGCTGGTGGCCTGGTTGATGCGGGGGGCGAGAATTTCGCCATCCATGCCGATGCTTTCTGGCGCGATGCAGGCGACCATGACACACCACGCGGGACACAGGAACGCACTTGGACGGAACAAGTCGGAGCCTCCGTCGGCGGATCACTGCTGTCTGACAACGGTCACATCGGCGCAGCCGTGTCTCACTTTGTCAGCGAGTACGGCATCCCGGCAGGCGAGGGTGAAATTTACATCGACATGCAGCAAACACGTCTGCAGGTCAGCGGGGGCGTTGACGGCCTTGCCGGACCGATTACTGAACTGCGCTTTTCGGGGGGCCTCACCGATTACACCCATGACGAGATTGACCTCGGTACCGGTGATGTAGGGTCCACCTTTGACAATGACGAAGGCGAAGTGCGGGCAGAGGTTCTCCATGCGCGATTTGGACCCTTCACAGGGGCGTTCGGTGTTCAGGCGCGGGCGCGGGACCTCTCTGCCAGCGGCGAAGGGGGCGAACTATTAGCCCCCAGCAATACCCGCATGGTGGGGGCATACCTGTTCGAGCAGATCGATGTGAACCCTTTCACGATTCTGGAGTTCGCTGGCCGTGTTGAGCATGTCGAACATGAAGGCACCGCCTTCCGTCCCGTATTGCCCAACGGCATGGAGTTTAACGCATCCCGCGACTTCATGCCGATAAGCGGATCGGCGGCAGCGGTGTTCAACCTGGGCCACGATGTGTCGTTTTCGGCCACCGCGCAGATCGTCCAGCGCGCGCCGGATGTACTGGAGCTTTTCGCCAAAGGCCCCCACGAAGCGACCGAGACATTCGAGATCGGGAATCCTGATCTGAGTCTGGAGACTGCGCGCGGGCTTGAAGTGATGCTTGAACGCACTCAAGGCCCAATTCGGTTTGAGTTGGCAGGCTACACCACCTGGTTCGATGACTTCATCTTCAAGGCCTTCACTGGCGTTGCGTGCGGTGAAGAGTTTGACACGTGCGGTATAGAGGATGAGCTCACGCAAATCCGCTACGACCAGGACGGCGTAACCTTCACCGGCTTTGAAGCCTCTGCCGTATGGGATGTATTGCCCATCGGCCCAGACGGCATGATCACGCTGGACGCCATGGCTGACCACGTGCGCGCGGAACTGGATAGCGGCGGGAACGTGCCGCGCATCCCGCCGTTCCGGTATGGCGGCGGCATCACTTATGAGAACAGCGTGCTGACCCTGGGCGCAAACTTCTTACATGTGGGGGAGCAAGACGACCTCGCCCCGTTCGAGAGCCCGACCGACGCCTACACAACGGTAAGCGCCCGGGCGATCTATCGCTTTGACATGCCCAACACAGATACTCCGTTCGAGCTCGGGCTCGTTGCCAGCAATCTTCTGGATGAGGAAGCGCGCAACCATACCTCGTTCAAAAAGGATGATGTGTTGCTGCCCGGACGGAACATTCGCATCTTTGTCCGTGCGCAGTTCTGAAGCAGCGTTGATGAAGTGAAAGTGAGGCAGGCCAGCTGACTTGGCGCGGCTTAACCTGCCTCGCCCCCCAGCGCCAAGCTTAGTGATGCGCGTCCCAGAAATCTTCGCGCCGGTCACGACGATCTTCGCGCGCGTCTCGCCGATCTTCGCGCCGGTCATAGACGTCCTCAAGTGCATCAAAATAGTCCTCAATGAGATCGCCGGGGCCGGTGAAATGGCGCGCGTCATAGACGTCCTCACGGGCGTCCCAATAATCTTCACGAGCGTCGCGCCGGTCTTCGGCGCGGTCACGGCGGTCTTCGCGGACGTCGCGAACATCTTCCACGCGATCCCAAAAGCCGCCATGGTTTGGATGTGCGGCTGCGGGGCTTGCCACCGCCCCGGCCGCAAGAACAAGGATGAGCGCTGTTGCGGCGAGCAATTTTTGTGCTGTCAGTGAACCCAACATGGGAATCTCCTTCAATCTGGCTGGCCCCCGCCTAGCCGGACATGAAGGTCAAACGCAGCAAGCCCCTCAATCCCGTCGCTTTTCGCCGTGACAGACGTCACACCACGTTGCCGCCCCCGCAAGATTCCCTTAAGTTGTAGGCACCTATAAAAAACAACTTGGGAGATGGATATGGCTCGGCGACCCGCATCAAAAAAAAGCGCGGCGAAGAAAGTTGCCAAGAAGGCGGCAGCGCGGCCCAGCGTCAAAGGCAAACGTCTCATCGTGTGCAGCGATGGCACCTGGCAAAGCCTAAAAACAAATGACCCCACCAATGTCCGGCGCATTGCAGAACTGACTGCCCCGTTTGGAACCGATGGCAAACCGCAGATTGTTTTCTATGATGGCGGCGTTGGATCCGGCGATGGCGTGATCTCAAATTTGCGCGGCGGTGCCTTTGGCACCGGGCTCGACGAAAACATCCGCGAGGCCTATCGATTCATCGCGCTCAACTATGAGAGAGGCGATGAAATATATCTTTTTGGTTTTTCGCGCGGGGCCTACACCGTGCGCTCCCTCGCCGGCATGATCTACGCAAGCGGCCTGGCGAAGCGAAGTGACCTTTCTTCTGTTCCCGAAGCCTATGAGCTTTACCGGGACCAGAAAGTGAAAGCGAATTCACCAAAGGCAAAAGCATTCAAAAAAACCAAACGCGAACCGGAGATAACATTTTTGGGCTGTTGGGATACGGTGGGCTCAATGGGGGTTCCGGATCTCATTACATTTTCGGACCTGGATGAACACTTCAACAGCGTTTATGAATTTCATGATCACACCCTGAACCCCAAAATCAAACACGCACGACAAGCGGCAGCCATCGACGAAGACCGCAAAGTGTTCGGCCTCACCCCTATGGAGCCACATAAAAATCGGGTCCGCGCCAATGGATCCAACAACCAGTTGGTGCAGCTATGGTTTCCTGGCGGTCATGGCGGCGTAGGTGGCGGCGATCGCCGAACGACGCCTCATTCAAACAGCGCCCTGGCCTGGATGATGGCGGAAGCGACAGCGGCGGCGGGACTTACGTTCACGATCAAGCCAGGGTCTCTGGCGACAGACCCCCTCGCCAATCTCTATCTGTACCAAAAGAAACTGATTGGTTTTCATCGGCTCGGCACGGAACCCAGGAAGATTGAGGGGGGATTTGCAGCGCTCCACCAAAGCGCGCGGAAACGGTGGCAGGGCAAACCCAAGTGGCGGCCGAAAAACCTCAAGCCCTTTAGAGACGATTTGAACGCCTGATTGCCCCCTGTTATGCCCCCTTGCGCGGGGACGTGAGACCCCCTATAACGCGCGCCTTCCGGGGCTTTTGAGCCCTTGGAACCGCACCGCCGGGCAGGGCATGCCTGGGCGATGCCAAACGAGCAAGGGGCAACCGGTCTCGCCCCGTTAAGTCATTGAAGGATATAGTGAAATGCCCAAGTTGAAGACCAAGAGCGGTGTCAAAAAACGCTTCAAAATGACGTCGAGCGGCAAAATCAAAGCAGCTCAAACCGGCAAACGCCACGGCATGATCAAGCGCTCCAACAAGCAAATCCGCCAGCTTCGCGGCACGGATGTGGTTGCGGATGCAGACGCAAAGATCATCAAAAGCTGGGCCCCCTACGGCCTTAAGTAAGCCAAAACGTCAGGAGAAGTGCCATGTCACGTGTTAAACGGGGTGTAACTACCCACGCTCGTCACCGTAAAATCATCAAAGCCGCCAAAGGCTACCGCGGTCGTCGCAAAAACACCTTTCGCATTGCCAATCAGGCAGTGGAGAAGGCGGGCCAATACGCCTATCGCGACCGTCGCACCAGAAAGCGGAATTTCCGCTCGCTCTGGATTCAACGCATCAATGCTGCTGTGCGTGAGCATGGCCTGACCTATGGCCGATTTATCAACGGTCTCGATCTTGCGGGCATTGAGGTTGACCGGAAAGTGTTGGCTGACCTCGCCGTTCGTGAGCCCGAGGCCTTTAAGGTCCTGGTCGATCAGGCGAGCGCGGCGCTAAACTAAGCCATCCCGCTTAAAGCCCCGACTTTGGGCCAAACTCCGCTGGGCTTGACCAGTGGAGCGATTTGCGTTGCAACCACAGCACTGATGGCAAAAGGGGAAGCCAAATGTCCAGCGTAAAGGCGATGGCCAAAGATCATCTAAGCGCTATCAAGGCCGCAGAAGACGACGCGGCGCTTGAGGACATTCGCGTGAGCCTTCTGGGCAAGAAGGGCACCATCAGCGAGCTGATGAAAACCCTGGGCAAAATGAGCCCTGAGGAACGCCAGGAAAAGGGCCCGCTCTATAATGGCTTGCGCAGCGCCGTTGCTGATGCCATCGCCGCGCGAAAACAGGACTTCCATGAAGCCGCACTCGACGCGCGACTGGTGTCTGAGAAAATTGACGTGACCCTGCCTGTGCGGCCCCAGGGCCAGGGCACCATCCACCCCATTACCCAAGTGACCGATGAGATCACCGCGATCTTTGCCGATATGGGCTTTGCCGTGGCTGAAGGTCCCGACATCGAAACGGACTATTATAATTTCACCGCGCTCAATTTCCCCGAAGGCCACCCCGCGCGGGAAATGCATGACACATTCTATATGACGCCTGATGAGGCTGGCGCGCGCAAAGTTCTGCGTACCCACACAAGCCCGGTGCAAATCCGCACCCTGCAGGCACAAAAGCCGCCCGTGCGCGTGATCATTCCCGGTCGCACGTATCGCTGCGACTCAGATCAAACTCATACGCCTATGTTCCACCAGGTCGAGGGCCTTGCCATCGACAAGAGCACCACCATGGGGGAGCTGAAATGGACACTGGAGCAATTTTGCAAAGCGTTCTTTGAAGTCGAACAAGTGCAAATGCGTTTTCGTCCCTCGTTCTTTCCTTTCACGGAACCGAGCATGGAAGTGGACATTCGCTGTGACCGCTCAGGCGGTGAGCTGAAAATCGGCCAGGGCGATGATTGGATGGAGATTTTGGGCTGCGGCATGGTGCATCCCAATGTCTTGCGCAACGTGGACCTGGACCCCGACGTCTATCAGGGCTGGGCCTTTGGCATGGGCATCGACCGGCTAGCCATGTTGAAATATGGCATCCCGGATTTGCGCGACTTCTTCGCCGCTGATCTGCGTTGGCTGCGCCATTATGGTTTTGCCGCTCTTGAAATGCCCAACCTGGCAACAGGCCTGAGCCGATAGGAGATCAGATCATGCGCGGTGGAATTTCAGCAATCTTTTCGAACTTGAGATTTGAGACCATCGGTTCAATCTCTGCCATCATTGTATCTGTCGCAGCTATCATCGTGGCGTGGGACCAAGCCATGGTCATGCGCGCGCAACAGCATGCAGCGGTGTGGCCCATATTGGATGTCTATTTCACTACCGACTTCGATGAAGACAGGCTCTATCACCAGCTGTTCTTTGAAAACGCCGGCGTGGGCCCGGCCGTTATTCAAACAACGCGCGTTTACCTGGGTGAACAGCGCCTCACTCACTACAGCGAGCTTGGCGACTACTTTCCTGCGCAACTCCACAATGGCGTGAACACAAGTGGAGGCGGATTTTCGCGCGCCCTTGGGCCTGAGCGCCAAGACATCATCTTGCAGTTCGATTGGGTCCGCAGCCCGGAAAACGATTTAGCCTTTGACGAAATGCGCGATCGCCATATCAGCGCCATACCGCCGGTGCTCGTGGCGGAAGTTTGCTACTGCTCTGTGTTTGATCGGTGCTGGGTTGCAGCAACAGACACAGGCGGCCCGCCGCGACAAGTACGCCGCTGCGACGTGGATGAATGGGATGCGATCAATTTTCTTGCGGAAATATTTGAAGCGGAGGCGAACGCTGAACCGGCAACACTACCCGGCGATCCGATTGCCCCCCAAGGCAACACCACCACAGATGCCGCCGTGCTACCGGGAGCAAAGCAATGAAATTCACCCTCGGCTGGCTAAAGGACCATCTGGAGACAGAGGCAAGCCTTGATGAGATCGTCGACAAGCTGACCATGGTCGGGCTTGAGGTGGAGGGCGTTGAAAACCCGGCGGAGAAATTTGCCGCGTTCAAGTCCGCCAAAATCCTGGAAGCCAAGCCGCACCCCGATGCGGACAAATTGCAGCTCTGCCGCGTTGAGAGCGAAGACGGTATCAGCCAGGTGGTCTGCGGGGCACCCAATGCGCGCACCGGCATGATGGGTGTTTTCGCGCCATCAGGCAGCACCATCCCCGGCACCGGCCTGGTGCTCAAACCGACAAAAATTCGCGGCGTTGAATCAAACGGCATGATGGTATCGGAACGCGAGATGGAGCTTTCCGAAGATCATGACGGCATTATTGAACTGCCTAATGATACAGCCATTGGTGTGCCACTGACTGAAATTCTGGGTCTCGATGATCCGGTGATTGATATTGCCATCACCCCCAATCGGCCTGATGCGCTGGGGGTTTATGGCGTCGCTCGTGATTTGGCGGCGGCGGGCCTCGGTGCCTTAAAGGAAAGCATTTACGACCACGTGGCGGGCCAGGCCAATTCGCCCATTGCTGTGACCTTAAAACTTGATGACGCTCACAAGGCGGCATGTTCCCAGTTTATTGGGCGGCACTTTGCGGGCGTTACAAATGGGCCAAGCCCCTCCTGGCTGCAGCGGCGTTTGCGCGCTATCGGCCTGCGCCCCATCAATGCGCTGGCTGATATCACCAATTATATTTCCTATGATCGCGGACGCCCCTTGCACGTCTTCGATGCGGCCAAGCTCACAGGCAATGTGCATGTGCGCATGGCCGAACCGGGCGAAACTTTGCTTGGCCTTGATGGTAAAGACTACAAACTCGATGACACCATGTGCGCCATTTGCGATGACAGCGGCGTTATTGCTATCGGCGGGGTCATGGGCGGCGAGGCGACCGGGTGTACGGAAACCACGACTGAGGTGTTTTTGGAAGTTGCCTATTTTGATCCGCTGACCATCGCGCGCACGGGGCGCAAATTAGGTATCAATTCCGATGCACGCTATCGCTTTGAACGCGGTGTCGATCCGGCATTTCTTCCCGAAGGCACTGAGATTGCCGCGCGCATGATCATGGACCTTTGCGGAGGCGAGACCTCTAAACCCATTGTCGCGGGCAATGGCCCCGATTGGCAGAAGTCCATCGCCTTCAATACCGATTTGGTGAAGCGCCTGACCGGGCTTGCCCTCGATAAAGAGCGCATTGTCGATATTCTTACAGAGCTTGGCTTTGGCGTCGCAGGATTTGGCGGCGATAAGCTGACCGTCGATGTGCCCTCGTGGCGGCCGGACGTAGATGGCGCAGCGGACCTTGTAGAAGAAGTTGTGCGCATTCACGGGCTAGAACATGTTTTGCCTACGCCATTGCCGCGCCATGTGAGCGTGGCTGAGCCCATTTTGACGGAAAATCAAAACCGCTTGCGCCTTGCCAAACGGGCACTGGCGGCAAAAGGCCTTAATGAAGCCGTCACGTGGTCTTTCATTCCCGAAGACCACGCCCGTGCCTTTGGCGCGGAAAACGCCATTGCGCGGCTGACGGTGGAAAATCCCATCTCAGCAGATCTCGACACTATGCGCCCCTCTATTCTGCCAGGCCTCATTGTCGCCGTGGGCCGCAATGTGGATCGCGGCTTTGGCGATGTGGCGCTGTTTGAAGCGGGCCCGCAGTTCGCCGGTGACACGCCGGAGGAACAGCAAATCGGCCTCGCCGGTGTACGGCGCTCCTCCGGTACGCGCCATTGGTCGGATCGCTCCCGCCCTGTTGATGCCTATGATGCCAAGGCTGATGCCCTTGCGGCCCTTGCGGCCGCGGGTGCGCCGGTGGACGGCGTGCAAGTGGTCGCCGAGGCCCCGGCCTGGTATCATCCCGGCCGCTCCGGTGTTATTCGCCTGGGGCCCAAGAATGTGCTGGCAGCCTTTGGCGAGATCCACCCACGCGTCCTTGATGCATTGGATGTGAAAGGGCCCCTGGTGGGCTTTGAGGTCTTTGTCGCCCAAGTGCCAACGCCGAAGAAGAAAGCCACCAAAGCACGCGGCGCGCTCAAGGCCAGCGATCTGCCCAGCGTGACACGGGATTTTGCCTTTGTGGTGGAAGAAAGCGTCACCGCCGAGGCCCTGTTGCGAGCCGCCAAAGGTGCTGACAAGAAGCTGATCACCGGGGCGAGCATCTTTGACGTCTTCACCGGGGCAACCATCGGGGAAGGCAAAAAGTCATTGGCCATCGAGGTGACGCTTCAGCCGGTTGAGAAAACTCTGACGGATGAAGAGATTGACGTTGTCTCCCAAAAGATCATCGCCAAGGTGGCCGGCGCCACCGGTGGCGCGTTGCGCGGCTAACCAGAAAGAGTTGGCCGTATGGGCCGCGAGTGATACACCCCCGCCATGCCTGACCTCGACCACATCAGAAACTTCTCAATCATCGCCCATATTGACCATGGGAAGTCGACCCTTGCGGACCGTCTGATCCAGCAATGTGGCGGCCTCACGGCGCGTGAAATGACCGAGCAAGTGCTCGATTCCATGGATATCGAGCGTGAGCGGGGCATTACCATCAAAGCGCAGACCGTGCGCCTGCTCTATACCGCCCAAGATGGTGAGACCTATACCCTCAACCTCATCGATACGCCGGGGCATGTGGATTTTGCCTATGAAGTGTCACGCTCGCTTTCGGCTGTGGAGGGCTCGCTTCTGATCGTGGACGCGAGCCAGGGCGTGGAGGCGCAGACCCTTGCCAATGTCTATCAGGCCATAGAGCACGACCACGAAATTATCCCGGTGCTTAACAAGATCGACCTGCCTGCTGCGGAGCCGGAGCGCATTCAACAACAAATCGAAGACGTCATTGGCATTGACGCCTCGGACGCCATTGAGACCTCAGCCAAAACCGGCGCGGGCATTAATGAAGTGTTGGAAGCCATCGTCACGCGCCTGCCCGCCCCCGCCGGCGATCCCAATGGACGACTGAAAGCCTTGCTGGTGGATAGTTGGTATGACGCTTACTTGGGCGTTGTCGTGCTGGTGCGCGTGATCGACGGGCATTTGAAACGCGGCATGCGCATAAAAATGATGCAGGCGAATGCGGTCTATACTGTTGACCGTGTCGGTGTCATGACCCCCAAAGGGGTGGAAGTCGAAGCGTTGGGACCGGGCGAGATCGGGTTTCTTACAGCCTCCATCAAACAAGTGGCCGACACCGCCGTGGGCGACACCATCACCGAAGACAAACGCGAAACCGAGGCGGCGCTAACAGGCTTTAAGCCCGCACAGCCGGTGGTGTTCTGCGGCTTCTTCCCGGTGGATTCATCGGAATTCGAAGACCTGCGCGAAGCCATGGGCAAGCTGCGGCTCAATGATGCAAGTTTTTCATATGAGATGGAAACATCTGCGGCGTTGGGCTTTGGCTTTCGCTGCGGCTTCCTGGGGCTCTTGCACCTTGAGATTATCCGCGAGCGCATAGAGCGTGAGTTCAACATTGATCTCATCACCACCGCACCGTCGGTGATCTACAATATTTCCATGATCGATGGCTCAAGCATTGAGCTGCATAACCCAGCCGATATGCCGGACCCCGTCAAAATCGATCACATTGATGAGCCGTGGATCAAAGCCACCGTGTTGGTGCCCGATGAATATCTCGGCGCGGTCTTGAAACTTTGCGAGGACCGCCGCGGCATTCAGCAAGAGCTTACTTACGTGGGCTCCCGCGCCATGGTGATTTATCATTTGCCGCTCAATGAAGTGGTGTTTGATTTCTATGATCGCTTGAAATCCATCAGTCGCGGCTATGCCAGCTTTGACTATGAGATTATCGGCTATCGCACCGACAACCTTGTGAAGATGCAGGTTCTGGTCAATGCCGAGCCGGTGGATGCCTTGTCTATCGTGGTGCATGCAAGTCGTGCCGAAGCGCGCGGCCGTAACATGTGTGAAAAACTGAAGGACTTGATCCCCCGGCACCTTTTCCAGATCCCCGTGCAAGCGGCCATTGGCGGGCGCATTATCGCGCGAGAAAACATCCGGGCCATGCGCAAAGACGTCACCGCCAAATGTTATGGCGGCGACGTGACACGGAAGAAGAAGCTTCTTGAGAAGCAGAAAAAGGGCAAAAAGAAAATGCGGCAGTTCGGCAAGGTCGAAATCCCGCAAGATGCCTTTATCAAAGCGCTTAAGATGGACGACAACTAGGCTTCAGAATTCTCGGATCATTTCGATCTGCCAGGGCTCCACGCGCAACATGCCGTGGACATTAAATTGCTCAGCATCTGCCAGCTCGTTCTGATCCAGCCACGCCACTAGCCATTGCGATGCGTCCACGCTTTCTGCCAGAGGAAATATTCCCTCAGGCAGAGGGTAGATAAACGCGGTGAGATAGAGAATGTTCTCAACAGGCAGGTGAACCACGAGGTATCCTTCAGCCTGGGGATTGTCTTGCGACAATTCAATGAGCCTGAGCTGTCGCGACCCATCGCTGATGACATACTCGCCATCTACCTCAACGGTTTGATATGCCGGGGCTGCAGCGGCGCCTGCAAGGCTTAGCGTTGCCGCCGCGGCGCGCTCAACAACGCTGAGCGTCTCCGCACTTCCCACTATTGTAACCTCTGGGCTCATGAGCGCGCGCAAACTGCCAATATGATCGGTATGGTGATGGCTCAACACAACGTATCGCAAGGGCTTGCCGCCCGTCGCCTCGTCCACGGCTGCAAGGTATTTTGCCCCGAGCGATACCGACGTATCGCCTTGGCTCCAATTGAGTGGTGGAAGCATTTGCATTTCATGCCAAATCGAGGGCGCGTCCACAACCACGGCAAATTCATCGAACTCAACAATAAACCCACTAAACCCTGGGCGAAGATTTGCAACAGCGTAAATGCCGTCGCCAAGTTCTCTGACGTCGGGAGCTTGAAGACCTGCGGGGGCGCTCGCGGCGGCGGCTTCAAAGGGTGGCGGCGTGCCAAGCGCACCCATATCTATGCCGATGTCACCTGACCTCAGCGCGAATTCCAATTCCTCGCGCTTTAGAACTTTATCGCCCAAAAACATTTGCAGCGTGTGCGGCAAAACAAGGCCATTGTCGCTTAACTCATAGTCTGACCATTCCCACGCCACCGTTATGTCCCCAAGGACCGGCATATCAATCAACGTCTCTACGCGTGCGAGCAAGTGAGTATCAGCATCAATATGGACGGTAAGCTGGTCGCCAGCCTCTGTCGTGTAGTTGAGCGTTGTGAAATCTTGATTTCCAGACGCGACTGTCACGCGTTGAGCACTTGCCAACATTTCGTCTAGCAAAAAATTAGGAACCGCCCGTTGATATCGAGCCGCTTGATCAGAAACCAGCGCGGATGCGTCCCAGCCGCCGCGGCCATTGGCGAGATCGCCGTAGTAGACCTGCCCGGTTGGCAAATAAACCTCGGTCAGATTTTGCTCTGAATGCACATAGTTGCGCCATTGAAAGTGAAATGCCGTAACACCAGCTTCAGTATCAACACTCAACCGCTCTTCAATAGGGGTAAGCTCTGGGCGGGTCGGTGATCGCCCTTGCAGCCGCACGGTGAGATCAAACGTGCCTTGGGCGTGAAGCGTTATGCCGCCCGCCGCGCGAATGGGTGTAATTCCCCCGTGCGCTTCCAGTGAGTGCGCGAGGACTGGCCAAGGGCCCAGCTCCTCTTGCGCGAAGGCCGCGCTCGCGAGCAATACCAAACTAACAATGATTCCGAGCAGCATACGAACCATGGTGTCCCCCAAAACATTGCGATGGTCGATAGGCTCATTCTAGCGGTGCCAAGAGCGACGTGCGGTCAATTCAGCGTGAGGCGAGTTTACCTTCGCAAGACTAACCGCACTCAACGCGCCTATGCCGCCGAACTCGCCATATCCTCTATATGCGCCGCCAAATCGGCAATGGTCACCACCGACAATTCGTGCAACACGCCAAACTCGATGAGCCTTGGTAATCGTGCCATCGTACCATCTGCGTTCATGACTTCGCAGAGCACTGCCGCAGGTTTATGTCCGGCAAGGCGTACAAGCTCGATAGATGCCTCCGTATGCCCTGCTCGTGCCAACACCCCGCCGGGATCCGCGCGCAAAGGAAACATATGGCCGGGGCGCGCGAGGTCGTCCGGCTTGGCACCATCTGCAATGGCCGCTTTCACCGTGGCCACGCGATCGGCAGCCGACACCCCGGTGGTAACGCCTATCTTTGCCTCAATGGAAACAGTGAACGCCGTACCCATACTGGAGGTATTGTTCTTGACCATTTGCGCCAGGCCCAATCGCCGCAATGTGTCGTCAATCATGGGAAGACAGACGATGCCCGAGCCTTCCTTGATCAAGAGCCGCATCTGCGCGGCGGTGATCGTTTCGGCGGGGAAAATCATATCGCCTTCGTTTTCGCGGTCTTCATCGTCTACAACGATGACACCGCCGCCTTGGGCAAGATGCGCAATGGCCCGTTCGACCCGTGCCAGGGGCGTGCCAAATGCAATTTCGAGTTCGTTATGTGGAAAGGTTTGATCCATGTGGTGCTCCATCATTGAGCGGCCACTAGAACCCACGGCGGTTTGAAGACGCGGGGCATAAATCCCCTAAAAGGAGATGCCCCGCATACCGTAACGGGCACGCGAAACGCCTCGCGCACCTTGAACGGCTTGTGCTCTTCCATCCGGACTATACCGTCGGCTCCGGCATCTCACCGGATCTGCTGACCTTCGATCATAAGACCGAAGCGCTCGCGGGCTCATGGCAATCGCAGCCATATACCGCCGGTAGGGATTTTCACCCTGCCCTGAGAACAAGCGCCTTGTTCGTTCCTTATTGGAACAAGCAAAAGATATGGCTGCGTGGAAGATGTATCAAGATGCCCTTAGGGCATCCTAGATTGGCTCAAGACCGCCCAAAAACAAAAGCGATGATGCCAACAGGTCCGGCAACAACCCAGACCGGCCATTGGATCACGGGCAAAAGGCCGTGGCTCCATAGGGGCGGCCAGAGGTAGCGCTCGAGAAAGACCTGCACACCGCCATAGCTTCCGCGATGCAGCTCAAACCACCATTGCCCGATGGGCTTGAACTGCGGTTCCATTTCTGCGGAGGACAATTGCGCATCATATCCCAGTGCCAAAATGGCAATGGCAATGAGGGCAAGGCCAAAAACAGTTTGAATCCATTGAAATGTTGTGCGCTGTCCCAAGATCAATCGTCCTTCAGTCGCGGTAGCGGAATAGCCAAGTGAAGAAAATACCCAATATGCCAAGCACAGCAAAGGCTGGCGACATTACAGCGAACAATAGCGGCCGATGCACCCATGTGGGCCAATCCTGCACCGCGCGTAAGGCGGTCTCAAGATCAAGCATGGTGCCGAGCCCCGCGCGCTCCCCGATAAGTTGGGCCAGATCAGAAACCGCAAGCGGGTTGACCGTGCCGGATTCAAGGGCACTCAGTGCGTCATAGCCGAGCACCATAAGCCCGCCCACGATCAGCAACTGCGAAAAAATGCGCAAGATCAACACGCCCGCACTCCCTTCATGGCCCGCTCCCGATCAGGCCCCCAATGTGGCTCAAGGATAAGGCGCAGTTGAGGGCCCGGCAAGCGGTCAAATCCTCAAGGAATACGCGGGCTTGTGCAGTGATGAGCAGGGCCAAGGAGTGGCCTTGATCGGGGGGCCGCTATGGTTATAGTGCGCGGCTTCGCGGCAAAGGGCCCAAGGGCCGCCATATGGCGATGGACGGGTGGCCGAGTGGTCGAAGGCGCACGCCTGGAAAGTGTGTAGGCGGGAGACCGTCTCGTGGGTTCGAATCCCACCCCGTCCGCCATATCAACAAGGCCGCCTCGCGCGGCCCTTTTGATATGAGGATCGGCGTGCGGTGAACGGACCCAGGTTCGACCGGACGCTTGGCGAGCTTGCCTCGCCTAATTTAGGCTCGACGTTAAGCAACGTTTTGTGAAGCCGGTGGAGGTTGCTGAGGCGTAGAGCGCCCGGACGCGGTCCATTGCTGAATGCGCGCGATGGCGATGTCTAAATCGATGGGCTTTGTGAGAAAATCGTCGGCGCCTGATGCGAGAAAGTCGTCCCGGTCCTTTTCGAAGGCACTGGCCGAGACAGCAACGATAGGAGCATTCGCGCTTGGCCCATCGGAAGCACGGATAAGCTCGATAGCGGCAATGCCGTCCATCACCGGCATGTTTCGGTCCACTAGGATAGCGTCGTAGGCAAACTGACCGGCAGCGTCGACTGCGTTCTTACCATTGGCGACGACATGAACCACATATCCCACCTGCGTCAATGCTATATTGAGGAGCCGCTGGTTTGGGATGTTGTCCTCGGCCAGAAGGATCGTTCCCTTGTGCGTGGCGGCCGGGCTGTGGGAAGGCCGTGTCGCGTCCGCCGCAGGGACCTCGGCCACCGCTTCGACCTCTCCCAAGTCATCAGAGGAATTTGACCTCTCGCGATTCATTGCGACCTGATGGATGAGCGCGACCAGATCTTGAACAACCAGAGGTTTGGGGCACACGGCTGCCGCAGTGTTCTGGTCGACGCCCTTTGAAGGGCCTTCGATGGCTTGACCGGAGACGAGGATTATTTGAAGTTCGAGTTCACCACTCGCGGATTTAAGCTCCTCCAATATGGTCCGGTCGAATGTTGGAACGGCGGAGTCATCGAAAACAGCAACCTGAATGGGAATACCCTTATGCGCTGCGGCTTCGATCTTGCGCTTGGCCCCGCTAAGGTTGCGCGCTGCCGAAACGTTTGTCCCGAGAGATTCCAGAACCGTTGTGGTCACCTTCCGCCGCAGATCGCTCAGGTCCATGATCAGAACACTCAATCCCTGCAGATCCATATCCATCCTGCGCGGAACCGCGGAGGATGTTGGAGCGGTCATATCCAAAGGCACGGTGAAGCGCATTTGGGTTCCTTGCCCCAGAATACTCTCAGCTTGGATATGGCCTCCCAACAACTCAATCAAGCGCCGGCTTATCGCAAGGCCGAGGCCGGTTCCGCCGTATTGCCGTCGATCAGAACTATCGGCTTGTGTGAAGGCTTGAAAAACGTGATTGAGCTTTTCTTTTGGAATTCCAATACCGGTGTCCGTGACAAGAAATTCCGCGAAGCACTGACCGGTTTCATCTGAATGATCTCGTCTTACTTCTATTGCCACCGCGCCTTCTTCGGTGAATTTTATGGCATTGCCGACCAGATTGAACAGAACCTGCCGGATTGCGCCAATATCACTGACAAGTTCTTCCGGCAGCGCCGGGTCGATATAGGTTACCAAGGCGAGGCCGGTTTCGGTAAACTGGGGTCCGAGCAACCTGGTAACGCTCTCGGTCAAATCTTGAAGCTTGAACGGGAGGGATTCGAGCGCGTACCTGCCCGATTCTAATTTCGAATAGTCCAATATTTCGTTGAGAATCTCCATCAGATCGTTACCTGAAGTCCGAATGATCTCAAGATAGTCAAGTTGCTCTTCATTCACGCCGCTTTGTTTCAAAAGGTCTGTAAAACCAATCACGGCATTCATGGGGGTACGGATTTCATGGCTAACAACGGCCAGGAATTCAGACTTGGCACGCTCTGAAGTGATCGCGCGATCCCTCTCGGCGGCGGTCTGCGTGTGGGCTTTGAGAATGGCGACATTCATGGGCTTGAAGATGGCCAGCCACACGAGAACCAACGAGCCCAGCACCATGAAAGCTCCAAAGATAATGAGAGGTTTTACCAACTTTGTATGATGGATAGACTTAGCAGCCATTTGCGCGCGCAACGCCCCCATGGCCGGTGCAGCATCGTGCCGGACCACCCGCACGATTTCGCGGCGCAATGCGTCAAGAGACGCGGAGTCATGTTGAGCGTTGTGCAGGTTGACAAAGCGACGCCCCAAAACAAGTACATTGCCAATCACCGATTCGAGTGAATCTCCGCCGTTGGCTAAGTTTTCTTCCCACGTTCCGTATAGATCTGGCGGCATTCGGGCCGGGAGATATATGGGTGGTTCATGATCGGTTAGATTTTCGGAATGGGCTTGTTCGATCGATTCGTCCAAGTGCTGCTCGCTATAGCTTTCGACGGAAGCTGCGCGCGCTGCCTCCAATCCATCGGGATCGACCTGCCGCAATGCGCTGTAGATGTGAGCAAGTTCGTCCAGCGTTGCACTCAATTGCACTCGATCCATTTCGGCAAAGTTATCATGATGATTTTGAGCCTCGTTTACTTTGAGGGCAAAATCATAAGTGACTTCGGCCAATTGATGGAATGCCGACTGGTAGCTGTTAGCAATGTTTGCAGATGTAATGGTACGCCACCCAACAAAGCCTGTCCCTGTGAACGCCGCAAGACACACCAACCCGGCAATCAGAAATCGCCTCGCTAAGTAGTCTTTGTTCAAAGTAGTCATTCGACCGCCCATTTTTCTTGCGGCGGCATTGTGTGCCACCGGCCCCTGCAACCTATTATTGCTATGTTAAAATCGCCTAAATTCCGCACCGCCAATGAGACTCCCTGCAGTGACCAGTAGCTGGGCAAAAGGCTTCGCGGGCGGTGTTTGGAGAACCGTCCTGATGGCTTGTATTGAACTCCCGTGCAGCCTCATGCGTGGTCCTAAGCCACGAGTGGCATTGATTGTTCAATGTCGGGCTTGAACTGGCGTTTTGGAAGAATGATACGAACAGTTGTGCCGACATTCCTCGCGCTGTCAATTTCAAGCTTTCCGTGATGACCTTCGACGATACGCTGGCAGATGCTCAGCCCAAGCCCCACGCCCGCCTCCACGACGTCCTGCCGAGTGTCGCCGTGGATTTGGGAGAAGGGTTGCAAGGCCATCTTGATTTCGTCATGGCTCATCCCACGCCCCCGGTCGGAAACGGATATGCACATTTCCTGACTTCCGTGTTCTGTAACAGAGGCGGAAATCGTCGACCCTTCCGGCGAATATTTGATTCCATTGGAAATTATATTGGCGATAACACGTGCAACTTGCGAAAAATTACACTCCACATCGCCTATCGGCAGATCGCGCGCAGTAAGTTTGATTTCTTGATCTCGCTCGAGCAGCTTTAGTTCCAGTTGCCGAATCTGTGTCTCGACAAGGTCATAAAGATCCACCAACTCTGTTTCTATTGGCCCCTCTGCATCACTTAGTTTCGCGTACAGCAAAAGGTCCGACATCATATCAAGGATTAACTTGCCGCTATCGTGAATCACCGAGGCATAGTCTGTAATTTTCTCGCGATCAAAGGAATGTGCTGTCTCTTGCTTTGCCATATCGGCGAAGCCGATTATGGCATTGAGCGGCGTTCTAAGATCATGTGACAACGCTGATACAAGTCCTGATAGAGAGATCGATGCCTTTTCAAATTCGTTTCGGCTTTCAATAATGCTCTTGGCAGCGCGCATAACGACGTAGATGCAAGAGAGAACAAGTAGCAAGCACGCCCATGTTGAAATTGATGCGAAAAATAGGGCTCTGTATTCTTCATCCCCCGCGACAGAAAGGGTAACGACAGACGACGGAACAACGTCAAGGGCATATGGTGCCGCAAAAGTTAAAAGCGCAAGCAATGCCGTGACGAATACCGCATAGCTGATCCCGGCACGTGGCCCGATGAAGAAAACAGCGAGCAAGGGCATTTGCGCGAGTACAGGTATGACTGGCGATGCGATTCCGCCCGAGGACCACGCGTCTGAAAGCATCCCCAGTGTGATACTTGTGGTTAATAGTAAACCCACACTTGAGGTCGATTGCGTAATGTTGAGGATGAAGGGGGCAAGCAGCAAGCAACCCGCAGCAAACCCGCAAACGATCGGTGTAATCGGATAGTCGTACAAGCCATTGAGCTGACTGAAGACAACAATAAAAACTCCGAAGAGGCCAAAGATTGGGGCGCAAAACTTGATAAGAATTTCTCTGCCTTGCTCAAGGCTTTGAGATACGGCCTGAATCTCCGAAGCCGAGAGCCGCTCCAGCTCCTCAATATTCTTTGCGAAAATGTTTTGCAGCATAGAGACTCTTTGAACCGGAGGTTGTGTCGCTAATATAAATCGGAATCATTAATTTAGGCTTGCCCTCATCAAAAACTCTGTCCGTGCGATGAGAACGCCTGATTTTCTGCGCCCCGCATCCAATTTCCAATCCTTGCGCATCCACACTGGTGACCACGAAATGCCCAAGGAGCTAAAATGAAAAATACCTCAACCCGCCAATTTATCATCGATCTGGCACTCGTCTTCGGCGTCATGCTCAGTGTCAAGTGGGTGGCTGATTACTATGAAATCATTGGCGCCGGCTCCATTGCCATTTGGTGCGCCATCATCGTCGCCACATTGGTTTTGCGGCGCGACGGCACAAGTTGGGGCGACTTGGGCCTGACCCTCCCCAAGGGGTGGAAAGGATGGGCCGGAACCGTTGGAATCGCACTTGGCGCCGTGGTCACCGTGGCACTGGTGATGGCCCTTGTTGTCGCCCCGTTCTTTGCCTCGCTGGGGATTGAAACACCAAGTGACGCGGGTGACCGATTTGCCTTTTTCCTTGGCAAACCGTTTGTGTTCATCACATTTCTTGTGGTGGTGATTTGGTTCGGTGCAGCCCTTGGCGAAGAATTGCTTATGCGCGGGTTTGTACTGAACCACTTTGCTGACATGTTTGGTCGCGGACGCATTGGCGTCTTCGCTGCACTGGTGGTGCACGCGGTTATTTTCGGCTCGATGCATGCCTATCAGGGCATTCCCGGCATTGTCAGCACTGGCATGATCGCGATGATTTTTGGCTCCATATACTTGCTTGCCGGGCGTAAGCTCATGCCTGTCATTCTCGGCCACGGCATCATCAACACCATCAGCCTGACCGGTTATTACGTTACCAATGGCGCGATGACGTAACGCACCGCGTCAATCAGCAGAAGCTAGCGCGCCTCGGCACCATGCCTGCAAGCGTGGTCGCCGCCCACCTAACGTTGAATTCATCCAGCGCCGTGTCACTCCGTGAGGTGAACCCAGCGGCCCTGAAAATTGTTGTTCGCGGTGATGGGCATTTCGATATTATCGCGCAGGGCCCAGACCACCACCTGGTTGTGCAGCGGCAGATATATGAGGTCCGCCATGACGATCTCCCAGGCTTGGCGAATAAGCATGAGCCGGCGGTCTGAATCAAATTCGGCACTGAATTCATTCAGCAGCTCATTGATTTGCGGATTGTCATAGCCGGGGATATTCCAGACGCTGCCCGCCTCATACATATAGTCAAAGGTATCCTGGCTATCGAGTACGCCAGAGGACCATCCCAGCATGTAGAAGTCGGTCTCGCGGTTTTCCAATTTGGGAAAATGCAGCGTCTTGGGGAGCGCATCGAGATGCACGTCAACACCAATGCGCGCCAGCATTGCCACCACGGCCTGGCAAATGGCTTCATCGTTGAGATAACGATCATTGGGGCAATCAAGCCGCAGCGAAAATCCATCCGCGTAGCCGGCCTCCGCCAGCAAACTTTGTGCGCGCGAAGGGTCATAAGCCAACCGCACATCCAAGTCTTCGAAATAGCCGTTGATGCCCGGCGCGACCATGAACCCGGTGGGGTCCGATCGTCCGCGCATAATGCGGGACTGGATCGCATCTGCATCAATAGCGTGGTAAAATGCTTGGCGCACACGCAAGTCTGAAAGGGGGTTGGCACCTTCCACATTCCCTGTGCGCAGCTCCGGCGATGAAACATTCAGGCCAAAGAAAATTGTCCGCACTTGCGGGGTTTCCATTGTTGTAAGCCCCGGTGTGCGTTCAATACGCGCCAGATCTTGCAAGGGGGGCTCCGGCACAAAATCCACTTGACCTGATAGAAGGGCTGCCACGCGCGTGGCATCATTGGAGATTGGCAAATAAATCAGCTGATCCAGATTGTGCGGGTTCGCCTCCCTAAGCCCCCACCAATCATCATTGCGCCCCAGCACCGTGCGCACGTCTTGCTCTCGAGAGATGAGCGAAAAGGGACCCGTTCCCATGGCATGGCGCACAGCATAGTTCTCACCACCGGCAGCGAAATCCTGCACGGCGACCGCATCATTGGCGATGGCCCAGGCTTCCGACATGATCAAAACATTCGTAAGATTGCGCGGTAAAAGCGGCAGCGGCGAAGAGGTTACAAATTCCACCGTTAACGGATCAATGATGTTGATTTCTGCAATGTCACGCACATAGAAATTGTAATCCGACGTGGGGTCCTGCGCGCGGCGCAGGGAGAACACAACATCTTCCGCCGTGAAGGGTGTGCCGTCTTGAAAGCGCACATTTTCGCGCAATCTGAAGCGCCAGCGGGAATCATCCACCGCCTCCCAATTGGTCGCCAACCCGGCCGCCAGCTCGAGGGTCTGGTCAAAGACGGTAAGAGATTCATAAATCTGGCTCAGCAAGCTGAAGGTCGGGCCTTCGGCCTGCGCATAAGGATCAAGAGTGAGCGCATCCCCGCGCGAGCCCACAGTAAGTGTATTTTCGGCCACGGCCGCCTGAGGCACTAGGACCGCAATTGCAGTAATACCAGCGTAAATTAATCGCATGCAGCCACCCTTGAAATGATCTTCCCAGCCCAACCTCATTATGTTTGAAATATCGATGCTGTCACCAGCAAATAGCAGTTGGGCCAAGTTAACTGCGTTTTAATCCGAGGCGTCTTGAGTGGCAAAAAGTCAAGGCTATTAGATGACGCCCGATATGGAAAAAATTCTACCGCCGCCAGCGCTGCTCTCAGCCATCGCCCAAACTGGCGTGGGCTTCATATTCTGCGGCCTAGACCGGCGCATTGAATGGGTAAATGAAGCCTTCACCGCCATCACCGGTTACACGCTCAAGGAAGTCAAGGGCCAACTGACGCGCGATCTGGCCCTGTCGACCCCCCTTCAAGGCAATGTCATTGATGGCAACCTGACGAGGTTGGTGGAAAGCGGTGAAATTCGCTTTGAAGCAGATATCGCCCATAAGAAAGGTCAATCTGTGACGGTGGATGTTTGGTTTCGCCAAATCAAGGACGGCGACGAAGAGCTCATCGGATACCTAATTTCAGTAATCGACATTTCCGCACTTACACGCACCAGAAAACGACTCACGGCATTTATGGAGAATGCGACAACAGGCATCGTTGTGCAAAATCAAGACGGTGAAATTATTGATTGTAATCCGGAAGCGGAGCGCTTGTTGGGGCTGACGCGAGAACAAATAAACGGCCGTCATTCTGTCGACCCTCGCTGGCGCGCCATTCGAGAAGATGGCTCTGACTTTCCCGGCGAGGAGCATGCCATTTCCCGCACGCTGCGGGATGGCGAACCCAGACACAACGAAGTCATCGGAATCCACACACCCGACGGGCGAACGCGGTGGCTTCTCGTCAATACTCGCGCATTCGCCAACGAAATCGATGGTCGCCGCAATGCGATTGCGAGCTTTAGCGATCTCACCTCGACCAAAGATAAGGAACAGCTGCTCATTGCGTTGAGCCAGGAAAAGGAAGAGGCGCGAAAAAGGGCGGAAGACGGCACCCGCGCCAAGGCCGCCTTCCTGGCCACAATGAGTCACGAGATTCGCACGCCCCTCAACGGGGTAATGGGCATGCTGCAACTGCTTGCTCGCACCGTTGAAGATGAGAAGCAATCGGAATATGTGGATGTCGCGTATAAGTCAGCTGAAGGTTTGTTGCGGTTGCTCAATGATATTCTCGACTACTCAAAGCTTGAAGGCGGCAAAGTTAATGTGGAGAAAGAGCCTTTTTCCCCTGCGGAAGAGCTGGAGCGCATTATCACTTTGATGAAACCCCGCATCGTTGAGCGCGGCCTTGATCTGCTTGTGGATCGGAGCGGCGAGCACATTCCCTTTGCCGGTGATAGCGGGCGGTTTGGCCAGGTCCTGCTCAACCTCATTGGTAACGCGATTAAATTTACCGACCAAGGGCACGTGGAAATTTCTTTGCAGGTTCGCGACGGAGACACGCCCCAATTGCGCATGGAGATTACAGATACCGGAATCGGTATTGCCGCGGATTCGCAACGTCATCTTTTCAATCGGTTCTCCCAGGCGGATGCCTCCATCACCCGGCGGTTCCAGGGAACCGGCCTGGGCCTCGCCATCAGCAAAGAACTCGTTGAGCTCATGGGGGGACGCATCGGTTTCACCAGTGAAGCTGGCGCCGGCTCAACATTCTGGTTCGAATTGCCAAGCGCCGAATGCGCGACAGATGCCGAACATCCTCAAGGGGCGAGCGCGGCGAATGGCTAGCGCCGTGCGCCGGGGCTCATCGAACATTCTCAAAGCGCAGCGATTTTCACGTCACAACAATTATCTTGCTCAGCAAGATTTGAGGTCCAAAACCGCCAACCCATCTAGGTTCCGATTTCCGTTCCCGCATGAACCAGCGCTTCCATAGCGACACGGTTCTCTTCCCGAAGCGTTGCCCACTCTCCGCGCGTCAAACAGACATGAATATAAAGACGAGTTCCCGTGGGTTGGATCGCCCTGCAGAGCACTTCGTCCTGACGCTCCGCAACCGACATAGCCGTTAGGTCAACGCGGTTGGTGTCCAGGTTTTCTTGAGACAACGCTGGCGTTGCTGTCCAGAATACAACGCCAAGTACTAGACCCGCCACTGAAGCGAGTTGAATCAACTTGCTCATGACTACCTCCTAGTAACCGAATGATGTATCACGCAGCCCCGGCACGCCGGGCACCGGGACCATGGGCATCATACGCCTCGAAACAGAATATTTGAAACTCTGTCGAGCGAGGCTCAGAGCCATTTGCACGAATTATTGATCACGATCACTTAACGAAGGAGGGCGTCCTTGAGCCTGAAGCGTGATCGATATGATCGCGCCCGTGCCATCTCGTTGGAACGTGATGCGATAATCTTCCAACTCCTCAAAGACGAAGCGGTCATGAGCCAAGGGGATAAGCGTCAACGGCGCTTGCTCGCCGCGCCGATAGATCAGCGTGCCGTCTTCAAGGGTGACGTGCCGGGGACCATAAGTGCCCACATACGCAATTGCGTCTTCCGTACTCAAGGACATGGGGCCAAGCCGCGCCGTCACAAGTTCCGCTGCCCACGCCCAGTTCTCGCGGAGGTTTTCGTCATCGCTCCGCTCCGCAAGGGTTGTATAGGCAAGGGCAAGCGCCTGATCCAGCGCCGCCGACGCAGCAATGTCCACATCTGGGGCAACGCCGACGCCCTCCCAATTGGTTTCAGTAATGGGATTACGCGCCGATCCGGTTGAAACGAAAATGGCGAAGCCTCTATCGAGAAGAAATGTCCCCCCAGGGTTTCCTGCGCCATAAGTAGTCTCGCCAACGATGGTGGCGCGCCCAAGGGCCTGCAAGTGATATGCAAAGGCTTCTGCCGCAGAGCCGGTGCTGCCGCTGGTCAGTACATAAACTGGCACATTGGGCCGAGCGCCAGCTGGAAGGTGGCGCAAGGCACGAAGTTCCGTTGGAAATTCCGTATCTCTGGAAACGAACGTGTTGATCACAATATCATCTTGCGGATTGAGAAAGTGCGAAATGAGAAATTGCACCATGGAGGGTTCACCGCCGCCGTTTTGCCGCACGTCGAAAATCACCGCGTCGGTATTGCTAACAAAATTGAGCGCCGCAATGGCCGTAGCTGCGCCCGCCTCGGCATCGGAGAATTGGTTGAACCGGATGTAGCCAATATTTCCGGGAAGTATGGAGACCTCTTCAAATCCGTAGTTGGCGCGGCGTAGCGACGCATTGTGCTCTTCCATGGTGCCATGCATCCCGCCATCGCCATTTCGGTCACTTTGTGGCCCAATATAGTTTACCGAGAAATGGCGATCTTCCTCACGAAGAAAGCCCGTCAATATCCGCGCAAAGTCATCGTCGTTTTCAGCCCCATCAAACCCCCCACTGGCGTAGGTCGCGCGAAGCATGGACGCGATCTCAGCAGCGCGGACCTCATCAAAATATTCATCGTCGATGGTTTGCGCCAACTCATCAATCGCCAAGTCACGCAGGCCTTGATCGAACGCCTCTTCGCTCTGCGCGCAGGCTGGAACGGCGGCAAGTGCCGCAAGCAGTGGTATGATGACAATAGGTTTCATGGCTGGTCCCCTTTTTTAGACTCGGGAGGGGGATAGCCTTTTCGCACGCCAAGGCCGAGTTAAAACATCGTAAGGTTCGCCAATCGCCGCTTGGGGCGGTTATCCCTATGGGATTACGCGGTAAGCGGTCAGCTGCCCAGGGCGAAAATTCGGCACCAACAGCAAATCGCCCACAAGTATAAAATCATTGATATAGGTCTCGCTTTCACGGGAATCGATCAACGTTTCAACAACACCGTCTGATGTAACCGAGAAAATACGGCCCGGCCACTCGCTGACAAGAAACGATCCATCCGCAAGGGCCGCAATGCCGTCTGCAGCCCCCATGCCGCCTGCAATCAATGTGAGCTGCCGGTCGTCTTCCCTCGTGGAGAGCAATTCCTCGCTGTCCATCGTGCTCACCAAAATGTTGCCGTCATGCGCGAGCAAGCCATTGGCCCCGCCAAGCCGCGGGTCGGCCCAGCCTGCGCCAAATCCTTCATCAGTCAACTCAACAATCGATGCACCGCCAGAATCGGACACGATTACTGATCCTGGGGGGCGATTGCGACGTCATTTAAAAAGACGGCACCAGGCACATCCACTGTCAGTGACATCTCGCCTGACAAATGATCAATGAACACAATCCGATCAATGTCAGAGACGATGATGTGGTTGCCGCTGACGACCAGACCTTTTGGAGCGTCGAGCCCGTCGGTCCAATGTAGCTCATCCATAGTGCCATCAAGATTGACCCGGCTGATAAATCCCGCGCCATTGTGATCTGAAGGCCCGCCGTTGACATTGCTGACATATAGGAACCCGGTTTCTACGTCATAGGCCACACTTTCAGGCTGGCTAAACCCCTCAAGCATCCAGACCTGTTCCAGCTCCACAGCTTGCGCCGCCGAGACCAAAGCAATACACATTACTGCCGTGAGAATTGATCGAACAATCATGGCGCGATCCCCCATTTTGTCGCGAGTTATTTGCCCCCAGCGTATCGCACTTCAAAAAAGGCACCGACTCACAAAGCAGTGAGGCCCTGAGCACGGCACTTCATCGTCCACGAAGCGATTGTTTTGCTGCACTGCGCGCATTAGGGTGCCGCCCATGACATCGACGAAGCGTTATTTTTTCTGCGGCATAGGCGGCAGCGGCATGTTGCCGTTGGCGCAACTCCTCCATGACGCAGGACACCAGATTGAAGGGTCGGACCGATCCCTCGATCAGGGCCGTCTGGTGGAGAAATTCGCTGACATGGAGCGCCGGGGCATCAAACTCTACCCGCAAGACGGCAGCGGCGTTCGCGACAAGGCCCAGATTTTGGTGGCGTCTGCAGCAGTTGAATCCACCGTTCCTGATATTGCCGCCGCGGAACGACTTGGGTTGCGCCGGGTGACGCGGGCCGAGGCTTTGGCAGAGTTATTCAATGGCACGCCAACGCGCATTGCCATTGGCGGCACCAGCGGTAAATCCACCACCACTAGCATGGTCGGCTGGATACTGCACAAATGCGGTGCAGCACCCACCATCATGAATGGCGCGGTGATGAAGAACTTTGCCACCACCGATGCGCCATACGCGAGCGCTGTGAGCGGCACGGGGGAGGTCTTTGTTTCCGAGGTTGATGAGAGCGATGGCTCCATAGCGTTATTCAACCCCACCATTGCGGTGCTGAATAACGTCTCGCTGGATCACAAATCACTTGCGGAGCTGCGCGCGCTCTTTGGTGATTTCATTGCCAAGGCCGAAGTGGCCATTGTGAATGCCGACAACAAGAACGCCGCAGAGCTTGGCCGCCTTCGCGCATCAGATCGGTGCCAAACATTTTCCCTGAGCGACGACAGCGCGGATTTTTTCGCAAGCGCTATTACACCCGAGCCACAAGGGATGGCGTTTTCCCTCAATGTGAAATCCACAGGCGCTGTGAGCAACGCCAACATTGCCATGCCCGGACGTCACAATGTCGCGAACGCCTTGGCCGCCATCGCAGCGACCGCCGCCACCGGCATTGACGCGACCGCCGCCGTGAGCGCGCTTGCAAGTTTCAAGGGTATTCGCCGCCGTATGGAGTATGTGGGAGTTGCGAATGACGTCACATTATTTGATGACTTCGCACATAACCCCGACAAGATTGCCGCCAGCCTTGCCGCCCTCCATGAATTTGACGGGCGCATATTGGTCTACTTCCAGCCCCACGGGTTTGGACCCTTGCGCCTGATGAAAAGCGAATTTGTTGACTGTTTTGCGAATAACCTTCGCGTCAAGGATCAACTGCTCATGCCGGACCCCGCCTATTTCGGCGGCACCACTGACCGAAGCGTTTCATCGCAGGAGATTGTTGATCTGATTGCAAAGACGGGACGGCGCGCCATTCATATGAAGGATCGCGCAGCCGCCATCGCCTACCTTGCCGATGTAGCGCGATCGGGCGACCGCATTGTCGTCATGGGCGCACGGGACGACACCTTGTCGGAGTTTGCCCAGGAAATACTTGAAGCCATTGGCGCGCGCACTTAGTCAACAAAGCTTGCGAAGTCTTCTAGTGGCATGCGCTCAGACACCACGTCATTGACCGCTTGTGATTTGTCCATATGCCCGATGGCCATACCGCAAAAGAGCATTTCATTGTCTGGTGCGCCAACAAATTCGCGCACGGTTTGGGGGTACATGGCCCAGGCTTCTTGCGGACAGCTATCAATGCCGCGTTCCTGCAAGAGCAGCATCACTGATTGGAGATACATGCCCAGGTCTGCCCATTGGGGCGGTCCCATTTGCTTGTCTACAAAGCAAAAAAACCCGTTTGGCGCACCGAAGAATTGAAAATTATTCGCCATCCACATCAACCGCGCGGGCTTATCTTCGCGCGGGATGCCGAGCTTTTTGTACATGGCCTCGCCAATGCCAAACCGGTTGGTGCGATAGGGCTCGGTAAGGCCCTTGGGATAGATGGCATATTCCATGGGCTCCCCCATGGGAGCTTCCGGAACGCGGGTTCCCATCACTGTTTTGAGCCGCGCAACCGCGTCTTCACGCAAAACATAAATGCGCCAAGGCTGTACATTGCCCCCCGACGGGGCCCGCGCCGCCAAATCAAGCACCTCTCGGATCACGGCCTCGGGCACAGGGTCAGGCAAAAATGCCCGCACCGACTTGCGGGATGCCAATGCGCTTTCCACGCTCATCAAACTTCCTTCCGTTCACCGCGTTAAATTTTCTGCGCAGCAAGAATTTTGTAGTCTTCATAGTGCGCGGGCAGCATGGCCCGCAACCGCTCAGGCAGGGGTGCTGGCTGAGTATAAGACAATCTTTCCCTAACGATAGTCTGGACCGTGGGTTCAATTGGCTTCATGCTGGCCTGATCAAGCACGAGGATGGACTGGCTGTGACAGGATTCAGTGACTATGACAATTACGACGCTGTTGGCCTTGCCGCCTTGGTGGCCGCAGGCGATGTTTCCGCAACCGAGCTATTGGATGAAGCAATAGATCGCACCGAGCGGATGAACGGGGAGATCAACGCGGTTTCGCTGAAGCATTATGATGAAGCGCGCGCCAGCATTGATGCCGGCCTGCCTGATGGCCCCTTGAGAGGCGTGCCATTTTTGCTCAAAGACCTCCACCTTCAGTTAACTGGCACCATCACTACATTTGGCTCAGGGCTTTTCAAAGATTTCAAGGCCGATCACGACAGCACCCTGACGGCACGCTACAAAGCTGCGGGGCTGGTGATTTTCGGCAAGACTAATACGCCGGAATTTGGCCTTACCTGCACGACCGAGCCACGGCTTTTCGGCCCCTCAAAAAACCCGTGGGATCTTACAAAGTCCACCGGCGGTTCATCTGGCGGTGCGGCGGCGGCGGTGGCCGCGGGAATTCTGCCAGCAGCAAATGCCAGTGACGGGGGCGGCTCCATTCGCATTCCGGCGTCGGCTTGCGGCCTTGTGGGGCTTAAGCCCACGCGCGGGCGCACCCCCATGGGCCCTGACCGGGGCGAAGGTTGGGCTGGGCAATCCATCAGCCATGTGGTGTCAAACACGGTGCGCGACACGGCCGCTTTTCTTGATGCCACTTGCGGCATGGCACCGGGCGATCCTTACACAGCCCCGGACCAAAAACGCCCCTTCGGACAAGATGTCGGTCGCAACCCAGGCAAACTGCGCATTGCCTTTCATACCAAGCGCCCGGATGGCACTGAGGCGGATGCCGAAGTTGTTCAAGCCGTTCACGCTGCTGCAAAACATTGCGAGGCGCTTGGGCATAGCGTCGAGGAAGCGACCGTTGCCGTTGATCCCGCCCAAATGGGCACCGCGCAATTGCTCCTCATCGCCTCCAACATTGCTGCCACAGTGGATGGTCGCCTGGCCGCATTGGGCCGCGAGATCCAGCAAGGCGACTTGGAGACCAACACTCTTGCCATGGCCGAGATTGGTCGTACCGTCAGCGCCACAGATTACGTGAACTCAACGCTCTTTATGCATACGCTGGGGCGCAGGTTTGCGGCCTTCCATGAGACCTATGATGTCTACCTTGCGCCAACCCTTGCCACCCCGCCCGTCCCGCTCGGTACGCTGGACATGATGAGTGACGACACTGACAATTATGTGGAGCAACTTCGCCTGTTTTGCCCCTACACAGCCATGTTCAATATGACGGGGCAGCCAAGCATTTCGCTGCCGCTCCATTGGTCGAAAGCTGGCTTGCCTGTGGGCAGTATGTTCACCGCCAAGTTTGGTGATGAGCACACGTTGCTGGCTTTGGCCGCGCAACTGGAAGAGGCCGCCCCCTGGGCCGGCAAACGCCCACCGCTTCACGCCGGGGCTTAACTCATCAGGCGTTGGACATAGGCGCCATTGGCTTTCACTTCATCGATTGAAGTAACGCCGAGCATTTTCATATCGCGACTCAACTCCGCTTGCATCAAGGTGAGCATGCGCTCAACGCCCGCCTGCCCACCAGCGGCCAGTGCATACAAGTATGGGCGTCCAAATGAACAAGCATCGGCCCCAAGCGCGAGCGCTTTTAATACATGAGTGCCCCGACGCACGCCCCCATCCACAATCAACTCAAGCGCATCGCCAACTGCGGCGCGCATGGGTTGGATGCAATCCACCGGTGCTGGCACGCCGTCGAGCTGCCGTCCGCCATGGTTTGAAATCATGATCGCGCTCGCTCCCACTTCAACAGCACGCTTGGCATCGTTTGCACTTTGCAGACCCTTAATCGCGAAAGGCCCGCCCCACTCTTCAATCATCCATGCCGCATCATCCCAATTGAGCGATTGATCGATCTGCGTGTTGACGTATTGAATAAGGCTCATGGTGTTGTTCTTCAACGCATCAATTCGTTGCACCACATTGGCAATCTGAAAGTTAGGTTCGCGAAGTAGATTCAACGCCCAATGAGGATGCAGGGCAAAGCTTGCCAGACTGCCAAGGGAAAACTTCGGCGGCATGGTCATGCCAGTATGGGTATCCCGTTCTCGATTACCTGCGATGGGCACATCTACCGTGAGGCAAAGCGAGGTGTATCCCGCCGCCTTGCAGCGCTGGATAAGCTCGCGGGTCAATTCGCGATCCTTGAATACATAAATCTGAAACATTTTGGGGCTGGTCCCGATGGCCGCCACATCCTCAATACTGGTTGTCGCCAGTGTGGAAAGCGAATACATGGTGCCAAAGTTGTCCGCCGCGCGGGCAACTGCCGGTTCTTTGTCATGGTGAAAGAGCCGCGACATGCCGGTGGGCGAGAGAAAAAACGGCAGATCCAGGGTGGTGCCGAAAAGCTTGGTGGACATATCGATGCTAGAGACATCCACCAGATAGTGCGGTACCAACTCATAGCCGAAGAAGGCTTCTGTATTGCGGCGCAAGGTCCACTCATCATCGCCGCCGCCATCAATGTAGTGAAACATCGGCGCTGGCAGCCGTGCCTTGGCAAGCTCACGAAAGGCCATCGCATTTGTGATGCGGCTAAATCGTCCCATACTTGTCAGGCCCCTGTGCACTGTGAATGATTGCGGGGTTCAAGGTGACCCATTCACCGCCCCCAATGCAAGGTAATGCCCATGGATTTCGTAACCGCTGATACGCTTTCCAACGAAGCGCTTTATGAAGTCGCAATAGATGGATTCAGCGACTACGTCGTACCTACGGCCTGGACCTTTGAGCAATGGAGCGGTGTCATGACCCAGCGAGGGTTTGCACCGAAACTCTCGTTTGTTGCTTGCGAGGAGGGACGCCCGGTTTCCTTTTGGATCACCGGCATTGCCCCGAAAGCACGGCCAGGTGTTGGCTATGCCATCTCAGTGGGGACGCGGCCATCAGCGCGGCGACAGGGGCTTTCCGGGCAGCTTTTTGAGCACGTCTCTGCTTTGCTTAAGTCCCAAGGGTTTCATCACATGGTGCATGAAGTCATCACCACCAACGCGCCGGCGGTAAAACATTATGAGCGGCTTGGGTATAAGAAGTCCCGCCTTGTTCGGTGTTTTCGCGGTGATGTGGCCGCGGCTTTACGTATTCCCGACAATGTGGAGATCCAAGTCACGTCTTTGGATGAAGCCCAAGCTATTGCGCGGGATATCAGCGATTGGCAACCAACCTGGCAGAATGACTTTCACGCTTTGCGGCAAAACGGTGAGCGCTCTGTAGCATTTTCCGCCACCCATGCGGGCCGCATTGTTGGATTTGGCGTGCTTATTCCCGATCATGAGCAAGTTGCCCAAATCGGCGTGATGCCCGCCTTTCGTCGCAAAGGGATTGCATCAGCTCTCTTTGCCCATTGGCGCGAACACTATGGTTTGTCCAAGGCGGCTTTAGTCAACGTTGACGAGGCAGATGCGCCATTGATCAAGCTCATAGGCGCCATCGGACTGGAGCCCACGGTTGACCAATATGAATTGACGCTTGATCTCTAAGAACAGGCGCTAAGACGCTTGGCGCTCGTCAACATCATCGGGCGCTGACGCATCACTGGTATCAACTGAGAGGTCTTTCAGCTCTTCCGTGAGACCGCGCAACGCATCATAAATGGCTGAGAGGTCTGCTTCTTCCGGTGGTTGCACATCAGAGACCCGATCTTTTGCGCCTGTTTTCACACCTGTGCCAAAGCCATCTGCAACTTCCGCCATATCGGGCCGCGTGATTGGCGTGGATGACCGCGCAATTTCGACCGCAAGGCTGTCGATGCGCCCGCCAAGCTCACTTATGGTTTCGCGCAAAGTGTCGTCGAGACGAATCTGTTGGCGGGTTAATGTGGCAAAGGAGCGCTCAATTTGCTGCGTGGCCGCATCACTATCTGACGAACGAAGATGCCGCACAATACCGGAGAGGCCCTCTTGCATAGAAGTGGCGATGGCCTGTTGTGCGCGAGACAAGCCAGACTGAAGCCGCTCCACACGGCCGATGTGATTCATGATCTCACCGTCGGCACCACCATCGATGCTGGTAAGTTTATCACCTATGGCGCGCACTTCTTGAGCAATCGCCCGCGTTGTCTCGCCAATGCTTATAAGGCGTGGTTCAATAATGGCCGATGTGGGTGGATTGTCGTCATGACTTTCCAGCTGCTCACGCAAGCCATCCATTGTTGCCATCAGTTGTGCGGTCTGCTCGGCCTCAAGGGAAATGCGGGCCTCAAGGGCTTCAGAGAACTCCGCAAGTTCTTGCCCCACAACGGCGCTGCGCTCAGCGGTAAAGCTGGCTCGCGTTTGTTGACTTTGCCCTTCCACGACTTGGCTCAAGTGGGTCACTGCGCGGCCCATTTCGTTGCGCAAGGCGGCGAGTACGGGCGATAGATCCACTGGCGAGGCGAGGCGGTCAGTGAGGGTGCTAAGGCTTTCGTCCAGAGTTTCGAGAGAGTCAGATATAAGCGCAACTTGTTCACCAATGGCGCGGCTTTCAGCATCAAAGCTCAAATGTAAGGACTTCAGATCGCCGGTAACCTCGCCGATGGTGACGGATTCACGATAAAACGCATCGCGGGCATCCTGCAGCGCGTCATGGACGGCAGTGAGTTGCCCGCCAAGCTTACCAATCATGTCGCTGCCGGTATTCTCAAAAGTGCCGATTTTTTGCCCCAGGGCATTGATTTCTTGTTGCAGGCCATCAAAACGCGCAGGCAAGTCGCCAGCGCCGGAGTTTAGATCCTTTGCAAAGCTGCTGACTTTTGCTGCTGTGTCCACAAGATCGTTCATCGCTGTATCGATTTGAAGACGCAAAGCCTGGCGCTCTTTCTTCCAATAGGCGCGATCAGCTTCGGACTCAGTGGCGGCGTGGTCGCGCGCGGCTCTTGCTGCTTCAACTTCCTTGGACCAGAACCCGGTTGAGACTGCCGCTTCCTTGGCCGCTTCACTAAGCCCAAGCACGGAGCGCAGCAGACCGTCGCGAGCGGCATCAACCGGGCTAATGGTGCGTCCTGAAAGCTCCTCAAAGCTTTGGAGTGTCGATCCAAGCGCTTCGATGTGCACATCAAGCCCTTCGATACGTGCAGCCAGCCCGGCCCGTGCGTCTTCTCCCGCTGCCAAGGCGCGCGCCTGGTCTTCGGCCCATGCAGCTGAGATGTGATCAAGGCGGCTGCTCGCAACCTCGGTGCGCCCGACAGCGGTTTCGGCAACTTGGGCGAGGCGATCAGCGGTGCCATGCAAGCGGTCAAACTCACCGCGCATGGTTTCCCCAAGCCCAACCATCTCATTGCGCCACTCTTCTTCTGTGCCGGCGAAGGAGCGCCGCGCACCTTCAAGATCACCAGCGAGGCGAATGACGTTCTCCCCGGCATCAGAAAGACTTTGTAGCTGCCCTGAGGTTTCCGCAATGGTCTCGTCCAGCGCCGCTTCGAGGCGCGCCATGGCGGCCTCGCTGTTTTCAGAAATTGTTGATTCTGCACCGGTGAGGGCCTGGGCGGATGTGCGCGCCGCATCGGCAGCGGACCTTAGTTCGCCCAGTGCGTCGTCCACCGCGTCAGCCCCGTCCCCTTCCAGGCGCAAGCGCAATGCGCCATCGGGGCCAAAGGTCAAAAGCCGCCCGGCCTGAAGCTGGGCCCGTCTGATTTGGGCCGCAATGCGTGCCACGTCGCCGATTTCATCGGAGCGGGCTGCTTCGGGAAGCTCACGCTTTTCTTCGTCAACCATGAGGTCTTCAAGGTGATCGGCAAGCTTGCGTAGGGGACGCCGGATACCGAACCAAAACAGGGCGGCAGCCGACGCCATGACAATAATGGCGAGGATCAACGCAATACCAGTGATCCAGCGCTGTAAATCAAGAATGGCAATGGCACCTGCGGTCTGCGCTTGTAATTCCATGGCGCGAAAACGATTAAGCGCGGTGTCAAAGGACGCCATGCCATCGGCAAATTCGATGGCCACAAGGGCGGGATCGCGCGTACCTGCCCCCAGCGCCACAATCGCAAGTTCGCTTTCGGCAATGCGGGCCTGGGCGGCTTGCGCAAATATCGCGCTGTGGGCTTGATCTGTGATCGAAATGTTCGCCAACTCGCCCTCAGCCCCCGCCACAAGCTCAGCCATGAGCGCCAATGTGTCCGGGTTAGGTTGGGTGGCATAGATCATAAGGCGGCCAGACAATCCCCCGCGCCCCAAAAGCGCATCGATTTCATCTGCGGCCTGCAGTTGGGAGTTAGTCGCGCGCCCATCCCGGGTCAATGCAGAGCGGGCCGCTTGACTCAAGTTATCGGTGAGGATCGCTGCCGCAATCAATAAAACCGTAAAGAAGACGGCCCCGGCCACCAGCATACGGCTGACAGAGGTGAACGGCGATACCCGCGCCTTACTCGTGGTCGTGGTCTTGCTCATTGTTCCATACCCCCAGGGCGCAGCGGGGCGGGCTACGTAGTCCTAAGCCAAAAGTCTAGGGTTTCTGCCCCTTGAGGCAGGCTCGGTGGTTCGGGTTAACGACTTGTTAACAAGTGTCGAGAGGACCGCTCTGGTGCCCGACGCTCTAACCGTCCTGATTGATCAATGGGAATTCGGCCGTATGAGACAGGGTGAGATTATTCACCGGGAAAAAGGGCGTAATCGGCGTGTGGACATAGCTGGTGACAACACGGACGATGTCTGGCGCTTCGCCAGCTCCCATTGTGCGCGTCACCGTCACGGAAAGATCCCCTGACGCCAGCCGCGACAATTGGAGCTCAATCTCAGCTTCGATTTCAGAATTACTAACCCCGCCGGGATCAACTGATGCAATCCGCGCAGCACGATCCACATGAAACCCGATTTGGCTCTGAGTCCAAAGGACTTGCCCGGTCTCATAGATGCCAAACATCATGGCGAAGAATACCGGCGCGACAAACGCAAATTCAACGGCGACGCTACCGCTTTCATCAGCGCTCATCTCGTTCGCGGAGCTGGGTTTGAAGTATTTCATAATGCTTTGGATCACTTATCGACGCCTCATGGCACTTGCAGAAACCCGGAGCGAGATACATCTACTGTCGCGCCGATGATTGGATAGTTGAAAAGCGTTGATACAGATCGAGCCATATCAATTTGCACAAATATTCGTTTATAGCCTTGGGTGCATTGACTGCTGCAAACAAGCGAGGTGCCGTCGGGGCACTCACAGAACATGGAATAAGCTGACGTCGCCTCGCCATCCGCATAGCCGCTTCCGGCAAATGATGCAGTGGTGATATCGGCGCTCGCATAAGCATCAGCCAAGGCGTAGCGCAGGCCCGCTGTGACACCATCGTTGAGACGCGCATTAGCATCAATGACCCGGCCCGCATCAACGAGACCGAGAAACATGATCGCCATAACCGGCACAATCAATGCGAACTCAACCACGGCATTGCCGCTGTCGTTGCGCCGAAACTCGGCAATGAAATTCCTATAGGTCATGGCCCTTACTCCACCAATGTCACGGTAATTGCCCCAATGCGGCTGAGGCTGGGATCGTCGCATTCCTGCTCGATCTCGAAATTACCTGTAAATGTCACAGCGCCGGAGACCACCTGCACACAGCCATCATCCAATGTGGCATTGCCCGACATGTAGACTTCGACGCCCGGCGCATAAATCACGCCAAAGTAATGCGACGACGAGTTGCCATTGACCTGCCAACGCGCCGAGGACGACGAAGAAACTTCATCGCCGCGTGGATCGCGCATGAATAGAATGCCCTCGTAGTCGCCTGCGGTCGACGCTGACAGGTCCATTTCCGCAGACCCATTTATGGTCGGCTCACCTGGATCAGTGGGGTCATCTGAATTTGTGAAAACAATGGTAACGCCGTCGCCATAGACATCGGCATTGGCATTCACATTGAAGTCGCCGCCGTCCATGAAATAGGTTCCTGGCGCCATTGTTATGCCGGCATTGGCGTTGACTCTCAGGTCACCGCAATAAACGCCGGGCTCCAACACATCGCCGTTTTTCGCGCGAACATTATTGTAGTCGCAGCCACCCGCGAGATCCGCATCATCAACCTCAAGATCCGCGTAAGGGTTTATGACCGGATTGGAATAGGGGCGGAATGCGGCTACGGCCTCAATGTTCCCGCCGTCATCAATACCGCCAACGGCCGTCACCACCGTTGTACTGACATAGGACGATCCACTTGCAGAAACAGCATTACCTGCCGTTGAATTTGATGCAATGCCGCAGCCAAGAAACGCCGCGGAAGACCCCGAAAATGTCACTGCACCAGACAACGATGGATGCAGCGTCAAGATGCAGTAGTTCCCATCCGCATATGTTCGCGCCACCGCGCGCGCACTTGCCTCTGGGGTGCCGCCAAATACAACACCTGCAAGGAACACATCAATTTCCTGCGTTGCAATGACCTCCACCGCCGTGTTGTCACCGACAAATTCACCGCTAAGCGGGGGGTTGTTCACCTGCAAAGTGGCCAGGAGACTGTCCGGTACGCCATTTCGCGTTAACTCATTGCGCACAATTGTGGTGAGACTTTCGCCATTATAGGCCGCAGCCCCTTGCAAGGCGCGATCTGACGATGCGGCCAGCGTTGCCATGTCCACAGCCGCCTGGAGGCGACTATCGGTGCGATACCAATTGGCGGCATCAATGCCGAAGGCGATGGAGCCCACCATAAATACACTTGAGAGGGAAAAGAGCATTGCCGTTGCGCCAGACTCTTCGCCTGCGAAAGTCCGCAACTCAGTAATAAAGGATCGAAGCCAACGCATCATGATCTCCGCAATAAAAACTGTCATGCGGTAACATACGTGGGATGCATTCCGACGCGCTTAAATCCGGTGGGAGGTTTTAATTAAGATTTTCGAGAAATTAAAACGAAAACGCCGCGCCTCGATTTTACCCGGGGCGCGGCGCCGATAAAGCCAAACATTAACTAAGCGAAGACCAAGCTGCGCCTAACCCCGTCTATTCTTCATCATCTTGGGTCTCCAGACCAAGCGGCCAGGATGACAGATTCTGCAATTGGCGATCTTGTGAAAAAATACTATTGGCACGATCGGGGTCATCCCCGGGCTGATAAACCTGAACACAATTTCCCGGGCAGGCGTATGTCACTCGATCAGCACCGCGATAAAGAGATAGCGCCAAATGCTGTTCCGCCCCCACGGTGACTTGTATGTTCGCAATGGCTTCGCCGCCTGCGTTGAGTGCGATAACATTCGTCGTACCAAATAACCGGCCTTGCACAATCAGTAAATTCCCATCCAGGACAACCACATCCGCAATCATCGGATTACCGACAATGACCGTCGCGGCTTCGCTTTCAAGGCGAACAACTTCAGAGCTGTTCTGCGACACCGTCAACACAGATGCACTCGCCGGCAGGACCAGGGCCCCAAGGCAAAGCGATACGAATATTCCTAGAAAGCGCATTTTACTCTCCCCACCATCGGGTTTCATTCCCGGCCAAGGTGGCACAGAAACGTAAATGCGCTCTCAACGAATTGGATTGAGTTTGAGCAGAGCAAAAATGCCCTGTTTTGATGTACTCATTATAGATAGCGAAAAACGATAGAATACTGTGGTCACGCAGTGCGCGAGGCTCGCCATACGGTGGCGTTAAATATAAAACGAATTTCTCCAAAAATTTTAACGAAAAATTAGCCACGAACCAATTCAGCACTCGAAAAACGATCGCCGGTTTAACGAATTGGCAACGGCACTTTCGTAGGGTGTGATTGTCAGCGAACGGAGCATGTCGCTTTAGATCGCGGACGGTGCTGAAGAGTAATTTATTGGGAGTATATATTATGTCTAAGTTTGTTACCCGCTTTGCGAATGATGAGTCCGGTGCAACTGCCATTGAGTATGGCCTTATTGCTGCTGGGATCGCTGTTGCCATTATCGGTGTGTTGACCACACTTGGCACGAACCTGACGAGTACTTTTACGTCAGTCGCTACAGAAATGGCGTCAAGCTAAACCACTTACTCGCGGCGCCGTTCCCCGGCCTTTGCCATTCACGTGGCAAGGGTCGGGGCAACGGCCCGGGAGTTCCTGCACACAAAAAAAATTGCGTGTTGGCATTGCTTTCATGGGTCCGGGGCCCGATTGGGGGAGACATCGATGACCGAATTTGCGGTCTTTCTGCTTCTACCGGCTGCGTTTCTTCTCGCGGCCTTTTCCGATCTTACCCGCTACACCATTCCAAATTGGCTAACGGGCGCGATCGCCCTTAGCTTTATTCCCGTCGCCCTATTCGCTGGCCTCGCGCCCCTCGCTATATTGATTCATCTTGGCGTTGGCTTCGTCGCGCTGGGCATTGCTATGATGCTATATGCCATGCGGTGGCTGGGCGGCGGAGATGCAAAGCTAATCGCCGCGGCAGCCCTTTGGGCCGGCCCGACGGCATTCTGGGTCTTTTTACTCGCAGCCGCCCTTGCCGGCGGTGCGCTGACTTTGGGACTGTTATTTTTTCGTAAACTTCCTTTGCCGCCTCTTTTCGCATCACGCGAATGGATTGCACGACTTCATGACCCGAAAGAAGGCGTCCCTTATGGCGTTGCCCTTTCGGCCGGCGCGTTTTACGCCTTTCCCTACATGACCCTCTCTCAAATGCTTGGGTCTTGAGGAACACGGATTAATCAAATGACAAGAAGCATAAACAACCTGCCCAGAAATTTCTGGGCAGGACGCCACGGCGTTAAGACTAATTTGATTCACTTTGCGCATTGTAGAGACCAACGAAGTGGGAGTCGCTCGCGCGACATGGGGAGACAAGACCAATGAACGCTACTCGAATTGTTATACTGGTGCTGGCACTCGCAGCCGCCGGCGGAGCAGCATTCTTGATCCAACGGCTTATGCTGAGCAACAACGACCAGGTCGTCGCAGCAGCGCCTGAAGTGATTATGGTTGATGTCCTTGTCGCAGCACGGGACCTGGCCCCTGGCGATAGCATAAATTCTGGCTCGCTGCGTTGGCAGCAATGGCCTGAAGATGCGCTGACGCCAAATTTGATATCACGTGAGGCAACACCAAATATTCGTGAGACACTAGAAGGCGGCACCGTTCGCCGCAATGTCACGACCGGTGAAGCCATTGTAGCAGCGGCGATCGTTGATGCAGGCAATACTGGCTTAATGGCTGCGCTGCTTTCGCCGGGTATGCGGGCCATGTCGGTGGCCGTTTCTGACGAGACGGCAGCAGGCGGTTTTATCCTGCCCGGTGACCATGTCGATGTGGTTCTGACTCGCGAGGTTAGCACCGACCGCCGCAATTCATCGTATCAAAGTGCAACAATCCTGTCCAACGTGCGCGTATTGGCGGTTGATCAGATCATCACCGATGACATTGATGGTGGTGCAAAGGTAAGCGACACGGCTACGCTGGAAATCTCGCCGGGCCAGGCAGAGTTGCTGGCGATTGCCATTGAGGCGGGGAGTATCACATTGACACTCCGCAGCTTCGCCGACATCGGCGCAGTTCAGGATGATCTCGCTAATTACGAGATGCCGGAAATATTTGCGCCGCCGGCATCAACGCAAACCGAACCTCACCGCGTTACGGTGTTGCGCAACGGTCAATCAAACCGCGTCCGCGTTGAAGGGGGCATGTAATGACCAACAAATTTTCAAAAAAATTGATGGGTGCACTGGTCGGCGGCATTGTCGCGACTTTGGCGATTGCTGGCCCCGCCCAGGCGACCGAGAGCCCGATGTTTGTGACCATTCACGAAGCAGGCAGCGGTCACACCGCGCGCGATATCACCATCCCTCTTGATAAGTCGGTGATTGTCGAATTGCCGGTCGATGCAGCGGACATATTGGTCACCAATCCTGAAATCGTGGACGCCGTTGTGCGCACACCGCGCAGAACGTATTTGATGGGTCGCGGCGTTGGACAGACGAACGCCTATTTCTTTGACTCTCGGGGACGGCAAATTCTCAATCTTGAGATTCGGGTTGAACGTGATCTATCCCCTTTGACCGATCTATATGACGAGCTCATTCCCAGTGCGAACATTGAAGTCAACGCCATCAATGATAATTTGGTGCTGACCGGGTTTGTACCAAACGCTGTTGCCGCTGATCAGGCGCGGGACCTGGCAGGTCGCTTTGTCGGCAATCCTGAGTTCATCCTCAATATGCTTAGTATCGAGGCCAACGAGCAGGTCATGTTGCAAGTGCGCATCGTGGAGATGCAACGCAGCTTTGCAAGGCAATTGGGCGTGGATCTCAGCTCGGCCTTTAGCACCAGCAATCTGATGCTGACGGCGGGGACGGTAAACCCCCTGTCGGTCGTCGGTCGGGCCTTGGGCGGCCTTGGGCCAGCAGGGAGCTCTCGATCTCTGCGCTGGACACCAGATAGCGGCCAGCCTGGCGAGTATCTGGATGGCACCATTCGCGCCTTTGAGCGCAATGGCTTGTTGCGCATGCTGGCGGAGCCGAACTTGACCGCTATTTCTGGTGAAACAGCCAACTTCCTTGCGGGCGGTGAATTTCCGGTCCCGTCAGGCCGCGATCGCAATGGCAATGTAAGCATTGAATTTAAGCCCTTTGGCGTGGGCTTGGGCTTTACACCCGTCGTGATGGATGAGGGCCGTATTTCCCTGCGCATCGCCACAGAAGTGTCAGAGCTTTCCAGCGACGGTGCCATTCAATTGGATCAGACGACATTCACAGACCCCGATACCGGCGAAGTTACAGTTATTGCTGGCACGACCATTCCTGGTTTGACCGTGCGGCGCGCTGAAACAACGGTTGAGCTTCCTTCCGGTGGCAGCATGGTCATCGCGGGGCTGTTACAAGATCAAACGCGCCGCAATATGGATGGCGTGCCTTGGGTGAAAGACACCCCGGTCCTTGGTGCTTTGTTCCGGTCTGAAGACTACCAAAACGACGAAACAGAGCTTGTCATCATTATCACGCCTTATCTGGTGGACCCTGTGGCAATGAATGAACTGGCGACCCCTGATCTTGGATATGTGCCCGCCAATGCTGCTGATTCAGGCCTGCTCGGCCGCCTTCACGCCATGTATGGCGTAGGCGAAGGGGCAACTGGTCGCCGCTTGCAAGGGCCCGTCGGCTACATCGTGGAGTAAGAAAAATGTTTGGACAAGATATGAAATCGCTCACGAGATTGCTTGCCGCCATCGGTTTTTCCGCTTTGGCGGGTTGTGCGTTGCCGGGGACCACAGATCCAGACCTGGTGATGCTCCCTGAAGTGGCGCACCCCATCACGGTTGAAGCCACAACGGCGGAAATGGAGATCCTGGTCAATCCGCAATCGGTGGCACTGCTTCGAGTGGACGAGACGCGGTTGCGGGCCTTTGCCGCCGCCTATCGCACCCGCGGTCATGGACCCATGACGGTCTATGTACCGTCCCATTCACCCAATTCAATGGCAGCCGTTCAAGTTATGGCCGATGTCCACCGCGTTTTAGTGGTGGAGGGTTTGCACCCAGATGCGGTGCAATCGCGCGCCTACACCCCAACTGAAAACCCTGAGTGGTCGCCCATCGTTTTGGCATTCACGCGGTATGAGGCCAGCGCCAGCCCCTGCGGCGATTGGAGCGAGTCCTACACCGTACGGTTCAATGGCAATCCATCACCAAATTGGGGTTGCGCCACACAGAACAATTTGGCGGCGATGGTTTCTGAGCCATCTGATTTGATCCGTCCTCGCGAGATGAGCCCGGCAAGTGCCGCACGCCGCTCAACAGTTCTTGAAAATTACCGCGCGGGCCGAGACACCGCGAGCCAATCGTCCAGCCAAGGCAATGGCCTTGTCAGCGAAGTCGAATAATTCTGGAAGGAATGCACTATGGCTGATTTTGCGGAAAACCTTTCTCCCGACGACGATGGTTTCGACATTGCTGAAGACTTTGGCAGCAGTGAAGATCAATCGAAGTCGCTCACTGCGGCACTTACCACAGAGGGCTTGAGCCCCATTGAGCCCAGCGATGCTCAATTGAACCCGCGACCGGTGCCGCGCATTAGTATCGATTGTTTCTGTGATAGCCCTGAGACCGGCGCGAGCGTTCAGCGCGCGGCCGAGGATCGGCGTCTCGCCCGCACCCATACAACTGTTTATATGGGCGGCATCGCGGCGGCCATTGATCACTATGCAACGCGCGCAACCCCAAACCTCATTCTCGTTGAAACGAAAGATGATGGTCAGGATATTCTCGACGGGTTGTCCCAACTTGCTGACCAATGCGACGCCACAACTAAAGTGATCGTGTTGGGCGCAAAAAATGACATTTTGCTCTACCGCGAATTGATCCAGCAGGGGGTCAGCGATTACATGATCACGCCGCTGACGCCCCTTCAAATTATCGATTCGATCTCTGGTCTTTATGCTGATCGGGATGCATCTCCTATCGGTCGGGTTGTGGTCTTTGTCGGTGCCAAAGGCGGCGTTGGCGCGAGCGCCTTGGCGCATAACGTCGGGTGGTTGATCGCCGAAGAAGCAAATGATGATGTCACGATCGTGGATTTTGACGTGGCATTTGGGACCGCGGGCCTTGATTTCAATCAGGAACCAACGCAAGGCGTCTCAGACGCGCTGGCCTCGCCGGAGCGTCTTGACGATGTTCTTTTGGACCGCCTGCTAGTGAGGTGCACAGATCATTTGAATGTGCTCACCGCACCTGCGGCTTTGGATAAAGACACAGATATTGATCCGGGGTCGTATGAGGCGGTACTGGACGTCGTGCGCCAATCCAGCCCGGTTGTCATTGTTGATCTGCCGCATGTTTGGTCGGCGTGGTCAAAGCAAGTCATGGTCGCGGCGGACGAAGTTGTCATCGTCTCTACGCCAGATCTGGCGGGCTTGCGCAATACCAAAAACCTTGCGGATCTGCTTGTACTGGCCCGTCCCAATGATGCGCCGCCGCGGGTTGTACTCAATCAATGCGGCATACCCAAGCGGCCGGAGGTTCCAGCAAAGGATTTTGCTGAAGCCGTCGGGCGTGAGGTTGTCGCCGCGGTGCCTTTCGATGCCATGTTGTTCGGAACCGCCGCGAACAATGGCCAAATGCTCGGAGAGTTGAAATCTGCGACCAAGCCTACGGACGAACTCCGCAAATTGTCGCAATTGCTGACGGGCCGCCAGGCGCAAGGCAAAAAGCCTCAAGGCTTGTTCGCCAAGCTAATGGGACGGAAGAAATAGAGTGTTTGGCAAACGTGCAAACGATCCAACTGAGCGTTCAACCCCTGCCGCCGCAAAGAAGCGGGCGGCAGCGTCTGCGTCTGCGCCAAAACCTAACCGCACCAATATAGAGCTGAGGGCACCAAATGAGGTGCCCAAGGCGCTACCAAAGACCAGCGCACCTGGTACACGGTCAGAAGATTACTACGTTACCAAGCAGTCCATTTTCGCGGCATTGATCGATACCATTGATTTAGGGCAATTGGCGCAATTGGATGCCGAAAGTGCGCGCGACGAAATTCGTGACATTGTCACAGAGATTGTCACCCTTAAAAACGTTGTCATGTCTGTGTCCGAGCAAGAGAATATGCTCGAGGATATTTGCAACGATGTTCTGGGCTACGGCCCGCTTGAGCCCCTACTCGCACGCGACGACATATCAGACATCATGGTCAATGGCGCCGGGCGCGTCTTTATAGAAGTAAAGGGCAAAATCGAACTGACGCCCATTCGCTTCCGTGACAACCAACAACTAATGAACATCTGCCAGCGGATTGTGAGCCAAGTCGGCCGCCGCGTGGATGAATCAAGCCCCATATGCGATGCGCGCTTGCATGACGGTAGCCGTGTCAACGTCATTGCCCCGCCTTTGGCGATTGATGGCGCGGCATTGACCATCCGGAAGTTTAAGAAGGACAAGCTCAGGCTCGCTGATCTCGTCAATTTCGAGTCAATCAATGAAGCTGGTGCGGACATTCTGTCCATCATCGGCGCGTCGCGCTGCAATGTGCTGATTTCGGGTGGGACAGGTTCCGGTAAAACAACTTTGCTGAACTGTATGACTGCTTTCATCGAAGAAAGTGAGCGTGTTGTTACATGCGAAGACGCGGCGGAACTTCAATTGCAGCAGCCCCATGTGGTGCGTCTTGAAACCCGCCCGCCAAACCTGGAAGGGTCTGGTGAAGTCACCATGCGTGACCTGGTGAAAAACTGTCTGCGGATGCGGCCCGAGCGCATTATCGTGGGCGAGGTGCGGGGGCCCGAAGCGTTTGACCTGCTTCAGGCTATGAACACCGGCCATGACGGGTCGATGGGGACCCTTCACGCCAACTCACCGCGCGAAGCCTTGTCGCGACTGGAGAGTATGATCACGATGGGCGGGTTCTCCCTGCCCTCCAAAACCATTCGCGAAATGATCGTCGGCTCCATCGATGTCATTATCCAGGCAGCACGGCTGCGGGACGGATCGCGGCGCATCACTCACATCACTGAAGTAATTGGCGCCGAAGGTGACACCATAATTACCCAGGATGTGGTGCTGTTTGATATCGAAGGCGAAGATGATGGCACCATTTTGGGCCGCCACCGCGGCACTGGCATTGCCCGCCCAGTTTTTTGGGAGCGTGCGCGGTACTTCAACCTTCATCCAAAATTGGCTAGTGCCCTTGACCGCCTGAACGGAGATATCTGAGCCATGTCTGCCATGCTGCTGACCATTGTCATTTCTGTTCTTGCCCTTCTGACGGTGGGCGGCGTTGGCTACTCTTTAGTGGGTGCAGATCCCCACGCTGCGCGCGCGCGCCAACGTCTTCAGAGCGTCAAGCGGGGAACCACGGTCACCTCGCGGGAAAGCAAGCAACAACAAAAAGAGCAAGATCGCCGCAAGACCGTTCAAAAAGCGCTGCATGAACTTGAAGAGAAACAGAAGCAAGGCAAAAAGCTTCCCCTCGATACACGAATTGAGCAGGCTGGCCTTGAATTCGGGGTGTTGACGTTCTGGCTTGCATCGCTCGGGTTTGGGGTATTTGTCTTTCTCGCCATGTTGATGGGTGGCTTAAATCCCCTTGTCGCGGCGGGCGGGGGCCTTGCCGCGGGCTTTGGGTTCCCGCGCTGGGTCATCGCCTTTTTGACCGCTAAGCGGCAAAAAGTCTTTATGGAAGAATTTGCCAATGCCCTTGATGTGATCGTGCGCGGGGTCAAGGCAGGCTTACCGCTGACCGAATGCCTGAACATCGTGGCACGTGAGAGCCCCGACCCCGTGGGTAGCGAGTTTCGCAGTATCGTCGAAGGTAGCCGCATGGGGATTACCCTGGAAGAGGGTCTGCAGCGCATGTATGAGCGCATGCCGGTGCCCGAGGTGAACTTCTTCGTCATTGTGCTGTCGATCCAATCGAAAACCGGCGGCAATTTGTCGGAGGCATTGGGCAATCTCACCACTGTGCTACGCGATCGCAAATCTATGCGCGGAAAAATTCAAGCTATGTCGTCTGAGGCGAAGGCGTCCGCAGGGATCATCGGCTCTCTTCCTCCCGGTGTCGCGGCGCTGATTTTCGTCTCCACCCCGGATTACATTCGCCCGTTGTTCACAGAGCAAATGGGCAATCTTCTTATCCTTGGCGGTGCCATATGGATGACCATTGGCGTGCTGGTAATGAAGAAAATGATCAACTTCAATTTCTAGGAGGAGGACAACATGAGCTTTCACAATATCATCGTCCTTTTCACGACGCCTGAGTTCTGGGCCGTTATCCTGGTTGCGCTGGCAGTCTTTGCCACGATCATGACGCTTGCGTTGCCAATGTTTGAAGGTGACAAGCTAAATTCTCGCCTTAAGTCGGTGGCCAGCCGTCGCGAAGAGTTGCGGCTCAAAAACCGGGAAGCCATGCTAGCCTCAAGCAAGCGCACCATTCGCCGCGACTCCAAAACTGTGTGGAGCGTACTTGCTGAACGCGTGAACATTGAAAATTTGATGGACTCCGTCGAGATGCGTCAGGGTCTCGCTAAGGCCGGCATTCGGGGGCAAGGGCCATATCTTACTTACATGTTTGTGCGGCTTTTCGGTCCATTTGTGCTTGCAGCCTTGGGTACTCTTTATGCTTTCGTGTTGGTGCAGACAGATATGTCAACGACGATGAGATTCGGCATTCCCGTTGTCGCCTTTGCTATCGGATATTATCTGCCAACTTTGATTGTGAAGAACATCACGGAGCGCCGCCAACAATCCATTCAGAAGAGCTTCCCCGATGCCCTCGACCTGTTATTGATCTGCGTAGAGTCCGGTATGTCCGTTGAAGCCGGATTTCAACGCGTCGCCACAGAAGTTGGCTCGCAGTCGCCTGAACTGGCGGAGGAAATGGCACTAACTAATGCCGAGCTTTCGTTCCTGCCGGATCGATCTGGTGCCTATGAGAACCTCGCCACGCGCACAGATCTGCCGGGGGTGAAAGCGGTGACCACATCGCTGATACAAGCCGAGCGTTACGGCACCCCTGTAGGTCAGGCGTTACGGGTGATGGCACAGGAAAACCGGTCTATGCGCATGCAGGCCGCAGAAAAGAAAGCCGCCTCGCTGCCCGCACAGCTCACTGTGCCGATGATTGTCTTCTTCCTGCCGGTGCTGTTTTTGGTGATCCTGGGGCCTGCGGCCATGACCTTCTTCGACACCCAATAAAGAAAAAGGGCTGCGCGCGGAACGAGCAGCCCTTGCCAGATTAATTTCAACATAAAGTTTAGTTGGGCTCACCGCCTAGATCGCTCCACGCCGCCGGTTGGGTCAGCATGGAGCGGTAGTAGGCGACATTGTTCGCGACCGCATCTGCGGGAAGATCACGCCGCGCGAGTTGTTCGGCTTCTTCAAAATTGCCTTGCAGACCAAGCACGAGGGCGAGGTTCTGTCTCACCTGGGCGCTGGCACCGGGCTGTTCCGAGGCAACACGCAACATCGCTTCCGCCCCATCTAAATCACCAGCGAGGGCGCGGGAAAGACCATAGTTGTTCAGAACCGAAGGATTATTGGGCGAAATCTGCAGAGCGCGCTCATACGAAGCGGTCGCGTTACCCGTATCGCCAATTTGATCAAACGATACCCCTGTAAGGGAGTGCAATTGCCAATTTTCCGGTTGAACCGCTGTCGCACGATTGAGCGGTGCAATAGCGTCACCGCCTCGCCCGACATCAACCAGCCCGCGGGCGTATTCCGTCTGCAAATCAGTATCTTCGGGATAGACCTCTGTCACACGCCCGAGGAACGAGAGGGATTCTTCGGTAGATCCTAAATCCCTCAGGGCAGAGGCATATTCCACCGCGGCAGTTGTATTGGTCGGGTCTTGCTCAAAAACCGTGCTCCAATAGGCGGCGCGAGATAAGGGATCATCCCCCGCGGGCGCGGGCGGCAGATCCGCTTGGCTTTGAACGCTAGCCGTGGACGCTGGCGCAACAGTTTCGCCGCCACTGGTTGTTTCACAGCCCGCGAGCCCAAGCCCTGCTATAAGCGCCAAAATCGATGTGGTGCTCAGTCGTCGACGATCGATCATAACGGACCTCTTGTCTGATCGGGTGTATCGGATTACTGGCGTTAGAGTGCCGCGCTGCCGTCAAGATTTTCTTAACTGCGAAAATGGGGGCTCGCCGCCTCTTTCCGCCGCCGATTGCCCCTTTCCGCCCCCGTTTGTAGGCGTATAGTGCGGTCCATGGATGAGTTTTTCTTCTTTTTCAAAAATATCTACGGGGCGGTCACAAAGCGTTTTGGCGGCAGCGCGGCGGTCGCCCTGGCAGTGGTTTTTTTGGGGGGTGGCGCAATAATCGCCGGAGTGTTTTTTGCGCTCAGCAGGGACATCGCAGAAACCGGCCCAGCTGAGGGGCAGCTATTTGAAATTGGCACGGGCGCCGTCACCGGCACTTATTATCCTTTGGGTAACACTCTCGCTTCGATTATTTCCAACCCTACCGGGTCAGTGCGCTGTGCCGATCAAACCCAGTGCGGGCCCCCGGGCCTTACCCCCATCGTGCAAGCAACGGATGGATCCGTGGCCAACGTAAACGCGGTGCATAGGGGCCGATTGGATAGCGCCTTCGCGCAGTCAAATGTGCTCAACCAAGCCTGGACGGGGGCGGTACCGTTTGCATATCCCTTGGAAGATTTGCGCGCCATCTCTGGACTCTATCAGGAAATGGTACATCTGGTGGTGGCGCGAGGATCAGATATTGAAACTGTGGCCGACCTGCGCGGTGCCCGCGTTTCCATTGATCGTGAAGGCTCGGGCACCCACGGGATCGCCCAAATGATTCTCGAAGCAGCCGGACTTTCTGGGCGCGATGTCGAGATCATTACGACACCCGCAGATCAATCAGCCGAAATGCTGCTTTCAGGCGAGTTGGACGCCTTTTTCTTTGTTGCCGGGCCGCCAGTGCGCGCCGTTGGCGGATTGGCTGATCTTCATTTGATTGATCTTGTACCAATCGATGGCGCGGCGATATCGGCGCTGATTGAGTCGCAGCCGTTTTTGGTGGCCTCTGAAATTCCCATGGGCAGCTACACAGAAATCATCGCGGCCACCCCAACCATCGGCGTGACGGCGGTTTGGATTGTGCATGAATCTGCCGATTTCGATCTTGTTTATCAGATCACCCGCGCTTTGTGGAACGGGGCGAACAAACGACTTCTAAACGCTGGACCAGCACAGGCGCAGTCCATGATGGCATCCGCCGCTTTTGACGGCGTGCCGATACCCTTCCATTCCGGCGCAGAAGCCTATTATCGCGAGGCAGGACTTCTCACCGAAGACGAATGACCTGACGCGTCGTTATCGCAAAGCCAATCAAGGAATTTCCCGTGACTGATCTTCTTCTCACCCGCCCTTCCAAAGCCGCCCTTCCCGTCAAACCCGTCCTCGCTAAGGATTGGAGCAAAACGCACAAGGCACTTTCACAAACCGCAAGCGGTTGGGCGAAGCAAAATGCCTTTGATGCGAGCTTTGGACAACTACTCGCGCTGCCCAACAGTAAAGGTGAGGTGGCGAGCTATTTGTTTGGCCTTGGCGCGGGCACCGAACCCTTTGCGGCTGCATACCTAGCAGAGCACCTTCCCAAAGGGGATTATTGGCTGTCCGCCCCCATGCCCCCGGCCGACGAAGCAACCATCGCCTTTGCCTGGGTGATGGGAAACTATCGCTTTGATCGCTATAAGAAGGCAGCTGTCACTCGCAAACGGCTTGTGGTTTCCAGCGCCGCCGTCGCTGAAGAAGCGAACCGCATGGCCAGCGCGGTCACGCTGGTGCGTGATCTGGTCAACACCCCTGCAAGCGACATGGGACCGGATGAACTTGAAGCCGCCACACGTGCTTTGGCAAAGGACCATGCGGCGAAAATCACGGTGATCAAAGGCAAGGCGCTGGAAGACGGCTTTCCCATGGTGTTTGCTGTGGGCAAGGCCAGCCCGCGCGCACCGCGGATGCTTGATATGACCTGGGGGGATTCCTCAGCGCCAAAAGTAACATTAGTTGGCAAAGGCGTTTGCTTTGACACCGGCGGGCTCAATCTCAAACCCGGCCAATTTATGCTGAACATGAAAAAAGACATGGGCGGGGCCGCCAATGTGCTGGGGCTGGCGCAAATGATCATGGGGGCAAAGCTTAACCTTCGTTTGCGGGTGTTGATCCCAGCCGTGGAAAACTCCGTCGCCGGCAATGCTTTCCGTCCCGGCGATGTGCTTCAAAGCCGCAAAGGGCTGACGGTTGAGATCGGCAATACCGACGCAGAAGGCCGCCTTGTATTGGGGGACGCACTAGCGCTCGCAGACGAGGAAAAACCCGAGCTTCTCGTGGACATGGCAACGCTCACGGGGGCCGCACGGGTGGCCCTGGGGCAAGACCTGCCGGCGCTTTACTCTGACGATGATGGGTTTGTAGCTGAGCTGCTTGAGTACGGAACTAAATCCCATGATCCGCTTTGGCATATGCCTTTGTGGCAGCCCTATATGGCAGACCTCGACAGCAAGGTTGCGGACCTCAATCATATTTCTGCGGGGTCCTATGGTGGGTCCATCACCGCGGCGTTGTTTCTTTCACGCTTTGTCGAGAACGCGAAAACCTATTCCCATATCGATTTGTTCGCTTGGAACGAAAAGCCAAAACCCGGTCGTCCCTATGGCGGGGACGCGTGTTCCATACGTGCCCTTTTTGGAGTACTCAATGCACGATATGGTGTAGCTATCGACAAAGGAGTGGATTCCAAGTCAAACTCCAAACCAGCGAAGAAATCAGCACGTGCAAAAGGCCGCGCAAAGAAATAAGGCAAGGCGATTTGTGATCAGGGCCGAGGGGGGGTAAATGAAACTGCAATCGCTGGAAGCACTCACCCTTTGGTCAGAGGTTGTCTGCAGCGGCGTCGCCAAAGCGGCACCGGATTTATCCCAGCGCCAGCTTGGCATCCTGCTCACGGTCTATCTTGCGCCGCCGCCTCACACTGTGAGGGGCCTTGCCGCACAGCTAAATATTTCAAAGCCTGCCGTGACCCGCGCGCTGGACACCCTTTCCATTAAGGGGCTGACGCGCCGCAAACGCGACCCCGATGACAAGCGCAATGTGCTGGTGCAGCGCACCGTCGGAGGGTCGGTGTTTCTGAGTGACTTGTCTGATCAAATCGTCAAGGCCGCGGACAACCTTGAGCACGAGCCTGGACTTTCGATCCTACGCTCTGCAGGTTAGCCGGGCTTTTTTGCCGTAACTACAAAGGCTGACAACGGCATTTTTGCCGGTTCCGCGCCAAATGTTTCCACAAAGGTCTCACGCACAGCGTCTCGCGCCTGCTCTGGCGTAACGCCGGTGCCGCGTTCTTCAATTTCCATATGGACCGGGTTGCCGAAGACAAAGGCGTTGGCGAAGCTATGGTATGATCTGATGACGCCCGTTTTCTCAACTTTCTCCACACTCACATCAACAAAGCCTGCGCTTTCAGCGTCTTGGCGGAGTTGGTCCGGGTCGTGATAGTGAAACGGCACTTTGTAAAAGCCGGGGGGATCGCTTTTGAAAAAACTACCAATCAATTCATCAGCGATGCCTGCGAACGGGTTGGCCGCCTGGCTATCCCACACATTGTAGAGATAGGTGCCGCCCGGTTTCAGAACACGCCATGCCTCTCGAAGCGAGGCTACTTTGTCCGGCATGAACATAATCCCGAATTGCGCGAGCAGAAGATCAAAGCTGGCATCGCGCTGGGCAATATCCATCGCATCAACAACCTTGAAGGAAACGCCTTCCCAGAAGCGAAATTTAACCCGAGCCACATCAAGCATGGCATCGTTGAGGTCCGTCGCCACAATTTTGGCTTTTGATGGCAACTCATTTCGAAGCACGCGTGTGACAATGCCCGTCCCCGCAGCAAGTTCCAATACTTTGCGCGGATTCAGTGCCTTAGCGCGGGCCGCGATATCCTCCGCATAGGGCTCAAAAATCACCGGGCCGAGGCCCTCATCATAGTTTTTTGGGATCTTGCCTGTAAATTGCACGGCGACATTCATCTGCGGTTTCTCCTAGTTGGCCACGGCGTTGGCGCTCGCCACTTCCAAATCAAATGCAGCGGCCATCAGCGCCTTGGTGTAATCCGCCGCTGGCGCATCAAAAATTTGCACCGCCGACCCTTTCTCCACAACCCGCCCATCCTTCATGACGATGACGTGGTCCGCAAGAGCCCGCACAACTTTGAGGTCATGGGAAATAAACAGATATGCCAACCCGTAGCGATCCTGCAGGTCGCGCAAGAGGTCAACAATCTGCGCCTGCACAGACATATCCAGGGCGGAGGTGGGCTCATCCAGCATGACAAATTTCGGCTTCAGGATCATCGCCCGTGCAATGGCGATGCGTTGACGTTGACCGCCAGAGAATTCATGGGGGTAGCGATCCATAGCATCGGCCTCAAGCCCGACCTCTTCCAGCGCTTCGGCTATGCGCGCGCGCCGGTCATCGGGCGCAGGCGCCAGGCGATGCACGTCAAGCCCCTCGGCCACAATGTCGCCCACCGACATGCGCGGGCTGAGCGAGCCATAGGGGTCCTGAAACACAACCTGCATTTCCTGTCGCAAAGGACGCATGGCTTTGGAGCGATACTGATCAATGCCCGCGCCGCGATAGGAAATACCGCCGGTGGAGGATATCAGCCGCAGGATCGCTTGGCCGAGAGTGGTCTTGCCCGACCCGGATTCCCCCACAACGCCGACTGTGTGACCGGCGCGCAAGGAAAGCGAAATCCCGTCCACCGCCTTCACGTGACCGGTTGTTTTGCGCAGCAGGCCTGACTTGATGGGAAACCAAACCTTGAGATCAGTGGTCTCAACAATGGTTTCTGCCTCATCGGTGCGCGGTGCAGGCGTCCCCTTGGGCTCTGATGCAATCAAGTGCTTGGTGTAGTCATGGGACGGGCGTGAGAGGACTTTTGAGGTTTCCCCCCGCTCAACAATGTGACCGTCCTTCATGATGCAGACGGTGCTTGCCATTTTCCGCACCACGCTGAGGTCATGGGTAATGAGCAAAAGCGCCATACCCATCTCAGCCTGAAGCGATTGCAGGAGCTCAAGTATTTGCGCCTGCACCGTTACATCAAGCGCAGTGGTTGGCTCATCAGCGATTAGGATATCCGGCTCGTTCGCCAATGCCATGGCGATCATCACGCGCTGGCGCTGCCCGCCCGATAGCTGGTGAGGGAGCGCGCCAAGGCGACTCTCTGCGTTCTGGAGGCCCACCTTTGAGAGCAGCTCGAGCACGCGAGCGCGCACCTCGGCCTTTGGCAATCCCTGGTGCAGTTCAAGTATCTCTCCCACTTGCCGTTCAATGGTTTGCAGGGGGTTGAGCGAGCTCATGGGTTCTTGAAATATCATTGAGATACGATTGCCGCGCACTTTGCGCATGGTGGCATTGTCAGCCGCCATCATCTCTTGTCCATCAAAGATAATTGAGCCCGCGGGGTGGCTTGCTGCGGGGTAAGGCAGCAGCTGCAAAATGGAAAGTGCCGTGGTGGATTTGCCCGAACCGGATTCGCCCACCAGCGCCAAGGTCTCCCCTTTCGCAAGATCAAATGAAACCTCTTCCACCACTGTGCGCGGCGCACCATCCACCATGAAGGCAATGGCAAGATCTCGGATAGAAAGGAGCGCGCCGCTGGTTCCGTTGCTCATCCCTCGCCCCCCGGCATTTTGCGCGGATCAAACGCATCGCGCACGCCTTCGCCAATAAAGATGAGCAAGCTGAGCATGGTGGCGATGACAAAAAACGCGGACATGCCGAGCCACGGAGCATGAAGGTTATTCTTGCCTTGCTGCAACAGTTCCCCCAAAGAAGGTGAACCTGGCGGCAATCCAAAGCCAAGGAAATCCAGCGATGTTAGCGTGGCGATGGAGCCGTTCAGAATAAACGGCAGAAATGTCAACGTCGCCACCATGGCGTTGGGCAAAACATGGCGGAACATGATGCGGCCATGGCCCATGCCCAGGGCACGTGCTGCCTGAACATATTCAAAGTTGCGCGCGCGCAAAAACTCCGCACGCACCACCCCCACAAGAACCACCCATGAGAACATCAACAAGATAATAAGCAGAATGAAAAAACTCGGGACCAGCACGGAAGACACAATAATAATGACATAAAGCGCGGGGATTGCGGTCCATATTTCGATGAAGCGCTGCAAGACCAGATCGGTCCAACCACCGAAGTAGCCTTGCACGGCCCCTGCCCCCACGCCGATGAGCGCGGAGAAACCAGTGAGGATGAGCCCGAACATCACGGAGAGACGAAAGCCATAGATAACACGCGCCAGCACATCGCGTTGTTGGTCGTCAGTGCCAAGCCAGTTGTCGCCATCGGGTGATGCGGGCGCGGGCACGGCTTTATCGCGGATGATGGTGTCATAGCTATAGGGGATCAGCGGCCAGACCATCCAGCCGCCGCTTTCTTCGATTAGCTCCTGCACGTAAGGGTCGGCATAGTCCGCTTCTGTTTCAAAGAAACCGCCAAATTGTGTCTCGGGATAGGCAACAATTGTGGGGAACAAAAGCTCCCCCTCGTACCACGCCAAAAGTGGTTTATCGTTGGCAAGGAGCTCGGCAAAAAGCGTCACACCAAAGAGCAACAAAAATAAATAGAGCGAGAACAGCCCGCGCTTGTTAGCGCGAAAGTTTTGCAACCGTCTTTGATTGAGCGGCGAAAGCCGCGCGCGCTTTGCCGTCATGCTTCGCGGCTTTCAAAATCAATACGCGGATCAACCCAGGTGTAGGCAATATCTGCGAACAAATGCACCACAAGGCCGATGAGCGAGAAAATATAGAGCGTGCCAAAGACCACCGGGTAATCTCGATTGACGATAGATTGGAACGAAAGCAGCCCCAAACCATCAAGGGAGAATATCGTCTCAATAAGGATCGACCCGGTAAAGAAGATGTGCATAAACGCGGCAGGAAATCCCGACACGATTAGAATCAAGGCGTTGCGCAACACATGGCCGTAGAGGATTTCATGTTCCGTCAGCCCCTTGGCGCGCGCGGTGGTGACATATTGCTTGCGGATCTCATCCAAGATTGAGTTCTTCATAAGCAATGTGACGGTGGCGAACCCGCTGATCACCATGGCCGTTACCGGCAAAGTGATGTGCCAGAAATAGTCCGCAATACGCGCCGGCCAGGAAAGCTCGCCCCAGTTTTCAGAGGTGATGCCGCGTAAGGGAAAGAGGTCCAGGAAAGTGCCTCCCGAGAAAAGCACGATCAGCAGCACCGCAAACAAAAACCCCGGCACCGCATATCCCACAACCACAACCGCGCTGGTCCAAACGTCAAACGCTTGGCCATCGCGCACCGCCTTGGCAATGCCAAGGGGGATGGAGATCAAATAGATCAGCA
>JAJFIK010000084.1 GCA_021775005.1 Rhodospirillales bacterium
CTGGTCGTAATCCTGGAAATCTCCAAAATACTTCGTGATCGCTGCCGTCAATGTCGTCTTGCCGTGGTCAACATGGCCAATCGTGCCAATGTTGCAATGCGGCTTCGAACGCTCAAACTTTTCCTTGCCCATCTTAAGGTCGTCCTTGCTTTCATTCGTATGCGGAAGGCTTTTCTTCCGCGGCTTTTTTGCTACTCAAACTATCTGTGTTACACTTGTGCCCAACTTGGAGCGGGTGAAGGGAATCGAACCCTCATATTCAGCTTGGAAGGCTGCTGCTCTACCATTGAGCTACACCCGCCGATTTTTCTGCCTGAGAAATCCGCGCCACCGAAGGCTGCGTTGTGTTTTCTCATTCAACACTGGTGGAGAAGGTTGGATTTGAACCAACGTAGGCATAGCCAACGGATTTACAGTCCGTCCCCTTTAACCACTCGGGCACTCCTCCTAAATCGTGAAATTGTTATGCCGTCTCCACTGCTACCAACCTGCACGCTAGAACGCCGCGCATAACCATTTTTCTCAGAGCCGCTGACCTACGCCACATCGCTTGCTCTGCCTACAAAAACCACTCTCAAATACGCGAAACATCCCTCGCGCCGACCCCGGATGGGTGGCAGGAAGGATGGTGTTGCTGTTCCAAGAGCGGCGGAATATAAGCGCGCCCATGACGCGGCGCAATCCCCCACACACGAAAAGACGGCAAAAAGCCGAAACCCCGCAGGAAACCTGGCTTTTTGGCCATCATGCGGTGGCTGAAGCCCTCAAAAACGATGCCCGGAGCCCCTTGAGGCTGGTGGCGAGTCGGAATGCGGCGCGAGATTTGCCCCAAACGGAGCGAATCGCGGCGGAAATCCTGGAGCCTCGGCGGATCGATGCTCTTCTGCCCTCCGGTGCGGTTCATCAAGGGGTGGCACTGCTGGCCCGGCCGCTGCCGGAACCGGAATTAGAGATCGTTTGCGCGCCCGCGGAGGCAAGGCATCCGGTGATCATTCTCGACCAAGTTACCGACCCCCACAATGTGGGCGCAATTATGCGCACGGCGGCGGCGTTTGGGGCACGCGCGCTGATCACCACCCGTCGCCACAGCCCTGAGCTGACCGGCACTTTGGCGAAATCGGCATCCGGCGCAGTGGAGCATCTACCTTATGTGCGGGTGGCCAATCTTTCCGATGCCCTGCGCAAGCTCGCCGATCTCGGCTATCACACCATTGGGTTGGCGGAAGAAGGGGCACGGGCGCTCAGGGATATTGCCCCGTTTGGTCCCACCGCTCTTGTGCTGGGGGCGGAGGGCACCGGGCTGCGGAAGAAAACGCGGGACATTTGCGCGGAATTGGCAAGGCTACCGACCCAGCCGCCCATTGGCAGTCTCAATGTCAGCAATGCTGCTGCCGTGGCGCTTTATGAAGTGGTGCGCAAGTGAGTTCGTTGAATGTCCGCACTGCACGAACCAGCGAGTATGCCGCCATCGCCGACCTGACGGTTACCGCCTATGACGCGCTCGAAACAAACCACTCCTATGCCCATCAAGAGTACCTCCCCATCCTCCGAGATGTGGCGGGCCGGGCGAAAGATGCCGACGTGCTGGTGGCCATTGAGGACGACGGAACTGTGCTGGGGGCAGTGACTTTGGTGCTCGACAGCACGTCAGCCTCGGCGGAATGGGATGACCCCCATGCGGCAGGCTTTCGCATGTTGGCGGTTGCGCTGGATGCCCGCGGTCGCGGGATCGGCAGATTACTGACTCAAAACTGCATTGATCGCGCAAAGGCAGCGGGCAAACACTCCCTCCAAATCCACTCTCGCGACGTGATGCAAAGCGCTCGGCGAATTTACGCCTCAATGGGATTTGTGCGCTTCCCGGAAATCGACTTCCAGGTCGAAGAGATCAAACTGGAAGGCTTCCGCTTGGACCTATGACGCCGTGCGCGATTCCTGAGCGGCCACTTGATCCAGATCGCCGCGCACACTGCGCGCCGCCATCAGGAAGTGGAAGATTGCCCAGAGATTCACGAGGCTACCCACGACCAGCGCCCAGCGGAGCGAGTCATCTGCAAAGTACGGCACGAAGAGATCGGACAAGATGCCAATGGCAAGGGGGCCAAGCCCCAAGCCAATCAAGTTGATGATGAAGAGCATCACCGCTGAGGCCATGGCGCGCATCTTCAGTGATGCGAGCCCTTGGGTCACAGAAAGGGCCGGACCGAGATAGATCGCCGACGCAGCAACAGGAATTGCCCAGAACGCCAGACCAACCGCCGTCCAGTCCGTCATGTAGAAAACAATGGCAAACGGCGTACCCACAATAATGGCGGCCGCGGGAACCCAAACATTCCAGCGCGCGTCACCCTTCGACAGGCGGTCCACAAGAATGCCGCCGCCAAATGTACCAATGCCGCCAAATATGCCGATAATGAAGGCAAGCGCGGTGCCGATCTCACCGGGGCTCATTTCATGGGAGCGGTAGAGGTATGTCGGCACCCATTGCAGCGCGCCGTACCCCACAAATGAATTCAGCGCGGCGGCAATAGACAAATGCCGGAAGGTTTTGAGGTGCCACAAGTGTTTGAACACGGCACCAACGGCAAGCGGCGCGCCCGTGCCGGTGTACCCATCCACATGGCCGCGCGGGGGTTCGCGCAAAAAGAACCAGCTGACAAACACCAGCAAGATGCCCGGCAGCCCCGCCAGCACAAAGACCCAGCGCCAACCCCAGAGTTCTGAAATCCAGCCGCCGGCAAAAAAGGCGATGAAAATCCCCGCATTCAGACCCGCGGCGAATATCGCCATGGCCGTGGCGCGTTCCTTTGGCGAAAACAGATCCGCAATCATGGAGTGGCTGGAAGGGCTAGTGCCTGCCTCCCCGACGCCCACGCCGATGCGCAAAAGCGCAAATTGCCATGCAGACACGGCTGCGCCGCAAAGCGCCGTCATGACGGAGAAGATGCCAAGGCACCATGTGATCAACGTTGCGCGTCTTGTCCGATCAGCAAGCAGTGCAAGGGGGATCCCCATGGTCGCGTAAAAGAGACCAAAGGCCGTGCCGGTCAGCAGGCCCATCACGGTGTCGCCAACGCCAAGGGCTTGCTTCACATCTTCAAGAACAATGGCAAAGACATAGCGGTCGATCCAGTTGACCACATAGATCAACGTCAGGATGCCGAGCATGTAATAGCGATACTCAATCATCTTGCCACCGAGCATTTTCACGGGGCGAAGAGAGTCTTTATCCTGCTGCGGTTGATCGGTCATATTGTATAGCTTCCGCTCGTTCTACTTCGCTTTGCGCTTGGCTTGCGCTTCTTTGGTGGCCGCAAAAATAACGCCGGAAAGCGCCAGCAGTGCAATCAGGTTTGGCACCGCCATGAGCCCGTTCATAGTGTCCGAAAAATTGATGATCTCGCCCAAGCTGAACGTTGTGGTGCCTATGACAATAAAGATCACCCAAAGTAACCGATATGGAATGATCACTTTTATGCCGAAGATAAACTCCGCGGCACGCTCACCGTAATAACTCCAGCCAAGCAACGTGGAATACGCAAAGAGGATCGTGCCAGCGGAAACGAGCAAATGACCACCCGGGAACGACGCCCCAAACGCTGTGGCTGTCAATATGGAACTCGTTATGCCTTCCATCTGCCAGACGGGAATAATATCGCCCGCTGGGCCAACAACGGCCACGGTCAGGATTGCTAACGCCGTAATTGTGCAGACAATGATCGTATCAATGAATGTGCCCAGCATGGCAATGGTCCCCTGCCGGACGGGGTCATCTGTTTGTGCAGCTGCGTGGGCAATGGCTGCCGAACCAAGGCCTGCCTCGTTGGAAAAAATACCGCGCGCAAAACCAAAACGCATCGCCACAATGATCAACCCACCAGCAAACCCGCCGCCTGCTGCCGTGCCTGTGAATGCATAATTGAAGATCATCGCAAATGCCCCCGGCACATGCTCGATGTTCATCAGCACAACGAAGAGGCCGGCAACGATATATATGCCCGCCATAAACGGCATCAGGTATTGCGTCACTGCGCCAATGCGCTTCACGCCGCCGATGATGACCATGAAGGTCAGACCGGCAAGAAGAAGGCCTGTACCGAGCATCGTGTTGCTATGAAGGTTAGATCCCGCTTCATGCCCCATAACCGGGCCCGCAATGGCATTTGCGACGGCGCTGGCCTGGAACATGTTGCCGATGCCAAAGGCGGCAATCATAGCGAAGAAGGCAAAAAGCCAGCCCAGCCAATAGAACTTCGGGCCCATGCCATTCTTGATGTAGTACATTGGCCCGCCCTGAAAGCGGCCCAAACTGTCCGTCTCGCGGTACTTCACCGCCAGAACGGCTTCGCCATACTTTGTCGCCATACCCACAAGCGCAACGATCCACATCCAAAACACAGCGCCCGGGCCACCGATCATGATTGCCGCTGCGACCCCGACTATATTGCCATTACCAATGGTGGCCGAGAGCGCCGTGGTCAGCGCCTGGAAAGGTGTGATGTCCCCTTCCCCTGATCCTTTGCGGCCCTGCGCCAGCAATCCAAAGGCATAGGGTATGTTCATCAGGGTGTAAAAACGCAGCCCAACCGAGAGGAATACCCCGGTTCCGAGCAGCAAGATGATCATGGGCCAACCCCAGACGATCCCGTTTACAACGCCAACATAGCCATTCAAGGCCTCAAGAAATCCGTCCATCGAAAAGCCCCTCCCTTGTCCCTGCCTGCCACCGTCCCCGCCTATGGCGCCATTGGCGAGTCATTTGGCAAAAGCCTAGGGCCGCTGTGGCATTTGCACAACTCGCGGTCCGTGGCAGAGTGCGGATGAAACAAAGAAGGAACGACCATGAGCGGCAAAATTCACAAAGGTTGTTGCCAATGCGGGGCCGTCCACATCAGTGCGACAGGAGACCCCAAATGGGTCGCACGCTGCCACTGCAAAGATTGCCGCAAAGCCACCGGCGCGGAGGCATCCGTGTTTGCTGGGTTTGCCACTGAGGCCGTGGTTATTTCCGGAGAGATGTTCGTGGAGCGAGAAAGCTCGCCCAAGGTGTGGCGCGGGGTCTGCGTCCAATGCGGATCGCGGCTCACCTATCGCGGCGAAAAATGGCCTGGCGAGATTCACCTGCACATAGGCGCACTCGACACACCAGACGACTTCCCGCCGCAGGGGAATGGAATGGTAGATGAAAAAATCAGCTGGGTTCGGCTGGAAGATGATCTTCCAGCCAAATCCAATTTTGAAGCCTAGGCGTCGTTGGCTTGCTGTTGGACGGCTGGCGCTTTCATTTTACGCTCCCGAATGCACGCCATTTGAAGCTCATTGACGAATTCAGGCTTGCCGTCATTGATACCGAGGAACAAGGCCTGGGGCTCAACACCAATCGGCTCAAACCCAACTTTTTTGAAGAACGCAATTGCACGCTCATTGTCTTCGCGCACACCCAAGCGATAAAGCGAGAAATAGCGCGTAAATTCTTTCAGCATCCAATTTAGCATGCTTTCAGCTGCGCCGGTGCCCCGCACATCCCGCGTGACGTAAACGGAGCTAAGCCGCGCACGGTGGGCAAGCCGCGGCAGGCGCACCGCATCAATAATGGCAAAGCCTTTAAGCTGCCCGGCAAGTAGCCCGCCGACGATGGCGTGCTGCTGCATCAATTGTTGAAGCTCTGGCAGAAGCATTTGGGATTCACTCTCGAACGAAGACTCAAAATCATTCGGTGCTTCCTTGAGCGCCTCCAAACGTACGGACCGGAACAACTCCGCGTCTTCCGGCTTCAACATGCGGCATTGCAATTCCATTTCAAACTCTCCTTAAGGGCGCGATCGCAGCCCGGCCTTCTAATCTATTTATTCTTCAGCGCCAAATCGCGCCCGCCACTCGTCAATTTGGTCGTCGGTGATCTTCTGGAACAGAACATCGGGTATCGTAAAGGGCTGGCCCGCAGGTACCCGTTCCAAGGTGTCTTTAAGGTTACCGTCGGGCCATGGCAATAGCTCCGGCGCTGGCAACAAGGATTCGTGCATGATCCGGGCAGTTGTAGGGATTACGGGCTCAGACAGATGCGCGAAGAGATGCACCAGATTTAGGCCCACGCGGCAGCCCAGGGCCGCTTGCGCCGGATCGGACTTGAATGCCGCCCAAGGGGCTGCGCGGGTCAAATACTCATTGCCCGCCACCCAGATGCTACGTAAGGCCGCAAGTGCTTTGCGGAACTCAAGCGCTGTCATCTCGGTCTCGTAGACTTTGATGGCCCGTTCCAGATCTGCCACCAGTTGATCTTCCTCAGGGCCCCATTCGCCCCCTTCGGGCACTTCATTGCCGAACTTTGAGGCTGTGAATTTCATAATGCGATTGACAAAGTTCCCCAGCACATCGGCGAGGTCCTTATTCACTGTCGCGGCAAAATGTTCCCAGGTGAAGGTGGCATCTGAGCCTTCCGGCGCATTGGCCATCAGGTAGTAGCGCCAATAATCAGATGGCAGCAGCTCCAGTGCGTGGTTCATAAAGACGCCGCGCTTCTGGCTCGTTGAGAATTTCCCGCCATAATAGGTGAGCCAGTTAAAGCCCTTGATGTAGTCAACAAGCTTCCAGTCTTCGCCTGACCCCATTTGCGTGACCGGAAATCCGACGGTGTGAAAGGGCACATTGTCCTTACCCATGAATTGAAAGTACTTGACGTCATCCGCACCTTTGCTCAAACGCCACCAGCGCTCCCAATCATTGCCTGTCGCTTCACCCCATTCGCGCGTGGCCCCAATGTATCCGATGGGCGCGTCAAACCAGACGTAAAATACCTTGCCGTCGTAATCCGGCCACTTGTCGCCATGCTTCACCGGCACGCCCCAAGACAAATCTCGTGTGATACCGCGGTCATGCAGACCTTCGTTGAGCCACTTGTTGGCAATCGAAGTTACCAGGTGTGGCCAAACGTCTTCCTTGCTCGCGATCCACTTCTTGAGCTCAGGAACCATTTTGCTTTGGCGCAAATAGAGATGCTTGGTTTCGCGCACTTCCAAATTCGTCGAACCTGAAACCGCTGAACGCGGATCAACCAGGTCGGTGGGATCAAGCACGCGCGTGCAGTTTTCACACTGGTCGCCCCGGGCGTTCTCGTAGCCACAATGGGGACATGTACCCACGATGTAGCGGTCCGGCAGGTAGCGATCGTCGTCGATGGAAAAGACCTGCGAAATTGTGCGCTCGTCTATCAGCTCGTTCTCGCTCAATCGATCTGCCAGATGCTGTGTCAGCTCATGGGTGGGCGCGCGCGAAGTGCGACCAAAGAAATCCCATGAAAGTTGGAACCGCTGCCCCAGGTCCGATTGAATGTCGTACATGTCATCGCAAAATGTGGCCACGTCTTTACCCGCCGCCGCCGCGGCCAGCTCTGCCGGTGTGCCATGTTCATCTGTGGCACAAATCAACAGAACCTCGTTCCCGCGTGAGCGCTCAAAGCGGGCATAGACGTCTGATGGCAGCATAGAGCCCACCAGCGTGCCCAGGTGCTTGATGTCATTGATGTAAGGCAGAGCCGAGGTGATGAGGATGCGTGCCATGTGGGCCAGAGTCCTTTGTTGATATAAGCGTGACAGGTAGCGGGGCCCGGGGCCGCTTGCAAGGGCCAATGGCCCCGCCGCCGCCGCCAGCGGACATTCTCAGCTCAATTGGCGACCTCTGAGCGATTCTGCCATATAGTCAGCGTACGACTGCCCCCTTGAAGGATCAAAGCATGGCCGAGCCGGACAAGAAAAACTCCCACATTCAGGACAATATGATTGCCGGGCTTCTGGCCATCATTCCCATTGCGGTGACCTATTGGGTTATCGATTTCCTGGTCGGGGTCTTGATTTATTTCGGGCGACCCGCCGCCCTGGGCCTTGCCCGTGTGTTCCAACCCAATTTTCCCGTCATTTCAGATGTCCTTGCGAACCCCACTGTGCAGGGCATTATCGCCATTGTGGTTGTTGTGGTTGGGATATTCTTTCTTGGCCTCATTACTCGCAACGTCGTTGGCAGTCGCTTAATCCGGTTTTTCGAGCGCGTCATCGCGCGGGTGCCGTTGATCTCGGTGATCTATGGCTCGGTACGCAAGCTCATTGATGCCCTAACCAATCGACCTGAAGGGGCGCAGCAAGTGGTGCTCATCGACTTTCCCTCACCGGAAATGAAAACCATCGGCATCGTCACTCGCACCATGAAAGATAAAGATACCGGCGAGGTGCTTGCGGCGGTGTTTGTGCCCACGACCCCCAACCCCACCAACGGGTATTTAGAAATCGTACCAATTTCTAAACTCACCATGACCGATTGGGAATTTGACGACGCCATGAATTTCGTTATCTCCGGCGGCGCGGTGGGGCCGGAGACAATGAATTACGACCAGAGCGCATCAGAGACGGTCAGCCTGGCCGACATTGCCCCCGACCTCTCCAACCCAAGCCCCGACGACGCCCGATGATCCGCATCCACATTACGGGCGCACCGCGCAGCGGCACAACTTTGCTGCAAAGCCTCATGGGGGCTTCGTTTTCGGGCCTGGTGGCGCCTCAAGGCGAAACCCGCATGTGGGACAAAGTCCCGCGCGAGGGGTTCGTTTGCACCAAGAACCCCAATGACACAGCTCTCGCGCCGCTGCTGCTGCCCCTGGATCGTCAGCTCCATATGATTTGCATGGTGCGTGATCCGCGTGACGTGATCGCCAGCCGGCATTATTCAGCGCCAGAAGAATACTTCACAAATCTTAGGGTTTGGCGTGAGCACGCAAGCCTTATCCGCCAATTGCGCGCTCGCCCACGCTTTCATGTGGTGCGGTATGAGGACCTGGTGCAGCGACCTGACCAGGTACAAGACACACTCGCCGACGCGATGCCGTTTCTGGGGCGTAAAGCCGCGTTTTCCGCTTACACGGGTGACATGGCTGAGGACACCGTCGAAGCTGAAGCGCTCAATGGGGTGCGCGCGGTGGAAGCGGGACAGGTTGGCAATTGGAAGGATCACAAAGCGCGCGTCAAGGGGCAGATATTGCTGCACGGGAACATTGATCGCGAGCTCATTGAGTTTGGCTATGAAAAAAAATCCGGCTGGGACGAAGATTTGGCTTATATCGAAAGTGATCAGTCCCCATCGCACACCGCGGAGATTTTTCCACCGATAAAGCGCGTTAGCCGGACGCTCAATCGCTGGCTCCATGCAGGGGCGTATCTGCGGCGGCGCGCTTTTGGGGTCTAACGACGAAACACTTGATCGGCCCATAAATAGTCGCGGCTGTAGTCCTCGCCCATCGTGGTTTCCACAATGAAGCGCCCAATGTGCTCAGCTGAAAAATGGTCCCGGTAGTGGGCGCGCCCCTTGGCAGCAACGGCGCGGCGGCGGGCATCATCGCTGTGGAACGCTCTTATCTGCGCGGCGAGATCGTCGGCATCGGTCCAATAGGCGGCGGCATCTTCAGGCACAAAACGCTGCAAGCCGCTTTCGGCGCTAATGAAAGTGAGCAAGCCATTGCCCATCATTTGCGCGATGCGATCAGATGAATAAAGCGGCCAGCCCTCGTACCGATTTGCCGACAGGCCCATTTTTGAGCTTTGCAATAAATCTTCATACTCGCGGCCCCAAACCGGCGCAAAACCATGCATACCAAATGAAGCAAAGCGCACCCCGCTGTCTTTCAATGCGTTGTGGAGCTTGCCCACAAGGCTATGACGGGTGTCGGTGACATTGCCGACACCGCAAAAGAGCAAATCCCAATCAAACTCGGTCTTGAGCGATTGATCGCCATCCTCAACAGCGGGGTCGGTGGCGTTGGGAATGAATGCGACAACATTCCGGTGGTTGAGGAACTGCTGCAAAGGCTCGCCGCTGGTGGTGACGAAAATAGTGTCCACCGCATCCATACGCGCCTCGATCTTGGCGACATTGCCTGCATCGAACAACGGATCAACATTGCGCAGTGCGATGCGCAATCCCGGCACAATAATCCGCGCGCGATCAAGCGTGTCATTGCTGATAATATCAGCGTGCCCCACCAACAACATATCGGGCCGGAAATTCTCCACCATCTCAAGCAGACGCCGGTTGGCGGCGGCACGCCCCAATGGTTTGATTCGCAGCGGCGCATCAAACTGCGCCACGTCCCGATCGGAAAACACCTCGACCTTATAGTTGGCACGCACCAAGCCGTTAAAGAGCGAGCGTTCTGGGCTCACTCGTACACGGCCAAAGTGCCGCATCTGCATATTGTCCACTTGAAGGATGCGCATGGGGCCATTTAATGGCGCTCAAAGAGACAAAGTTCAAGCAATTAACTTGATTTGGGTTACGGAGACGGCATTGTGGCGGCCATGACAGACAAGGTGTTCGTAATCGGCTTCCACAAAACCGGCACGACCTCCATGGGGGCGGCGTTGCAGGCGCTTGGATATCACCTCGATCAGCGCCATTGGAAGGCTGAAGTGGCCGCGCTTCCCGCTCCGCTCACAAAGCCCGCCCTCGCTGCCCGTGCCCTTGAAATAGCAGCCACGGCGGACGCGTTTGAAGATAACCCCTGGCCGCTTCTTTTTGCTGAGATGGATACCGCCTTCCCAGGTTCAAAATTTATTCTGACCCGGCGCAACCCAAAGGCCTGGCTCGCCAGCATCACAGAGCACTTTGGTGCCAAGTCGTCCCCCTTGCGACAGCTCATTTACGGCGCTAATGCCGGTGCGCCACAGGGCAATGGCCAGCGCTATCTCTACCGCTACCAACAGCACATCGAGTATGTGCTGCAGTATTTCGCAGGCCGCCCTGACGATTTGCTTATTGTCGAACTGGAAAGCGCGAACTGGGCGGAGCTATGCCGCTTCCTCCATAAGCCTGAGCTACAGCGACCTTTCCCTCGCGCCGGTACAGGCGCGCGCCGCGCACGTGGGCAGTGGTTCAAGCGTCTCATTGGCCAAGGATAAGGGGGCGGCGCGATGCGGATATTATTCATCACATCAAACCGTTTGGGGGATGCGATCCTTTCCATGGGTGTGCTCGCGCATTTTCTTGAGGCCCACCCCGGGGCAGAGCTGACGGTGGTGACCGGCGCGCTTCCCGCCACGCTTTACCGCGCGGCACCGGGCCTAACGCGCATCAAAGTCGTAACCAAATCGCCCTTCGCGTGGCATTGGCTCAAAACATATGTGCATCTTGCGTCAAAAAGTTGGGATCTGCTGGTGGACCTGCGCCATGTGGCGATCATGCGCGCCCTTCCCGCCAAACGCCGCATCTTTGGCTCAGACACCACTGGCAAACGCCATCGCATAGAAGACTTTGCCGCAACGCTGGGCCTTGATGGGCCGCCAGCCCCGAAAATCTGGCTTGATGAAGACGCCGCGACCGCCGCCGCAGGCCTTATTCCAAACGGGGGCCCGGTGCTGGCGCTTGGCCCATCGGCGGGACCGCGGCGCAAGGCCTGGCGGGCGGATCGTTATGCCGAGGTCGCCAAGGCCCTGACATCATCGGGCGGGGCGCTTGCCGACGCGCGCATTGCCATATTTGCCGGACCCGGGCCGCGAGAGCATCTTCAGACCCAGGAAATTCTTGCGCTTCTGCCCACTGATCGGGTGATTGACTTGGTTGGCAAAACCGACCCCCTCACGGCCGCCGCTGCATTGGGGCGCTGCGACGCGTTTGTCGGCGTTGATTCAGGGCTCATGCACCTTGCCGCCGCCATGAAGGTGCCAACTTTGGGCCTCTTCGGGGATGAAGGCGTGCCGCAAGTCTATCGCCCATGGGGGAAGAACACCGCATTTGTCTCGCGCCGCAATCCTGGGTGGGAAAGTGCAAAACTGCGCGATGGATCACCGGACCGCCGCGCGCCCATGGACAATATATCCGCTCAAGAAGTGATCGAGGCGGCAACCGAAATGCTCCGCCGCGCAAAAGACCACACGTGAACGGGTTGCCGAATGCCAATGAATTGCGATAAGCCTTTGCGCCGCAAGGACCCTTAATGCCGGATTAGCTCAGCTGGTAGAGCAATCGCCTTGTAAGCGATAGGTCGCCCGTTCGAGTCGGGCATCCGGCACCACACACAACTGCCGCAAGCAGCTCTGACTAGTTATCAAATTCCATGTGCTCGATGGGATTTGAGCGCACATGCCGACGTTGCTGAACGTATTCTTCCAAATTGGTTGGATTCTCAAACGGGCCTTCAAGCTCCGGCGCATCTGCAGGCACATTGGCAATAACTGCGGGGAAGACAAACACCGCAGCGGCATCAGGATCTTCGGGGCGGATGGCAACCACTTGCGCGCCCGAAGCGGTGCGAACTGTCGTGATTTCCCCGTCCACATCGTCCGGCACCCTTGCTGCCGCCACATTCGGCTGTTGCGGAACCTGATCGAAATCTTCCTCAGTAAACCGCGCGGTAGATTGCGGCGCATAAACCGGGGCCGGAGCGACCACGGCTGTTTCAACTTCGACCGCTGCAGGTTCATCAACCGCTGGCGCATCAAGTCCATCGTTCAAGTACGACGAAAGTGACGGCAATGCCGGACCTTCGCCCGGCTCAATGGAAGTAGCGGCAACACTGGGGGCGGGCTGCGCTTCAATGACAAGCTCATTTGCCGGGGCCTCTTCCGGCTCTGGCGTTGGCTCAGGGTCATTACAGACCAGCGGCAGAATCGCAAAAATACTACAAAGATCCATTTCGGTTGCTCCTTCTTCCCCAATATGGGGGGTGCATTGATATTACTTTTACGCCCTCGCAGCCAGTCGCGCGAGCGGATTTAACCCCCTTGGCGTCTCAGGCGTCTGGCGGCACGCTCTGTCTCTCGTATAGCGCGCCGGAAGCGTCTGTCTTTGCGTTGAGCAATGCCTTGCGCCTCATGATTGTCAGAGCTTTCCGCAAACGGTTCGGGCGCTGTTGAGGTCAACTCACCGGATGCCAGCAAAGACGCCAGATTTAGCTGACCATTGGGGCGAATCGCTGCGCGAACCGGCACCGGGCGCGTAGCTGGCGCTCTTGTTGCCGGGGCTGATGAAAATCTTTGGACCTCTGTCACGCTAGGCAATACGGACTCTGCCCTACTGGGAAGCGCCGCCATTTCAGTGGTGCCATCAGGTTCATAGGGCGGCACGGGTTCAGCATACGGTTGAGGTTGCGGCACAGGTTGCGGTATTGGGCGGGCCGCAGGCGCGGGCCTGGCACGCGCCACCGCGAACTCTTCATCCATAGGTTCGGGCACTGGCGCAGACGCAGGTGCCGGTGTTGAGCGCAATCTTACATCAGGGGCCGGATCTGAAGGCGCCGGTGTTGAGGGAACATAGGTGGCGGTTGGCGTCCACGTGGTGCCCGCCCCTTGGCCATAAAGGCGCGGGTCCGGTGCCCCTTGAATGTCGCCCTGAATGGATACCTCGTCAGGTTCCACCACATCAGGCCCCATCAAGCGGGGTGCCTCTGCGGCTTGACGCGCAGATGCGGGCTCGCGAACCTGAAGTTCGCGCAACCCACCTGACGGCACCAGCGGCTCTGCTGCCACTTCTGGCGCAGGCTGGGCTTCCACCACGAGCTCATTATCGCGGACGTCTTCTTCATGTTCAGGCTCGCGCGTACACCAAAACGGGATTACGACGAGCATTGTACAGATAGCCATGGGGGCGACTCCTCCTCAGGGGCTCATTCTGGCACGTCAGCCCTTGCTGAGCCAAGCAAGCACTTGCGGCAAGAATTTGACGCCCAAAGCCCGTTCTAAGCGCATTGAGCCGCAAACTTGGGGATTAGCGCTCAGATACTTTGCCGTCGCCATAGAGCAAGCCCGGCGGGATGGAGTCCATCACACCCAGGCCTGCGTCAAACCTAAAGAGCGTGCTGCAATAGGGGCAAGTGATTTCGCTCTTCTCGCCCATATCTAAATAGATGTGAGGGTGGTCATGCGGCGGCAGCGCGCCAACACACTCAAATTCGTGCGCGCCGATGCTGATGCTGGCAAGGCCCGCTTCGTTGTGAAACTTCGGAAAAGTGGTGTTGGCTTCGGCCATGGCGGCGCTCCCTCAAATGCTCGAGGGGGAACCTAGCGGAATTGGAGGGAATTGGAAGGTATCGAATTATGAAAGCCGAAGATGGGTTTGAAGCAGATGAGGTTTTGGCAGTGGCCGATAGACTTGTGAAAGTTATGGACGACAATGGCACTGAAAGATTTTGAGTGAGCATCGCGAAATAGGTGGCAAGTTGCTGCCGAGCAAATTTAGCGCTGCCTAAAGATAATGGATCGCCCGGTCAAGCCGGGCGACGTCGGCGGGTTGGGGTGGGCACTGACACCAGCAATAACCCCAACCTGACGTCCCCCGGTTTAACCGGGGGACCCAAGGGCAACCGTGTTTGGCATGCCCCATGTATGATAAAATTCCTTGATCATACGGGAGCCTGTACATGTCGTATTTCATCTACATCTTGGCAAGCCAACCTCGCGGTACGATCTATATTGGATCGACCAATGATCTCGGGCGGCGTGTCTTCGAACACAGAACAGAAGCAGTGCCCGGATTCACAAAAACCTATGGCATCAAGACTTTGGTCCACTTTGAAACCTTCGACGACTACCCCTATGCCGCACAGCGCGAAAAGCGTCTGAAGAAATGGGCGCGCGCGTGGAAAATCGAATTGATTGAGAAAGACAACCCGGAGTGGATCGATCTTTGGCCCTCGATCGCCCAGCACTAGTGGACCTCTGAATGGGTCGCCGGGTCAAGCCGGGCGACGTCAATCAAGAGAAATGAATTGGACCTAAAAGCTGTACCAGGCAGTGGCGAAGAAGCCCTCTTCCGCCTCGACGTTCTGGCCTTCCCAGGTCCAAAAGCCCCCGGCCTGAATGGAGACATTTTCTGTGGCGTGGAACACCAGGCTGCCTTGCACCTTGTTTTGGCGGAAGTAATCATAGCCCGCATCACCTTCGCCATCGGCCCAGGTGTTGATGCTTTGCAGCAAGGCTTCAAAGTCCGGGTCCGGCTGCCAGCCCAGGGTCGCATCTAAATGGAGTTCATTGGCAGGACCACCATTGCGCCAGCGATAGCCGCCTTGCACGTCGACATAGGCAGGCATGCCCGCCACGTCGAATGAGTAGCCGTAGAGGGCGCGCAGTTCAGCTTCCACCTCGCCTTGGTTCAAAAGCACGCTGGGGACGCTGTCGATGTCACCAGGCAGAGTGATCTCACCCTGCAGCGACAATACGTGTCCGCCCCGGTTGAACACACGAACGCGCAAGCCCAGATCGGCGTAGCCGAGACCAGTTTCCGTGAGGGCGAAATCTTCCACGCGCTGCATGTGCGCTGAGGCATAGAGCGTGACGAAATCGGCCGCGCCGTATTCCATCAAGATAGCGAGGTCCTGGATCACCCGATCAATGGTGCCACTGACACGGCTGCCGTCGCCATCCCACATGTCATCCATATCGGCGTAGCTATAGGCGAGACTGCCGCGCAGCTCCCCCCGCTCCAACGTCCAAGCCGACGCCTGCACCGTTTGCACTGAGGTATGAAGCATCGCCAAGGCAATGGTTCCAGCGGTAAGTGTCCTCAACATGGTCCCGTACTCCCCCTATGGCAGGGAGTATTCAGGCAATTTCCAAACAACCGGTGAACGGCGGTTAACGAGTCGTAAATTGAAGGTAAATCTCAGCTGATTGCGTTGACACCATGAGACCTCGGCGCAAGCAGTGCTGTGTCAACATTGAGTGGAAATTCGCTCACACCTTCTCTGAGAAGTGACCTGCAAGGCACTGAAATCATTTGAATTTATGTCACTGGTATTTTGCGTCTTGCGCGCGCGCAGCGGGCGAAAAATGAGGGCGGCACCCTTGGTCCCGCCCTCAACAAAGCCTCAGGGATCACCCCGATAATTTCTTGCTAGCTGGTGCCGAGCTGTGCCGCGACCCCTTGGATCTGTGTGGTACACCCTTGTTGCGCCATCCAGGTAATACGTTCACCGGGATTATCACTCTCAGGCAGCACATGAACCTGAAAGGCCACCGGGGTTCCTTGGTCCGCCATTTGGATGGTGAACTGGTCCCCATCCGCATAGGGCAAGTCCTCTGGCCAGGCGACGTTGTATTCCAATGATTGCCAGCGCACCTGCACCGTTTGACCACTTGAGACCGAGGTGAGATCACCATAGGTCCAGTCCCCTTCGGCCCCTTCAGGGATTGAGCGGTGGAGGCCAAACAGAGCGCCTGAGTTGACGCACGTGTTGCCGCCATTTTCCGCATCCGCCACCGTGGATGGCACCACCATATCGGGGGTAAGGATTTGCAACGGACGCACCCCACCAATTTCGGGCGAACCTTCATCGGTCTGGAACACCGCCCGCTGCAAGCTGGCCACCAGATCCGAATCGCCGGAATTACCAGCGGCCGGGATGGGGCCCTCGAACGGGCCAGCCAACTCTACAAAGCGGCTGGACATGGTGAGAAGCGCGACTGTTTCGCCATTTGCAAGCGTCACGGTCTCCCCATCAGCGATGGAGGCGCCTACTGGGTAGTTGGCGGTGGATGATTCGATCACGGCCCCCGGCTCAGCTGACGCTGAAACGGCAGAGGCGAATATCAATGCAGCGGCCAAACCTGCTGTTTTTACGACCGTCCATGCACGCATGGTCATTCCTTTCCCGATATCCTCAACTGGACATCAAAAGGGCCCGAGCCCTGTCTTTCGATCTGCCCCGCACTTGGTATGGTAGGGTGGTAAGCGGATGCGGGCAATCACGATGAGCTACATATCGGGTGGTTCGTGCAAAACAGTAGGGATAGGCGGAGCACTCTGTGACAAATGAACAGGACAGCGAAGACCCAATTAAGCGCCTGTTATCCTTAACCTTTTCAAACTCAGGGTTATGGGCCGCTGCGATTGTCATCCTAAGCTCGGCATTCTTTTTCACCTTGCCGGCTTATTTGCCCCTCGCCGCCAGCGTTGAGACCTGGTCGCGGGATGTGCGCATTGCCGCTGCAACACCGCTCTCGCCGCCCTCTCCTGATATCGTCATTGTAGCACTCACCGATGAAACATTGGATCAGCCACAATTTCCTTACCGGCTCCCGGTGGACCGCGCCTTTTTGGCCGAGCTAGTGCGTCACCTGGAAGCATCAGGTGCCCGGGCCGTGGGGATCGATATCCTGCTGGACCGTTGGACCGAGACCGACAAAGACGCTGACCTTATGGCCGCGCTCCATGATGCCCAAATCCCCGTGTTGACCATTTGGGGTGGCGAAGAAATCGGCGTCGTGGGACAGCGGCGCGAAGTTCTAGAACAATTCGTAGGTGATGCGCCCACCGGCTTCGGTTTGCTATTGCATGACCGGGCCGATGACACGGTGCGAATCCATCAGCCCATATGGGCAGAAGACCAGCCCATCACCCTGAGTTTTCCCGCAGCGATCGCCGCGGCTTTGGGATATGACGTGCCATCGAATTCCCACTCCATCGCCTGGCGCGGACCGACGGGAGATGAAACACCGCGGTTCGCACAGTTCCCCGCTCACCAGATTACGCGCATCCCACCGCAGGCCGGGTTCTTCCGTGACAAAATTGTCCTCATCGGAGTGGACCTCGTGGACATCGACCTTCACCGCACGCCCATGTCCATCGTAGCAGGCACCAGCCGTATTCCCGGGATTGTTATTCATGGCCATGTCCTGTCCCAAATAATTGAGGGTCGGTACATTGTTGAAACGCCGGGTATGGCACGACTCTTGATTTTGGTCCTGACAGCCGCCTTGGGCATGGCGATTGCCGCGCCGAATTGGCCTTTGTGGGCTAAAGGACTTGGAGGCGTCCTGCTGGCCGGCGGATATCTGGCGCTGGTGGTTTATGCCTACAACAGTGCCCTCATTATGTTGCCTGCATTGATGCCGCCGCTAACGCTGCTTGGCTCGGCAGCCATGACTTCGGTCTTCATGGGCAGACAGGAACGCGCCAAACGCGCTTACATCCGCAGTGCATTTTCGCGCTATGTGGCTCCGGCTGTTGTTGCCCGCCTCGACAAGGATCCTGATCAGCTCGTGCTTGGTGGGGAGCGGCGGGAGGTGACATTTATGTTCACCGACCTCGCCGGCTTTACATCCATGTCGGAAAAACTGACACCGTCCGAGCTGGCTGACCTCATCAACGAATATTTGGACGGCGTGGGCGATGCGATCCTGAAACATGGTGGCACCATCGATAAATTTATCGGTGATGGCACGATGAGCTTTTTCGGCGCCCCTGAAGCGATGCCCGATGACCCCGATCGCGCGGTTGCCTGCGCCATGGATCTCGACATATTTTCAGAAGAGTTCGGCGCGAAATGGCGGGCACAAGGTGTTCCCGTGGGCGCAACCCGAATTGGCATCCATACGGGCTTTGCCGTTGTAGGGAATTTCGGCGGGCGGCAGCGATTTGACTACACGGCCCTGGGCGATGTGGTGAACGCCGCCTCGCGTCTTGAAGGGGCAAGCAAGCAGTTTGGCACACGTATATTGGTGAGTCAGGAAACCAAAGCCTTGACGGAAAACGCGCACTACCGCCCTGTGGGCGACATTGTATTGGTCGGTAAAGATACCGCGCTCACTAGCTTCGAGGCCATCCCGGCCGCCGATGCCAATTCAGACCGGGTGAAGAAATATTGCGACGCCTATGCTTTACTGAAGGCAGGTGACGAAGGCGCGCTGGCGGCGTTCAAAGCCGCCCTTGCCGCCTATCCCGATGACTACCTTGCCAAGTATCATGCTGAGCGCCTGGAAGCAGGTGAGCAAGGCACGCGGATTGTTTTGACGTCAAAGTAAGCTGGCCCGACTTAGGCGCTGGTGCCCGGAGAAATGGTGCGTTCCCCATCGCCTACAAGGGTAAATGCCCCCCAGTAAAGCGGGTGCGACCAGAATATGGGAAGGCCATTACCAGCATCGTCAAGGATCTGCATCTGCGAGCGCCGCAAAGCTTCTGCTGAGCCAAGGCCCGGCGTTGAGCCAAGCTCGCCAAACATGCCAACCATGGTGCGCACGGTGGATTCAGATTCCACATACCAATGGGACACCAGGAGCGCCCGCGCGCCCGAATAAAAGAAGCTTCGTGCAAGGCCCGAAAGACTTTCCCCGCCCTGACCATCACCGCCACCAGTGTTACAGGCCGAAAGCACAATCAAGTCTGCATCAAGCTCAAGGGTCAATATTTCACTGGCTGTCAAAAATCCATCACCAACAATCCCTTCCCCCGGATCACCGGCAGACACAGACGTCAGCAACGCTGGCTGCAATTCACACTCCAAATCAGTTGGCATAACCCCGTGCGTGGCAAAATAGACCACCCGATAGTCGCTGAGGTTCTGGGCTGCGACTTCTTGCTCTGTGAAATTGACGTCCGTAAATAACGGCGCATTGCCCGCCCTGAATGCGCGAGCCGCCGCCGCAATCTCCCCTGCACTTTCAGGCAATGGCGATGCATTGGCCTGAAGATTATTTTGGCGCGATATACAACTGTTATCGGTGTCTGTTACAACAGGTGCCGGCTGGAAGTCCCCAAAGCCTATGAACGCCCGTGGTGCACGGCTTTCGCCGATAAGCTCTCGCAAGTCAGCAAAGGACCGCACACTTGGCACTAAACTCGTGGCCATATCGCGCGCAACAAACGAAACCCCGCGATAATCAAAATCATAGATCGGCGCCGTTGGCTCGGTTACCAGAATGCCAAACGGTAAACTTGTGAGTGACCCGCCTGGAATGGTGATCAGGTGGTCAATAGCTCGCAAATCTTCATGGAATCTCCCAAGCACCGAACGGTAAATAGCGTGGGCAAGCTCCACATCGTACACACGCAACCGTTCGTCTCCGGACGGGACTAACCCCAGGCGAAGCTCAGAGACAGCACGCTGAAATTCTTCCTCACCAATCTCCAGCCGTGTCTGCTGGATGCCGTCGGCTGTAATGAAGAAAACAAAGCTCTCCGTAAATCCAGGCAATATCTGAACGATAGCTTCACCAGGGCGAAGGATATCGACCACACGGCCATATTCTATAGGGCGCTGCAGTAATTGATTATAGGTCGGGGCGGCCGATTGCACGGCCACTTCCAAGGAATTGCGCTCAACCTCCAGTTCCTGCTTCTGTTCCGTCAATTGGTTGATGAGCCGGTCGTCGCGGTATCCATCAGGCCGAGTAGATTCAATATCAATACGCTGGCTAACTTCAAAAATGTTGGCTTCCACGTCCTGCAAGTTGCGAATGAGGCCACTAACTTCTTGATCACCTGAGGCCAGACGCGCAGCGGTCGACTGAATGGTTTGCGACGTGATCGGGCTCTGCACCAATTGACCGGCGCCGAACATCTCAGAGGTAAGGGAGGCTTGCCGTCCCGGATGATCAGCCGCCAATCGGTTGAGAAGTTGTAAGTATGTCCAAATCTGTGGCGCGCGAACGCCCTCGCCGCGATCTGTCAATATAGCAGTTGCTTCCCGGTAGTATGAAAGGGCGCGATCAATGTCGCCGAGTTCCACCTGCAGATCACCCAAGGCAAGCATGTCGATCGCCTCAGGACGCGACTCGCCAAAGAGTTCTTGGCGATCTGCAATTGCAGTCGCCAACCCCACCTCGCCCGCTTCTCCTCGATTGAGATCTGCGAGGATAAAAGCGCGTTCAGATTCAAAAAAGCTCCGCCAGTGTGACGGTGCCAAATCAGAGACGCGAAGCAGCGAGTAGCCGTCGTTTAGCGCCGCTTCGGCTTCTCTGGGGCGACTAAGGCAAAGAAGAAGGCGCGCTTCCAACATTTTAGCCAGGGCAAGCTCCACCGGGGCGCCTGATCCTGCCCCGACGAGAACCGCATCTTCGCCACGCCATCCGCCTTCGTCCGCCAGCTCAGTAAGCTGCTCGCCTGCAAGTCTGATGTAATCAAGACCTGCCGCGCATTCGCCGCGGTTTCCCCGATCCATGCCGCGATAAAGATAGTATCTCGGCTCCACCAGGGCGTCGAAACTTGCCGCCGCCATGGGCTGCACCGCGTCGAACATCGAGGCGGATTCGACGAAACGTTGTTGGTTCGACATTTGCAGAGCAATGCCAAGCATAGGTTCCGCAAGGCCAGGGTGATCGGCGGCAAGAAATGCCCGGCGTAACTCAAGCAATTCACGGTATTTCTGTTCCGATGTACCGTATTCCCGGACCGCATTGTAATACTGCGCCACGCGCAACAACCGTTCATCGCGGAACCGATCATCGGCACCAAACAACTGGCCATTTAACAGCACATCGAACTCGCGCATGGAGTCTGATGAACCCGATGCCGCAAGCGATTGCGCGTTCTCAATCCCCGCCATAATGGCAGCGGCCTGTTCCATAACCGGCGCGGCGGCAGGAATGCCGTCCATGGCGTAAACCCGGCCGTTAACTTCCGTGACCGCGGCAATCGACGGCCACCCACCCTGGCGCATCTCGCAGGCGAGATATTGCGCGCTCGCCGTGCCACCAAATATCTGACCCGCCGTGGGCGCGCCACATTCCATGGACCGGCTGATATCGGAATGCCAAAGCCCTGAAGTCGCAATCGCAGCGGGACCCGGCGCAGCGTAGGCCGGTTCAAGTTCTATCACCCGGCCGCTGGGGGACCGCCAATCACCACAATATATGGCCACCGTGCGCACACCCACATTTGCTTCATCAAGCTCGCGGTCTTCAATCGCGCGGCAGGACTCCCCAACAGCGTTCTCGCCAACGACGAATGTGCCCGTGTTGCTATCTTGGCCGCCGCCAAACGCAGTGGGATCAGCACTTAGCAGCCCGCGCGGCGTATCGCACGCAGAAAGCAAAAGCGCGCCAAGCGCCCAAACAACGATGACGGGAATGTGGCGGATCATAGCCATGTGCCTACTCCTCATCCTCATCTTCGTCATCTGATGCATCACGGCCCAAGCGCTCTTCCCAAATATCCGGCGCACCACCAAAACCGAACCAGATTTCGGTGTTTGGCAGGTCTGAATAGCGTAATTCTTGAACATCACCATCGCGCTCATAGAGAAAGATCACCGGGTCGAAAATCGGTATCACGATTGCGGATGGATCGAAGTTCAAACAGCTAACTTCCACGATACAGTCATTGAACAGGAAGTCGTCGCGGCGAACTTCTTCCAACTGATCACCCAAGGCAGATGCGCCTTCGGCATCAAATCCCCTGATCGAACCCCAAAGATCTGATGCGCCCTCGCCAAGCGTCAGGCCTGCGATCTCAAATAGTTCCGTCACGTTTACCGCCGATGCCTTGGTGGAACTGGCCAAACCATTCAGCAAAATACGCAAGGCATATGTATTGAGCTCGTCCAGGAACGTTATGTCACCGGTCGCTGTCATACTTGTGAAGTCGCCGACCGTGGTCGCGCCATTGATCACAATATTGCCAAATGGATCGGCGTTCATATCGCCATCAAAGGCACCGGCATGAAGGAACAAATCCTCACCAATGGTCCCGCCTGCAAGACCGATATTGTCACGCGCGAAGATGCTGACAACATTTGAGGCCGCAAGCGAACCATTAATGCGGCCACGCACGAGGGTCGACCCGCCACTCATCAGTGTTAGCGTGCCATTAGGATCTTGGAAGAGAATGCGCGCATCTGTGCCACCGAAGAAGATGTCACCCATGGCGTACTGACCGCCATAGGTGGTATCCACCAAGGCGTCATCTGCAATGTCCACATGCCCATTAACATCCACATCACCGCCCATGGTGACATAGGTGCTGTTAAGCTCAATACGACCAAAACGGCCGATGGCATCAAGGGCGGTGTAAATTTGGTCACCGACGGTGGCCACATCGTGAAGAATGATCTCCAATGCGGACACGTTCAGCGATCCAATTGGCGTTGTGTCCCCCACATTCCCTGTAAAGGTCGCGGTCGATCCATTTCCAGCAATAACCACCAGATTGTGTGCCGTTGCCGCAGCACTGTCGATGGTGCCATTGAAGTTGATGTTCTGGCCGGCAGGCGTATTCAAGGTGGAGTCGATTGTTGTGTCATCAACCAAAACCAAATCTGCGAAGGTAAAGGCACCGCCTTGGCTTTGAATCGTACCCGCCAGGGTCGTATCGGATGCTGTTGACGTGGCCCCGCCCAAGAACTGGTGCAAGTCCGTTGCTTCGTCACCGATATTCACGCCACCTGTATTCAGGAACTCAACGAAATTTGTCACCAATGCGCCGCCAAACATGGAGAACACATAGCTACCTGGTCCCACAATCAAATTGTCGACGGTAACCATGCCTTGAAACTCACCACTGGTCTGAAGCACATCGATATCGAGCGTGGCGGCATCCACTTCACCTGTTACCACCAGCGTATCGGCGTTGACGACATTCAGTGTTCCGGTTTGACCGCCCCCATTGGGATTGGTGAAGGACCCCAAGTTGATCGCGCCCGCGTT
>JAJFIK010000085.1 GCA_021775005.1 Rhodospirillales bacterium
TGTTTGGCACCTCGATGTCGGCTCATCTCATCCTGGGGCTGGAGCAGGTCCCAAGGGTATGGCTGTTCGCCATTTAAAGAGGTACGTGAGCTGGGTTTAGAACGTCGTGAGACAGTTCGGTCCCTATCTGCCGTGGGTGTACGAAACTTGAAAGGATCTGTCCCTAGTACGAGAGGACCGGGATGGACGAACCTCTGGTGGACCTGTTGTGGCGCCAGCCGCAGTGCAGGGTAGCTATGTTCGGAAGGGATAACCGCTGAAAGCATCTAAGCGGGAAACCCCCCTTGAAACTAGGTTTCGCTTGAGAGTCGTGGAAGACCACCACGTTGATAGGTGGCATGTGGAAGTGCAGCGATGCATGAAGCTGAGCCATACTAATCACTCGATAGTCTTGATTTCTCTCGTCCTCTTCCTCGTGTGAACATGAGGGGTGAGGCGAAAGTGTTAAGCCGGCACCTATAATACTGATAAAAGTACTTCACGCATTTCGGCTTCGGCCGGGGCGCGGTGAAGGAACACGTCGGAACACCCTCCTTGTATGAGCTTTTCAATAGAGCCTCTTTGCCGGCCTGGTGGTCTTAGCGAAGTGGCTGCACCCGATCCCATCCCGAACTCGGAAGTGAAACGCTTCAGCGCCGATGGTACTGCATCTTAAGGTGTGGGAGAGTAGGTCGCTGCCAGGCCTGCTAAGCGGCTCTGTTGAAAGTAATTACAAGGTAATCCCTCCAAACACGCGATTTCAGATCCAGAAAACCGCCGATGGCTCACGCCTCGGCGGTTTTTTTGTAATCGAAACCAACGGGGAAAACCACTGCGTGACGCCATTTCAGCACGCCCTCCAAGCGGTCAGACCTTGCTTGGTCACGATGAATTCGTCCGGCTTGATGAAGACAGCTTCCGATCCATTGCCTCCCTCAACCCCGGAGCGGGGAGTGGCAGGTCGTAGGGGACGACATTTATCGGCGTATTTAAGACGACCCCTGAAGCCAAAGATAAATCGGAAGCGCGAGATAGGCGGCACTCAGGCTGATGAGCCAGATGCCAAAAGACGCAGATAATATCCACGTGTTCCAGCGGTGGGCGGAGGCGCATTGGGCGGCGAGCTTGGGGTCCGTGGGGCAAAAGCGTCCAGGCCGGAATAAAAGCCATGCGGCAAGCGCCATGGCAACGCCGCTAATGCCGAACAAGATCAGTTTGTTTTCTGCCAACACCGTCAATAAAGGCAGGTTGGCAAATAGTGCCGCGGAAACCGCGCCAAAGCCAAGCGTTACCAAAGCGATGGGAAGCGCGCAGCAAACAAGTGTGGTGGCCGAAGTGAACAAAACCAACCATCCCCACGACCGCCGCTCAACAAACGGGATAGCGTCTTTGCTCAACTGTCGTTGCCTCTGCAAGTCTCCTCGCCGGTGCTGACCTCGGCCATACTGCGATAGGTAAAGCCGCGATCAAGAAACAGTTCGGTAAGCTGCTCGTCGGTGAAAACAACATCACGACTAGCGCAAACAGAAATCAGTCCGGCGTCAAGATCAGCATTGGCGGAAGATACGCCGTCAATATTACGCAAGGCGGATTCAGATGTCGCCGCACAGAAGGGGCAGGTCATGCCGTCAACGCGAAACTCATAGCCCACTTCCTCGGCTAGTGACGGTGCGATGCCACCAAGAATCAGGGCCACTGCCAAAACCATTCGTCTCATTGTCGTATTCCTTTCACGCTCTCAAAAGTTTACCCGAAGCCCGGCTCTTACGCTAAAATCTTTTTCCAGCCCGGTGCCATTCATGGATTGAGCTATCGGCACCAAAAGCGCTACATCGGCAATCCAGCGCCGTGCCGCCAATTGGAACGTTGGACCCGCCACCAGAAACTGCCCGCCTGAATTAGGGTTGGTGACGCTGAGAACCTCGGCTTCCCCCATGGTTACTGCCGCGCCTTCAATCCCGGCATAGACAAATACCGGGTTGTCGCGATCCCATGCTGCCACCGTAATCCGCCGTTGGTAGGAGACCTCCAAGCGCGCCGCGCTGCCCGCCTGAAATCCGTTCGCTTCGCCATTATGGCGATAGCTGATCTGGCCGTCCAAATTCATCCGTGTCGTGGCATAGGTCGCCACCACACCGCCGAACGTATCCCAGCCGCCGCTTCCCAACTGGAGCGGTTGCGGTAGGCGGCCCAAACTGTCGCGCACATTGTCATCACCGGTGGGGGCTTCAAACCCGAGAAAAGGCGCGATGCGAAAGGTGCGGCCCGGGCCATCCCGCTGATAGATTGAATAGCGCGCAAAAAATCGTGCATCGCTAAACCCGCTGGACGATCTCGCTCCGCCGGGCATCTCCAGGCGCTTGGTGCTGAACGGCACTATCCCGAAGACCGCTAGGCGAGGGCTGATGCCGTAGACGCCAACAGCGGTATATGAGTGCGCGGTGAATGTGGTGCCGCCAAGGCTGGCTTCATCATAACCGGCCACCAAGCGGGTTATCGCCTCGCCCTCGCTGATGGGAAGCGCGGTGTTGAATGTCACCGGCGCGGCAAACGTGGGCGCTGCTCCCAACAAGGCCATGAGCACGGTGAGCGCTACTTTTTGATACTTCAAGTTCATGCTCCTATGATGCAGCCTGTAGTCCCTACAGGTACAAGGAACCTGTGTCTGAACCGCAAATTTCGCAGCAGGTCTGAGTACAAAACAACGACTGGATGCTTACCTGCGGCCCATAGTCCTGATTACCTAGACCTTCCAGTAGGGGTAAGGTCAAGATACCGATGCGAAGGCGTCGATTTCACCTCCCGCCTTCTGCTATGATGCCTGCATCAACTGGAGGGGCCAATGATCAGATTTCTGATGGCACATACAAGGTAATCCCTCCAAACACGCGATTTCAGATCCAGAAAACCGCCGACGGCTCACTACTCTTGAGTGGCCACGGCGGTTTTTTTGCGTTTTGCCGCTGCATGGTGGTAGCGTTTATAACTAGGTTGCAACCGGCAAGAGACATGTTGTGGACGAAATTATTGCGCAGATGCGAGAACTTCTTACCCAGCTAGAAGCAAATACAGACCGGGGCGTGGCCGCGACACAAACAGGTGCACTGACGGGACTGGAGTTGCCTGACATTATCTGCGACGTAGTAGACCTTCTACTACCTGAGCTAAAGCCTTATGAAGCCGCATTCTATCTATACATGCTACGACACTCGATTGTCCGGACAGGAAAACCGTTCTGCAAGATCAGTCGGCGGGGAATGCAGGGCATTGTGCAATCGGCATACTCAGGATCTAAAAAGGGAATCACAAAAGAAAGTTCAAAGGGCGGGCCAAAAACAGTGGGAGTGATGAGCTACAACACAGTTCAAGTCACATTGAAGCAACTGCAAGAAATTGGAGCCGTTCGGCAAGACGGTGAGCCAAACAATGACGGTACGCTATATCGAGTGTTTCTTCCCGCGGAGATTGAAGTCTGTGAACGCCGACGCGCCTCTAGAACGCGTCGAGCGGATAGTCGTCCACTGGATACGAACGTGGATTTTTACAACATCAAAGAAAACCGTTTAAAGGTATATGAGCGCGATGATTATAAGTGCAATTACTGCGACAAGCAGCTTACACAATATACCGCAACGCTCGATCATGTAGTGCCGGTCAAAGAAGGTGGCGATAACTCCGCAGGCAATCTTGTTACATCTTGCCTCCAATGCAATTCGAGAAAGAATTCAAGGCCTGTTGGTGAATTCCTGGCTGACAAGTGAACCGAGCTAAGAGCGTACAACAAATACGCTCACCCCGAGGAAGCCTTCCCCCATGCCGAAATTTATTCTTACCTATCACGGTGGCACTCCGCCCGCGACGCCGGAAGACGGCAAAGCCATGATGGCGCGCTGGCAGGAATGGGTCGCCGCCAACAGCGCCGCGCTGGTTGAGCCGCAGAACCCTTTGGGCAAAACCTGGACCTGGACGCCAATGGCGCGCGCGAAGGCAGCGCCAATCCATGCAATGGCTACTCCATATTAGAGGCCGCCGATCTGGAAGCCGCGCTCGCTATTGCAAAATCCTGCCCCTTTGCTGAAATGGGCACCATGGAAGTATCGCCGATCATGCAAATGCCGGGTTAGGGAGCAGAGCGATGAGACTTAGCGTAAGACTTAGCGAAATACCCGCATGGATCAGGCTGTGACCGCATCGGGGCGCATTGAAACCAGCTTCGGGGCCATTGCTTATGAGGATAGCGGCGGCGATGGCCCAGTTGTTGTCTTGATCCACGGCAATTCGGGAAGCCGGCGCATCTATGCCAAGCAATTTCAAAGCGACCTAGTCCAATCCCATCGCCTCATCGCATTTGATCTGCCCGGCCACGGCGAAAGCGACAATGCTGTTGACCCGCAGGCGACCTATTATATCGCCGGGTTCGCCACAGCGCTCATGGAGGCGCTCGCTGGCCTGGGCGTGAAACAAGCCGCGCTGGTGGGCTGGTCGCTTGGCGGGCATATCGCGCTGGAGTTGATGGCGCGCTGGCCCGGTGCAAGCGGCGCATTCATTTTTGGCGCGCCCCCCATTCCCAATGATGTTGAGCGGGCCATGAGTGCCTTTCTGCCCGGCGATCATGCGGGCCTGCCGTTTGAAGAACATTTTGATGCGGCTATGGCAACGCAGTTTGCCCAAATGAGTTTTGCAGATCCGGCATCCGTTGAGCCGTGGATGGTTGAAGACGCCTTGCGCACTGACGGGCGCTTTCGGCCCTTGTCGCTGCAAGGGGCCATGGCGGGGCGCAATCTTGATGAAGAGAAAATCGTCGGCGAATCTGCGCTCCCCCTCGCTGTTCTCCATGGCGAGCACGACAGCTTTGTCAGCCTGGCATTCCTTCGCAGCGTGACCTATCGCAACCTGTGGCGCGGCGAGGTGCAGGTGCTCAAAGGGGCCGGGCACACCCCGCAGTGGGAAGCGCCCGGCGAATTTAACGCACTGCTCCAAGAATTCCTGGGCGAGACCTCCAGTTAGGACCTAGTGCGCCACCAGTGGAATATCGATCGTATCACCCAGGTAGCCGACACTTAGTCTATGCGGATCGGGCTGCCCTGGGGCAATGCGGAAGCTTAAATGCGTTGTGCGTTTGAGGGAATCCCCAAGCTCCCGAACCTGTCCGCCAGCGCCGGAATCAAAGCCCAGTTTATTGCCGGATGCGTCATAGGCAATGATATTTACATCTGGTGTCCCGTCCGGCAGGTCGCCAACCCGGCGCGCGAAGGTAAGTGATCCGGACCAACCGCCTTCCACATCAAGGGCCAGTCGTGCGCGAATGCCTTCGCCACGGCTGGTCTTAATGGTCCGTTCAGATTCAAGAGCATTGGGCACGGTATACTGTCCTCTCACTCGCCAAGTATGCTCGGCAAGTACTTCGGCGCTTTCAGTATTAATCAGTACGCCCCTAAACTCCAAGTCAAGCTCAAGCGTTTCGCCAGGAAACCCTTGTAAGGCGGGCTCATCCTCCATGTGATAGTGGCAGCCGGTGGGGCGGTCTGGTGTGTACCTATTTTTCGGATTGTCGGCGCAAACGCGGTATCCGTAGGCGGTGCAGACCGGCGGCGGACATCCATCCTGTTGAAATTCATCCTGACTGATAATGATGTCGCCGCACAGGACGTGGTCGTGACGGGCACCATTAACGAGGTAGCTGCCGCGGATATATTGTCGATACTCACCATTGGCACAGGTACCATCATCATTGGCAAAATCGGCTTCAAGCACAAAACGACCTTCCAACATGTTGCCGTTCCATTGGGCGTCCACAACATCAGGGGGAAGTGAGGTAAATTGGCCGGTTAGGGGCATGTCACATCTCCATCGCATTGGAAAAATATGGAGACGGCCATTGTGGCCGCCTCCAGTTGGGGGACGAGAAAGAACGCCCGCTATGCGGCATTGAGTAGGCCGGTTGCGCCGGCTGGAACTTGGGCGCTGAAGCTCTGGCCACTGGCACCGCCGCTTTGTTGCAGTTGCGGATTGGCCAGCTCATCATCTTTTTCCGGCCCATCAGGCATGAGCCAGGGGCCCATGTTTTGCGCAAAGGCATCCAAAATGACGCCAAGGCCCTTCGGCATTGCTTGTTGGGTCGCTTGCACTTGCACGTGGTATTTTGCCGAGTTGCTCTTTTCGAATTTGGAGCTTGCGGACGACTTGTTGGTTTCGTCGTATGAGACGTTGCCTTTGACGGAGACGGAAAATGGACCAACGCTGAGCTTTGATTCAAAACTTGTTTCCACGCCCAGCTTGGTTTCGGATTCTTGGCTAGTTTCCTCGCCATAGGCGGATTTGACTTCCATATCGAAGGTAATGTCGACCAGATCAATGCCCAATGTCGGTATGGGGATGACGGAAATAAGGGGCACTTTGACGATGGAAAGGACTTCTTCAATAACGGTCTTTGAGGGGTCCGGATTTCCATTTTCATCTGTACCGGGAAGGATGACGGGCCGGGCCATCTCCATACTGATTTCGATCGGTTTGTAGATCCGGATCTTTACACCCTTATCTTCCTTCTCAAGGTAGCTGAATCCAGTCTTCAAGATGTAGTCGGCCTGCGTCATGGCCATCTTATTGTTGGCCTCGCAAGCCGCCATCAACGGCCCACTGATAAGATCTGTCATGGGCAGTCCGGTAAATTGTTGCGCCATGGATACAAGTGCTTTTTCGTCGGCCATTGCCGTCTCCTTCGGTTTGATTAGCCTGGAATTTCTGCTCTCAACGCACGCTCATATCCGAAGACAACTTCGGCCAACCCCTTTGGAGGGCCTTCATCGGTGATGAGGATTTCGACTGTGACGATGTCTTCGTGCAGCTCGTCAGTCTCGGTGTCTTTGCTTTGCTGGCGTTTTGGGGAAACTTTGATGAGGGGGCCCTTTTCTTCGTCGATCATGACTTCCATGGTGAAGCGTGCGCGAAGTTCGCTGATCAGAAGGCCTTGGTGCGGCACGAGCGCAATAAGGGGGACGTGGACTGTGTGCGAGACCGGCCCGTCCTTGGTTTCGCGAGGGAATTCCATCGCGACGGTCTTGGGCACGAGGGGGCGAGGGGTCTCATCTGCGGGCGGCTCAGCTCCATCGCCCGATTCTTGGGCAATGCCGGTGTTGTCATTGGAAAGCCAGCCAGCAAGATCTTCAGGATGCTCAAAGAACTCAGCAAATATTTCTATATTGCGTTTGCGCACCTGGTCGCCTGCTTGCACAACAGCGGCTTGGATAGCGGCGACAAAATCATCAAGTGCGATCACGAGTTGGCCTGCTTTCTAACTCGGAATACGCGCTAAAGTAGCAATCCGTCGGAATACTCCCAGCTGGACTCATAAACGAGCACCATGGCAATTCAACTGCCTATAGGTTGTAGATCGAGATTTGAAAATGAGAGAGGCGCCGGTCAAATTGTGCCGCCGAAGACCAAATACATGTCGCGCGAAGTGAGTGCTTGCTTCTGTTCCGCCGAGGGTCTACATACCGCTTTCGCTTTGGCGCGGGGTGGAGCAGCCCGGTAGCTCGTCAGGCTCATAACCTGAAGGTCGTAGGTTCAAATCCTACCCCCGCAACCAAAGCATTCCCAACTAGATCAATGAGTTACGCGCCGCGCAGTTTTTTTGGGCACCGTGGCAGACGCATGGATCCTGAACCTGGCTATGCCACATCTCGCTCGTCCTTTCTGGTCGGGGATCCGGACCCAAGATGCGGCTCACGAATATTTTGTGAGCAGGATGGCTACCAATGGCGCCGCCGACCTAGCTCGCCTCAGCTTCTTGCTCACGATAGGTGCGCTGCAAGTCCGTAATGTAGTCGCGCACTATGGGCACAGCATCACGCTGGCGCGCTAGCTGCATGTGGAAGACAAGCTGGCTGCCGGTGCGGAACATCATTTCAGCGCTGATGAGATAAAATTCAAACATTCGAACAAAGCGCGCGTCATACATGGCCTCGACTTTATCGCGGTTGGCATCAAAGCGCTCCATCCAGTGGGCTAATGTCTTGGCATAGTGCACGCGCAGGAATTCCAAGTCCGTTACCCACAGACTGTTTTGCTCAACTACGTCGAGTACCTCTGAAAGGGCCGGCGAGTAGGCTCCGGGAAATATGTACTTCCGTAGCCAGGGGCTTGCGGTTCCAGGGGGGCTCATGTGCCCGATGGAATGGATAAGGGCGACACCATCATCCTTCATCAGGTCGTTAATTTTACCAAAGAACTCGCCGTAGTGGTGCACGCCTACGTGTTCAAACATGCCCACTGAAACAATGCGGTCGAAGGTTTCATCCACGTCGCGATAGTCTTTGAGCTCAAAGCGCACGCGATCTGCCAACCCAGCTTCTGCCGCACGGGCTTGGGCTTTCTCGTGCTGTTCTTTGGAAAGAGTGACGCCAACAACTTCCACGTCGCTCATTTTCGCGAGATAGAGCGCAAGTTCGCCCCACCCGCAGCCGATATCCAAAATCTTTAAGCCCGGCGAAAGGTTGAGCTTGGCCGCCAACAACCGTAATTTGTTGCGCTGTGCCTGCTCCAGGGTCTCATCATCAGTGGTGAAATAAGCGCAGGAGTATTGCATGCCTTCGTCGAGAAACAGCCGATAGAAGTCGTTTCCCAAGTCATAGTGGTGCGCCACATTCTTTTGCGCTTGGCCAACAGCATTGGCCTGCTGAGAGCGCCGAAACATGTGCGAAATTCTGCGCAGGACTTGCTGCAGCGGGTACGATCCAAGTGACAGGCGATTGATGGAAAAAAGCGTGAGAAAGTCGCGCAGACTGGAATCCTCAAAACTCAGGCGACCATCCATATAGGCTTCACCGGCGCTCAATTCAGGATTGAAGACAAGCTTGTGATAAAGCGACTTGTCCGTGAGCCGCATGGTGACATTGGGGCCGGGTTCCCCAGCAAAGACGTGCGGCTTGCCGTCGGCGTCAATCACCGTCAGCGACCCTTTTTGAATGAACGACTTCATCATATGAGACAAAGGGAACATTTTTGCACTCCTCGCTGCGCCATCTCGCCCGCCGGGAAGCCCTTGGATGTTGCTTTCGTACAGTATGTTACCACAGGGAGGTGCCGACGGCACCCTCGCTGCCCTTCCGCGGCTCAGAATTAGTTCACGTCGAACTTGACGCCTTGGGCCAGCGGCAACTCAGTGGAGTAATTCACCGTCTGGGTTTGTCGGCGCATGTAAGCCTTCCAGGCATCGGAGCCACTTTCGCGCCCGCCGCCGGTGTGCTTCTCGCCGCCAAACGCGCCGCCGATTTCAGCGCCAGACGGGCCGATGTTCACATTGGCAATGCCGCAATCTGATCCAACAGCGGACAGAAACGTTTCCGCTTCGAGAACGTTGGTCGTGAAAATGCAGGAAGAAAGACCCTGATCAACCGCGTTCTGGGTTTCGATGGCATCGTCCAGGTTTTCATATGACATGGCATATAGAATGGGAGCGAAGGTTTCTTTCAGCACTACGCCGGTTTGATCCTTCATTTCAACAAGAGCAGGTTTGGCATAGTAGCCCCCATCGCCAACGATCATTTGGTCGCCGCCAGTGATTGTGCCGCCTTGCGCTTTGGCTTCGCCGAGGGCGGCCTGCATGCCGTCAAAAGATGCCTGGTCAATCAGCGGCCCAACCAGCACGCCGTCTTCCAATGGATTACCCACAGGAAGCGAAGCGTAGGCTTTCTTGAGACGTTCCATCAGTTCAGGATAGATATCCTTGTGCACGATGATCCGGCGCAAAGTGGTGCAGCGCTGTCCGGCGGTGCCAGCAGCAGAAAAACAAATGCCGCGCACGGCAAGATCAAGATCAGCCGATGGCGTGATGATCGCCGCGTTGTTACCGCCAAGCTCAAGCAACGATCTGCCAAAGCGCGCCGCAACCCGTTCACCGACGATACGCCCCATGGCGCAGGAGCCTGTGGCCGAGATTAACGGCACGCGGGTGTCATCAACCATTTTAGCGCCAACGTCGCGGCCCCCTTGGATGACAAATGAAAGGCCCGCAGGCGCATCATCGCCAAAGGCTTTGACGGCGCGCTCAAAAAGCGACTGCACGGCGAGGGCCGTCAGCGGCGTTTTCTCAGATGGCTTCCACAACACCGTATCGCCGCAAACCAGCGCCAATGCTGCGTTCCATGCCCAAACGGCCACAGGAAAGTTAAACGCTGTGACAATGCCCACAGCTCCCAGCGGTTGCCAACGCTCCATCATGTGGTGGCCGGGGCGTTCAGACGCAATTGTCAGCCCATAGAGTTGTCGTGACAGCCCGACTGCAAAGTCGCAAATGTCGATCATCTCTTGTACTTCGCCAAGGCCCTCAGAATAGAGCTTGCCGCACTCAATGGTGACGAGCTTGCCGAGGGCTTCTTTTTCCTTGCGCAGCTCTTCCCCCAAAAGACGGATTAACTCACCGCGGCGGGGCGCGGGCACTTTGCGCCAGGCGCGGAACGCCGCTGTGCTGGCGGCGATCATGGCATCCGCCTCGCTGGGGTGAGTGGAGGCCACGCGGCCGATTTCGCTGCCATCAATGGGCGAGTGGACAATTAGGTCGCCAGCGGAAAATTTGCTGGCGTCAACGCCAAGCGACCCCATGAGTTCAGTAATGTTCATTGGTCTGATCCTTCCTGGATGCAAGCTGCTGACTAGGCTTGGCCGGTCGCGTAGGCTTTGCCAAAGCGGTTGTCAAGAAATGCCTGAAGCGGGATGTCTTCCTGCTTGGTGAGGCCCCTTTCCGGCAAATCGCCATTGGCAAGCATATCAAGCACAGTACAGATCGCGGTAGCCGTCGTGATCTGAATGGCGGTCCAATGGCGGCCATCCATGACCGCATTGTCAACTTTGTTGACGTAGCTTTCTTCCACAAGTTTGCCGTCGCGCCAGCCTTTGGCGGTGACCATAATTAACACCAAATCCTGCGGCGTTGCGGGAAGCGCGCTTTCAAGCACTTGTTTAAACAGGTCGCGCTGTTCGCCAAGGCGCAGATCCTTGATCAACATCTTCATGGCGTCGCGGTGACCGGGATAGCGGATGGTCTTGTAGTTCAAGATGTGCGCCCTGTCGGCCATGGTTTCGCCAAGGGAACCCAATCCGCCGGAGGTGTTGAAGCACTCGTACTTCACGCCATCGAGGATAAAGTGCTCAAGTTCTTCCAGAGGGGGCACGGTGACAAACTTGCCATCCAGGACCACCTCGCACGGCATGATGTATTCGTTGATGACGCCATCGGTGGACCAATTGAGATTGTAACCCAAGCTGTTGGTGGGGTAGAGCGGCAGAGCCCCGACGCGCAGCCCAAGGGTATCGATTTTGTCAAAACGCTTTGCAAGATCGGCGGCCACGATGGAAATGAAACCCGGTGCCAAACCACATTGGGGGATGAGTGCGCACTCGGTGTTTTCCGCCAGATCATAAACAAGCTTGGTGGTTGCCACATCTTCGGTCAGGTCGAGATAGTGGACGCCAAGCCCGTGCGCTGCTTTGGCCACAAGCCCGGTAATATTGTAGGGCGCAGCACTCAGCACAGCGTATTTGCCGGTGAGGAATGCGCGTAGCGCGGCGTTGTCTGAGACGTCCAGCTGCTGGGTTTGAAGGGCCTCATGGGGGGGCACTGTGGACAGGGTTTCAGCGCTAAAGTCCGCCAATGTGACTTTGTAATCGCCGGATCGGCTGAGCAGATGGGCAATCATATCGCCAATGTTTCCTGCTCCAATGACTGCAATCTCGCGCATAATATAGCCCTTTGTGTATCTGGTTGATTGCGCTCGATTTTCCGGATTTTTCTTGCTATCAACAGCCCGCAAATTGCCGGGACCTCTGGTAATTTTGAGCAAATCGCCGGATTGTCCGCCACAATGACTTTATCGGATCTTGATCGCCGCCTCTTGGCTCTTTTGAAAGCCAATGCGCGTGCCTCCGTGACCTCGCTGGCGAGTGGGCTGGGCGTGTCCCGTTCCACCGTTCAAGACCGCATGGCGCGACTTGAACGGCGCGGCGTGATCACGCGCTATACCATCGAAACCACAGCCGAAGGCGACACAGAGTCTTTTCGTGCCCAGGTCTTTATTTCCTTATCGCCAAAACATGACAAAGCATTTGAAAAGAGTGCCCAACGCATAAATGGCGTGCGTTCCCTGCTCACAGTGAGCGGTGAATACGACTACATCATACAAGTGGTATCAGACAGCTCAGAGCGCTTGGAAGCATCCATTGATGCCGTGCGAAATCTTGAAGGGGTGGAGCGCACCAATTCGCTATTTGTTTTGTCAGAAAAATTCGGACCACTATCCTGAAACGAAAGAAGGCGATTGCTGTGGCAGCCGTTCAATCCATCGAAGATCTTGAAACCCTTTATGGGGCACCCGTTGCTGCGGCGACCAAGAAAGAACTTGATTACATCGCCCCGGTCTATGCCAAGTTGATTGAGGCCTCTCCTTTTGTCGCCCTCGCCACCGAAGGACCAGAGGGATTGGATTGTTCACCGCGCGGAGACGGTGCCGGATTTGTGCGCATCCACGACGAGAAAACACTATTGATGCCTGATCGACGCGGCAATAATCGGATAGACTCACTGCGCAATATCGTGCGGACCGGGCGGGCGGCACTACTCTTTCTAATCCCAGGCTCTGGCACAACATTGCGGGTCAATGGGCGCGCCATAGTGGAGACGGATGTGGCGCTTTGCGACTCATTTGCGGTTGAGGGCAAGCCGCCTCGTTCTGTCATTGTGATATCCGTGGAAAGCATCTATTTTCAATGCGCGCGGGCCATAATGCGATCAAGCCTTTGGGACTTGGACGCTCACATTGATCCCAAATCGCTGCCCACACCGGGACAAATTCTCGCAGCTCTGACAGATGACCGCGTCGGCGGCGCAGACTATGATGCAGCGTGGCCCGAGCGGGCAAAATCGTCACTTTGGTGAGATACGAAGAACAAGAGGGCAAAACATGTTTCGGATGATCCGCGGACTTTTGGCGCCTGACGAAGTGCGCGCCCTCTTGGAAATTGCCAGAACGGCGAAATTCCAGGACGGCAAGATCTCCAATCCCAACACCAGCGTGAAGGATAATCTGCAGCTCGATGCCGGTGATGCACAGTATCAGCGCTCAGTACAGATCATGGGGGCGGCCTATGCTCGCAGCGAGGAGTTTCAGAACTTTGCCTTTCCGCGTGTCATGTGCCCGCCCATGCTTTGCAAATACGACCCCGGCCATCACTACGGCCCGCACCCGGATCGCGGCATCATTACCGTTGGCCAGATGAAATTGCGCTCAGATGTATCAAGCACAATTTTTTTGGCGGAGCCCGATAGCTACGATGGGGGTGAGCTTTCCGTGCAGGTGGGTGAACGCAAGATTGACTTCAAGGGCTACCCTGGAGACGCAATAGTTTATCCGTCATGGACCATGCATGAAGTAAAAGAAGTGACGCGCGGGCAACGTATTGTCGCAATCACCTTCATCCAGAGTTTCATTCCCGATCATACCAAGCGCGAGATGCTCTATGAACTTGGCGAAGTGTCCGCCCTTGAAGGCAATACCATGAAATTTGAGAATCGCTCGCGGCTTGAAATGGTGCGCCAGAATCTTGTGCGTATGTGGTCGGACTGCTGAAACCCTACGTGTGATAGGGAATTAAGCGCGTTCCAGTCTGGATTGCTTGCAGGATTGCAGGTCAATTCTCGCAATTTGTATGGTGTGGAAAAGGTCGCTCCGTCGCGCCATATATCTGGTATCGCAACCGGTAACAGGATGACCCCATGAGTGATCTTGGCCTTACGCACATCGCCCTTACCTGTACGGACATGGACAAGACCATCGCGTTCTATCGTGACTACGCTGACATGGAGGTGGTTCATGACCGCACCTCGGACGGCACGCGCGTTGCCTGGATTTCCGACCTGTCGCGGGCATTCGTCATTGTGTTTCTGCAAACCGAAACTGTTGCGCGACCTCTCGGACCCTTTGCTCATCTGGGAGTGGGGCTCAAAAGCCGCGCCGAAGTGGACGCTCGTGTGGCCAAGGCCCGTGCCGCGGGAGTGGAGATCAACGGCCCGACAGATTCTGGCCCGCCTGTAGGATACTGGGTCTTTTTGCAGGATCCCGATGGCCACACTTTGGAGCTTTCCTATGGCCAGGAGGTCGAGTTCACGGTGCAATCGGCCTAATCCGCCTGGCCTTAAATGTTATAGGCATATCCAAGGTCACGCTTGAGATTGGCGGCGAGTGTTTCGGCAATAAAGACGCGGTCATCATTGCTATAAACCGGCGCATCGACATCATCATCCGGACGCACAATGCGAAGGCGAACGTTGGGGTCGCGGGCGAGTTTCATGGCATCTTTGGTGGATTTTTCGACTGCAAACTGGATGGCCTCATCGCCCAATTCCAATCCGAAGTGCGTGCAGATGCTCCGCAATGCCGCCTCTGGATCAGCGCGGAGATCCTCGTAGTGAAAGATCTTCACTTCGTCGGGATATTGCTCAGCAAGGGCGCTCCAGCGATTTTGAAAATGAATATACCACCAGATGTCATTGCGAAAGCGCTTCTTTACCGGATCGCTGCGGATATATTCAGCGAAATTCACGCCCTTATTTTCCCGATAGTCTTGCCCGTGCTTGGCATAGTGAGACACTAGAACATCGCGAATATCACGCACCACAACGGCATAGGGGGGGAATTTCAACACCGACCGCAATGGCTTCATATCAAGCACGTAACAGGGAATGGAATGCGCCGAGGCAATACGCGGTAAGCCCTGGTATTTCGGTTTGTGCTTGGGATTGCCGATGATGTCATTGGAAGAAGAGTTGTTGAAATACTTGGGCGGCGGCACGTCATAGTGCTTAGCGATAGCCAAGGACAGCATGAATTTGATCCACTGCGTACCGGAATTTTGTCCAGTCACGAGGAAGCCCTGGAAATCACGTGATTTTACCAACGCCCAGTTCGAAAGATCACGCTGTACGCAGTGCCACAAAAATCTTCCGTCCACATCGCACCCATTTGATTGATTTGCGGTACGCTTCTAGCACAGGCCTGCGCCTCGCCTCAAATTGCGAATGCTGTGGATACCCCCGCTACCGCACTGCGACATAGGTTTGCTTGTCTTGCTGGACAAATCCGGCGAGGACCGTTAGCCATTTGGGGGTGACTATGGAGGGCAAGAACTTGTCCGACGATGCGCAGAACGAGCCAAAACCGGACGATGCCGATGGCGGGCAGGCTGCCTCCAAGGCGACGGGTAGCCTCACTTTGCTAATGGTGGCTGGCATTGGTGTTGCTATCGTCACCCTGGCCGTCCTGATTTTTTATCTCCTGTTTATGCGCGATACGCGGCCATACGTCTGGGCGGAGCCAACACAGCCATACAATGCAGAGCGTTGCGCCGTTGAGGGGGCTTGTGAGGAGATCAATCTTGCGGGCACGGGGCATGGCTCCCACGGCGAAGAAGGTGCCTCTCTGTTCGTCTATGACCCCACAATTGATGACGAAATTGCGCAATGGGGGGACTGCCTTGATCAGGTTTTGGTGTGCGTCCAAGACGGTATGGCAGAGGAAGATGCGAGCCCTGATGGACCCGATGTGGTGCGCAATTGTGTCGCCGCCGCCGACCTGTGCCCCGGTGAATGCCGCGAGCGCTTTGCGAATCGCGCCGCAAATCTGGAGCTTGAGGCGATTGAGCAATTGTTCTTTGCGACATTTGTAGATGAGCGCGGCTATTGCGTGCCGCGGGAGGCGGACCGATGATTCGATGGCGCTCCGGCTTCACCGTGCTCATGCTGATGGGCTTCGCCGTTTGGGGTCCAACAGCTTCCGCGTGGGATACTAAGGAAACCGCCTCGGAAGCATCCAAATGGCGCTCCATTTACCTTTGTGCCACGTCAAGTTCCACAAATCGTATGTCGCTTTGTGGCGGCAATGAACATGAGCGTTTGGCAGATCGCGCTTTGGGCATGGTCATCTCCGGCAGCAATCCCTATTCCATCGCGGCGGGATCAGATCTTCATGTGATCGATCTCAACGCGAGCTACTTCCGCTATGATTTCTTTGGCCCGCCGGACGAAGACAACCCGGTAATGTATGAACGCCAACCGGGCACCTGGGCGGGTCCGCTTGAAGAACGCACGCTGCCCAATCCACCGCATTTCTCGGGCGTCGCGGATTTCACATATACAATTTACGATTGGATCAACAAAAACCGTCTTTGCCCGGCCATAAGCAGTGGCGAGTTGGCCCATTGCCATAACTACTCTATCTGGATGGGCGCAGGTTTTAACTCATCTCACTTCGGCTCGCAGGCGAGCGCATCCTATTTGCAGCTCCATCGAACGGCATTATCGCTAGCGGGCGATGCGCGCGATTTACGCGAGGCAATCAACGGCGAGGGCGACGCAACTCGCCTTGCCCATGAAGATGCAATCCGCGAAGCAGAACGCATGGCGCTGGCCTATGAAGCTGCGGCGCAGCACTTTTTGCAGGATCGTTGGTCTACGGGGCACATGTGGGAGCGATGGAATTCACCGGACCATGCCAGCAATCCCTATCGAAATGACATCGGCCAGGCAGCGGTGATCGGTGCCATCACTGGTATTATTCACGGCTCTGAGGCCGTACTGGGCCAGCCGCTTCATTTGTCTTCCCCGCGCCCCACCATCGGGCTTTTGGGTCGCGACGGGGTTTCGCCGGCAAGATGGGCCCGCGCGAGTGGTGGAGAGCTTTACACCGGGGTTGGTGACTATCGCGCCAATGACATGTTCCGCGGTCGCGTTGGCGCGGAATACTCCCTTTATGCCAGCACAGATTGGCCCCTAAACGTCACCTCCCAGCGTACGATGATGATGCGCTGTCTGGCGGGTGGTTTCCGGGAAGTCATTTCTGCGTTTGGAACCGACCCGAATTCTGGTGGCTATGGCATTGAAGGGGTGCAGCTTAGCGGCGCGGGTTCAGGCGGCGTGCCTGGAAGCTGTTTTGATAGTTGGGCCACCAACCGGTCCATTCAAATCGCCTGGGGCCCGTTAGCGATCTCCGACGACTTCACCGGCACGATCATCCCGCTATTTGTGCGCATGATGCTGCCTACACAGGCGCGAATTGATTCATCTGAAGTCGATACAAATACTTTGGCAAACTTGGGTGAGTTACTGGCATCTTACTATGGGGCCAACATTTCCCTGACCGTTGATCGCACCGCGCTCACACGGATATCGTCCAGCATCTCCTGGCAAGGGACATTCCATGGTGATGATACGGATTTGGCGCGAGGCGGTCTTGGGCCCTTTGGCCGCGCGCTCACCGGAAACGGGTATAGCGCCCCTGACTATCTTGAGCCCGCAAATATCAGCTCCCTGCCCGATTCTGACCCACGCGGTCGCGACACCAATACGATCTTCGGGTTCTTTAATCGCGCGCACGCGGGCGAATACTGCCAAGGGGCCCAGCGCCGCCTTGAGGAGCTTCGACTTGAAATTCGCATTGCCGAAACGCCAGAGGAAAGAGATCGATATCGCGGTGTGTGTCAGGTGTTGGCCCAGCGTATTTTCTCAGAAACGCGGCCAAACTATGAAGGGCGCATGAGGTCGTTTCAGGTGGCATCTAGCATATCTGCCGGGGCCACCAATGTGTCGCAAGCGCGCCCGCTTTGTTATGTTCAGCCGCGCGGCGCGATAACCACGGGCCCGACCGACGATACGCTGCCGTTCTATCTTCACCAGGGTTATGTGCCGTTCAACACCAGCTCTGAACAACCGAACCTGAGCGCTTGGTCTGACACCTTCAACAGCTGGGGGTATGCGCAGCAATCGGTCGCCAATTGGTGTGATCAAACGCCTGTCATCAACACCATGGAAGAACCGGAACACGCGACCGCGGACGTAGTCGCTGTCGTGCGTGAAGCTGAAGCGCGGATAGAGCTTTATGGCCTTAATTTTGGTGCCGGGCGGGGCCGCGTTCTTGTGGGCCGGTCATGGGATAACGCCGTCGTCGTTGAAGACGTGATCCGCTGGTATGATGACCGCATCACGTTTGCTCTTGGCGACCAATTCGATGATGTGTCGTTCCTTGAAGACAAGGCATATATTTTCATTGAGAAGGAGCCAGGTGATGACGGGTCGGAGCGCCCGGGTTATCGCAGCGTGGGGCGATTTGTGCTTTTAAGCGAAGTCCCGCGCCCGCAAATCACATCCATGCGTATTTCGCGGGGGGATGAGGTTTTCTACGCCTACCGTCCGCCAGCTGAAGACGTTGATGTCGGCCCCTTTGGCTTTGGCGAAGAGGAAGACATTGATGACGACGATGAGGATCGTTTCCGCCCCATTTCGCCCGGTGAAGTGACCATCGATATTCAGTTCAATATGGATATTGATCGCGGCGCTGAAGGCACGTCTGTACAACTGGGCAACCAGGAGGTCGACGGCGAATTTCGCAATCGGCGGCGCTGGCGCGGCACGGTTGATATCGACGACACAACGATTTACCAGTCCTTGCGCGGGGTGCAGGACGTTGTTGTGAACGTCAAAGCCGACGACGGGGAATGGATTGATGGCGAGCCCGCCACGCCCGGTGCCCAGCCTGATCGATCCAACAAGGTTGTTGTCGATGTCATTCCTGTGATTGTGGAGCGTATTCAAGTTCGTGGCGGCGGTCGCATGCTCTATGACGCTGAATGGACCGGCGGCCCCGATTTGGATGAAGCGCCCAGTCTGCTGACCACGGCATTTGATGACCCTGAGCGGATGCTGCGGGTCTCTACCGCTCGGGCGGCACCAGCAGACGGGGAGGGGCGCTTGCGGTTTGAACTATCCGTGCCCGTTGATGATGCGCCCGTTGTAACTGTGGGCGGCGTCGCTGTGGAGCTAACCGGACGCGACGAGCGCTGGCAGGGCACTTTTGATTTTGAACAGGCCGCAAACGGTGCCGTTGATGGGGACCTGCCGATCCACATTTCCGCAATTGATCAGGCGCTGAAGGGCCTGGATGCTGACCCGCAATCCGTCGCGCAAATGTTTCCCGTCCATTTGATAAACGGTTCGAATATCTGGGCGCGGTATGAGGCCAATCGCGGCGCTGAGAATAGCTCAGAAAGAGGCGGCACCGACACCTGGCACCGTATTGGCGAACCGCCCGCATTGTCTATGGTCATTGTGCTCGATGCGTCGGGCAGCATGGGTGAGCAAGGGCGCATCGAGAATGCACGGGCGGGCATTCAGCAAACCTTGAGTGGCCTGCCTGCGGATCAGCGCATCGAGCTTGGTGCTATTGTGTTTTATAACTGCAATAATATTGAAACGATCCCCTTCACCCGTGATGTGGAGGCGATACGCAATCGCCTGATCGCTGTCGTCCCTTCAGGAGGAACGCCGCTTGCGGGGGCCTATCTGAGCGCAAGGCGGCTGCTGGCATCGGCGGCTAATCCCGGTGCATTGGAGTGGCGCTATGTGACGTTCTCTGACGGGGCAGAGACGTGCGATGGCAATGCGGCGGGGGCGGCGCAGGAACTTGAGCAACTATTGCGGGATCACCGCAATGTGGTCCGCGGTGAAGAGCCCGAAGAGGAGCCGCCAGTGCGGCGTGCGCCGTTGCCGGTTGTGGCCTGCACACCAGCGTCCTGGCGCGCCTATACGGTGGAAATCGATGACAATGGCTCTGGGTTTGACGACATCCGCTTGATCAACCATTGGTTCATTGAGCGGGTGCTGCCCGATGGGCGCTGTTTCAATCGCTTGGAATCAAAGACCTACAATGTCTATTACGGCTCGTCGCGAAACCGCCGCGGCGGCGGGGCGCGATCTGGCTGGGGCATCAATTCGCGTGCCAGCGACGAGGCTGTGGAATTTGGTACCTCGCGCAATGGGGCCGCCGATCTTGATCGCGTGCGCGGCATTGCGCAGACGGCGCGCGGGCAATCAGTATCGCTGCAAGACGCGCGCGGACAAATTGCGACAGCGGTGGCCGCCGCCCTTCTTGAGCAGGAGGGTTCATGATGCGGTTAATGCTTATACTTATACTGCTTCTTGCCTTTCCCGTTGCAGCCCAGGCGCAAGGCCGTGTTCTGACCATCGACGTGGACACCATTGAGGATGTCACCCTTGGCGACGAAGGCCGCCGTGTCGTGCGCTTTCGCACCGAACACACCGGCCGCTTGCGCGCGGATTTGTTCTCCCATGCCGATAGCACCGGGGTCATCAGTTTTACCTTCCAAGAGGCCGGAGGCAGCGACGACGAAAAGGATGCCCTGCCTGCAGTCGTAGGGCCAGGCAGATATGAAGCCATCATCCAAGCGGTCAACCCGGGGGCTGCAACAATTCAGGTTCGGATCTGGCTTGATATTCCGCTCGATGAATTTGAAACAAACGACAGTCGCGAAACCGCGCGCCGTATTGATATTCCATTTGACGGGGTCATTAGCCTAAGCGGCACAGATCGCGATTGGTTCCGCGTTGACACTGCGTCGGGCGGTGTCCTCGGCATTCAACTCTATACTGGTGGGGCGTCTACGACCGCGCGGATCGCGGTCTATGATCACGCCGGCACAGAAGTCTTTTTGTCTGACGATAATCCATGGGGCACCACGGGTATGCGCTATGTGCGCTCGACGGGTCGGGCAATGTACATTCTGGTGTGGGATCAGACCGAATGGGGTGACACAGACGCCGCAAACTATAAGACGCTTAATGTGCGTCAATACCGCCCCGAAGGAACGCCTGCCTCCGACAATGCATTGGTGACCTTGAGCGTTGAAGGCGATTCTACGGCTTCGTTTCAGCTTGATCTGATTGGCGACGCGATCGGTGTGAACACCGTTGCAGCGAATGAGGCCGATGCCGTTGCCCGCGAATTGCGTACGGCCATTGAAGGTCAAAACAACTCGATTTGGCGCTCGGTGCTGGCATTGCTTGTGTTGATCGTGCTGGGCGTTGGCGGTTTTTTTGGCCGGCGCTATTGGCAGCAGCGATCTGGCAAGGCACCTGAATCGTCTCCCACGCCGCCTCCAACTAGCGAAAGCGACACCTAGCTAAATAGTGGAAAGCGCTGAACTGCCCAGAAAAGCGCAACGGCGGCGATACCAATTGAAACGGGGATGGCAATCCGCTGGCGGTACCACGGCTTGTTGTAGAACCAATGGACCAGCGCCCAGGCCGCCAATATCACCGTTAGTTGGCCAAATTCTACGCCCACGTTGAACGTCACCAAGCCGGTAATAAACTGCCCCTGCGGCATACCGATACTTTGCAGCACGCCAGCAAACCCAAGCCCATGCAAGAGCCCAAATCCAAAAACGACAAAGGGTCGCCATGGCGTCAATCGATCAAAGAACATGTTTTCAATGGCAACGAAGGCGATGGACGCAGCGATAAGAAACTCAACCCAAATTGTCGGCACAGCGATGAGCCCCAGAACGGCAAGGGCCAGTGTCACGGAGTGAGCGACGGTGAAGGTCGTTACTTGCAGAAGAAGCGGTCGCAGCCTTGTGCTCGCGAAGAAAAGCCCCAGCACAAACAAAATGTGGTCAAGGCCTTTGGGAAGGATATGCACATAGCCAAGCCCCAGATATTGCCATGCCGCTTCAAACAGGGTCGGCGGCTCAGCAGCTGCCCGCGCCGCTTCAATTTCCTCCGGCGTCTGCTGATCGGCATCGTCTGACGGTCGAGGGCGTCCGTATTGCTCTTGAAGCTGTTGGATAAGCTCGTCTTCGGATGGGTGCGCGGACGTGTCACGTAAGGGGACGATGACAAGCAACGCCAAAACCACGCAGAAAATCGCCCAAAACTTTGTACTTGTCTGCAATTGGAGCTCCAAAAAGCTGCTTTGAAGGGGTCATATTGCTTGTAGATCAGGGGGGGTCAACCGATATGAATAAGGCTAACCTACTAGTGATCAAGTTTGATTACCCGCCAGAGAGCCAATGACTGAATCGCGCGACATCTGCTTTCGAACTCGCGACCTGACCAAGGTCTATCAAACCGGCGAGACCGAGGTCTTCGCCCTGCGCGGGGTCTCCATCGATATTTATGACCAAGAGATGATGGTGCTGTTGGGCCCGTCTGGCAGCGGGAAGTCAACACTTCTCAACATTTTGGGCGGGCTGGATCACGCCTCCAGTGGTGAGGTGTGGTTTCATGGCGATGTGCTAACCGCATCAGACGACACCACGCTAACCCAGTTCCGCCGCGACCATGTGGGCTTCATATTTCAGTTTTACAATCTGATCCCCAGCCTGACCGCGCGAGAAAACGTCGCTTTGGTGACGGAGATCGCGCGGGACCCTATGAGCGCGGAAGAGGCCCTGGCACTCGTGGGGCTTGAAGACCGCATGGATCATTTCCCCTCGCAGCTTTCGGGAGGACAGCAACAGCGCGTCGCCGTGGCGCGCGCCGTGGCCAAACGCCCGGGCGTGCTTTTGTGTGATGAGCCCACTGGCGCCTTGGACAGTTCCACCGGGGTGCAAGTGCTTGAGGCCCTTGAGCAAGTCAACAAAGAGCTCGGCACGACAACAATTGTGATCACCCACAACGCAGGCATTTCCGACATGTCAGACCGGGTCGTCTATCTCGCCGACGGGCAGGTTTCGCATATTGAGGAACACGCGACGCGCAAACCAGCGAAGGAGCTGAGCTGGTAGCCATGGCGATTCTCGATCGCAAATTGAGGCGAGATCTGTGGCGCATCAAAGGCCAGGTTCTGGCCATTGGATTCGTCATCGCCGCGGGGATCGCCATTTTAATTGTGATGCAAGGCTCGCTTACTTCGCTTCAAGAAACACGCAACGCTTACTATGATCGATACCGCTTTGCTGATGTCTTTGCCTCAGCAAGGCGGGCTCCAGAAAGCCTCGCAGCGCGCGTTGCAGCTATTCCAGGCGTCTCACGCGTAGATACCCGCATTGCGCAGGATGTCATTCTTGACATGCCGTCAATGATTGAACCGGCACGCGGGCGGATTCTTTCGCTGCCGGAGGGGCGCGAACCTAATCTCAATTGGATATCAAGGCGCCTCAATCGTGACTTTGAATTTGGCCGGCCTGATGAGGTTATTGTCAATGAAACCTTTGCCAACGCGCACGAGCTTTTCCCAGGTGATCAGATTGTTGCGAACATCAACGGTCGCCGCCGCACGCTGACAATTATCGACGTGGCCATGTCGCCGGAGTTCATTTATGCCATCTCCCCTGGCGAGTTGGTACCGGATAAGCGACGGTTCGGTATTCTTTGGATGGGCCGCCAATCGCTCGAGGCCGTCTTCGGACTTGACGGCGCTTTCAATCAAATATCCATGTCTCTCACGAGGGATGCGAACGAGCAATTTGTCATAGACCAAACGGATGCTCTGCTTGCACCCTATGGCGGAATTGGCGCTTACGGTCGCTCTGATCACCAGTCAGATGCGTTTCTTGAGAGCGAGTTCATGCAACTCCAAACCATGTCGCAGATTCTGCCGCCCATTTTTATTCTTGTGGCGGCGTTTCTTTTGAACATTGTCATCAATCGTCTGATCGACACGGAGCGCGAACAAATCGGTTTGATGAAAGCCTTCGGCTATCACGACTACTCGGTGGGATGGCACTATATGAAATTCGTCTTGGCCATTGCCGGGATTGGCGTCGTTTTGGGGTGGGCTCTTGGTTATCTTCTTGGCGGCATGATGACAGATCTTTATGGAACGTTTTTCAAATTCCCCTTCCTTCTCTATCAACCCAACCCAGCGACATTTGTTGTGTCAGGTGCTCTTTCACTGGGAGTTGCCGCGGGCGCGGCCTGGTTTGCTGTGCGTCGCGCGGTGCGGCTTGATCCGGCGGTTGCCATGACGCCGCCGTCCCCGCCAGTTTATCGCCGTAGCATCGCAGAGCGGTTTGGATTTGCCAAACATCTCGGCGCGCCTTCCCGCATGATCATGCGCAATTTGTCACGGTGGCCGATACGTGCAGGCCTCACCAGTTTGGGGGTTTCGTTCTCGGTGGGCATGTTGATCATGTCGCTTTTCATGGTGGATTCAATTGACGAAATGCTGGACACATTTTTCTTCAACACCCAGCGCCAGGATGTCACGCTTACTTTCACCAACCCAACTCACGACATTTCGCGAGAGGACGTGCAAAACATTCCTGGCGTCTTGCGGGCCGAGATGTTTCGCGCCGTTCCTGTTCGATTGCGCAATGGTGTGAATTCCGAGCGTGTCGGCATTATCGGTGTGGATGATGGAGCGGATCTAACCCGACTTCTTGACGTTAATAATCGGGAAGTGACCCTGCCCCTCGATGGGTTGATGTTAACCGATCAACTGGCTGCGCAACTGTCAGTCCAAGTTGGTGACGTAATTGATGTGGAAATTATGGAGGGCCGCCGCCCGCATTTGCGCATCCCAGTGAACGGGATCAGCCAGGAATATGTCGGCCTTTCTGCCTATATGAATCGCGAAGCTCTTGCCCGCGTGATGGAGGAGGCACCGTCGGCTTCGGGGGCTTATGTCAGAGTGGATGCCAATTCAATGGCACAATTTTTCCAAGAGGTGAAAAAGACCCCGGCCCTCCAAGGCGTCACACTCCGCAGTGCAGCGTTGGAAGAGTTTAGAAGGATCATGGACGAAACAATGATCAGCGCCATCTCGTTCTATATATTCTTTGCCTCGCTCATTGCAGTTGGCGTGATCTACAATAGCGCTCGCATTTCGCTTTCTGAGCGGGCGAGGGAGTTGGCGAGCATGCGTGTCCTTGGTTTTACCAAGTCTGAGGTCGCCGGGGTTTTGCTAGGTGAATTGGCAGTGATCACACTGGTCTCGCTGCCAATCGGCTGCCTGCTTGGGTATGGCATGGCGGCAAGTATTGTGGATCAATTCGGAACTGAACTGTTTCGTCTTCCGTTTGTCATTCAGCCGTCCACATTCGGGTGGGCGGTTCTCATAATCATTACGGCGAGTGTTGCCACCGGTGCTATTGTTGCGCGCCGGGTCAATAATCTTGATCTGGTCGCTGTTTTGAAAACAAGGGAATAGAGAGCCATGCGCAGCACGCGAGTTTGGATCTTTCGAGGCATCGTCGGCTTTGTCATTTTGGTGGCACTCGTTCTTGCCTTCATGCCGAAGGCCGTTCCGGTGGATATCACCCAGGTTACGCGTGGATCATTTGAGGTCTCTGTGCGCGATGATGGGCATACGCGGGTGCGAGAGATTTACACGGTCTCATCGCCGCTGACCGGTCGCGTGCTGCGGTTCAGTGGGGAGGTTGGTGACTATGTCGAAGCGGGGGAGACAGTGCTTGCTACCATACTCCCTGCGGACCCCGCTATTTTGGACGTGCGCACTCGTTCAGAATTGGAGGGGGCCGTGCGGGCATCGGAAGCGGCGCTTTCGCTTGCAGAGGCTGAGGTCGCGCGGGCGCTCGCGGCGCGGGACTTTGCCCTTTCGGAGTTTCAACGCACAGAAGAACTTGCCCGGCGCGGCGCGGTTTCTGAGGCGGCGCTTGATCGAGCGCGATTGAATTTGAGAACCCAAAACGCGGCCCGAGCTGAAACCGATGCCGCGCTGCGCGTACGGCAGTATGAGTTGGAGACGGCGCAGGCGGCCCTCATCGGTCCAGAGGATCGCGATGATGCCAGTGGTGAGGGTGGCGAGGGCGTTGATTGCTGTATTGCTGTTCGCGCCCCGGTGTCTGGTCGCATCTTACGTATCTATCAGGAAAGTGAGGCCGTGGTTGCGGCAGGATCACCCCTTGTGGAGCTTGGCGATCCGCAGGACCTGGAAATTGTCATTGATTTGCTCTCCACCGATGCGGTGCGAGTTGAAGTGGGAGCGCTTGTTGCCATTGAACGTTGGGGGGGTGAGGGCACCCTGAATGGGGAGGTCGAGCGGGTTGAACCCTATGGTTTCACGAAAGTGTCGTCGCTGGGCATAGAAGAGCAGCGGGTTAACGTGATCATCCGGCTGACGGATTCACCGGAATTATGGACTAGGCTTGGTCATGGCTATCGCGTGGAAGGGCGTGTGATCTTGTGGCGTGGTGATGGGATCCTGCAGGTGCCTTTGAGCGCGCTTTTTCGAGACGGTGAGGATTGGGCTGTGTTTCGGGTGCGCGGTGGTCGGGCACGGCTTCAAGTGGTGGAAGTGGGGCGTTTCAATACATCAGCGACGGAAATCACGGCGGGTCTGGAGGAAGGCGACACGGTTCTCACCCACCCAAGTGACCGCGTCAGCAATGGCACACTGGTTGAGCAACGTGGCGGCAATTGACATCACTTGTTGTCAATACACACACCTTCATTAGGGTAGACTTGCGCTTTGGCTGGTTTATGGTCGCGCGTTAGAGTTACGATTCGCGAGTTGGGCGGGAGATATTGATGGTCGCCAAGGCGAAGCATTACGCCAAAATGCATTCCATGTTTGAAGCCTCGATCTCCACGCGGGTCGATTGCGGCAAGATGTGCGCGCCATTGAACGGCGGCATGCCGGTCTGCTGTACAGCAGACCACGCGGTGCCCGTTGTCACCAAAGGCGAGTGGCGTCAACTCAAGAAAACCACCGAGGCTTGGAAGAAGTTCAAGCCCCGCGACAAAGCCGGCCGCGAGATCGTCGATGAGCTCCATGACGACTGCCTTGCCATTGAGTGCAAGATCGCTCCCATGTGCGATCGGGTCAGCCGCACCATCGCGTGCCGGTCCTTTCCATTCTTCCCTTATTTCACCAAGGATGAGGAGCTGGTGGGGCTGTCCTATTATTGGATATTTGAAGACCGCTGTTGGGTGATTTCAAATCTTCAGGTGGCGGAACCGGCCTTTGTTGATCAGATGATCACCACTTATGAGTACCTCTTCAAGAAAGACGAAGAAGAATACGAAGCCTTCCTGGATCAATCAAAATCCATGCGGCGGGTTTTCTCCAAGAAAAACAAAGTCATTCCCATCGTTGCCAGAGACGGCAAGTACTTCAAAATATTGCCCAAAACCAAAGGCGAAGTGATCCCCGCCGAAGCCTCAGACTTTTTGGCCCTTGGGCCCTATAAGTCCGAAAAAGCCTATGCCAAGGCGATCAAAGACGAAGGCGGGGACCCAGAAGGGCATTCGCTGGCGGATTCGGGGCTCTAGGCAGAGCCGTCCAAATCAGCCAAACTTGGCCGTATGTTTCCAATTGCGGACCATAACCCTCACGGCAAGTTTCCCCTCGTCACCTGGACGATCATTGCCGTTTGCGTTGTGGTGTTTCTTTATCAAGTCAGCTTGCCGGAACAAAGTATCTACTACCTGTTTGAATCATACGGCATGATCCCATCGCAGTTTTTGGGGCAAGCGGGCGGCGCGGCCCAGAACGCCAAGGGTGTGGCGATCCCCCCCGGCGCGGTGGGCCCACCTGAGGTGCTGACCCTGTTCAGCTCTATGTTCCTTCATGGGGGCTGGCTCCACCTTGGCGGCAACATGCTTTACCTGTGGATTTTTGGTGACAATGTTGAGGTTGCGCTGGGGCGCTTCAAATTCCTCCTCTTTTACCTCGCGTGCGGCGTGGCGGCGGCCGTAGCGCAAGCGCTTTCCGCGCCGTTCTCTGATGTGCCAATGATCGGTGCCAGCGGCGCCATTTCCGGCGTGCTTGGGGCGTATCTTTTGCTGTTTCCCCGCGCGCGCATTCGGATACTGATCATTTTCTTGCCGTTTTGGCGCTTGATGATTCCAGCAGTGATCGTGCTCGGGCTCTATTTCGCCATGCAGATTTATTCGGCCTACATCACTCCCAGCAATGAAGCAGGAGGCGTTGCCTTCTGGGCCCATGTAGGCGGTTTTGTGGCCGGGATGGCCCTGGTGCCGTTTATGAAGAACCGTGATGTATCGCTTTTTCAACGCGGTCACTTCTCGGGGCCCTGGAGTTCGCGACAGTGACTTAAACGTAAGTCACAGCCGCGACAGGTGGAAAACGCTCCGGCAGTTCCGACCACTCATCGCCGCCGTTTTCTGTCACCCAAACACCGCCGGTGGTTGACCCCATGGCAAGGCGATTGCCTGTCTTGTCAATGCTGAGGGCATGGCGATAGACGATGTCATATGACGCTGCTTGGGGCAGTCCCTTGTCGAGCACATCAAAACTTTGCCCCCCGTCGCGAGTGCGGGTTACGACAAATTTCCCATCCTTGGGGTAGCGATATTCGTCCTTCACGCCGGGCACGAACCACGCGGTGTCCGGGTCGCTGGGGTGGACCGCTACCGGAAAGCCAAAGGTTGAGGGGCCAGCTTGTTTGATTTCTGTCCAGTTGCCGCCCAAATTGTCGCTTTTGAAAATGCCGTTGTGGTGTTGCATCCAAAGGTGATCCGGCGCGGCGGCGCACTGCGACACGCAATGGGGGTCTTGTTGATCGGGATCTTCCGCCAAGTCTGGCGGGGTGTAGTCCGCCCGCATGCCGTTGCATGTGGATCGCCAACTGGCCCCGCCATCTTCTGAGCGCCAGACACCGCCGATGGAGATCGCAACAGAGACATGATCTGGATTGCGCGGATCAATGCAGATGGAATGAACACCGGAATCATCAAAGCCGCCGCCCATCCATTTTGGGCGACCCTCAATGGCCCAGAACGCCTCATTCATGTGCCAGGTGTCTCCCAGGTCGTCGGAATGAAAGACGCCCGCTGGAATGGTTCCCAGCCAAAGCCGGCCATTGGCCCCCATGAACATCGACCAGAAGACCATGATGGATTTCGCGTCATCACCCCCATCCGGGAAAGCAGGAGCATTGAGTTCTTCCCAGGTATTGCCGTCATCATTTGAGCGATGCAGCTTTGGCCCGAAATGGCCTTCGGTGATGGACACGAATAATGTGCCGGTCTTGGGGTCGCGCATGGTGAAGGTCGCTGGTCGACCCTCGAATTGGAAACTGTCAATGCTCCAGGCATTGGTGCTGGACCGGCGCAAATCAAAAAGACCTTTGCGCGTGCTGATTAGCAATCGATCTGACATAGATTCTGTCCTCCCTATCCGCCTGAGAGCGCTTGCATGACGAATATCTCGCATGTCTCGCTAACCGACGTTTCCAATATTGTGGCGGGGTCGCCGCGGCTGTTGTTGAGAAAGATGGCCACGTGTTTGCGAAGCCGGCCCTGATCATCCAGCACATAGCCCCGCGCAGCGGGGCTCTCCTCAAAGCAAGCCTCAAGTGCGTCGCGTACCGTTGCCCCAGCGACTGGGCGAGGGGTCGGGTCGATCACATTGCGCAAGTGGGGCGTGAAAGCGAGGCTGGCCATGGGGGTCTCCAATAGGCGGCAAGATAACACAGCTTGGCCTACTTCGTCAGCCTTGGCCCGCGCCCGCGCCGCTGATAGGATGCGCCTGCAATTTTCAGGATTTATTGGGGGGTTTCATGCGGCAGTTGATATCAGTTCTAGGTCTTTCAGTTTTGCTGGTGGCTTGCGGCCAAGGCCAACAAGCAGAAAACCCGCCCCCGGTGGCGGAGCAACGCCCCTTTACCCTCAGCGCCCATGGGGACGACCGCTCTGATCCCTATTACTGGATGCGCGACCGTGAAGACCCTGCCGTGATCGAATATCTGGAAGCTGAGAACGCCTATGCCGAGACTTTCTTTGGCCCATTGGCTGAAGCGCGGGAAGCTGTTTTTCAAGAGCTTGTGGGGTATCAATCTGAAACGCGCGAATCTGTGCCCTATGCATGGAACGGGTATGTCTATGAGACGCGCTTCGATGAAGGGGCGGAATACGCCGTCATCAGCCGCACCTCCAGAAGCGGGGGTGACGCGCAGGTTTTGGTGGATGGTCCGGCACTTGCTGAACCTCATGAATATTTTGCCCTTGGGGATTGGGATGTGGCGCTTTCCAACAACCGTGTAGCCTATTCCATCGATACCACTGGCCGTGAGCTTTATGACATCACCTCCGTTGATCTGGAAACCGGCGAGGTGCTCGATACCATTGCGGAAACCGACGGCACAATCATCTGGATGAACGATGGCAGCGGATTTTACTATGTGCGCAACGAAGAAGAGACGCTGCGGCCTTATCAAGTTTGGCGGCACCTCATCGGCGCGCCTGAAGCTGATGATGTCTTGATTTTTCAGGAGGATGATTCTGAGTTCTTTATGTATATTGAGCGCACCACCTCGTCGCGCTATATGCTGATTTATTCATATTTGCGGAACTCCACCGAAGTGCAGTTGGTCAATTTGAATGACCCTGCGGCCACAGCTGTGATGTTTGAACCTCGCCGCACGCCGCATCAGTATTTTGTCGATCACGTAGGTGACACATTCGTCATCCGCTCCGACGAAGATGCATATAACTTCCAAGTCTTTGCGGCAGGTGACCTCGGCGGTCGCCCCGGGGATTGGCAGATTTCAGTGCCCCACCGGACCGATACCCTCATCGAGGGCATGGCGTTGTTCGCTAACTTCATGGTGCTTGAAGAACGCACGGGCGGGACTGTGCAGATGCATGTCTATGACCGTCGCAGCGGGCAAGACTACCTCATTGATGTGGGCGAAGAAGTTGGCATGGCCACCTTCACCGGCGGACCGAGCGATGTGGTCAATCCCGACCCGGCGACAAACCTTTTTCGCTTTTCCTATTCCTCCCATCGCACCCCCACCACGGTTTATGGCTATGACATGGCGGCGCGGGAGCTTTCCACCCTTCGTCAAGATGATGTGCAAGGGGGCTTTAGTTCAGATAATTATGAGCAAGCGCGGGTTTGGGCGACAGCCGATGATGGAACTTTAGTTCCTATCTCTCTGGCATGGCGCACAGATGCGGGCCCCGCTGATGGTCCGCGACCGCTTATGCTGCGCGGATATGGCGCTTATGGCAGTTCTTACGATCCCACCTTCACCTATGCTTGGCTGCCGCTTATGGACCATGGCTACGTTCTTGCCACCGCCCACATTCGCGGCGGCACAGAGATGGGCCGCCAGTGGTATTTCGATGGCAGTCTGCTGAACAAGATCAACACGTTCACAGACTACATTGCTGCAGCTGAATATCTTGTGGCAGAAGGCTGGACTACCAATGATCAGATGTTCGCCCGCGGCGGCTCTGCAGGCGGTTTGCTGCTGGGCGCGGTTGTCAATATGGAGCCTGACCTATTTGTAGGCATATTGAATCACGTTCCGTTTGTGGATGTGGTGACGACCATGTCGGACGCCACCATACCGCTCACGACCTATGAGTGGGTGGAGTGGGGTAATCCTATTGAGAGCGAAGAATCCTATAATTACATGCTCTCCTATTCGCCCTACGACAATCTCTCGGCGCAGGATTATCCCCATATGTTCATTACGGCGGGGCTCAATGATCCGCGGGTGCAGTATTGGGAGCCTGCAAAATATGTCGCGCGCCTGCGTACCTTGGATACGGGCGACAACCAAACAGTGTTTCGGGTCAATATGGGATCAGGTCACTTCGGCACCACCGGGCGGTTTGCCCAGTATCGCGATATTGCCGACGAGATTGTCTATATGGATGAGATTCTGCGACGGGTCGGCGGGGATGAGTAAGCGCGTCTAGGCGCTTGCCGTCACCCCCTCTTTGTTGTCCGCGTAGGCCTTAACGCGCTCATAGAATGCAAGACTGTCGCGGTTGAAGACCTCTTTGGTAAAGAGCTCGTTGAAGCTACGGGTCCCCCCGGCAACGCAGCGCGCGCGCAAGTCCGGCTCGTTGATCATGCGTTGCATGGCCGTGGTCAGAGCTTCCACATCATTGATGGGGATCAATAGCCCGTTTTCGCCGTCCTTCACAAACGCGCCCGGCCCCTGGCTTGCAGCAGCGATGAGCGGTTTCTTGGCTGCCCACGCGTCTACGGTCACGGTGCCAAAGGGCTCATAGCGTGACGGGAACGCCACGATATCACAGGCCGCAAGCAGGCGATCGCGATCATCGCGCCAACCCAAAAAGCGCACCCGGTCTTCAATACCGTTAAGGCGCGCTTGGGCTTCCAGCTCTTTGCGAATGGGGCCATCGCCCGCAATCCAGCAATAGGCCTCTGGCACATCGCGCAAAGCATCAAGCAGAACGTCGAGACCTTTTTTCACGTGGAGCCGCGCAAGGGCCAAAAACACCGGGCGATCTGCAGGCGTATCCAATGTGCTTCGAGCGGTGGGCTTGGCGTTCAGGAAATCGGCATAGGTGTGGATGATCGTTGCGTGATCATCCGGCACGCCTTGTTCGACAATGTGCCGCAACAGATCTGGCGTCAGGCCCACATGCCAATCGCAATGTTTGAAGCGGCTGAGTTTATAGTAGCCGCCATACCAGGCCACATTGCGCGCTTGAGACCTAGCCGGGGCAAAGGTGCCGGCGCGGCCCATCCAATATTCAATGACATCAGGTTTGAACCGCTCAATAGAGGACGCAATGGCTTTGTTCGTTGCGCCGCGCAGATAGGTGTGAAAATTCGCCACGCTCACCGGGATGCTGAGCTTGCCAAAGGTTTGCAGGCGGAAATCATTGTTGGGGCGCGTGACCACATATTGATCCACGCCCGCGTCTGCGAGGCCGACAACCGATTCCAAAAATATGTTCTCTGCACCGCCGGTATCTGCACCGGCCATTACATGCATGACTTTCATCATTGCCCCCGAGACATTGAACCTTCATGTGACATGCACAAGAGACGGGGGCAAGGCCCCGCTATCACAAGTCCTACCACTCGCCAGTATTTTCCATAGAGGCCCATGGTTCTGCTGCCTCTTGGGCTTTGCCCTTTTGCAACAGCTCTATGGAGATATCATCGGGGGAGCGCACAAATGCCATACGGCCATCCCGCGGCGGGCGGTTGATGGTGACGCCGCTGTCCTTGAGGTGTTGGCAGGTGGCATAAATGTCTTCGACCTCATAGGCCAGATGGCCAAAATTGCGTGCGCTGCCGTAATCCTCAGAATCCCAATTATATGTGAGCTCTACCATGGCGGTATTTTTCTCTGTCGCCACGGCTTCGTCCTCTGGGGCCGCCAAATAGACCAGCGTAAAGCGCCCGGCCTCGCTCTCGTAGCGGAACATCTCCTTGAGCCCCAGCTTTGCCACATAAAAATCAAGCGATGCGTCAAGGTCGCGAACGCGAACCATGGTGTGTAGAAAGCGCATATCCATCCTCCGAAAGTGTTCCAGAAGATGTGGCATGGGGAGGCGGTGGGGACAAGACCACCCATCCAAGAGTTGAAAGCGGGCAAAGACGCCCCTAGGCTTTGTCTGAGCAGCGGGAGCTAATTTATATGACCAAGCCCTATCGCATTTTTGGCGCAGAAATGTCGCCTTACTCAGTCAAAGTCAGGTCCTACATGCGCTACAAAGGCATCCCCCATGAGTGGATCCCGCGCACCGTTGATCGGATGGAGGAATTCAAGAAATATGCCCGCCTGCCACTGATTCCGTGTGTTGTCGCGCCTGACGATACGGCGATGCAGGATTCAACGCCGATCATCGAGGATTTTGAGGCAAAGTTTCCAAACCCAAGCATTATCCCAGGCGATCCTGCCACTGCATTTCTGTCTGCCTTAATCGAAGAATATGCCGATGAGTGGGCCAATAAATACATGTTCCATTATCGCTGGACCCGGGAAGTTGACCAGCTCGCCTCAGCAGAGGCATTGGCGTCGCAGGCAATGCCGGATGGGGATGATGAGGCGCGCGCGGGCTTAAAGGCGATGATACTTGAGCGCATGGCGAACCGCCTTTGGTTCGTGGGCTCAAGTAAGCAAACCGCCCCCCAACTGGAGGCATCCTGCAAGCGTTTGTTGGGATTGCTTGAAGACCATTTCCGTAACCGGGAATATTTGTTTGGCGGGCGTCCGGCGCTGGCAGATTTTGGCCTCTGGGCACAGCTCTTTGAGCTCTACACCGACCCAACGCCAAGATCGATTATGCGCTCGGGATACCCTGCCGTAATTGAATATGTCGAGCGCGGCTTGTTTCCAGAAGCCATTGGTGAGTTCGAGCCGCTGGAGTCTCTGCTCCCGACCCTCGAACACTTCTTGCGAGAAGAAGTGGGTGGGCTGTTCTTGCCTTGGTCCGACGCCAATGCCAAAGCGCAGGATGCTCCTGATGAAGAGTTCTCAGTCCAGCTGCAAGGGCAGACGTTTGCGCAGAAACCACAGAAGTATCACGCGCGATCTCTAAAAGTGCTTCGCGCGCGTTATGGTCAAATGACAAGAAACGGCGTGCTTGATGACCTGCTCCAACGCACTGATTGTCTGCAATGGCTGAGGGCATAGTGCCAATGAATTTTGCATCGGACAACGCGGAAGGATGGGCACCGGAAATCCTTGAGGCACTGGCAGCGGCAAATGAAGGCGCGATGGCATCCTATGGTGACGATAATCTGACCGCCGAAGTCACAAAAGTATTCTCTAAATTATTTGAGCGTGATGTGGCGGTTTTCCTTGTCCCCACGGGCACGGCCGCAAATGGGCTTGCCTTTGGCGCTTTGGCACCGCGCTACGGCGCCATATTTGTTCATGAGGCGAGCCATGTGCAGATGGACGAGTGTGCTGCGCCGGAATTTTTCACCGGCGGTGCCAAGCTCATCCCTCTTGCGGGGGACGATGGCAAAATTGCGCCGGAGACATTTGAGCGCTCCCTCTCCTATATCCACGATGGATTTGTGCATCATGCTCCGCCGAAAATTCTCTCGCTGACGCAAGCAAGCGAATGCGGCACGGTTTATTCTGTTGACGAGATTGCCGCGCTGTCGGGCCTTGCGAAGGCGCGGCATTTGGCCGTTCATATGGATGGGGCGCGGTTCGCGAACGCCCTGGTGCACTTGGGCTGTAGCCCAGCGGAGGCAACCTGGAAAGCCGGCGTTGATGTGCTTTCTTTTGGGGCCACCAAAAACGGCTGCATCGCTGCCGAAGCACTCGTGTTCTTTGATCCCGGCCAGGTTGGCGACGTTGAATTTTTGCGCAAACGGGCTGGGCATTTATTTTCCAAGCACCGTTTTTTGTCAGCACAAATGCTTGCCTATCTCAAAGATGATTTATGGCTGCGGTTGGCGACGCACGCCAATACTTGTGCTCAGGCTTTAGGAAATGGTCTGGCAAGCACGGCTGGTGCCACGCTTTGGTACGCCGTAGAGGCAAATGAGGTTTTTGTTAGTTTGGACGAAGGTGCGATCGAACGTCTAAAGGCCGCAGGTGCTGCATTTCATCCCTGGGTCGTACCCGGCGATCCCGCCAATGGTCGCATTCTGCGCTTTGTTACATCGTTCCGCACGGATATGGCGGATGTGGCCGAAGCCATCAGGGTAGCCGCCGCGCCCAGTTTTTAGGAGGCGCGCTTTTCCGCTACGGTGGTTTGCTCTGCTTCCACTTCGGTATCTGCGGCGTCCGCTTCTACGGTTGCCATGACCCGTTCGATTTCTTCCTGCAAGGTGACAAGCTGTACAGGCTTGCTCACGTATCCGTTCATCCCGGCGCTAAGGTAATGCTCGCGCTGACCGGCCATCGCGTGGGCCGTGACTGCAATGATCGGGACATTTGCAGCATCAGTTTCCAAACTACGAATGACTTTTGTAGTCATAACACCGTCCATACGCGGCATTTGAATGTCCATCAGGATTAAATCGAAGGTTCTGTCGCGCACCACCTTGACGGCATCCACGCCGTCGTCAGCGATCTCCAATTGATGGCCTAATTTTGAGACAAAGGCTTTCATCAGCGACTGATTAACGGGATGATCCTCGACGAGAAGAATGCACAAGGGCTGCGCGTTTTCTTGCGGTTCTGAATCCGATTGCATTGTCGTTGTCTCCCCAACGTTTTCTGAGGTGGCAAGCGGCACCTCGAACCAAAATGTACTGCCAACATTTTCCTGGCTTGTGACGCCTATGCGGCCCCCCATCAGCAGTACGAGCTCTTGGCTGATTGAGAGCCCCAGGCCCGTACCGGGTCGATCGGCTTCGCCTGCTGCGCCCTGCTTATATCGCTGAAATATCCGTTCTTGGACATGGGCCGCAATACCGTGTCCAGTATCTTCCACCTCGACTCGTATTCCCACGGCGTCTGCTTTTGTGACGCGAATGTCTATGTGGCCTTTGCCTGTGAACTTCACTGCGTTGCCCACAAGGTTCGTCAAAATTTGCCGCAGCCGACCATCGTCGCCGATATGTTGAACCGGGACGTCATCTGAAACGGTACAGTCAAGCGTGAGGCCTTTTTCAACTGCGCGGGGGGACAGAAGGCGCACCACCGCATCCGTTATCTGGCGGATGTCGATTTGTCTCTCGTCGAGTTCAATCTTGCCGGCCTCTAGTTTGGAAAGGTCAAGAATCTCGTTGATGATGGCGAGAAGTGCTTTGCCTGACTCTTGGATTGTTTCGACATAGCTCTGTTGGTCTTCCGTCAGCTCGCTCGACATCAACACATCGGCCATACCCAATACACCATTCATGGGCGTGCGAATTTCGTGGCTCATATTGGCAAGGAAGTCAGATTTTGACTGATTGACCGCTTCGGCGTGTTGCTTGGCGTCCTGGAGTTGCTTGGTAAGCTCAGCTTGCTCCAATCGAAGGCGCTCAAGCTCGTCGACGCGCGCGGCGAGCTCTTCGGCCGTGGCTTTTTGCTCGGTGATATCTGTATTGATGCCCGTCCACCCGACAACGCGCCCGTCGTCATTATGAACCGGCTGCAGTTCCGCAACGATCCAACGATTGCTTCCGTCTTTGCAAAGGATAAGAATTTCTTCGGTGTGGGCCTCGCCTACCCTTAAAGCCTGGCGAAAACGCATTGAGGCATCTTTGTTGACGTCCCCTCGCATCATCAGGCTGCCAAGAGTGCGGCCCTCCATCTCCGAAATACTGTAGCCACATAGCGTCTCGAACGCTTGGTTGGCCCATTGAATCTTAAGCGAGCGTGTTAATATGAGCGCAGCATTGTCAGTTCGGTCGACAATCAGCGCCATGCGCCTTAGTTCAGCTTGAGCGGAATTCAGGCGCTCCAACCAAGTCGCAATTCGCGTCGCGAGCTGGCCAAGTTCGTTGTTTGGCAGGGCCGGGTCCAACGTCAATATTCGCGTTGTCTCTGCCTCGGCAATTGCCTGGCTTAGTTGAGTGATGGGGCGCTGGATTAAAAAGTGCACGGCGGCAAGCAAGGATATGCTCGCTAACGCGAGGGTCAGAAGACCCACGACCCACCGCGCAATGGGCGGCGCGATAATCATCGCTGACAAGCGAGCGCGATCATAAACGATCAGCACCGCACGATCAGCAGCAATGCTGCGGGCAGTCAGAATATGGCCGTTTGAGTTTACTACTGCGACTTGGTTCGGAGCAGCTCTCATGGCATTCAGCAATCTGAAGACACTTTCGGGAGTAGCGCCGGATTCAGCTACGATCTCCTCCATGGCGCCATATTGCTGATAAGAATCAATAGGGACGATATTTGCCCAGGCAATCGCGCCGTCTGATTCGAATGCACCCAGGAACGATCGCCCCGCGGCGTAAACGTCGGCATCCGACTGCACGTGGTGCGCAATAACCTGAGCGATGGAATGGGTCTGAGCTGCGGCATCGCGTAGCGGCATCTGCCCGCGGTCGCGAAGAGCGAAAAAAGCATTTGAGGCAATAATAACGATAGCGAAGACCGCAAGGGTAGCCGCCCCAACCGCCATAACACTATGGTGCGGATTTAGTTTGCTTACCGCGTCTAATGGTTTGAAAGGCATGATCCCCGAAGCCTCAGCTACCACCCCTGCTCTATCAGGGTGTCCCAAATTCTAAGGTAATCTTAGCGCCAGTTTACCAAACAAACGATTAATCGGCGGTGCCAAGCGCGATTTGGCTTGTGGACGCCACAAAAATTCGGTGGTTAAGACATCCTTCGGGATTTTCAGAGAAACTTCCGATAAGTGAACCTAATGGACCTTGGGCGGTAAATGAGCGCGGATCTCGCCAAACAGATTGACCGGATTACCTATCGTCGCCTCACTCAAGAGGTGGCATCGCGTATTGCACGGCGCCACGAAATGTTTCTGTCCAGTCGGCTTGGCGGCACGCGAGCCAATTTCCGCTATATGGATCTCTCGGGTCTTGATTTATCGGGCATGAGGTTGTCGGGGGCCGATTTTACTGGAGCGATCCTTAGTGAAGCGCGCTTTGAAGGTTCCTATCTAAATGAGGCAATATTTTTTGCCGCAGACCTGCGCCGCGCGTGCCTACGCCGTGCGTCACTAATAAATGCGGACCTGCGCGGCATCTGTCTACGGGGTGCCGATCTCAGCGGTGCGGAATTGCGTGAGGCAGACTTACGTGAGTGCATGAATGCGGAGCGGACCCATTCATCGGGTGCTTGGGTTTCACCAACAAATTCAGAGCTCTCCGTCGTTGCAAATGTTCAATCGCGCTTGTCTGAAGCGTCTCTGGGCGGCGCTATTGCCATGCAAGTTGACCTAACTGACTCCATAATGAGGGATTGTTGTCTTGCCCACGCGAAATTGCACAACGCTTCAATGCGGGGGGCAATTCTGCAAGGGGCAGATTTGGAAGGCGCGGACTTAACCGGCGCGGATTTGGAAGGCGCAGTCATAGCCGGCGCTCGCCTTAGGGATACTATTTTTGAAGGCGCGAATCAGACGCGATTGCTAACCGATGAGGTTGTCGGTCGAGGTACCACCGAATTGCCTGCATCTATTGAACATATACTTGATCGCCATTTACGTTGGGTTCAGTCCGATGGTGCCGACGGCCAAGTAGCTTTGTTGGGGGATTTTGATTTCCGTTGTGTAGGTGGGCTCGGCACAAGAGACCTCAGTGCCTTGGTTGCACCCGGCGCAACGTTTTTCGGATTAGATCTTTCTGGTGCGCGACTTTGCGGTGCACAGCTTAATGGCGCGGATTTGCGATGTGCCAATTTGCGCGGTGCGGATATGCGCGGCGTCAATCTCAGTAATGCGCAGCTTACAGGTGCCGATCTTCGTGATGCGGATTTCGGTCCATTGAGTGTTGGTAAAAAACGTGTACTGCCTGCTCAACTACGGCGCGCGACGGTGCGGTATTGCCAGGCGGAAGGCGCAGATTTTACTTATGCCGATCTCAAAGATGCAGACTTAAGCCACACAAATCTTGTTGGCGCGAGTTTGCGCAATGCCAGCCTCTCTGATGCGACCCTGACAGGGGCAACAATAACCCATGCTGCCTTCCGCGATGTTTTTGCGGTTGGTGTGGTAGGCGTCAAACTTCTTCCTTAGAGTAATTATTGCGCAGCGGGCTTTGCGATAGCTGACAGCACCGTGCGTGAGCGGATGAATGATCCCAGTCGCGCAAGGGCTGCGTCCGCCTCTTTCACTGGCAATGCATGAAATACATGAATCATGCCATCCCATATTTCAACGCTCACATCGACGCCTTGGGTTTCAGCCTTGTTTGCAAGGCGGATGGCGTCATCTTTCAGCACCTCACGGGACCCGGCATGAACCAACATGGAAGGCAGGCCATGAAAGTCGCCATAAAGGGGCGAGGCGTAGGGGTTCGTGGGTAGTTCACCATTGAGATAGTGATGCGCGAAGCCGGCAAGAGAGACCATATCAATCCAGGGATCTTCTTTGGCAAGGGCGAGGAGTGAGCGGCCAGTTTGCGCCAGATCCACCCAAGGTGAAATGCAGACCAGGGCTGCGGGCAGCGTCAATCCTTCGTCACGGGCTGCCATTGCCGTGGCCACTGCCAGGCCGCCGCCTGCGGAATCTCCCGCAAAAACAATTCCCGCTGGATCAAGACCGCTGGCCAATAGCCAACGATAACACGCCAAACCATCTTCAACTGCGGCGGGGAAAGGGTGCTCCGGTGCCAGGCGATAGTCAGGGACGAGCGCGCGCGCGTGGGCTTCGTGGCACAGCCTCGATATCATCGGGCGATGGGTTTCCGGTGATCCGGAGCAGTAGCCTCCGCCATGAAAGTACAAAATGACCCGATGGGTGCGACTGGCTTTACGCTCAATCCATTCCGCGGGAATATCGTCGATGCGAACGGTGGATAAACGCGCATCCCGATCAAGCTTGCTTTGGCGTTTTACGGTCTTTGCAAATTGGTCGCGCGATACCTTGACCATGCCATCAATGCCAGCATTGTGCAGCTTCTGCCTTAAGCTTCGAAGCATGACATCCATTACTCGACTTTTCAGCCCGGCCATTTCTAGTTCCGAATTTGAATATGCGCCAACCCCGCGCGAGCTATCAATCTAAACCGCAGGCGAGGCAGACGCAATCGGAGGAGGTTAATACGGCAAAGCGCGCCCGAATTCATCGTCCGAGCGCGCTCCGCATCACCGCGTAGGCGATTGGGGGCCTTCTTGGGGGAGAGGAAGGAAACTACGCGGCTTTGTTTGGTATCCGTTTGGGCGAGGTGCCTGCCTGGATTTCGATACGCCTGGGCTTCAGGCTCTCGGGGATGAGTCGCTCCAACTTGATGGTCAAAAGACCATTTTCAAGAGCTGCGCCACGAACCTCTACGTGATCGGCTACCTGGAACTGGCGCTCAAAAGCGCGCGTGGCAATACCGCGATGGAGAAACTTCACTTCAGTAGCCTCTTCGTCTCTGTTGCCAGAAACGGTCAGCGCGTTTTCCTTCACTTCGATAGAGATATCGTCCTCGCCAAAGCCAGCAACAGCCATGGTAATTGTGTAGTCGTTCTCATCGACCCGCTCAATATTGTAAGGCGGATAGCCGTTTCCGGCACCTTCAACGCCGTCAAGCAAGTTGAAGACACGGTCATAACCAATGGTTGAGCGATAGAGAGGGGAAAGATCAAACGTACGCATGGATACATCCTCCTTTGAGCAATGTTGATGTGGACCCCCCGATTATTGGGGCAGGTCGTTTTGCGTTACTTCTCTTTGCGGACCTCTTAGGAGCACCCGCATTATTTTAAGTGGGAACGGTTTTATTGGATTTCAAGACCCTTCTTATTGCAGGCGCAATTTTGTGATTTGCGCACGAAAAAGAAGCGCCAGGGCCAGTGCCCCACCAACTGCTGAGATCCAAGCAATCGGCCAAACAGGCAAAGCGATCAGGCCAGCAACCACGAGAGCAGCGCGCGCAGCCGACGACAAGCGCCCTTCCAGCCAGCCCTCCAGCGCGCCAGCGATGGCAACAAACGAAAGCCCGGCACAGATGGTGATCCAAAGCAGCGTAAGCGGCGGTGCCGAGACGATTGATGTGTAGGCAAAAAGGAGCGGGACGAGATAGAGCCCCTTGGCCAACTTCCAAGACATTAACCCTGTGCGCATGGGCGGGCTTTCAGCAATGGTTGCGGCAGCGAACGCGGCCAAGGCAACGGGCGGCGTGACGTTTGAATCCTGACTGAGCCAAAAGATGATGAGATGCGCAGACAGAACCGTGGCGGTGATCGCCTCGGCCGGCATCAAGCTTGTTGTCAGCATAGGCCGCATTTCCGCTGGCAGACTTTCGAGCACGGATCGCGCCAGTTCCGCACTCATGGGCAGCGACGGGTCCAGCTCGGGCGCAACCAAGCTGAGCATTGCTTGAGCGTCCGGCGCGCTCACGCCAGCCATGAGCATGCGGATGATCTCGCCATCCTGGATTAGTGACGTGAGGGCGGGGGCTGCAAGGGTCGCCAGAACGATATAGGCTGCCGTTACGGGAAGCCCCATGCCGATCACAAGCGAGGCCAGGGCAATGAGCAATATGGTGAGGAGGAGGCTTCCCCCGGCCCATCCTGTAATCATCAGCGAGAAGGTATTTCCCACCCCGGTCATACCAATGACGTTGACCACCAGCCCGATGGCAATGAGCAAGATGGCGGTCTGTGTCATGGTTCGCAGGGCGCGGGTGGTCGCTTTGACAATCGCGGCTGATCCCATGCGCGTGCCACTTGCCCATGAGAGTGCAACCACAGAAAGCGTAGCCACCCCTGCAGCGAACGTTGGTGTTCGGCCCCAAGCGAGCATGAGGATGAGGACAAGAATGGGAAGCAAATAGGTCCAGCCCTCTTTCAGAACGTGCACAAGCTTTTCACTGTCATTGGGGTGCGGAACAAGGCCCTGTTTCTGGGCTTCAATACGCACGAATATCCCGACCGAGAAAAAATACAAAAATGCTGGAATGATCGAGACCGCAACAATATGGAGGTAGGAAATCTGCGTAAATGTGGCCATGACGAACGCGCCAGCCCCCATCACCGGCGGCATCAATTGCCCTCCGGTGGAGGCGGCGGCTTCGACCCCGCCAGCAAAGCGCGGCGGAAAGCCCGAGCGTTTCATGAGCGGAATGGTAACGGAGCCCGTGGACACCGTGTTTGCCACTGCCGAGCCGGTGACTGATCCCATAAGGCCAGATGCCAGCACGGCGATAAGACCGGGGCCGCCTGTAAGCCGTCCCGCAGCGGCGCGAGCCAAGCGGACGATAAATGCACTGGCGCCGGATTGCATCAAAAATGCACCAAACAGAATGAACATGAAAACAAATGACCACGAGATACGGGCTATGGGTCCGAACATGCCTTCTTCGCCAAAATAGCTTCGGCGCAGCAACGTCTCCCAACTCAAACCGGGAAAATGAAACACGCCTTCAATCCAGGCCCCCCAAATCACAACATAGCTCAGCGCAATAATGATCAGCGCCGGTATGAACCACCCAGCGCAGCGGCGGGCAAGTTCCAAAATGATGAGGATGGCGAGCCCAGCGGCAATCCAGTCGCTGGTCACAAACGATGCGTTACGATCGTAAAGCGCGGTTTCACCGAAAATGAGGTAGATGGCAACGCCGACACTGGCAAAACCCAGCAACACATCCAGGATCAGGACGCCGCGCCGCAGCGTGGGCGATTTGGGCCGTGCCAGCGGGTAGAGCAGTGCCGCCACCAGCCCAAACATGCCGAAGTGCAATGCCGAGCGCCAAATATCCGACATTACTGAGAGCGTGTTGAAGTAAAGATGTATTACGCCAATAAGGAGCGCCAGGGCCCCGAATACGAGAGCAAAGCGCCCCTCCAAAGGCCGTTCGCGCGCTGATTGTAGGTCCGTCAGGGCGTCGCTTGGGTCGCTCGTCATTCAGACATCAAGGGCGAAGGCTGTCGGGAATCTCCACGCCCGCTTCTTCATAGTAACGGATCGCACCTGGGTGCAACGGCACCGGCAATCCAGTTATTGATCCCTCAAGAGACATCTCGGATGTGGCGCGGTGAATGGCAGCAAGGAATGGCAGGTTTTCAAAGATGGTCTTGGTAATCTCATAAACCGCGTCTTCGTCAACATCCGCCCGCACGGCGAGAATATTGGGATGCGCGATGGATTGCACGTCCGCGTCCTGGCCAGGATAGGTGCCTGCCGGAATGACATAGCGCGTGAACAGCGGATAGGCGGCGTTCACCGCAGCCATGTCTTCATCTGTGAAAGAAAGCAGCGTCGCTGCATCGCCAGCTGCCGCGAAGGCGCGGGTCACTGCGGCAACTGGTGCGCCCGCGGGCGTGTTCATGCCGTCAATAACGCCGTTCTGAAACGAATCTGCGCTGGGGCCATAGCCCTGGAACACGAGATCGAAGTGCTCATCAGCGTCAATGCCAAGCGCTGCCAAGACATGCCGCCCAGACCCTTCCGCGCCGGAGTTGCGCGCGCCAATGGAAAAACGCCGCCCGTCCATGCTTGCCAGGTCAGAGACATATCCTGTGGGGGCAAAGCGCGCGCGCACGAGCAAGTGCTCGGCATTGGGCCAAAGCATAGTCACCGAGCGCAGCATCTCTTGCGGGCCTTCCTCGCTAAGGGGTCCTTCACCATTCCACGCCCAGGCGGCATAGAGCCCTTGCAGGATGGCAAATTGCACCTCGCCATTGCGGAGCAGCGTCACGTTTTCGGCTGATCCCGCGGAACTTATGGCGGAAAGCGAAATGCCTGTTGAAGGCTCTAGCCGTACTTTGGTCAGGGTCGCGATCGCTACACCGACAGGGTAGTAGGTGCCGGCGGTGGTAGCTGTGGAAAGAATGTATGAGCGATCTTCAACCTCTTGCGCGAGTGTTGGAATAACGCCTGCGCAAATTGATAGAGCAAATAACGCTGCCAATACTCTTAACATGCAACTTGTTCCTAAACTGGTGATCGGCCGCAAAGTATCTTCGTTGAAAAGACGCAGACCGTTTCATTATTTTGATTCACCACATGATTGTTAGTGGTCACAACACCGCGCGAGGCATCTTTTTCCTCGAGCTGGGCAATTTCTGTTTCCAGATGAATTGTATCGCCAATCACGACCGGCGCGGTGAAGCGCACGCTCTCCATGCCATAAAATGCGATGAAGGATTGCGGCAAGGCTTCATATGGCCCGAGACGAAAAGCCAGCGACATGCCAATGGAAAGCACCAGCATGCCATGGGCAATACGCTCCCCGAACGCGCTTTCGGCGGCAAAAGTGGTATCGGTGTGTATAGGGTGCCAGTCGCCGGTTAGTCCGGCAAAATTCACGATATCGGCTTCGGTGATAGTGCGCCCCGGTGTGGTTCGTTTTTCGCCGATTTCATAGTCTTCATAATAGGCTCGCGCCATTGGCACTTTCTCCACATCTTTCGACCACAATACAGTGCTTATATGTTGGCGCAACGGCCCTAACCACCGGCGGGAGAGCTTCATGAGAACCCATTGCATCAGACTCCTTGGCGCGGTCGTGTTGGCACTCATAAGTGGGCCGGCGCTGGGCCAATCTCATGAAAGCAATATCCGCGATGCCTTGGTTGAGGCCATTCCAACCTGGTGGCAGGTGGTCACGCTTGAGAGCAATGAAATTGATCTCAACGCGCTTGACGACGCGAGTGAGCCTAAAAACCCAGCCGCTGAAACAAGTGTTGTGACCGGCAGCCCAAAGCCTGGTGCAATGAGCGCGGAAATGATGGCATCACATATCTTTTCCGCCGAGATCGAATTAACAGAGGATCTGTTTGAGCCGATACGGTCTGAAGGCGGGGCTGCCCTCGTGAACGCTATCATGTCAGCGGGCACCCGACTGCAAGTGTCGGGTAGGTTTGGCGGCGATGATGGGGAACCGGTCCTGCTGGACCAAAGCGGCCTTGAAAGTCTGGGGCGGCCAATCGATGAATTTGAAACGGTTGCCTATGTGCTTGGCAGTGTGGAGGCCGACGCCTTTCTGGAAAGCCTCAGCGCAGCACGGGCAGATGGCACACTATCCAAACTCATGAATGATGAAGGCGACGAGCTTTAGGGCCTAATGGCAAACAATACCGGTCCTGCTTTGCGCAACGGGGCCGCCAACGCGGCAAATTCACAAAGAAGCGGTCTGGTCTTGCGTGGGTCGATAATGTCTTCCACCAAAAACGCCTCGGCTGTACGAAATGGTGAGCGCACGGCGTTCATAGTGCGTTCAATCTCCGCACGCAAAGCTTCTGGATCATCTGACTTTTCAAGGTCATAGCGAAACGCCGCTTCAATCCCGCCTTCCACGGGAAGCGAGCCCCAATCCCCTGACGGCCAGGCAAAGCGATAATTAAAGCGCGAGTGATTGAGGTTTGCTGCCCCGGCAACGCCAAAGGCCTTGCGGATAAGGACAGAGCACCACGGCACGCGTGCTTGATAGACAGCGGCCAAGGCGCGCGCACCGTGGCGTATGGTTCCGGCTTTTTCGCCTTCAATGCCAATGACAAAGCCCGGATTGTCCACCAAATGGACCACAGGCAAATGGAATGTTTCGGCAAGGTCGATAAAGCGCACGATTTTCTGCGCCGCATCCGCCGTCCATCCGCCGCCGAAGTGATAGGGGTCGTTCGCCAGCACAGCCACCGGCCAACCATCAAGGCGCGCGAGCCCCGTGATGGCAGAGCGCCCCCACAGTTTGCCCATCTCAAAGAAACTGCCCTGATCGACCACGCGTTCGATGATCGACCGCATTTTGTAAACCTTGCGGCGGTCTTCGGGCACGATGCCGAGCAAGGCGTCGTCTTCGCGGGCTGGATCATCATGAGGCTCTGTGCGGGGCGGCAACTCATCCACCGAGGACGGCAGGTAGGAAAGAAACCGACGTGCCATGGCGATGGCTTCATCTTCGCTTTCCGCGACGGCATCGACAACGCCGTTTGGCCCGTGAATATGCGCGCCGCCAAGACCCTCTTTGTCCACATCTTCGCCGAGGCGTTTCACAACCGGTGGTCCAGCCACAAAAACTTGGCTGAGCTCTTTCACCATGACTGAGAAATGGCTGGTCACAAGCCGCGCCGCGCCAAGTCCCGCAACCGGGCCCAGCGCCAAGGCCACCACAGGCACTGTCGCCAAGTTGGCGACGACCCACTCCCACCCTGGGTTGGCCGGCACATAGGTGCGGGCGTTGGTGGTGAGTTGTTTCACCGAGCCACCGCCGCCGGTGCCATCAATCATGCGGATGAGGGGGAGGCGGTACTCATGGGCCATTTGCTCAGCGGCGACCATCTTTTGCCAGATGGCCGCGTCGGCAGCCCCACCGCGGACGGTGAAATCGTCACCGGTAGCCACAACGGGACGGCCATTTACATTCGCGCGTCCGAAGAGGAAATTCGCCGCCATAAATGACTTGAGTTTGCCGTTTTCGTCGTATTCGCCTTTGCCCGCCAGCTTGCCGATCTCGCGAAAGCTTCCCTCATCTACAAGGCGGGCCAGGCGTTCACGAACGTTTAGCTTACCGCGCTCACGTTGGCGCGTGACTTTATCGGCGCCACCCATTTTTTCGGCCAGGGCCGCGCGACGTTTGATATCTTCAAGCTCACGATCCCAAGCCATGGTAACTGCCTATTGAGTGGTTTCTGCGCCGACCCAAACGCCAAAGTCTTGCGCTTCCACAAGATAGGTATTGATCAAAATCTGGAGGGCGTCAGGTCCAATGCCGCCGGTGGCATTGATGTTCATAACCAAGATGACATCGCCTTCATCATCAATGTAGGCGCGAGACCAATTCCGGGTGCTCTGGAATATATCGTTCCATGTGTTGATTTGGGCGGCAGTGACCGGTGTTGCGGGCTCATACCAGCTATAGAGGGTAATGTCCTCGCAACCCTCTGGCACACAGCCATAGAAAAAGACGTTGATATTCTCGGCATGAATTAACCCACCGGTTTCAACCTGAATCAACGGGTAGCCCCGATTGTCCGCCGATTCCAGAAAACGAAACCCGTTGGTGGCAAACGTGGCCCCAACGTTCTCGGCGGTCAGCTTGGTGATGGACTGCGCGTTGGCGGAGGTGGCAAGCAAGATTGAGAACACGAAGGCTGTTACAATACGCATCGGGGGAGATCCTTTATATGAGCGGGTGGCGGAGCATACTGACCAATATCGCGGAGTCCAATGCATGCCGGGCGACAAAAATACCGCCGAAGTGATCAGGGCCGCATTGTGGGTTGATAGGGCCCCCGGCAGTCCTCAAGCTGAAGTCGGGCATATTTGAGCCAATCCCAAAGCGCTGGGCGGGTTTCACGCGGATCGATGAGATCATGCACCGAAAACGTCTCAGCGCGCGGGAAGGGCGACTGGGCGGCAGCAAGGGCGTCTTCCAGTTCCTTGCGGCGCGCCTCCGGGTCCGGGGCTTGTTCGATTTCCCTCGCAAAGGCCACCGCAACGCCGCCTTCCAAGGGCAACGCGCCAGTTTCTGCGCTGGGCCAGGAAAGAACGTACCCGCCCGGGCCAAAATGGGCGGCAGCGGCCACCCCGAAGGCCTTGTGCACAATCACGCTGGCCCAAGGCACGCGGCTTTGCACCACGGCCATCACGGCAGCGGTACCATGGCGAATGGTACCTGCCGCTTCAGCGTCGGGCCCGATCATGAACCCCGGCTCGTCGACGAACGAGATAATAGGCAGGCGAAAGGTATTACACATATCCACAAAGCGGCGAACTTTTTGCGAGCCCTCAGCCGTCATGGCACCTGCGTAGTAGCGACAGTCGTTCCCAAGAATGCCCACAGGCTGCCCACAAAGGCGCGCCAGGCCGGTAACCTGTCCAGGTCCAAAGGTGCGGGTCATTTCAAAAAAACTGCCATCATCAAGCACAACATTGATGACTTTTCGGATATTGAACGCCTTGCGCCGGTTGCGCGGTACAATGTCCAGCAAGGCGTCTTCGCGGCGATCCGCCGGGTCAGTAATGTCAAACACCGGCAGGTCGGCGTAAACGTTTTGCGGCAAGTAACTCAAGAAGGAGCGCATTTGCGCCAGCGCTTCCGCTTCATCCTTGGCGATGTTGTCCACAGCGCCCGATTTGCCATGAACACTGGCGCCGCCAAGTTCCTCTTTAGTTAGGGTGCGCCCAAGTGCCCGTTCCACCACTTTGGGGCCGGCGATGAGCAGTTGAGCCGTTGCTTCGCTCATCACAGAAAAATGCGATGCCGCCAGCCGGGCTGCGGGAAAGCCCGCAACAGGGCCGAGCGCTGCTGAGGCCACGGGCACGAGGCCCATCACCTGAGCAATGGACAAAAATCGCGGCACGGAAAACACCGGGTCGCCTGAGGGGCGCTTGCCGCTGGAGCCGCGCACCGATCCGCCGCCGCCCTCGAGCAATCGAACTAGGGGCAATTTGTGTGACAGGGCAAGTTCTTCGGCGTAGACGCTTTTGCGCAGGCCCGCCGCGTTGGGGGAGCCGCCTTTAAGGGTGAAGTCTTCACCGCCAATGACCACGGGCCGCCCGTCAATCTCGCCAATGCCGACGACATAATTGGCCGGCGTAAAGCCATCGTCTTCCTCCGTGCCGGCAATGGGACCATGTTCCACAAAGCTAGCTGGGTCAGCGACCTGGCCGATGCGCTCCCGAACCGTCAAGCGGCCTTTTTCGTGATGACGGGCAACCGAGGTCTCCCCGCCCATTTCAAGCGCCTCAGCGCGGCGGCGGGCAATCTCGTCAGCTTCTTTTTTCCATGACATGGCCGTCACCATAGGCGAGCTCGATTGCCTTGGCGAGACCAACAAGTGAAGCTGACGGATGGAGCGGGCTTTGCTATAAGAATCAGATGAGCGCCTTTGAAGAAATCAAATCCCTCCTCCATCGCTCCCTTGATGGGGCCGAAAGTTTTGGCGCCGATGTGCTATTTGAATTTGGCAATGACGGCGCGATTTTGGTTCAGGGGCGGGGGAGCCAAATTTCCCTTACGGAAAGCCGGGGACAGGCCGACTGCGAAATCATTATGAGTGCAGCCGTATTTCGCCGCATCATGGCCGGTGAGATCAATGAGACCACCGCCTTTATGGAGGGCGAGATGCGCATTGTGGGGGACATCGCTTTGGCTACCAAAGTCAGCAATTTGATTCGTATGGGGGCGGTCGCTTGATGGATGCACCGCTCACTTCGCTTGCCGATTATCCCGCACCAGAGGGCGGACAGGCGATTTTTTTTGAACGGGATAATGTCAAACTGCGCCTGGCCAAGTGGTTGCCGACGAGCGAGGCCCCCGCGCGCGGGACCATTGTGCTGCTCCATGGCCGCACGGAATTCATTGCGAAATACTACGAGGTGATATCCGATCTGCGCCGCCGCGGATTTGCCGTCCTGACGTTTGATTGGCGTGGTCAAGGGCTCTCCACTCGTGAACTTGTCGATTGGCAGCGCGGTTATGTGCGCTCGTTCCATGATTTTCTGGATGACTTCAAAGCGATTGTTGCAAGTGAATTTGCCGCTGATATGCCTAAGCCCTGGGGCCTGATGAGCCATTCCATGGGCGGGCCGGTGGCACTTCGGTTTCTTCAAGAAGACGACGCGACGTTTCAACGGGCGGTTCTATGCGCCCCCATGTTTGGCATGCAGACAGGTTTGCCTGCGCCGGTCTTCAACGCTCTTTTACTTGGTGCCATGGCGTTGGGGCGAGGGGGCAAGGAACCTTTTGCCAGCAAGCCGGTCGACCCGGCCACACAAAGGTTTGAGACCAATCCCGTCACTACTGACCGCAAAAGATTTGAGCAGGCGCAAGCTTTTGTGCGGGCGGAACCGCGCCTAGGGGTTTCAGGTATTAGCTGGTCTTGGATCAACGCGGCGCAGGCATTTTTGAAAGAACTTTGGGCACCTGAGAATGTCGCACGTATAAAAACACCCTGCTTGTTCATTCAAGCGGCGGAAGAGCTGTTGGTGGAACGTGATGCCGCGGCGCATCTGGCGGAACTTTCACCGCAATGCGATGCCTTGATGATTGAAGGCGCGCGTCATGAGCTGCTTATGGAGCAAGACATCTATCGCGATCAGTTCTTCAAAGCGTTCGATGACTTCATGGCGAAGCTCTAATCATTTAGCTCCCGAAGCACTTGGTCATGGAGTCGTGCATCGCCGGTCGCGAGCACCTGGCCGCCGTCTTCCGCGGGGCCACCGGCCCAATCTGTGACCGTGCCGCCGGCGCCTTCCACGATGGGAATGAGCGCCTGAATATCGAACGGTTTCAGACCTGCTTCCAGGACAATGTCGATGAGCCCATGTGCCAGCAAGCAATAGGCATAACAGTCTGTGCCCAGGCGCAGCATTTTGGTTTCGCGTAGTAAATATTCATAGGCGGATTGCTCAATAGGAGTTTTGAACAGTTCCGGCGTGGTACAGGCGAAAATCGCATCGCTAATGCCGGCGCAGGCGCGCGTTTTGAGCGTCGTGGTTTTGCCTTCACGCATCAAAGCAGCCCCGCCGGGCCAGCCGATAAACCGCTCCCCGACAAAGGGCTGATCCATAATGCCGACCACCGGCTTGGTGCCATCATGGTAGCCGATGAGCGTGCCCCACGTTGGCATTCCGGAAATAAACGCTCGCGTACCATCAATGGGATCAATGACCCACTTGGTACCATTGGCGCTTTCCTTGTCGCCGAATTCTTCACCCAGAATTCCGTCATCAGGCCGCTTAGCTTCTATGAGCGCCCGAATGGCCTGTTCGGCGCCCTTGTCGGCAAGGGTGACGGGATCAAACTGCCCCGCCGCATCGCCGGTTTTGTCATCTGTGCCGGTGGCGGCGTGGCGGAAGTGAGGGCGGATCACCGCGCCTGAGGCGTCTGCGAGGTCTGACGCAAATGCCGCGATCTCATCGAACGGGGCTGGGATGGTGCTTGGGAGTTTCATGGGCAGGGCTTTAGCATAGGAAAAACCCCCTGGCCATTGGGGCCAGAGGGTCTTTCATTTAGGACCGGTGCTGAATCGGTACTGAAATGTTAGGCGGCGGCGGTGTGCCCATCGCTGTCTGATTGGCTAAGCGCTTTGGTCAGTTCCAAAAGACGGCGACGCGGTGTTTCTTCCAGCGCGTAATAGGCGCGGACAAGCTCCAGCGTCTCTTTGTCGGTAAAGAGGTCCGGCTTGAGGCCGGTTTGGCCATTGACCTCTTTGTCTTCATTGAGGCCTTCGAAGAAGAACGACACTTCAATGTCGAGAGCCTGCGACAGATCATAAAGGCGACTGGCGCTAATACGGTTCGCACCGCTTTCATATTTTTGAATTTGTTGAAATTTAATTCCAACGGCATTTGCCAGTTGCTGCTGGGTCATGCCGGTCATCCAACGGCGATGCCGTAGACGCTTACCAACATGCAAGTCGACGGGGTGTTTCCCCTTGGGGCGACTGGGAGTCTCCATTACGCATGCTCCACTTCATTAACACTTGCCGTCACCCGGTGCCCCTCCCTGTTGGTGGGGACGGCGATACAAACGCCTGTGTATTCTCAAATCGACACAGATCACTTGCTTGGCGAAATGGTATTCGCAATTCCCGTGCCGCGGGCGGCCTTCACAGACATGTGATATGGAAAAGGGCGGAAACCCTAGGCTCTTACCGCCCGGCGCTTGCGCTCAATGGGGTCTAAGTCCCGTTTTCGCAAGCGAATCGACGCTGGAGTGACCTCCACAAGCTCATCATCCTCAACATAGGCGATGGCCTGTTCCAAGGTGAGAATGACCGGCGGCGTCAAACGAATGGCATCGTCTTTGCCCGACGCGCGCATATTGGTGAGCTGTTTACCCTTCAATGGGTTCACGATGAGATCGTTCTCCCGAGCGTGCTCACCGATGATCATGCCCTCATAGACTTGGGTATTGTGCTTGATGAACATTTTGCCGCGCTCTTCAAGATTGGCGAGGGCGAAGGCAACAGCAGGTCCGCTGCCATTTGAAATGAGCACACCACGATGGCGGCCTTCGATCGACCCCTTGTGAGGAGCATAGCCGTGAAACACGCGGTTAAGGACGCCGGTGCCGCGCGTGTCTGTCAGAAACTCCCCCTGATAGCCGACCAGTGCGCGGGTAGGGCAATGAAGCGTGATGCGCGATTTACCCGCGCCCGCTTCTCGCATGTCCACAAGCTCAGCTTTGCGGCCGGTTAGCTTTTCGATCACGACGCCGGTGTGCTCTTGATCCACATCGATGACGACTTCCTCAATGGGCTCGAGGGTTTGCCCGGTTTCGGGATCAGTCTGGAACAACACACGCGGGCGGCTGATGGAGAGTTCAAAGTCTTCCCGGCGCAATGTTTCCACGAGCACGCCCAATTGCAGCTCACCGCGGCCGGCCAGCTCAAAAGCATCCTTGTCGGCGGTGTCGGTCACGCGGATGGCGACATTGCCTTCTGCTTCACGCATGAGCCGTTCGCGAATAACGCGGCTTTGCACCTTACCGCCTTCGCGGCCCGCCAATGGGGATGAGTTAATGGATACCGTAACCGCCAGCGTTGGCGGGTCGATAGGTGTCGCAATAATGGGCTCGCTGAGGTCTGCGTCGCCAAGGGTGTCGGCAACAGTTGCAGATTGAAGCCCGGCAATAGCGATGATATCGCCTGCGGCGGCTTCTTCCACGGGGACCTTGGTGAGGCCGCGGAAGGCCAGAATTTTTGTGACTTTGGCGCGCTCGATCAATTTGCCGTCGAGGCCGATGGCTTTGATGGGCATGTTGACGGTGACCCGGCCGCTCTCAATGCGTCCAGTGAGCAGGCGCCCCAGATAGGGGTTTGCCTCAATCGTCGTGGCCAGCATGGAAAATGGTTCGTTTCGGCGCGCCACAACAGCAGGTTCGGGCACATGAGACATGATCACGTCAAACAACGGGATCAGGTTCTCACGCGGGTCATCAAGATCATTGACGGCCCAGCCGTCGCGGCCCGAAGCGAAGAGGGTTGGGAAGTCCAACTGCTCATCACTAGCTTCAAGGGCAGCAAAGAGATCAAACACCGCGTCATGGACAAAGTCCGGGCGGCCATCGGGGCGGTCAATTTTGTTGATCACATCAATGGGTTTGAGGCCAAGGGCAAGGGCCTTGGAGAGCACAAACTTTGTTTGCGGCATGGGGCCTTCAGCGGCATCCACTAGCAGCACAACACCGTCCACCATGGAAAGGATGCGCTCTACCTCACCGCCAAAATCGGCATGGCCGGGAGTGTCGACGATGTTGATACGGTGGTCGCCATATTCAACGCTGGTGCACTTGGCAAGAATGGTAATGCCGCGTTCGCGCTCAAGGTCGCCAGAGTCCATGGCCCGTTCGGCCACTTGCTCATTTTCACGGAAGACGCCGGACTGCTTGAGAAGTTCATCCACAAGCGTGGTTTTTCCATGGTCGACGTGCGCGATGATCGCGATATTTCGGAGTGTCATTTTACTAAAGGCCTTAGGGCTCAGTCAGGCAGTCGCGCGACTTCGAGCCAATAGCTCTCGTCAAAGCCGGGGAGGTCAAGGTTGGAAAGAAACTGGCGCGTGCAGGCTTCCCAGGAAAATTTTTCAGCGTGGGCGCGGCATTCTTCGGGGGTCGCACAGCCCAAGGCTGCCTTGCAAGCGACTTCCAGATCTTCATCTACCGCGCCAACGGTGGTGCCTTCTAGGATGTCAGCGGGCCCTTGTACAGGGTAGGCCGCTACGGGCGTGCCGCTGGCCAGGGCTTCCACGACCACAAGTCCAAAAGTATCAGTCTTACTGGGGAAAACAAAGACATCTGCCGCCGCATAGAGGCTGGCAAGTTCCTCGGCGAATTTGGGCCCAAGAAAGTGTACTTCATCATATTTGGTCGAAAGCTCACTAAGTTGGGGGCCACTGCCCACCACAACTTTGCTGCCTTCAAGGTTAAGATCCAAGAACGCCTGAATGTTCTTTTCCACCGCCACCCGGCCGACATAGATCCATACAGGGCGGGGCAAGTCAGCAAAGGTGTCGTCACTTTTATGAGCGGGGCTGAATAGCTCCAGATCCACACCGCGCGACCATATGCGCAAATTGTTGAATCCCTTACCCTCAAGCTCGCGCTGTAGTGTCGGTGTCGCCACCATCACGGCGGACGCCGGCTTGTGATACCAGCGCAAGAATTTGTAACCCCAACTGACCGGGATGCCCGTGCGGGCGTTTACATACTCGGGGAAGCGGGTGTGGAACGACGTGGTAAAGGGATGCTCATGGCGGACACAGAAGCGCCGCGCTGCCATGCCCAGTGTTCCTTCTGTCGCGATATGGATCGCATCAGGCTGAAACACATTGATAATCCGCGCGATTTGCCGGTATGGCGCCATTGCCAGTTTGATTTCAGAATAAGTCGGCAGCGGAAACGTGCGGAACATGTCCGGCGTGATGTAGTAAACCGAGTTGCCAAATTTTTCCAAGTACGTACCGAGGGTGTCCAACGTCCGCACCACACCATTAACCTGGGGCTTCCAGGCGTCAGTAACAATGAGAACGCGCAATCCCGTGCTTGGATTGGGAATGTCGGGCCGTGGTTTCTTGCGTCGCCCGATACGCCTTAGCCGCCCGCCAACGCGCTTAAACCAACGCAAGCGACCGCCGCGCTCCTTTTCAGGGGCGGTGTCAGATATTGTCGGCAAATTTGGTGTCGTCGCGGGGCCGGTCAAAAGAGCACTCCTTGGCAAAGTCGCGCCCTGATACCGAATTTCATTGCCCCCGTCGAGGGGATCTAGAAAGCCAATTCTAACTGTCGGTTTCCGGCCCGGAGATTTGACGCAATATGGCCTCACCGCGGGGCATGCTGGCAGGGATCGGGGAAATAAGAGGGAGGTCATCCTGCAAAATGGCAAATGCCGGCGCAGGGGCCAATGGAATGAAGGCCGTATCCAAAGTCACGCGCCCCAGAACAGGCGGCGCCCCGCGGCGACTTGGCTCAACAAGATCCAACCCGGCATACGCCGGGGCCACGGGATCCAGCAGGTCCGCATTCATAACCCGATATTGTTGTGGGCCTTCATAGAGTTCCACCGGGTCCAGCTCAATCATCGCGCGCCGACGGGCGACACCGATGAATGTCTCCACACGGTCTGTGTAGAGAATATTGTATTCTTCTGTATACGAATGGTAGAGGCCCACAGCGCGTGTCCAATCATTGTGGCGATTGGCCAAGCGCTCGAGAAAATCTGCGGCATAGCGAATATTGGCGCGAGGCTCAAATGCCTCTTCCAAGCTGGTAAACGCGCGCGGGTGATAGCGCA
>JAJFIK010000086.1 GCA_021775005.1 Rhodospirillales bacterium
TGGCCGTTACTGGCAAAGTGATGTGCCAGAAATAGTCCGCAATGCGCGCGGGCCAGGAAAGCTCCGACCAATTCTCAGAGGTAATGCCGCGCAAAGGAAAGAGGTCCAGGAATGTGCCTCCCGAGAAGAGCACGATGAGCAGCACCGCAAACAAAAAGCCCGGCACCGCGTAACCCACAACCACAACAGCGCTGGTCCAAACGTCAAACGCCTGGCCATCGCGCACCGCCTTGGCAATGCCAAGGGGGATAGAAATCAAATAGATCAGCAGCGTGGTCCAAAGGCCCAGCGATATGGACACCGGCATCTTTTCCAGGATCAAACCGATCACCGATTTGTCGCGATAAAAGCTCTCACCGAGATCGAACTGAATGTAATTGCCAATCATAATGGCGAAGCGTTCATGGGCAGGTTTGTCGAGGCCAAATTGTTCTTCAAGCTCGGCAATGAACGCCGGGTCCAGCCCCTGCGCGCCGCGATAACGTGCGTTCGCATTCGAGGTTTCAAATCCCTGATTGAGGAACTCATCCCCGCCGCCGGAGGTGGCCCCGCCGGACACCCGCGCGGTGGCGCCTTCGTCGAGGCCCGTCAGTTGTGCGATCATCCGCTCCACCGGCCCCCCGGGGGCGAATTGCACAATGGTAAAGCTGACCAGAAGAATGCCGAACAAGGTCGGGATCATCAGCGCCAGGCGACGCAGAATATATGCGGCCATGATGTCGCCCGTCTTTAGCGTGACTCAAAATACTTGAAGGCGAGTGTGCCTGAGGCAAACCCTAACGTCGAGGCGGGGGCTGAATTATGGCCTATTCAGTTGTTTCGCCGTCGTCTTCGGTGTCATCGGCACCTTCTTCCGCCGCATCTTCTGCGTCCGCTGTGGTGTCGTCACTGACATCCTGAGCATCATCAGCCATCTCGCCGGTATCTTCAGCGGCGTCATCCATCGCGGCGGCGTCATGATCCATGCCGTCATCGGCGGGCAGGTCCATAGTATCATCGGCAGCATCATCATCGGCAGCACCGTTGGCAGTGTCATCCATGGGCACTTCTGCGGGCGCATGTGTTTCCGCAGGGGCCGGGGCGGCGGCACCGGGGAGGGCTACAGGGCTATTGGATAGGGTGCGCAAATAAGCCAAGACATCAGCAAGTTGGGCGTCGCGGCGGATGCCGGCAAAACCCATGGTCGTGCCCGGCACTACGGCGCGGGGGCTCTGAAGAAAAGCGAACAGACGCTCAAAGGTCCAGTTGCCCCCTTGCGCCTCCATGGCATTGGAATAATTGAACCCGTCATGGCTTGCCACCGGACGACCAACAATGTCCCAGAGGTTCGGGCCAACGCGGTTCGAGCCGCCGTCCTCAAAAGTATGACAGCTGACGCAGGCACGCACAGAGGCCTCACCGCTTTCAGCACTGGCATTGGCCAGAAGTGTCGCCAAATCCGGGCCTTCATCCACAACCTCGGTGCCATTGCCGTGGTCGCCGCCTGCCGCTTGGGCGTCTGCCACCGGGTAGCCCATCTGCGCCAGATGCACTTCATCACGCGGACTAGGATAGAGTTGATGACTTACCTCAATAATCAGGAAGCCCACCAGCACGGTTCCTAAAACGGCACCGGCAATCTTGTTGAAGGTAAATCCGTTCATGCGAAGAAAACTCCTTGAGGCAACCTGGCTCGATTCGTCGAGGTGATTTGGCGCGGAGATTAAGCGAGCGCAGGCACCAGAAGCAAGTCCACGCATGCCAATCCGGCACGGCCTGGACCATATCCGGCGGCGGCGGCTCGATAAAGCGTCACGGCGTCGCATGGGGAGCCGCGTACGCGCCAGCTAACCCTTTGATCCAGTGGCGCTTGCACCCATCGGGTGCCTCCCGCTAAGTAGCGCCATGGAGCCTTTGATCATCATCCCGGCCCGTATGGCCTCCACCCGCCTGCCTGGCAAACCCCTGGCAGATATCGCAGGCGTGCCCATGATCGTGCAGGTCTGGCGGCGGGCAGCGGAGTCTGGCGTTGGCCGCGTGGTGGTGGCGGTCGGCGAAGCAGAAATCGCCGACGCCGTTCGGGCGGCAGGGGGTGAAGCGGTGCTCACCCGCCCCGATCACCCGTCTGGCTCAGACCGGGTGTGGGAGGCCGTGGAAGCGGTGGACCCCAAGGGCCAAGCCAATTTCGTCGTAAATCTGCAAGGGGATTTGCCCACCCTCGACCCGCGCCTCATTCGTCAGGTGGCGGAACTTCTGCAAGATGGCGCGGACATCACCACTCTCGCCGCCCCCATTTCCGACGAGAGCGAGCGCGACAATCCCAATGTCACCAAAGCGGTGATCGCGCTGGAAGACGGCGCAACGACGGGCCGCGCGCTCTATTTCACCCGGGCCACCGCGCCCCATGGGCACGGGCTGCTCTACCATCACATCGGCATCTATGGCTACACGCGGCCTGCCTTAGAACGGTTTGTCAGCATGAAACCGTCCCCCCTTGAGCTGCGCGAAAAACTTGAGCAGCTACGAGCGTTGGAAGCGGGCATGCGCATCGATGTGGCCGTAGTGGATACGGTGCCGCTCGGCGTCGACACGCCAGAAGACTTGACGCGCGCACGCGCGGCCTTGGGGAACTCCTCGGGAGATCAGTCATGAGCAAAAAAATCGCTTTCCAAGGGGAGCCCGGCGCAAATTCCCACATGGCCTGTCACGACAATTTCCCTGACATGGAGGCGCTTCCTTGTGCCGCGTTTGAGGATGTCTTCGCTGCGGTTCATGACGGCGCGGCGGACCTTGCCATGATCCCCATTGAAAACTCCGTGGCGGGCCGGGTGGCAGACATCCATCACCTGCTGCCGGAAAGCGGGCTCTTTATTGTCGGCGAACGCTTCCTGCGCGTGCATCACCAATTGATGGCCGTCAAAGGTGCCGAGCTCGCGGATATCAAATCAGCCCGCAGCCATGTCATGGCGCTGGGGCAATGCCGCGACTTTATCCGCGAGCATGGGCACACCCGCGTCATTGCGGCGGATACCGCAGGCGCTGCGCGCGAAGTGTCAGAGCTGGGGGACAAATCTGTCGCCGCCATCGCGCCCGCCTTGGCCGCTGAAATTTATGGCCTGGAAATTCTGCGTCACGACATTGAAGATGCCGACCACAACACCACAAGATTTTTGGTGATGGCGCCGGAGCCGAACACCCTCAAAAACGGCAATGGCAAAGTCATCACAAGTTTTGTCTTCCGGGTGCGCAACGTACCCGCCGCGCTCTACAAAACCATGGGCGGCTTCGCCACCAATGGCATCAACATGACCAAGCTGGAGAGCTATCAGTTAGAGGGCTCCTTCAACGCGACGCAGTTTTATGCAGACATCGAAGGTCACCCGGATGATCTGATGGTAAAGCTGGCACTAGAAGAACTGCAGTTCTTCTCATCGCACCTGCATATTTTGGGAACCTATCCCGCCGATCCGTTTCGGGAACGGAGTTAGCGCCCCGATTTCGTCATTCCGGGGCCGCGCGCGCGCGGAGCCCGGAATCTCTGGCCCCGCCTTTCGCAGCAAGATCCCGGACAATTGCATGCGCAATTTCCGGGATGACGTGTTTTGGAGTTCTTTCCTCGACGTCCCCCGGCTTGTTTTTCTCGACGTCCTCCGGCCCATTTTTTCTCGTCATCCTCCGGCTCATTTTTCTTGTCATCCTCCCGCTCATCATTTCTTGTCATCCTCCGGCTTGACCGGAGGATCCACTCCCGCTGCATCAAGTGCCAAGGATGGTAGATGCTCCGATCAAGTCGGAGCATGACAACTTAAGTA
>JAJFIK010000087.1 GCA_021775005.1 Rhodospirillales bacterium
CTAGTTCAAACTTGTCCAGCGCATCACTAAGCTCGTCCATCAGCTGCCCGTTGAGCGCATTGAGCGCGTCGGTCCGGTTCAGCGTGATGATGCCCACGCCATTTTCATTGTCGACGATGATCGTCTGATAAGCCATTTAAAGCCCCTCTTGCCGGATCATCCGGCGTCGTTGATCTCCCCAGCGCTGCCCGGCCTGATATGATGTAAGCAGCCCCGCGCGCAAGGCGCCCCACATACTCCTTTGATGGCAGAAGTTGAAGCCCTTTTCGCAATGGGACCCATTCGCAAATTAACGCTGACACACTGGACAATAATAGGTGGAGCGCCCGGACTGAGTAATTCTGCGGATTACGCCCCCATCCCCGCGTGAGCAGGGCGCCCCTTCCCGGTCATAAACATCAAAGCGTTTTTGAAAGTACCCCAGCTCTCCATCCGTATGAGCAAAATCGCGCAAGGTGCTGCCCCCTGCCTCGATGGCCTCAGTAATAATATCTCTGATGGCGGGCACCAAACGGGCGGCCCGGACCCCGGCCACTGATCGCGCAAGGCGTTTGGGGGAAACTTTTGCCCGCCACAGCGCCTCGCAGACATAAATGTTGCCGAGCCCGGCAATCACCCGTTGATCCAAAAGAGCCGCCTTGATGGGGGTTCGTTTCGGTTTGAGAACAGATGAAAGGTGGTCCGCGTTCAACTCATTGCCCAGAGGCTCCGGCCCCATATCTGCAAAGAACGCGTGGGAATTCCAGGACTCTTCGTCGGTCATGACCATAAATCCAAAACGGCGATGGTCGGTGTAAATGACCCTTGTCCCCGCTTTTGTTTCGATCACCAAATGATCGTGCTTGCCGCTACCGTTTGGGCCATCCGGGCCCTCTGCGCTTGATGTATTGGATTTGGACCCCGCCAAAATAGTAAAGCGCCCGGACATGCCCAGATGCACGATCACCACCTCGCCGCTATCGAGATGCCAGAGCATATATTTCGCGCGGCGGCCCAAATGCGTGATGCGCGCGCCCTCAAGACGCCTGGCGAAATGATCTGGAAACGGAAAGCGCAAGTCCGCCCGGCGCTGGATCACGCGAGCGATCACCTGGCCTTCCAACACCGGCGCAAGGCCCCGGCGCACGGTTTCAACTTCAGGGAGTTCAGGCATAGGGCTCCAAAAAGGGCGAAACGGCAGTTGTCGGCGGCGAAGCGCCGCGTACCGTTAATCTAGCGCGGATGCCCCGTCCGCACTATGTTCCTTGGTAAATGGCAGACGCAACAACACATTTTGGCTTCAAAGAGGTCCCTGACGAGGACAAAGAAGGCCTTGTGCGCGGCGTGTTTGACAGCGTGGCGGACAATTATGACCTCATGAATGACGTCATGTCCGGCGGCGTTCACCGCATCTGGAAGGATGTGATGGTGAATTGGCTCAGCCCCCGCCCTGGTGCGCGGGTGCTTGATGTGGCCGGCGGCACCGGCGATATCGCGTTTCGTATTTTGGATCAGACCGCGGCCAAGGGCGCGCCTGCTGAAGTGACCGTGGTGGACATCAACACTGAGATGTTGCGTATGGGCGAAGCCCGGGCGGCGGAGACCCGAAACGGCAAATCCAATCCGCGAGCCTGGGTCACCGCTGACGCCGAAGCGCTGCCTTTTGAGGATGGCAGCCAGGACGCCTACACCATCGCCTTTGGCATTCGCAACGTGACGCATATTGACCAGGCGTTGCGGGAAGCCCATCGCGTCTTGGTGCGGGGCGGGCGGTTTTTGTGTTTGGAGTTTAGCCAGGTGCAGGTGCCGGGACTGGATCAGCTTTACGAGGCGTGGTCGTTTCACGGTATTCCGGCCATGGGCGAGCTGATTGCCAAGGATCGCGAGAGTTATCAGTACCTTGTGGAAAGCATCCGCAAATTCCCCAACCAAAAGAAATTTGCCAAAATGATTGAAGCGGCAGGCTTTTCCCAAGTGAAGCATCGCAACCTTTCAGGCGGCATCGCGGCGATCCATTCGGGATGGAAGATCTGATGCTGCGCGGGGTCACTCATACGTTCCGTCTGCTCCATGCCGCTCGCGTGCTGGCACAATACGAAGCGCTGATTCCGGAGAGCATGGCGGGCAAGGTTCCCGCCTGGGTGAAGTTTGCCACCACCGCTCTGCGCCTGGGGGCTGCAAAAAAGGCCGAAGGCATCAAGGCGCAAGGGGAGCGGCTGGCCAAAGCGCTGCAAGATTTGGGGCCGACCTATATCAAGCTTGGTCAGTTTCTTGCCACGCGGCCGGACATCTTAGGCCATGAGCTCAGCGATGGGTTAGCCGTTCTGCAGGACCGTCTGCCGCCTTTTGGTATGGACCTTGCGCGCGCGGAACTGACCCGGGAATGGGAGGCCGCGCCGGAGAGTTTTTTTGCCAGCTTCAGCGAACCAGTAGCCGCCGCGTCCATCGCGCAAGTTCACAAAGTTGTCGACGCCGATGGCAAACCCTGGGCGGTAAAAGTCCTGCGCCCTGGTATTGAGCGCCGCTTTCGCCAAGACCTTGGCTCCTTTGCTTTTGCCGCGCGCATGGCGGAACGTTTTTTTCCCAAATCCCGCCGTCTTCGCCCCGTGGACGCCATTGCCACATTGGCGGCCAGCGTTACAGGGGAGATGGATCTTCGGCTTGAAGCTGCGGCGGCTTCAGAAATTGCGGAAAACACGCGCCACGATGAACACCTTCGCGTGCCAGCCATCAGCTGGCCCCATGTCACCAAACGGGTGCTGGTCACCGAATGGATTGAGGGTGCGAACTTGCGCACGCGGGCAGGCTTGGAGGCCGCAGGGCAAGATGCCAGTGCCGTCGCCAACGCGCTTATCCAAGCCATGCTGACCCTTTGTTTGCGGGATGGCTATTTCCAAGCCGACATGCATCCGGGAAATCTGTTCATTGACGAGACGGGCAAGCTGGTGCTCATCGATTTCGGCATCATGGGACGGCTCACCCGGCCCGAACGGCGCTTTTTGGCGGAGACCTTGTTTGGACTTTTGACCCGCGATTACCGCCGCGTGGCCGATGTGCATTTTGAAATCGGCTATGTGCCTGAACATCATAATCGCGATGACTTTGCCTTGGCTCTCAGGTCCGTTGGCGAGCGCCTGTTTGGACGACCTGCTTCTGAGATTTCCATTGCGGGTCTTTTGGCGCAACTCTTTGACATCACCCGATCTTTTGACATGGAGATGCAGCCCTCGCTGCTCATGACGCAAAAAACCATCGTCGTGGTGGAGGGTGTGGCGCGAAACCTCGACCCTAGTATCAACATGTGGACGGCGGCTGAACCCATTATGGAGCGCTTTATCACTGACTTTGTCGGCCCCGAAGCGCGCCTGCGCGAAGCGGCGGACGGCATGACCCAGCTCAGCCGGGTTGCGGCGCGGCTACCTGAAACATTGGAAAATCTGGAAAAGGCCGCTGTGATTGTAAACGACATTGCCGAGGGTGGCGGCGTGAAGCTCCATCCTGATACGGCCCAAGCCATTGCCGAGGCCGAAGCCAAACGCACCCGCGGGGGGCGCTATGCCATGTGGGTAGGGGCAGGCGCGCTGGTCGCTATGGCGCTCGCCGCCATTCTGGGTGCCGGGTCGTAAGCCTTTGTTTTTACTGTGTAATATTAACGTCAATTGATGTTGATGATAGTTTAAAATTTTTCTACACACGCGGCCCGTAAATCCCTATATTTACGCCGTTGGAGTGCAGGAATTCAAACCCCCAAAGACCTTGAGGTCCTCATGGCCCTTCGCGGCAAGCGCGTTCTGTTGATCATCGGCGGCGGTATCGCGGCCTATAAAGCGCTGGACTTGATCCGGCGCTTGAAGGAGCGCGGGGCCAAAGTGCGCGCGATCCTCACCCGCGGCGGGACCGAGTTTGTCACGCCGCTTTCTGTCGGCGCGCTCACCGAAGACACGGTCTATGGTGAGCTGTTTAATCTCACCGACGAAGCTGCCATGGGGCATATTCAATTGAGCCGCGATGCGGATCTGATTGTTGTTGCCCCCGCCACCGCCGACTTGATGGCCAAGATGGCCGGCGGCATCGCCAATGATCTTGCCACCACCGCGCTTTTAGCCACGGACAAGCCTGTGCTTTTGGCGCCGTCTATGAATGTGCGCATGTGGGAACACAAGGCCACCCAGCGCAATCTGACTATGCTTCAGGCCGACGGCATTCACGTTGTGGGCCCCAATGAAGGCGACATGGCCTGCGGTGAGTTCGGCTTTGGGCGCATGGCGGAACCCCTGGAAATTGTCGCGGCGGTGGAAAGCATTGTGCAAATCCCCGGACCCCTTGCCGGTACGCGCGCATTGGTAACAGCAGGGCCGACCCATGAACCCCTTGATCCGGTGCGCTATCTCGCCAATCGATCTTCGGGCAAGCAAGGCTATGCCATTGCAGAGGCTCTGGCGCGCCTTGGTGCGGAAACGACGCTTGTCGCGGGGCCCACCCGTCTTGAAGATCCATTGGGGCTTGAAATCCTGCATGTGGAAACCGCGCAGCAAATGCTTGCCGCATGCGAAAGCGCCCTACCTGCAGACGTGGCGATATTCGCTGCCGCTGTTGCCGATTGGCGCGCTGACGCCCGCGCCAATACCAAGATTAAAAAGAGCGGCACTGATGCGCCTGCCCTTAAGCTTGTGCAAAACCCCGACATTCTGGCGACCATCGCCGGGTTGGATGGGACGCAACGACCGAAACTGGTGGTGGGCTTTGCCGCCGAAACCGACAACGTGATTGAGAACGCGACCCAAAAACGCACACGCAAAGGCTGCGACTGGCTTGTGGCCAATGACGTCTCGGACGGTACCGGCATAATGGGCGGCGACGAAAACGAAGTTCATCTCATTACAGCAAGCGGCGCAGAGCATTGGCCGCGCACACGCAAGACCGATGTGGCGGCGCGGCTAGCCACTATGGTTGCCACCCATCTTAAAGGGGCGGCTGCGTGAGCATCGAAGTCCAAGTCAAACAACTGCCCCACGGCAAAGGGTTGCGCCTGCCGGAATACAAAACAGACGGGGCGGCGGGCGCTGATGTCACGGCCGCCATTCCCAAAGGCAAGACGATCAAGCTTTACACTGGCGAGCGCGCGGCAGTGCCCACCGGGCTCAGCGTTGCCATCCCGCCGGGTTATGAGATTCAAGTGCGGCCCCGGTCGGGGCTTGCCTTTGAGCATGGCGTCACCATCGTCAATGCGCCGGGGACCATCGACAGCGACTATCGCGGCGAGATCAAGGTCATGCTTCTGAACTTGGGTGTGGAGCCTTTCGTCGTGCAGCGCGGGGATCGCATCGCCCAATTGGTGTTGGCGGAAGTGCCGCAAATCACTTGGGATGAAGTTGGTGAGTTGCCAAAAAGCGGTCGCGGCTCCGGCGGCTTCGGCTCTACCGGCAAATAAGAGGAAAGAGGAGAAATGCTGAAACTTTCCCGCAAAACAATCTTGGCATTAGAGGCCGTGGTGGACGTGGCCTATAACGCCCGCCCTGAACCCGTGCAGGCCAAGGAAATCACCAAGCGATTGGGCATCCCTCAGCGCTATCTTGAACAAGTCATGCAGCACTTAGTACATGAAGGGGTGCTCAAAGGTGTACGCGGGCCGCGCGGCGGTTATCGCCTGGCCCGAGAGCGCCGCCGCATCACCGTGGGCGAAGTTGTCCGCTTGGTGAGCGAACTTGAAAGCGCCATGGACGAAACAGAAGGGCAGGTTGAGTCGCCTTTAGGTGAAAAAATTGTCCGCCCTTTAATCGAAACGGCCATTACGAAAATGCTTGCCGATCTTGATTCCATCACTATTGAAGATCTCTGCAGCCAAGCCGATGGCGCAGGCGTTCCCGGTCGCAGTGATGAGCGCATGGACTTTACGATTTAACTCGATGAACACCGGAGACCTTTGATGAGCGATTCCAAAGCCCGCACCCACGGTCGCGGCCGCATCTATGATTGCATCACCGACACCATGGGCGATACGCCGTTGGTGCGGCTCAAGCGTATGTCCAAATCGGCCGGTGCCAAAGCGGATGTATTGCTGAAACTCGAATTCTTCAATCCATTGGGCAGTGTGAAAGATCGCATTGGCGTTGCCATGATTGAAAGCCTGGAAAACAGCGGCAAACTGGAAGCCGACAGTGTTATTATCGAGCCCACATCAGGCAATACCGGCATTGCCCTTGCCTTCGTTGCCGCCGCCAAAGGCTATCGCCTTATTCTTGTGATGCCCGAAAGCATGTCCATTGAGCGGCGCAAAATGCTCGTGCTGCTTGGTGCGGAGTTGGAACTCACGCCGGCGGAATTGGGCATGAAGGGCGCGCTGGCGCGGGCGCAGGAAATGGTGGACAGCAACCCCAAGGCGGTCATGCCGCAGCAGTTTGAAAACCCTGCCAATCCCGAAATCCATCGTGTGACCTCCGCTGAAGAAATTTGGAACGATACCGAGGGCAAGGTTGATGTAGTCATTTCTGGTGTGGGCACGGGCGGAACGCTCACAGGCGTGGCGCAAGTGCTTCGCGCACGCAAACCGTCATTCCGCATGATCGCCGTGGAGCCCGAAGACAGTCCTGTATTGTCAGGCGGCGCGCCGGGGCCCCATAAGATTCAAGGCATTGGTGCGGGCTTCATTCCCGCAAATCTCGACACCGCCCAGATCGACGAAGTCATTACGATCTGCAATGAAACCGCATTTGAAACCGCACGCCGGGTGGCGCGTGAAGAAGGCATCCCCGTGGGGATATCGTCCGGCGCGGCTGTCGCAGCGGCCCTTGAAGTTGCCTGCCGACCGGACATGGAAGGCAAAACCATCGTTGCCATCATCCCATCCTTTGCGGAGCGGTATCTCTCAACCGCGCTTTTTGAGGGCCTATGAACGAGCTTGAAACCGACCGCCTGATCCTGCGCCCACTTGTGGAGGCCGACCTGCCGATCTATCGGCCCATGTGGGAAAACAAGAACGTCACGCAGTATCTTTCCACGTCAGAGCAGATCGGCGCGGCGTTTGCCGATCGCGCCTTTAAGGCCTGGACCAAACGACGCGATGAACAAGGCTATGCCCCTTGGGCAATGGTGCGCAGAAGCGACAATGCCTTTATGGGCCATTGCGGCTTGCAATGGATCAAAGATTTCGGCGCGCCGGAAGTTTTGTACATGCTTGATGAACCCTATTGGGGTGAGGGCTATGCCACTGAGGGCGCCATGGCGAGCGTCGCCTTTGGACTTGGCGCGCTGCGGCTTGATAAAATTGCCGGCATGGCGTTTGAAGAAAATCGCGCCTCCTGCCGCGTCTTGGAAAAGTGTGGGCTTTCATATGTGAAGCCGATCAATTTTCATGGTGATGATCTTTTGTACTATGAGCGCATCGGCACATGACCCTTTCCCCCGAACAAATTGATCGCTATGCGCGGCACCTGGTGCTGAAAGAAGTCGGCGGGCCGGGACAACAAAAGTTACTGCGCGCAAAGGTTCTCATCATTGGCGCAGGCGGACTGGGCAGCCCGGTAGCGCTCTATCTTGCCGCCGCGGGCGTAGGCACCATTGGTATTGTTGATGATGACGAGGTGTCGCTATCAAACCTTCAGCGCCAGATCATTCACAAAACCGCTGACGTGGGGCGCGCAAAAACAGAAAGCGCCGAAGATGCCATTGGGGCGCTGACGCCTGACGTCAACGTCATTCCCTTTACTGAGCGCCTGACACCATCTAATGCGCGGCGCATCATCTCTCAGTTCGATATTGTTGCTGACGGGTCCGATAACTTTGAAACGCGGTATCTTGTAAACGACGCTTGTTTCCTTGAAGGCAAGACGTTGGTCTCTGCCGCCATTGGCGAGTTCGACGGGCAGATTGCCACCTTCAAAGCCCATGATGAAGACGGCGCATACCCTTGCTATCGCTGCCTTTATCCCGAGGCCCCGCCGCCGGGCAGCATTCCGCCATGTGCGGAAGCGGGGGTGCTGGGCGCCATCGCCGGTGTTGTCGGGTCGTGGCAAGCCTTGGAAGTGATCCGCGAGATTGTCGGCTTTGGCGAAAGCCTGGCCGGGCGGCTGTTGCTCATCGATGGGCTCAGTGCCCGCACGCGCACAATAAATTTGCCGCCTGATCCCGCATGCGCCCTTTGCAGTGCCCTTGCGTCAATCAAATCGGTCGATTGATTCCGTCTCGCAAACCCTCTACGCCACTCGTCGAACCTTTTGAGGAGTACAAACATGAACGGACGTTTGGCGGGCAAAGTCGCGGTGATCACCGGCGGCGCAAGCGGTATCGGCAAAGGCGCTGTGGAACTATTTGTCGCCGAAGGCGCAAAAGTTGTTTTCGGCGATGTGCAAGACGCCAAGGGCAACACCGTTGCAGAGGCCACCGGCGCGATCTATCGCCACACGGATGTCTCCGATGAGGCGCATGTGGCAGCCCTCATCCAGACAGCGGTTGATACCTATGGTCGCCTTGACGTGATGTTCAACAACGCCGCTATCGCCGGCCCTGCGGGGTCCATTGTAGATCTCGATATGGATGAGTTTGATCAGTTAATGGCTATCGACGTGCGCAGCGTTGCCATCGGCATCAAACATGCAGCGAAACATATGATTGCGCAAAAGTCCGGCAGCATCATTTCAACTGCCAGCATTGCCTCCACCGGCGGGGGTTATTCCGGGCAGGCTTATGCCGGGGCCAAGGCCGCCGTTGTCTCTATGTCCAAGGCTGTTGCGCTGGAGCTTGGCCAACACAGCATCCGCGTCAATTGCATATGCCCCGGCGGCATTGCCACCCCGATCATTGCCAAAGGTGTCGGATTGGCAAACCAGGTTGCCGATCAAACCGTTGATGCCTTGCGCGTTATTTTGATGGGCGCGCAGCCTATCCCGCGGTCAGGTGAACCTGCTGACATCGCAGAGGCGGCGCTTTATCTTGCCAGCGATGGATCAAGTTTCGTCAATGGCCACGCCCTCTTTGTCGATGGCGGCATGAGCGCCGGGCGCTTTGCCCCCGGAGAGCCCGGCGAGGGCCTTGAGTTCATGCAGGCCTATTTCGAGGACGCGCTCAAAAACCCGATGGCTTAGATCCCTCAATCACTCCCCAGCAATGGAGAGGTATATAAATGCTGTGAGGTAATCGCTCGTAATAAACCCGCCGCCCCATTCTTCATTCAACGGCGCAAGCGGATTTGCCGCCTGGGTGTCATCATAGCTTCTGCCTGCGGCCACATGGACGGCAACAAGGGCGCGGGCCTCAACCAACATATCGCGATAAGCGAGAAGCGCGGCTCTATTCGCGATCTCACCGTGACCTGGCACGATGACAGTATTTTCATCTGCGAGATCAAGCGCCCAATTGGCGGCGGCGATGATCCCGTCAACGCTGCCGCCTGTATCGATATCGATAAACGGAAAGCGCCCGTTGAAATAGATGTCGCCCATGTGCAGGACATTTGCTTCTGCAATCCACACAGCAGAATCTCCGTCCGTGTGGGCGTTCGGAAGATGGGCAATTTCCGCGGTCAAGCCGTTCCAGTAAAAACTCAATCCACTTTGAAATGTCACAATCGGCAATGCACTATCTGGATAGGCCGGGGTGGTGCGGTTGGTAAGCTCGCTCACTTGCTCTGCGCTCATTCGCTCACGGATGGACTCATGGCCAACTATAATCGCGCCAGTGGCGGCGAAATTCTCGTTCCCGCCCACATGGTCACCGTGAACATGGGTATTGAGGACAAATCGAATGGGCTGATCAGACAGCGTGCTGATGGTTTCCAGCAAGCGCTCAGATAAGGGCGCAAACTGATCATCAATGACAAAAATACCATCAGCGCCCACTGATGCCATCATGTTTCCACCCTGACCAAAAATGACATGAAGCCCATAGCCAAGGTCAATGGTGCGAATTTCCACCTCATCTTGCGCCCGAGCCACTCCGCTTATGGCCAAAAACCCCAAAAAAATCACGGATATTGCGCGTATCAACCAAGCATTCATTTTGTCCACCCATAATCATGACCTAAGCGAGAGTAAGGGCGTATATCCAATCATGTCGAGCGTTGTACCGAACACACCTTCGCTATCTGAGTTTCGCCCCAGTGCGCCTGAAAATGGCGAAGCGTTGGATTATTGGCACACATGCTGCGGCGCAAACACGGTGCCTTTCTGGCGTGATTTCGATCTATTGGAAATATCAAACGTCGTCACCCACTCAATATTCTTGAAGCGACAGGCCGAAGACAATTGGACGGCAACCCTGTTTGGCAGCGAACTCGTCACCCGCTTTGGCGCAGACCTCACCGGCATCAACATATTGGAAATTCTTGAACCGGCGACGCGCATTGATGCCGCGGCACGGCTGAAACGCCTATCAGAAGGCCCCGCCATCGTACGTTCGGTCAACAAGATGATGTCCGCCATGGGCGTGCCGCTGATTGTCGAGTGGCTGCTGCTGCCGTTTGCCGACGATGACGAACAGGTCAATCATTGCCTGATGATGATTACCGGCCTCGACTATAGCATCCCAGACGGGCAATTGATGACCGGCGATACTGTAGGGCGCACCGTGCTTGAGGTCGATTTTGTGGACCTGAATGCGGCGAGCGCCCTAAAGCGCGCTGGGTAGCACCCGATCTGGCGGGCGGTGCCCATCGGCAAATGTCTTGATATTGACAAGCACTTTCTCGCCCATCTCAAGCCGCCCTTCGACGGTATTCGATGCCATGTGCGGTAACAACACGACGCTCGAAAGCTCAAAAAAACGCGGGTTGATCTTGGGTTCTTGCTCAAACACATCAAGACCTGCGCCTGCCAGCTCACCTGCTTCAAGCGCGCGGATCAACGCGTTCTCATCCACCACTTCACCCCTTGAGGTATTGATGAGATAGGCTGTCGGTTTCATCAACTTGAGCCGCCGCGCGGAAAGCAGGTGAAACGTTGCAGGGGTATGGGGCGTGTGGACTGAAACTATATCCATGCGCGGCAACATGCGGTCGAGGCTATCCCAATAGGTGGCGTGGAGATCGTCTTCCGTCAGGGGGTCGAGCCCGCGGCGGCCATGGTAATGAATCTCCAAGCCAAACGCGCGCGCGCGTTCTGCCACCGCTTGACCAATACGGCCCATGCCAATGATGCCAAGCCGTTTACCTGTGATCCGATGGCCCAGCATCCAGGTCGGCGACCACCCGGCCCATTCGCCTTTTTGATCGCGAAGAAGTTTGGCCCCTTCGGCCAAGCGCCGCGGCACCGCGAGAAGAAGCGCAAGGGTCATGTCCGCAGTGTCGTCGGTCAAAACGCCGGGCGTGTTGGTCACGGTGATACCGCGCTGCCAGGCTGTCTTGAGATCGATATTATCGACGCCATTGCCGAAATTAGCGATCAAGCGGCATTTCTCCCCGGCCTGGCTAAGCACCGCCCGATCGATGCGGTCGGTCACTGTGGGTACCAGCACATCAGCCTCAGCCACCGCCGCGACCAATTCTGCCTTGGTAAAAGGATGATCGTCGGCGTTCAGGCGCACATCAAAAAGTTCTGCCATACGCCGCTCAACGGGCTCTGGCAGTTTTCGTGTGACAATAACGTGAGGCTTGGGTGCGTTTTGGGGCATTGGGTCCCTGAGTTAGCGCGATGCGCGGGTTTACCTCTCTATCCCTAGCAAACCGGGGCGCAACGGACAAAGCGGAAAAAGGGACAAAGCTTGACCTTTATGCGCCGCCCGCGTTAATCGCATGGGGCCTTCAAGAAAAGGGAGGCCCTTAAGGGGCGCGTCAGAGGAGCACATCCTATGAGATTCAATATCGGAATTGCTGCGGCCATTGCAGGAGCCGCCTTGGCGGCACTGGCCTTTTGGGGCAGTTCTGCAATCGCCCAGCGCGGCAACCCTTCCGGCCTGGAAGTGCCGCGCTTTGAAACCATCGGCAGCCCTTACGTCAACGTGCGCCAAGGCCCCAGTATCGAACATGCCAAGCTGTGGGTTTATGATGGCCAACGCGGCTTGCCGGTGGAAGTCATTGCTGAAACCGAAAGCTGGCGTCAGATCCGGGATCCGGAAAATGACATCGGCTGGGTTCATGCCCCGCTTCTGAGCCGTGATCGCGGCGTCGTTGTGGCGGGCGGTATGCGGTCTTTGCGCCAACGCCCTGACCCCGAAGCCCCCATTGTGGCTTATCTCGAAGCCCTCGTTGTAGCGGAGTTGCAGGAATGCACGCCGGACTGGTGCCAGGTGAGCGTCGATGGCTATACCGGCTGGGTGCGCCATGACGAAGTTTGGGGCGTCTACCCCGGCGAAGTAGTGCGATAGCGCGCAGCTTTCCCTTGATCCGACCCGCCAACAGGTCCACCATTCCCGGCATATCCGAAGGGGTGCCGCGTCTGCGTTATGCGCGGCTGAGATCGGCCTAATATTCGTTTCATGGCCGGAACCCTTAGAACCTGATCCGGGTTATGCTGGCGGAGGGAACGGAGCCCATCTCGCACTATGTGCGCACCGCCGCTAACTTGGGTCCTCGCCAGTTAGGAAGACCCCCATGAACAAGCCCATTCCATCCGATAGTTTTGCCATCACAACCGGGCCGTTGCCGGCGTCCAAAAAAATCTATCTCAAGGGCGAGCGCTTTGAGGACCTCAAAGTCCCGGTGCGCGAGATCGCCCTGCATCCAACCGCAAAAGAACCGCCGGTACAGGTCTATGACACCTCGGGTCCTTACTCCGATCCCGATGTCACTATCGATATTGAAAAAGGTCTGCCGCGCATTCGGCAAAGCTGGATTGAGGCACGCGGCGATGTGGAAACCTATGCCGCGCGGGAGCTTCAGCCCGAAGACAATGGCAATGTCGGCGCGCGCCATGCGGTGCCGCCGTTTCCTGTGCAGCCTGCGCCTTTGCGCGGCAAACAGGGGGCCGCGCCCACACAAATGGCTTATGCCAAGCGCGGCATTGTTACCGCCGAAATGGAATACATCGCCATTCGCGAGAATTTAGGCCGCGCAGAGCTTACCGCTGCACCGGACGGTGAAAATTTCGGCGCAGAAATCCCCTTGCAGATCACGCCGGAGTTCGTCCGCGATGAGGTCGCCCGCGGCCGCGCCATCATCCCCAACAACATCAATCACCCCGAATCCGAGCCAATGATTATCGGGCGTAATTTTCTGGTGAAGATCAACGCCAACATTGGCAACTCAGCCGTCACGTCCTCCATGGCCGAAGAAGTGGACAAGATGGTGTGGTCCACCCGCTGGGGGGCCGACACGGTGATGGACCTTTCTACGGGGCGCAACATTCACAACATTCGCGATTGGATTTTGCGCAACTCACCGGTCCCCATTGGCACGGTGCCGATCTATCAGGCGCTGGAAAAAGTGGACGGGGTGGCAGAAGATCTCACCTGGGAAATTTTCCGCGACACATTGATTGAACAAGCCGAGCAGGGCGTTGACTATTTCACCATCCATGCAGGCGTGCGCTTGCCGTTCATTCACTTAACCGCTGAGCGCGTGACCGGGATCGTCAGCCGCGGCGGTGCCATCATGGCCAAGTGGTGCCTGGCGCATCACAAGGAAAGTTTTCTCTACACCAACTTTAAAGAGATCTGCGAGATCTGCCGCACTTATGATGTGGCGTTTTCGCTTGGAGACGGCTTGCGCCCCGGCTGTATTGCCGATGCCAATGACGAAGCACAATTTGCAGAACTGCGCACCTTGGGGGAGCTTACCAAAATTGCCTGGGAGCACGACTGCCAGGTAATGATCGAAGGCCCCGGCCATGTGCCCATGCACAAGATCAAAGAAAACATGACCGAGCAGCTGAAACATTGCGGCGAGGCGCCGTTCTACACTCTCGGCCCGCTTACTACTGACATTGCGCCGGGGTATGACCACATCACTTCGGCCATTGGCGCGGCGCAGATCGGCTGGTACGGCACCGCCATGCTTTGTTATGTGACGCCCAAAGAACACTTGGGGCTACCTGACCGGGATGACGTGAAAGTGGGGGTGGTGACATACAAAATCGCCGCCCATGCTGCTGACCTTGCCAAGGGACACCCCGCCGCGCAGGCTCGGGATGACGCCCTGAGCCGCGCGCGCTTTGAGTTCCGCTGGGAAGATCAGTTTAATTTATCGCTGGACCCAGAGACGGCAAAAAACTTCCACGACCAGACCTTGCCCAAGGAAGCGCACAAGGTGGCGCATTTCTGTTCCATGTGCGGGCCAAAGTTTTGTTCCATGAAGATCACGCAGGAAGTGCGCGACTATGCAGCGTCAGGCATGGCGGACAAATCCCGCGAGTTCATGGCCAAGGGCGCGGAGATTTATCAGCCCCAAGACGGTGGTGGGGATGAGGTTGAGGCGAAGAACAAATCAGCGGCGGAGTAATCACTTTGGCCGTGAAATGACCAGGAATATGACGTTGTGAAGGAACATCCCGAACGATAGGCCGAGGGCTGTGGAAAGGACCAGGGTCCACCATTCAATGGGCGGCGGCGAAGTGCGATAGACAAAAAGCCCAAGCCCCAGGGTAATCCCCAACACGAGATATGCGATTGTTGATCGGTTATATTCGTCCCGCCAAGCCTTCCTGGCACCCGCAACTTGCTCAAGAATCTCTGTCTCAAATTCTTCCATATTCGATTGTACGTTTTCGCGCGAGTAACTCCAGATACTCAAGGCAATTGCGCCAAGAGCAATCAATATTGGGATCGCGCCAAACTCAGCCTCAGGGAAAATCACTTTGTCCCACGTCACGTAGAGCAGAAAAGTGAATGTGGCTGCTGAACTGATTAGGCGCACCCGCCAATATTGCTCCCAGCGTTGCCTATTTTGTTGCTCATCCATTCATCACCCGATGGTCAAATTGAAATGCCACGCCCTCACCGCCGCCTTACTTGGCCTCCGCCCTTTTCGCTTGCTGCGCCTTTTTGAACTCTTTGTAGTCTTCTTCCAGCATGCCATAGGCCACGCTATCCACCCACGCCGTGCCGTCTCGAGCATGGTTGCGCAATACGCCTTCTCGTTTGAGGCCCTCGCTTTGGTAAAGCTGCTGCGCCCCGGTGTGCTGGGCCTGGGTTACGAGCCAGAGCCGGTGGCTGCGCCATTGCTCAAAGCAAAGCAGCTTCAACGCCCGAAAGATTTTGCGCCCCCGATGGCGGTTCTCCGCCCCGGTAATATTGCGATGCAGGAAGATGACGTCCTTTTTGCTATAGCCTTTAAGGATCAAAACAGCGACCGGCACGCCATCGATCTCTGCGATCAAATAGCCGGTGTCTTTGTTTTTCATCGTGGATGTGTGTTTGGCTGCGGTCCACGATCCCTCACCGCTCTGGTTTTCTGGAAGCTCTTCCATTGCGCGGATCAGGGGAATGTCTGCCAACGCACCATCGCGAAGGATGAGATCATTGAATTGATATTTCATAGGGCTTGGCTCACTTGAGCCTGCTCTGATTTTTTCGAGGCCTCATAATCCTCAGGCAGCATGCCATAGATGATGCTATCCACCCATTCGCCGCCCAGGTGGTAATGTTTGCGAAAAACGCCTTCGTGCTTCAAGCCCTCGCGTTCATAGAAGCGCTGCGCGCGGGTGTTACCGCCAATGGCTTCGAGCCAAAATCGGTGGGCACCCCAGCGCTCAAAACACAGCGCCTTGAGCGCGCGGAGGGCTTTGCTGCCTCGGCCCCGCCCAGTTTCACCGATTATAATACGCACGACGCAAATGATGTCTTTGGCCTCAACACCCTTGATGATGATGAACCCGGCTGGCTTACCATCAACCTCGACAATCAAATAACCGTAGTCCGCGTGATGCATCGCCCGCAAATGGCCCTCTTTCGACCACGCCCCGACAACGCCTTGGTTTTCGGGCAACCCTTCAAATGACTGGACAATGGGGATGTCGCGCGGCTTGCCTTCCCGAAGGGTGAGTTCATTGGGCGATTGTGCCATGGTGGCAGCTCCAGTTGCCGATTAAGGATTGACGCCCCATGAAGCCTTTTCCCGCCAAGTATTTCAATCTGATTTTCTTTGCCATGGTGGCAGCGCTCATGTCGGGCGCGGTGAGCTTCATGGTGACGGTGGTGAACCTCTATAGCGCGCTGGGGTTTGGCCGTGCGCTGATCATTGAGTGGTTGATCGCCTGGGCCTTCGCTTTTCCCATTGCCTTTCCGGTGGCCATGATCGTCGCGCCCCTGTGCCGCAAGCTTGCGCACAAGATCACTGGTCAACCTGAGGCGGATTTACGCGGGGATTAATTTTAGCTCTACGCGAAGTCACGCGCCAACTCTGCACGGCTTTCCGGCGTCAGCGATGTCATGTGCGCATAACTTGGGTGCCCGATACCAAGGATCACTTGGCAATCGGGGTCATTGAATGCGGCCACTTGGGCGTCGGTGAAGTTGAAGTGGACAAACTGCACTGATGAGGCTTTGCCCGCCGCGCTGGTGCGGTCCACATCTTCTTCGGCGCGCGCGATGATCTTCTCATCCCCCACTTGCAGGTAAACGGTTTCTTCCACGCCGCCCAATGCGCCAAGCACCTTTGCGCGCCGCACTTCGTCGTTGATTTCAAACATCAAGGTCGCCACCAGCTCGCGCCCCTGGGGGATCAAGGGGTTATAGGCGCTAAGCTCATCGGCAATTTGTGCCTCGCCGCCTTTTTCGATGTAGAGCATCTCCATCACCTGGCTCCACATGGTGTCATAGGTTTCAAAGTAAAACGTCGCGTCAGGGCCGAGCGCGATGCGGCGCAGTTTTTTGGTCACCAGCAAATCCTTGCGACGGGCCACACGCTCTTTGGCAAACTCCGCAATGTCCATAAGATCATCACGGGTGATCTTGCGCATCTGCTTACTCATGTCGCTACTCCTTCGGTTTATCCCCCCATCCTGCCCTTCCCCCTCAAGGGGGGAAGGAAGAGCATGGCGCGCATTCAAACCTCCCCCTTGGCGGGGGAGGTCGGCGCAACCGCGCCGGGTGGGGGTGCGTTCGTTATGTAAGGCCGTATGCCATGGCCATGATTTGTATAGGGTGGAGGGAGATCGGCGGCGCGGTGCCTGCGTCCGCCATCTCCCCCGCCCCTTGCACCAAGTGCTTGGCAGCTAACGGGCAGTCGGACAGAAGATATTTGTTGTCGTTCTTGTTGACCGTGCGCATAGCGGTTTTCCCTACTCTCATAGCAACGGCATGCGTTGGTTTCACCACCCCAAAGGTGCCGCCATGGCCAGAACAGCGCTCCAGCACATCAGGCTTCATAGCCGGGATCAGCCTGAGCATTTCAGCTGCTTTGGCGCCCATGTTCTGTGCCCGCGCGTGGCACGCCAGATGAACGGTGACGCCGCCTTCTACGTTTACCAAGCCGTCCGCCATGCCTTCAGTTTTGGCGATGTCGACAATGTATTCATCGATGTCCATGGTCGCATCCGCCAGCGCGGCAACGTCTTCATTGTCTGGCAGGATAAGCTTCCATTCAAATTTGAGCATCAAGCCGCAACTGGCAGTAAGCGCAATGACTTTCTTGCCTGCGTCCACGTAAGGGCGGAACTTCGCTGCCACCTTTGCCGCTGTCGCTGCCACCTTGTCGAGCTTGCCTGCTTCCAATTGCGACATGCCGCAACAGCCGGGATAGACAACTTCGGTGGTGACCCCGTTGCGCGCGAGAACGAACCGCGCCGCCGTCCCTACATCGGGGCCGTTGTAGTTCACAAAACAGGTTGGAAAGATCACCGCTTCGCGGCCAAATGCCGGGGCGTGAGGGTTCGGAGCCGTGCCATCTTTTTTTGCCCGCGCCACATAAGTGGTGCTGTGAAACTTTGGCAGCTCCGCATGTTTGTCGATGCCCGCCACAGTGTCGATCAGTGTGCGCGTAGTGGTATTCTTTTTGTCCGCGCCCCAATTGACCAGCGGCGCAATTGGCGCGGCCAGGCGTCCATTACGATCCATGGCCCCCAGTTGGTCTTGGGTAAAATGCGTCTTTCCGCTTTTGACCTCAGCGGCACGCGCGCGAAGCATCAAATGGGGGAAGTCGAGGTTGAATTCATGGGGCGGCACATAAGGACATTTGGTCATATAACACATGTCGCAAAGAGTGCAGGCCTCGATGACGGGCTTGAAATCTTTTGAATCTACCGTGTCGAGCTCACCGCTTTCGCTTTCGTCAATGAGATCGAACAGCTGCGGGAAGGAGTCGCATAAATTGAAACAGCGGCGGCAGCCGTGGCAGACATCAAAGACGCGGCGAAGCTCCTCGTCGATCTTGGTGTCGTCGTAAAAACCTTCCGACTGCCAATCGAGGGGATGCCTCGTGGGCGCGTCAAGACCACCCTCGCTCATGGAATAAGACCTCCGCCTGTAGATAAAATACGGGCCCCGGCAAGTAACCGCCGAGGCCCCATGAACAACTTAACCGTCGAGGGTGTCGAGCGCCTTTTGGAAACGCCCCGCGTGGGACTTCTCAGCCTTGGCCAGGGTCTCAAACCAATCGGCGATTTCTTCAAAGCCTTCTTCGCGCGCGGTCTTCGCCATGCCCGGATACATGTCTGTGTATTCGTGGGTTTCGCCCGCGATGGAGGCTTTGAGGTTGAGGTCGGTGTTGCCGATGGGTTCGCCCGTTGCCGGATCGCCAACGCTTTCCATGTATTCAAGGTGGCCGTGAGCGTGACCGGTTTCGCCTTCGGCGGTGGAGCGGAACACCGCGGCCACATCGTTATAGCCTTCCACGTCAGCCTTTTGCGCAAAGTAGAGATAGCGGCGGTTGGCTTGGCTTTCGCCCGCAAATGCTGCTTTCAGATTGTCGAGGGTTTTACTGCTTGCAAGATCGGCCATGAATTGGGCCCCTCCTATTAAATGCTTCAGATCTGCTGAGACCGCAAACCGCGCGGCAAGGGTGGCCCGTACATGAGCCCCCGGAACAGCCATGAACTTAGCGCGGCGCGCGGCCCTGTCAATACCTTGGAACAGTTCCAAGGTACTTTTTATCGCATTGAATGAGAACGATTATTAAGTGCCCTATTGTGCCTTGCGGACCCGCACGATGACATCAACGGACGCCACTTCTGTGCCATCCGGTGCCGTGGGCAAGCCGCTGATAGCCACCGCATCGCCGCAGATGTCCTGCAGGCGGCATTCGTCTTCCAGATAGAAGTGGTGATGGTCTGCCGTATTGGTGTCGAAATAGGTCTTGCCGCCGTCAACGATCACCTCGCGCAACAGGCCCGCATCGGTGAATTGGTGCAGGGTATTGTAGACGGTGGCCAGGGAGACTTTGATGCCTGCGCCTTGCGCTTCGGCGTGGAGCACTTCGGCGGTCAAATGCCGGTCGCCATGTTCAAACAGCATCTTGCACAAGGCCAGCCGCTGCCGTGTGGGGCGAAGCTCTACGCCGCGAAGACGGTTCAAGGCATCGGCAAAAGGGCGTTCACTCGACATTGGACTACTCACCCGTCTTGGCGCAATTGCCTTAGGAGAATCAACAGTTAAGGGCTCACATTCGAATGAATGTAATCTAGGACCCTAAGATTGACTTTGGGGCGTAAAAGTCAAGGGCAGCGCTGCTTCGTTTTATCCAAAGCCCTAGCCCTGGCCCCAGAGAATGCCCTACAATCCTGCCGATTCTTGACTATTTTGACCCCCGGGACAGTTTGTCAGTTCGGCTCGGGGGACATTCCCAAAAAGGCGACCAATGGAAGACCGCAAGGCGAGCTATAGCTACGACGACATCATTGCCCACGGGCATGGGCAACTATTCGGCGAGAAATTTGCCCGCCTGCCCTTGCCGCCCATGCTGATGTTCGACCGCATCACCAAAATTTCTGCTGACGGCGGCGACCATGGCAAAGGCCACATCGAAGCGGAATATGACATCAACCCCGAGCTTTGGTTCTTTGGCTGCCATTTCGAAGGTGACCCGGTGATGCCCGGCTGTTTGGGTCTTGATGCCATGTGGCAGCTCACCGGGTTTTTTCTCGGCTGGCTCGGCAATGAAGGCAAAGGCCGCGCCATCGGTGTGGGCGAAGTAAAATTCACCAACATGGTGCTGCCCACGGCCAAGAAGGTGACCTATCATCTTCATATGACCCGGGTGATTACGCGCCGCCTTATTGTGGCCAAAGCAGATGGCATCGTGAAGGTTGATGGAGAATTGGCGTTTGAGGCCAAAGACCTGATGGTCGGTTTGTTCTCGGACTAGCCCCGTGCATTAACTGACCAATTAATTTCCGAGGAGAAGCCCATGAAGCGTGTTGTTGTAACTGGCATGGGAGTCGTTAGCAGCATCGGCAACAATGTTGATGAGGTGACCGCATCCCTGAAAGCAGGCACGTCAGGCATTGTCGCTTCGCCGACTTATAAGGAACTTGGGTTCCGCAGCCATGTGGAAGGCGCGATTAAGCTTGATATCGAAGAGGTGCTTGATCGCAAAACGCGGCGCTTCATGGGGGATGGGGCGGCTTATACCTACATCGCCATGGGGCAAGCCATCACCGATGCGGGCCTTAGCGAAGATATTGTCAAGCATGAGCGCACGGGATTGATTGTGGGTTCGGGCGGGGCGTCAACCAAAGCCATCGTGCGCGCGGCAGGCATTACAAAGGAAAAGGGGCCCAAGCGCATTGGGCCCACGGAAGTTCCCAAAGCCATGTCGAGCACATGCTCCGCTGTGCTTTCCACTGAGTACGGTATTCGCGGTTGGAATTACTCCATCAGCTCTGCCTGTGCCACGTCCGCCCATTGCATTGGCAACGCGGCGGAGGTTATTCAAATGGGCAAGCAAGACGTGATGTTTGCTGGCGGCGGGGAAGAACTCGACTGGACTCTATCGTGCCTTTTCGATGCCATGGGCGCTATGTCTTCAAAGTACAATGACACCCCCAGCGTTGCCTCGCGCACTTACGATGCGGATCGCGATGGCTTCGTAATTTCAGGCGGCGGCGGCATTGTGGTTCTTGAGGAGCTGGAACATGCCAAGGCCCGTGGCGCAAAAATCTATGCGGAATTGACCGGCTATGGCGTGGCGTCTGACGGCTCCAGCATGGTGGCCCCGTCCGGCGAGGGCGCGGCCCGCTGCATGCGCATGGCGCTGGCAACCACACGAGCGCCGGTCGATTACATTAACCCCCACGGCACATCTACGCCGGTGGGCGACATCCGCGAGATCGAAGCCATTCGCGAGGTCTTTGGCACTGACGGCCCGCCGATCTCATCGACCAAGTCCCTTACTGGGCACGCGCAAGGGGCGGCCGGCGCGCAAGAAGCGATCTATTCGCTGATCATGATGCAAAACGGGTTCATTGCAGAAAGCGCGCATATCGAGACTATTGATCCAGACATGGCGGACATGCCCATTGCCCGCGAAAGGCGTGACGGCTTGACCATTAACTCGGTTTTGTCGAACAGCTTTGGCTTTGGCGGCACCAATGCCACGCTTGTATTTGAACGGCTTTGAAGGCAGCGGACATGACCAATGAAATTTATTCCGGCCAACTGATGAAGGGCCGCCGCGGCCTCATCATGGGGGTCGCCAACGACCATTCCATCGCCTGGGGCATTGCCAAGATGCTCAACGTGCATGGTGCAGAGCTGGCATTTACCTATCAAGGTGAAGCCCTGGAAAAGCGCGTACGCCCCTTGGCCGAAAGCATTGGCGCCAATCTCATATTGCCATGCGACGTGACAGATGATGCCTCATTGGATGCGGTATTTGCCAAACTTAAAGACGAATGGGGCTCGATGGATTTCATTGTCCATTCCATCGGTTTTTCCAGCCGCGATGAATTGCAGGGCCGATTTAGTGACACCAGCCGCGAAAACTTCAAAAACTCTCTGGATATTTCCGCCTACAGCTTCATCGACACCACACGCCGCGCGGCGGCGCTGATGCCAAACGGCGGTGCTGCCATAACTTTGACATTTGAAGGGGCGACCCGCGTTGTCCCCAATTACAATGTCATGGGCGTTGCCAAAGCGGCCCTTGAAGCCGCGACGCGCTACCTCGCTGCTGATCTGGGCCGCGACAACATCCGCGTGAATGCATTGTCGGCAGGGCCCATGCGCACACTCGCCGGGGCCGCCATCGGCAGCGCTCGCGCCATGTTCAAATGGACCGCGACCCATTCGCCGTTGCAGCGCAATGTCGCCATGGAAGAGGTGGCGGGGTCAGCGCTTTACTTGCTCTCCGATCTTTCCGGCGCGGTCACCGGCGAAGTCCACTTTGTTGATTCGGGATATCACCTCACCAGCATCCCCCGCATGGAAGACCTAGAAGGCTAACCCTCACAAGGAACTTTAAACGCATCAATGCGCAAGGACGGAACCTCAGTGCCGTCTTCTTCCACAGTGCCGTCGACGCGCGCCCAATGGGTGTCATCGATGATTTCAAAATATATGAATCGTTCGGTTTCCGGCTCAGGGTGAACTTGCCACATGCGCAAGACACCATCCTCGCCCATAGCCGCTCCCAGTAGGCGGTTGTCAGCGCCGCCAGCAGTTTGTTGCCAGGTCATGTTCCAACGCTCGTTCTCAGCATCATAGATGCGAACATTGACTCCGAGATTGGGCGGGATGTCCTCTGCAAAGGTGACGCCAAACCACTCATCGATCATTGCCCGCCCCTCAAGACCCCAGCGCCCGTTCCACGCAGCTTCAAGATAGCCCGTTGAAAAGGCCTCCCCTTGCCAGCGCCGCACTTCAACGCGGTGGTTCCCAGCTAGAAAATCAAACTGCTGAAGCTCGGCAGGGGCATCTGGATGCGGCGTGCCGAAGTCACATGAGTTTGGTGTGCCGGGATTGGCGCTGATCACACCAAGCAAAACCATAAGTGTTGAAAACATTGTCACGTCCCCTCGTCTTTGTTCCTAAAGCCAAGCACAGCAAACCACGCGGTGCCGAGTCGCTATCGCGTTGCCAACCGTCTATTGCCTGAGCAGCATGCCGCGCATGAAAGACACTGCAGGCTAGTCCTCGCAAGGGATCTCATACGCATCGATGCGTAGCCGCGGCACGGTCGTGCCGTCTTCCAATATTGTGTGATCAAAACGAACCCAGTGGCCGTCATCAATGACTTCAAAGAAGAGGCTCTTTGGCTCGGGCCCATCTGGATAGACGCGCCACATATGCAGGTATCCGTCGTCGCGCATCTCTGCCTGCAGCACCTGGCTTTCTGAATTTTGCGTTTGCTGCCAAACCATATTCCAGCGGCCGGTTTCTTCGTCATAGACGCGAACGTTCACGCCCAGATTTTGAGGAATGTCAGGTGAAAACACGACGCCGTGCCATTCATCGACAATTGCCATGCCGTCAAGGCCCCAGCGCCCATGCCACTCCGCCTCAAAATATTCCTCGGACCAACCGTCTTCAGTCCAAACGTGTGCCTCGACGCGGTGATTGCCGACCATAAAGGCGAACTGCTCAATTTCAGCAGGAGCATCCGGATTTGGTGCGCCAAAATCACATGAGTTTAGAGTGCCGGAATTGGCGCTGATGATGCCCATCAAGATGACTAGTGCCGAAACCATATTGATCTCCTACTTTTTTATGACCAGTGGGCCGTCGCCGTATGGGAAAGCATCCCGCAAATTGAGCCCGACGCATTCTGGCGCGCCACTGGTGCGATTGAAAATGCTATCCTTCGCACGGCACCTGAAAGGCATCACGACGGAATCGGTTCTGGTGGGTGCCGTCTTCGAGAACCAGTCCTTCAAACCGAGCCCAATGAGTATCGTCATAAATTTCGAAGTAAATGAAGCTCTCGAATGTTGCCTCAGGATAGACCTGCCAAAGCCGCATCACCCCGTCATCACCTTGGCGCGCTTCGAGCGCGACGGTTGCGCCGGATGTCGACTGCCAGGAAATATTCCAGAGATTTGTTTCTGGATCATATGCCCGAACATTAACCCCGTGTACCGGAGGGATGTCGGGACCAAACTGTTCTCCAAACCACTCATCAATAATGACCGCTCCACCGAGCCCCCAGCGAGCATTCCACTCAGCTTCAAGATACCCCTCGCTAAAAGCTTCGCCTTGCCAAATGCGCGATTCGATCCGGTAATTCCCGACCATAAAGGCGAATTGCTGCAGTCCGTCTGGCGCGTCGGGATGCGGCGTGCCGAAGTCGCAAACCCCGGCAGCAGCAGCTGGTGAGCCGATCACGCCTGCTAGTAGAGCCAATACTTTCCACATAACACCCCCCCCAAAATATTTTCAGCCAAGAAGACGACATCACAATGCCAGGTGATCGCCAAATCGCGTTCTCGTTACCCGCCTTGTTGCAGCGCCATAAAAAACGGGCGCGAAGGATGTCCCTCGCGCCCGCCGATATGCAATTGAACCTTTGAGGCTTACTCAGCCGGTTCAGACTCTTTCGCTTCCAGATCTGCGCCGGTTTCCTGATCCACAACTTTCATGCTGAGACGCACTTTGCCGCGATCATCAAAACCAAGGAGCTTCACCCAAACCTTGTCGCCTTCTTTGACAACGTCGGAGGTTTGCGCGACCCGTTGCGCTGCCAATTGGCTGATGTGCACGAGGCCATCTTTCGGACCAAAGAAGTTCACAAACGCACCGAAGTCGACAACTTTCACAACCGTGCCTTCATAGATCACGCCCTCTTCCGGCTCTGCCGTCAGCGAATGGATCCACTTACGCGCGGCCTCAATGCTGGCGAGATCAGGCGAAGCAAGCTTGATGGTACCATCATCGCTCACATCAACCTTGGCGCCGGTTTCAGCAACAATCTCACGAATGACCTTGCCGCCGGTGCCGATGACGTCGCGGATTTTGTCCACGGGAATTGTCATCACTTCGATGCGCGGTGCATAAGCGCCGAGCTCATCGCGGCCACCGGTGAGGGCCTTGGCCATCTCACCAAGAATGTGCTCACGCCCGCCCTTGGCTTGGTCGAGGGCGATCTCCATGATCTCCCGCGTGATGCCGGTGATCTTGATGTCCATCTGAAGCGAGGTAATACCTTCTGATGTACCGGCCACTTTGAAATCCATGTCGCCCAGGTGATCTTCATCACCCAAGATGTCTGAAAGAACGGCGAAGCGTTCGCCTTCTTTGATCAGGCCCATGGCAATGCCGGCTACCGGGCGCTTCAAAGGAACGCCTGCGTCCATCATGGACAAGGAACCACCGCAAACCGTCGCCATAGAGGACGAGCCGTTTGATTCAGTGATCTCTGACACGATGCGGATGGTGTAAGGGAATTCCATCGGACCAGGCATCACCGCCCGGAGCGCGCGCCAAGCGAGCTTGCCGTGACCGGTTTCCCGGCGACTGGTAAAGCCGGTGCGTCCGGTCTCACCAACGGAATATGGTGGGAAGTTATAATGCAGCAGGAAGGTTTCTTTGTAGGTCCCCTCCAACGCGTCGATGAACTGCTCGTCGTCCCCGGTCCCCAGCGTGGTGACCACGATGGATTGGGTTTCGCCGCGCGTGAACAACGCCGCGCCGTGGGCCCGAGGCAGAATTCCCACTTGGCATTCGATCGGGCGCACCGTCTTGGTGTCACGACCGTCAATCCGCGTGCCGGTATCAAGAATATCGTTACGCACGATATTGCTTTCCAGCTGCTTGAACACTGTGCCAAGAATCTTGCCGTCGACTTTGCCTTCGTTGTCACCATCTTCGGTGGCGCCGAGCGCTTCCGTGACTTTGGCTCTTGCTTCGCTAAGGGCAGCAGAGCGGACAGCTTTTTCTTTGTTGCCATAAGCGGCGCGAACGTCCGCCTCAATGACAGCTGCGACTTTTTCGTACTCAGCGGAATAATCCGGCGAGACAAAGTCCCATGATGGCTTGGCGCATTCGCTAGCCATTTCCTTGATCATATCGATCACAGGCTGCATTTGTTCGTGGCCATACATAACCGCGCCCAGCATAACTTCTTCAGAAAGTTCTTCAGCTTCTGATTCAACCATCAGCACGGCATCTTTGGTGCCTGCGACAATCAGATTGAGCTTCGATTCCTGCAGCTCATCAATTTGCGGGTTCAGTACATACTCGCCTTCGATAAAGCCAACGCGCGCGCCGCCAATGGGGCCGCTGAACGGCACACCTGAGATGGTCAGGGCCGCAGAGGCTGCAACCATCGCCAAAATATCCGGATCGTTTTCCAGATCGTGGCTCATCACCGTGGTGATGACTTGCGTTTCGTTCTTGAAGCCCTTTGCGAACAAGGGGCGGATAGGGCGGTCAATCAAGCGGCAGGTCAGGGTTTCTTTTTCGCCCGGACGCCCTTCGCGTTTGAAGAACCCGCCGGGGATTTTACCCGCAGCGTAGGTTTTTTCCTGGTAGTTCACGGTCAGCGGGAAGAAGTCCAGGTTCGGCTTGGGCTGTTTATCCGCGACCACGGTGGCCAGCACGACGGTATCGCCATAGGTCGCCATAACAGCACCGCCAGCTTGGCGGGCAATACGGCCTGTTTCAAGGGTCAGCGTGCGGCCGCCCCATTCGATAGATTTTTTTGTAATATTGAACATTTAGCGTTCATTCCTTCGGTCGGTCATCCCGCTTGATCTACCGCACCAGCCCCATGCCGGTTTGGTCGTCCTGTCTTCGGCTCTTTTCGCCGAGCAGAGTTGGGCGAGTTCATAAATGCAAAAACCGGGGAAACCCCGGCTCTCGCCATCGCGATTAGCGACGCAGTCCAAGTTTTCCAATGAGCGCTTGGTACCGCTCTTCATCTTTCCGCTTGAGATAATCAAGCAAGCGGCGGCGTTGGGAAACCATCTTCAAAAGTCCACGACGGGAGTGATTGTCTTTCTTGTGGGTCTTGAAGTGTTCTGTGAGGTTCGAAATGCGCTCGCTGAGGACGGCAACCTGTACTTCCGGGCTGCCGGTATCCCCTTCTTGGCGGGCATTATCTTTTACAACTTCTGTCTTACGTTCTGGCGTAATCGACATCGGGGTTCCCTTCTGGGCTGAAATTAAACACACGTGTGGGCTGAAGCTCGCCTCGCCGGAAATGACAGATCGCCACTGGGTCCCCTTTGTGGCAACACAGCACGGTCTCATCCACTCCGGCATCGAGAGAAAATTCAACCCCGTCCAGCACCCTAATGGTCCCCGGTTTTGCCAAAACGGCTTGGCCGTTTCGGAGCCGAGACGCATCTACGCTCGTTATGGCCAACGCCGGGATGTCGTCCAGCGCGGTCTCAACGGGCAGCAGGTGCTGCGACGCGGGCGGAATATGACCTAACTCCTCCCAGATATCCAGAGGCTTGGCGCAAGTTTCATCAAAGCCCCCTACGGCCAAGCGCCGCAACGCCGAAACATGGCCGAAAGTCCCTAATTTCTGCGCTAAATCGCGCACCAGGCTGCGCACATAGGTGCCTTTGCCGCAGCTGATTTCGAAGCTGGCGTGGTCCGCATCAGGGATATCAATGAGCGCAAACGCGAAAATCTCCACCTCGCGGGACGTCAGCTCCACCACCTCGCCGCTACGGGCAAGATCATAAGCGCGCTCCCCGTTGATCTTGATGGCAGAGAACTGGGGCGGTACCTGGCTGATGGTGCCGATGAACTGCGGCAGCGCTTCCAGGATCGCCTGACGCGTGGGGCGCACATCCGAGGTCTCCGTGACATCACCTTCCGCATCGTCGGTGTCACGCGCTTCGCCCCAAAGGGCAGTGAAGCGATACTGCTTTTCTGCATCTACGGTGAAGGGAATGGTTTTGGTGGCCTCACCAAACGCGATCGGCAAAATACCCGTCGCGAGAGGATCAAGGGTGCCCGCGTGGCCAACCTTCTGGGCATTAAAAAACCGCCGCAGCTTGCCCACTACTTGTGTCGAGGTCAGCCCTTGGGGTTTGTCCACAATGGCCCAGCCGCTAATGGGCGAGCCCTTTTTGTTGCGCCGTCCCATTACTCTTGATCTTCGCCGCTAAGCTTTTCGGCGCCCAGATCCCGCGCCACATCTTGTGCCACTTTGTCTGAGCGCAGCAGCGCGTCGATTTTGCTGCCCTCGTCAAACGAGGTGTCGGCTTCAAACCTGAGGTCCGGTGTGTATTTGGTGGACATGCGATGGCCGACCTCACCGCGCAAATATTTGCGGCAGCGATTAAGGCCCTTGATCACTTCGGGGGTATGCGCACCGCCCAGATCCGTCACATAGCAGGTAGCGTGCTTCAGGTCCGGGCTGGCCCGCACTTCAGAGACCGTGATGATACGCCCATCCAGGTCAGGATCGCGCACTTCACCGCGCGCCAAAACCTCTGCAAGGGCGTGACGAATTAATTCACCCACACGCAATTGGCGCTGGCTGGGGGCTTTGCCCGATGTTGAACGTGACATGTCAAACTCACTTCATCGCACGGATGGCACGGCGCTTATCTCACGCACGCCGCTACCCGAGGGCGGGGAATGGGACCCCGCAAGGTTAGATCGCTTGCGTTACTCGCAGCGATACAAGGAGCGGCCCACAGACCGCTCCGCCTGGTCCGAGACGGCACCATCAATGGCGGCGCCTTGGAAGGTCAAGGTGTTGTCGCTCTCCTGCTCAAACGTCATCTGCCATACCTGACCATTGACGTTGAAGATCGCCGTGACGCGCTCGCCATTTTCAGCGTCCGTCAATGTGTAGGCAAGGTCTGACCCTTCGATCACTACGTTTCCACCGCGACGGTGAAAATAGGAACGGCCGGCAAATTCCATCGTGTCCGCGTCGCCTTCACAGCGTTCCGCTTCGAAGACAGCCCAACGGCCTTCAAGAGTTGGCCCCTGTTGCCCGCAGGCGGCAAGACCCAATGCGATCATCAATACTGCAGCGAAGCGAACCATGCCTCTCTCCCTCAATTTACTGTCCATCCCACAATCGCTCACTACAATGTGCGCTGGATTTCCTCGATTTCAAAACACTCTATCCGGTCGCCTTGCTTGAGGTCTTCATATTTCTCAAACGCCATCCCGCATTCTTGACCAGACACGACTTCTTTCACTTCATCCTTGAACCGCTTCAAGGTCGAAAGCGTTCCTTCGTGAATTACCACGTCGTCGCGCAGCAAACGTACCTTGTTTCCGCGCTTCACAACACCTTCGGTTACTTTGCAGCCGGCGACCTTGCCGGTTTTGGAAATGTTGAAGACCTCTAGGATTTCAGCATAACCAACAAAGTTTTCCTTGATCGTTGGATCCAACATACCCGACATGGCTGCCTTCACATCGTCGATCAAATTATAGATCACCGAGTAATACCGGATCTCAACGCCATCACGTGCCGCAAGTTCCTGCGCTTGCTTATTGGCGCGAACGTTAAACGCCAGAATGGGCGCGCCAGAAGTATGCGCCAAAGTGACATCACTTTCAGAGATACCGCCCACAGCCGCATGGATGGAGCGCGCGGCCACTTCCTCAGTGGAGATCTGGGCTAGTGACCCTGCAATCGCCTCAACAGACCCTTGCACGTCCGCTTTGATAACCACGGGGAATTCTTTGAGGTCATTTTCCTTGAGCTGTGCCAACATCTGCTCAAGGGAACCGCGGCCGCCGGTGCTGTCGCTACGCACATCCCGCTGCATACGTTGGCGATAGTCGGCAATTTCCCGGGCCCTGGCTTCGTTTTCCACAGCCGAGACAGGATCACCTGCGCCGGGTGTGCCATTGAGCCCCAAAACTTCCACCGGCACTGATGGACCTGCTGCGGCCACTTGCTCACCGCGATCATTGATCACCGCGCGAACCTTGCCCCACTCAGCTCCGGCCACAAGAATATCACCAACATTGAGCGTGCCGCGTTGCACCAGCACTGTTGCGACGGCACCGCGACCCTTGTCGAGCTTGGCTTCCACAACGATACCTTCAGCAGCCCGGTTGGGGTTGGCTTTGAGTTCAAGAATTTCAGCCTGCAGCATAATGGCTTCTTGCAAAGTATCGAGGTTGGTCTTCTGCGTCGCAGAGACCTCAATGTCCTGAACATCACCGCCCATGGATTCCACAACAATCTCGTGCTGCAAAAGTTCCTGCCGGACCCGATCAGGATTGGCGTCCGGTTTGTCGCATTTGTTAATCGCAACAATGATCGGCACTTCGGCGGCCTTGGCGTGATTGATTGCCTCAATGGTTTGCGGCATGACGCCGTCATCGGCGGCCACCACCAAAATCACAATATCCGTCACCTTCGCGCCACGAGAGCGCATTTGCGTAAACGCCGCGTGCCCCGGTGTGTCGAGGAAGGTGATCAACTGACCACTTTCCAGGGCGACCTGATAGGCGCCAATGTGCTGGGTAATACCGCCGGCCTCGCCCGCAACCACATCGGTGCGGCGCAAAGCGTCAAGCAATGAGGTTTTGCCATGGTCTACGTGGCCCATCACGGTGACAACCGGGGGCCGGGATTCAAGCGTTTGATCGTCGTCAATCTCGCCCACAACGCCTTCTTCCACGTCAGATTCTGAAACCCGTTTCATCACGTGCCCGAACTCAGCCACGATCAGCTCTGCCATATCGGCATCAAGGAAATCTTGGTGTTTGGCCATGCTGCCCTCTTTCATGAGGTACTTGATGACATCCACAACGCGTACCGCCATACGATTGGCGAGTTCCTGAACTGTAATATGTTCCGGGATCACAACTTCCCGCGTGATGTGCTGGGGCGCCGCGGATCCGCCGCCACTCGCTTTGCGTTTTTCTTTGGCCAAACGGCGACGGCGTGCCGCAATGGAGGGGCCGCGATCACCGTCATTGTCACTAAGAGCACGAGAGATGGTCAGCTTGCCAGCGCGGCGACCCGCATCACCGCGTGATTTGGTGGCTTTCGCATTCTCGCGCGTGCGCTCTTCGTCGGCCTTTTCCCGCCCCTTGGGTGCTTTGCTAACCGGCGCTTCTTTCGGTTTGGCTTTTTTGGTACCTTCTTCTTTGGCAGCAGCGGCTTCGGCCAATGAGGCGGCAATAGCTTGCTCTTCCAGCTCAGCTATTTTGCGCGCTTCTTCTTCGGCTTCCGCTTTTTCAGCATCCAAGCGACGTTGGCGGCGAGCCTCGTCTTCTTCTGCATGGCGGCGCGCTTCTTCTTTCGCTATGGCTTCATCATCGCTCGCACGGGCTTCAGCAGACTCTAGCGCGACAAGGCGCTTTGCCTGCTCTTCCTTGGTGAGCGTCTGAAGCACAACCCCGCCGCGATTGTCGGCGGCTGTGGGTTTAGGCGTTGGAGTCGCAAAAACAGCTTCAGCAACAACGGCTTCTTCGGTTTTCGCGTTCGCGGCCGCTTCTGCGTCTTTTGCTTTTTGCGCAGCTGTCTTAGGCGCCACAATGCGTTTGCGCTTTTTCTCGACCACAACAGCTTTCGACCGCCCGTGAGAGAAGCTTTGGCGCACAGTTCCGCCACCACTGCGCGGCTTCAATGAAACCGGGCGGCGGCCGCCAGAACTGTTCTCTGATTCGTTACCTTCGCTCATGCGAACCTTTCAACTTCCAACATATGTCCCAAACGCGGTGCCTTTTGCTTTGTGCACCGCACATTTTACTCAACGTATTGCACCAGGCAGCCGCCATTCTGGGGGCGTCATGGGGCGGAACCCCGCCAACCGGATTAACTCCGACCCCAGGCGATCTGCCAAAGGGCCCCCTGAGACCGCTGCATGTATCACATTTGACCGCCCCAATGCCAAATCCAAATCCGCAGAATTCAGGCATCCGAGCACGTAAATTGGTTTTCCCACGCCATGAGCAAGGGCAAAGAGCTTTTCGCGCCCGTCTGCGGCACCATCTGCGGCCTCAATCAGCACACCTGTGCGGCCTGATTTAAGGAAATCGCGGACTTTCTCATAGCCGGTTGTCAGCGCCCCCGCGCGGGCCGCCAGGCCAAGCCCCTCGCTGATCCGGCGCAATAAGCCCGCCACCACCAAATTTGAGAGATCAGCAGGCACTTTGACCGGTGCCTTGGCAGCCCGGGCAAAAAGCCCTTTTTGCAAAGCGCAGCCAAGATCAGCCTCCCGCGCCCGCACCCACATGCCTCGCCCAGGCAGTTTGCCCGCCAAATCGGGCACAATTTCCCCGTCAGGGCCTACGACAAATCGTAAAAGCTCCGTTTGCGGCAGTATTTTGCCGGAGGCAATACAGCGCCGGGTGCGACCCGGGCCAGCCTCATTCTTCGCTTGCGGCGTCGCCGTCACTCGTCGTTGCCTCGTCGTCGGCTTCTACTTCTTCTTCTGCTTCCGCGGGATCTTCAATCCAGCCCACGGTTACCCGTGCCCACATGATCAAGTCATTAGCTTCTTCGGGCACGATGTCGAAGGCCTCCAGGAGACCTGGCTCACGTTTGCGCTCGCCATCAACGGTTTCCCAATATCCGCAGAGGTCGTCGGTGGCGCACCCGGCAAGGTCTTCGATGGTTTTTACATCGCCTTCGCCCAAGGCCACCAACATGGCGGGCGTAATGCCTTCAATGGCGGCAAGCTCATCACTGACCCCAAGCTCCACCCGGCGGGCGTCGAGCTTGGCATTTTTTTCCTCAATGAATTCGCGCGCGCGGGTTTGAAGTTCCTGCGCGGTATCATCATCAAATCCTTCGATGCTCGAAAGCTCGTCGATTTCCACGTAAGCCACTTCATCAAGGTCGGTAAACCCTTCTGAAACCATGAGCTGGGCCACAACTTCATCCACATCAAGCGTGCTCATGAACAGCTCAGTGCGCTGGCGGAATTCTTCCTGGCGGCGTTCGGATTCTTCTTCTTCGGTGAGAATGTCGATTTGCCAACCGGTCAGCTGTGAAGCAAGCCGCACATTCTGGCCGCGGCGACCGATGGCGAGCGAAAGCTGCTCATCAGGAACCACCACCTCAATACGCTGGGCGTCTTCATCAAGCACCACTTTGGCAACCTCTGCCGGCGCAAGGGCATTGACGATGAACGTCGCGGGATCTTCTGACCACGGAATAATGTCGATACGCTCACCCTGAAGTTCCTGCACCACCGCTTGCACGCGGCTGCCGCGCATACCAACGCAGGCACCCACAGGATCAATGGAGCCATCATTTGAGATCACGCCGATTTTTGCCCGGCTACCTGGGTCGCGCGCCACGGCACGGATTTCAATAATGCCGTCGTAAATTTCCGGCACTTCCTGGGCAAAAAGCCGCGCCATGAATTGCGGATGCGTGCGGGAAAGAAATATCTGCGGCCCGCGAGGTTCCCGCCGAACGTCATAGATGTAAGCGCGCACGCGGTCGCCATTGCGAATGGCTTCACGGGGCAGCGCTTCATCACGGCGAATGATGGCTTCTGCGCGATTCAAATCAACAATAATGTTGCCGTATTCCACGCGCTTGACCACACCGTGAACAATCTCGCCGATGCGATCTTTGAATTCGTCAAACTGGCGATCGCGTTCAGCGTCGCGCACCTTTTGCACAATGACTTGCTTGGCGGTCTGCGCCGCGATCCGCCCAAAGTCCATCGGCGGCAACGTTTCCGCTATGATGTCGCCCATTTGGGCGGCGGCGTTGCGACGCTGCGCATCTTCAAGAAGGATTTGCGTGGCTTCGTCTTCAATTTCTTCCACCACGTGCAAGTGGCGGGCGAGGTGAATCTCGCCGGTCTTGGGATCAATCTTGGCGGAGATTTCATTTTCCGCGCCATAGCGAGACCGCGCGGCCTTTTGAATGGCATCTTCCAACGCCTCGACAACAATTGCCTTGTCGATGGATTTGTCGCGCGCGACAGCATCTGCAATTTGCAAAAGCTCAAGTCGGTTCGCGCTGACGGCGGGTGTGGACATGGGTTTCTCCTAATCAGTCCGTCATCTGGTCGGACGCACTTGCATCCGCCTGTTTCTGTTTACTGAGTTCACGGAACATTTCGTCCGTCATGACAATTTTTGCATCGGCGATCATATCTGGCGCGAAGCCCAACACCGTTGGGGCTGCGCCTGGCTCCAATACAACACCAAGCAGTACTTCACTGTTGTCTGTGCCTTCGATCAGCCCGCGAAAGCGCCGCCGCCCATCTATGGGGGAGCGGGTTTCCAGTTTGGCTTCAAAGCCCATGTAGCGATCGAAATCTTTCAGTCGGGTCAGCGGACGCTCCGCCCCCGGCGAGGACACTTCAAGGTCATAAGCGCTGGCAATGGGGTCTTCCACATCAAGCAGCGCGGAAAAGGCGCGGCTCAAATTGGCGCAGCCTTCAATATCCATGGAGCCATCGGGGCGTTCAGCCATGATCTGGATCGTCGCGCGACCTTCGCCGCCCATGCGGCGCACGCGCACAATCTCAAAGCCCATGTCGGCAGCTGTTGCTGTCAACAGGCTTCGCAATCGCGCGCCATCGGCGCTTTCGCCCATAATGATCTCGGTCTGGCTATCGGCCATAACAAGTCCCATACGTGATCGACAGCGCTGCCCGCCGCCGGCTCTCAGGTCAAATTTTCAAAGAGAAGGCGGCAGCTCCCGTTGGCGATCACCTCACTTGAAGCGATCCGGGGGCCATCGACCGGTTGATCGATATCGGCTCCTTCAGCCGACGGGCGGGAATATAGGCACCGCCCCGTCCCATGCCAAGCGTTTTCTTTGGCCCAATTTGAGACTTGGAGGTTTAGCCTCGTGGCCGGCGGCAAAAGCGCAAATAGGCTGGAATTCGCCCCGCTTTCAGCGCTTTTTGCTCATAACGGGTGGCGGGCCAATCGGCAGGCCGCCGCTTCCAGTCAGCGGGGCCTTCCGCCGTCCAGGTAAAATCAGGGTGGGGCATAACCCGCTCCAGCGTCCAGGCCACATAGCCCGGGATGTCTGAGGCGACACGAAATTCGGCCCCGTCTTTGAGTACCCGCGCCAAAGCATCAAGGGTTTCGGTCTGCATATAGCGCCGCTTGTGATGGCGCGTCTTGGGCCAAGGGTCAGGGAAAAGCAGAAACGCCCGGTCAATGGATTGCGCCGGAAGGCGTTCGATCAGGTCTCGCGCATCCCCTTGGCGTAAGCGAATGTTCTCTTGCCCACCGGCCTCAATGTGGCTGAGAAGTTTCGCCATGCCATTGATGAAGGGTTCAACACCGATGAACCCAATGTCTGGGTGCGCAGCTGCCTGCCACGCCAGATGTTCGCCGCCGCCAAAGCCAATTTCAAGCCAGACCTCTTTGGCGTCAGCAAATAGCGCGGTGGGCTCAAGCACGCCGTCATCAGGCACGTCGATAGCAAGGCGCGGTAGCAGCTCTTCGATGAGCCGTGCCTGGTTGTCGCGCAACTTAAAGGCCTGCCGCCGCCCATAAAGACGACGCGCGCCATCTTTGGCCTTAGCTGAGATAAGATCTGAGCGCATCAACAAGGTCGCGCTTTTCCCATGAGAAACTACCGTCATCACCCGGGGTGCGGCCAAAGTGACCATAAGCAGATGTTGCCGCATAGATCGGGCGGTTCAGTTTCAGATGCTCACGAATGCCGCGGGGGGAAAGATCCATGACCTCGGGCAACGCCTTCTCCAAGCGCGCGACATCCACTTGCTCGGTGCCGTGGCAATCCACATAGATGGAGAGCGGCTTGGCAACACCGATGGCATAGGCCAGCTGAATGGTGCAACGGGAGGCAAAACCGCCCGCGACAACATTCTTGGCCAAATAGCGCGAGGCATAGGCCGCTGAGCGGTCAACTTTGGTGGGGTCCTTGCCGGAAAATGCGCCGCCGCCATGGGGCGCTGCGCCGCCATAGGTATCGACGATAATTTTGCGCCCGGTCAGGCCAGCGTCCCCATCGGGGCCGCCAATGACGAAATTGCCGGTGGGGTTCACGTAAAATTCGTCCTCAGGGCACATCCAGCCTTCGGGCAACACAGCCATGACATGGGGGCGCACCATTTCGCGCACATCGTCTTGACTCAAGCCTTCTTTGTGCTGCGTCGAAACCACGACAGAGGTTGCGCCAATAGGTGTGCCGTTTTCGTAGTGCAAGGAAAGTTGGCTTTTGCTGTCCGGCTCAAAACCGCTGTTCGGATTTTCGTGCCGCGCTTTGGCAAGCGCCTGCAGAATGCGGTGGGAATAATAAATCGGGGCTGGCATCAAATCGTCGGTTTCGCTGCAGGCATAGCCAAACATAATGCCTTGATCGCCCGCGCCTTCGTCCTTGTTGCCAGCGCTATCGACGCCTTGGGCAATGTCAGCAGATTGCTGATGCACATAGACGTCTACGTTTGCGTGCTGCCAATGGAAGCCTTCCTGTTCATAGCCAATGTCTTTGACGGCCTGCCGTGCTGCCTCTTCCAAAGTCTCAGGCGTGATACTGTCAGGGCCCCGCACTTCACCGGCGAGAACGATCCGGTTGGTGGTAGTCAGGGTCTCAACAGCCACACGGGCCTCAGGTTCGGCGGCCAAATAAATGTCGACAACTGAATCAGAAATACGGTCGCACACCTTGTCGGGATGGCCCTCAGATACGCTTTCACTTGTGAACACATAATTCGTGCGCTGCACGGGGCATCTCCTTCAATAGACGGCACACAAATCTTCATCCGCGCGCACTTGAAGCGGCGTTGTGGCAAATCATCATGGTGCGGGTCAAGGGAGGACCGAGAATCAGACCTCCCCAGATTTGAACTTTAGGTGTTGTCAGCCAGCGTTTTGATCAGATCAAGCACGCGCTTGCGCACCGCCGGTTCTTCGATTTTTGTGAAGAACCGATTGAGCTGCAACCCCTCAGAGCTCGATACGAAATCCATCACAAACGGCGTGGCATCTGACTCCTTGAGCCCCCCCGCAGGCTTGGCCGGCATAGCTTTGATCACTTCGCTGGGCATATCATCAAAGAAGAATTGCACTTCAACGCCCAGGATCGCAGCAATCTGAAATAGGCGACTGGCGCCTATGCGATTGGTGCCTTTTTCGTATTTTTGAACTTGCTGGAAGGTCAATCCGAGCTTTTCACCCAGTTTTTCTTGGCTCATGCTGATGAGCATGCGCCGCAGCCGGACGCGGCTTCCCACGTGAATATCAATGGGATTCGGCTTCTTTTTTATCAAACGTCTGCTCCCTCAGTAGCCAAGCGCGGCTTTCGGCCTGGCGATGTTAACTCTGTACTATTTAGCGCCCGCGGGTTCGCAATCAACACGCGAGTTTTCACAAATTTATCAGGATGTTTAGCGCCTCTGGCAACACCCCGACGACGCGCGCTCATAGGGGTTTAGAGATCACGCATCCGTTACTGACAATTTGTCTACGAAGGAACACCGGTCTGGTCAATGTATGTTTTGAGATTAGGACGGTTTACGCAATTATATTGCTATAGACGCACTCCCTTTGATCTTATCTTGTTTTACTGTGATTTACGCCGCCGCCGCGCCATGGCGACAACCAAACCTAGAACCCCAAGAAGAGGCCAATCCCCTATACGCCCATATAGTGTGGGCGAGGCTGCTTGAGGTAAGGGCGAGTCGATAATTCCGAACTCATTCAGACCTAGCTGTTCGAGGGAGCGGCCATAAGGATCAATAATCGCCGATATGCCGGTGTTGGCGGCGCGTACAAGGGGCAGGCCCTCTTCAATGGCCCGCACCCGAGAAATCCCAAGATGCTGTCTTGGGCCGGTGGAATCGCCAAACCAGGAATCATCGGTGACTTGCACGAGCCAGCCGGGGCGGCGGGCCGGATCAACGACTTGACCAGGGAACACCGCTTCAAAGCACACCAGCGGACCCACATCTGGGGCCCCGGGAACAGACAGCGTCCGCGCGCCCGGCCCTGGCGAAAGATCGACCCGCTGGGAGGCAACATTTCGAAAACCCAGACGCTCAAGTATGAAACGAAGGGGCAGATATTCGCCAAAAGGCACCAAGTGATGCTTGTCGTAGGTGGCGATGATCTCCGCCTCGGCATTCAAAATGTGTAGCGCGTTGTAGTAATTGGTGACGCCGCCTGGTTCACGCTCGAGCCGCAGTGCGCCGGTAATCAATGACGCGCCGCCTAAGGCGGAGGCCAGCTCCCGCCGCGCCGTGGTCGCTTGGGCCAGAACGAAGGGAACCGCAGATTCTGGCCAAATCACATGGGTAATTGGCGCGCTGGACTCAACTTGGGTTTGGGCCAACAAGCGATCCCAGATGGCATCGCGATTTTCAGGGCGCCACTTTTCAGCCTGCGGCACATTAGGTTGCACGATGCGTAGATTGACCCCTTCCACGTAACTCTCTGGTCCCGTGGGGGCGAGATAAAGCCGCACGGCCCCCGCGCTCCAAACAATCCCGATCAGCAAAATGGCAAAAAATGGCCAACGCCAATTTGTCGTTTCGCGTTGATGGGCAAAAAGCGTTGCCGGGCTGGCGGCAGTCAAGATGGTGAGAAAGCTAAGGCCATAGACCCCGATGTAGGCTGTTGATTGCAGCACATCGGGCACCCCGCCCCAGGCATATCCCATCAGGTTCCACGGCAAGCCGGTGAAGAGGGTCCCGCGCATGAGCTCAAAGATTGCAAAAGCCGCCGCAAATACCAGCACACGCACCGCGCCGGGACGCCACAGCGCCCGCGCCAACCACATGGCACCGCCGGTAAACAACGCTAATCCCGCAGGCAGCGCTGCCATGGCAAAGGGAATCATCCAGGCATAGGCCTCCGCCTCCACAAGAAAGGCAAAGGCGATCCAGTAAAACCCGGTGAGAAAAAACGGAAACCCAAACCACCATCCCATGGCAAAGGCTTGGCGCCGCCCCTTGCCATGATCTTCCATCCCGTCGATGAGCCAGATCAGCGGCACAAGCGCGAGAGGAAGCAGCGGCAATATGTAAAACGGAGCCATGGTCAACCCGGCCAAGAGCCCGGCGATGGCGGCAAGGCCATAGCGCCGCCAGCTCGTAAACCCACTGATGCGTAAACGGAGCCGGCGCCCCAATTGCCGAAACCCCGAAACCGAAGATGATGGTGCTGCCGCCCCGGTCATCTGATCAACATTGGAAAATGATTGTGACGGTGCCGGGCGGTCAAGCACAATGGGAGGGGCGCCGACCTCGCCAAAGACGCCGCCCACAGGCAGCGCGCGGGCTTTGGCTTTTGCCCTCGCCGCTTTGCCCTTTTTCGATTTCGAACCATTCCCCCCCGCAGGCGTTGGCGGGGGCGGGGTTGCTTCTGGCGCGGCTACAGGACCGTTATCGCTCTGATCGCCAGGCGCAGTATCGCTAGGCGCAGTATCACTGGGCCCTGCCACGAGGGGCTCAGTCGGATTTGCTGGATTGTCTTTGTCCGGTCCCGTCACTTAGTTCCCCTACATCCCCTGTCTTGGCCGGTGCCTCTGCAATGGTCTGCGCCCCTGTATTGGCCTGCGCCTCCGTATTGGCCTGCGCTTCAACCGGCAACACCCGCACGCGTTTGACGCGCCGCGGGTCAGCATCGACCACATGCAGCTCAACTCCGCCAGGGTGGCGTACCACCTCTCCGCGCTGCGGCACACGCCCCAGCAATGAAAACACCAGTCCCCCCAGTGTGTCCACGTCCTCTTCCCAATCATCTGGCGTCAGGTCGAGGCCCGTTGCCTCTTCAAATTCCTCGATTTCCATGCGGGCGTCGGCCAAAAAGGCCCCATCAGGGACCTTAATAAGCCGTGGCGAGGTGTCCACGTCATGTTCGTCTTCAATGTCACCAACGATTTCCTCGACCAAATCTTCGATGGTCAAGAGCCCGTCGGTGCCGCCATACTCATCAATCACAAGCGCCATATGGATGCGCGTGGTCCGCATGCGCACCAATAAGTCTGCCAGCGGCATCGACGGCGGCACGCAAATAACCTCCCGCTTGAGACGGGCCAAGCTAATGGACTCCGCAGGGTCGTGTCGGCCGGCGAGGGCTGCCATGATATCTTTGATATGAACCATGCCCACAGGATCATCGAGTGTGCCGCGGAACACGGGCAACCGCGAGTGGGCCGCATCGCGAAACACTTTCATGGCTTCATCAAATTCCGTGTCAACCTCAAGGGCGATGATGTCCGCGCGCGGCACCATGACATCGTCCACGCGCAAGTGGCCAAAATCCACAAGCTTCTTGAGAATCTCTCGTTGGGTATCTGAAAATGCTGCCGTCGTGCCTTCGTGATCGCCGATGACCTCTTCAAAGCCTTTTTGCAGCGATGCCTGCACTTCTTCTTGCGGCGGCACGGCCTCCGCACCGAATAGGCGCCGCACCGTACCCCAAAGACCTTTGGCGTTTCCGTTTCCGTTTCCGTTCCCGTTCCCGTTTTGGCCACTATGTCCATTACCATTATAGGCCATGGGCGGCTTCCGAGACATTTTGATCCTTATACGGATCATCAATTTCAAGGCGGCTAAGAATATCGCGCTCTAGCGCTTCCATACGAGATGCATCCTCAGGTGATTGGTGGTCATATCCCAGCAAGTGTAATACGCCATGGGCAACAAGATGACTGCAGTGGTCGGAAAATGATTTGCCTTGCAGCCGCGCTTCAGCCCGCACGGTTTCGTACGCCAATATCACGTCACCGAGCTGATCTTCGCCTGACGCGTTCGGCATCTCTGGCGCTGGAAAGGACAGCACGTTTGTTGCTTTGTCTTGATCGCGATAGTGCGCATTTAAAATTTGCGCTTCTTTGTTATTTGAAAAGCGAATGGCAATCGCGCCGCTAAGCACTTCAGACCCCAGGTGTTCCTCAATAGCGCCGATAACACGGCGCGTTATACTTTCTGGGTCGTCTGGTTCAGATTGCCAGGCGGCATCTGCCACCTGTACCTCGATGTTAGGCATTATTCTCCACCTTAGGCATGCCGCTCTCCACTTTGTCATAGGCACGCACAATACGAGTGACCAAAGGATGCCGCACAACATCCACATCTGTAAACCGGCTTATCGCCACGCCCTTAACGCCGGTCAGGATACGCTCAGCCTCAACAACACCAGATCGAACCCCGTTGGGAAGGTCAACTTGGCTTGGGTCACCGGTCACAACCATGCGGGAATTCTCCCCCAGGCGCGTCAGGAACATCTTCATTTGCGTTGAGGTGGCGTTCTGGGCTTCGTCAAGAATGATGAAGGCGTTGGCAAGGGTGCGCCCGCGCATAAACGCCAAGGGGGCCACTTCTATTTCGCCGCTTTCAAGTTTCTTTGCCACCTGCTCAGCAATCATCGTGTCAAATAGCGCGTCGTAGAGCGGGCGCAAATATGGATCAACCTTTTCGCGCAAATCGCCCGGCAGAAATCCAAGGCGCTCCCCTGCTTCAACGGCAGGGCGCGATAGAATGATCCGGTCCACTTTGCCTTCGAGCATCATTTGAACGGCCATGGCCGCGGCAACATAGGTCTTGCCTGTCCCCGCAGGGCCGAGCCCGAACACAAGTTCGTTGCTGCGGATAGCATGAATGTATTCTGCCTGACGCGGCGTGCGCGGGGTGATGATGCGCTTTTGGGTTTGGATCCGAAGATCCTTATCCATGTCATGTTCGCCCAAAGAGAGACCGCCCAAAGCAAGCCGCAAGGCACCATCCACATCCCCCGGCGCTACCGCCTGCCCGGCAACTAGCCGATCATGGAGCGCGGTAAGAACCAATGTCGCTACATCAATGGCATCATCTTCGCCATCAACAGTGATGGTCGTGCCACGCGGGGAACAATGAACATCAAGCGCTTGTTCGATCTGCGCCAGATGCCGATCATGCTCGCCATAAAGCTCCGCAAGGTGCTGGCTGTTCTCAAACGTAAGGGCGCGCTTTAGTCTGGTCATGCGACCTCACGATCAGCGGCGCGCAGCAATTCACCGCCAAGGGAATTGGCCTGCACCGCTTTGATTTTCACGCGGGCGATCTGCCCCAGCAGTGCCGTTGGCGCATCCACGTGGACAGGCTGCAAATAAGGACTGCGCCCGGTGAGTTGGCCCTTATGCCGCCCCGGCTTTTCAAACAGGACATCAAGCTCGCGGTCCACCATGGCCCCATGAAAAGCGGCGGCTTGCGCATTCAATAGCGCTTGCAGGCGAGCCAGCCGATCAGACTTTACCTCATCGGGAATCTGATTTTCCATATCCGCGCCGGGGGTTCCGGGGCGCGGCGAGTACTTAAACGAATAGGCTTGCGCGTAATTGATGTCTTTGATGAGCGTCATGGTCGCATCAAAATCTGCATCGGTTTCACCAGGAAACCCGACAATGAAGTCTGATGAAAGCGCCAGGTCATTCCGTGCCGCGCGAATCCGCGCCACCAAGGCGCGGTACTCATCACCCGTGTGCTGACGGTTCATGGCTTTAAGAATTTTGTCCGACCCCGATTGCACCGGCAGGTGCAAATACGGCATCAATTTCTCAACCCGCCCATGAGCTTCGATCAGCTCATCATCCATGTCGCGCGGGTGCGACGTGGTGTAGCGAATGCGCTCAAGGCCAGTGATATCTGCAAGCTGCCCGATGAGACGACCAAGACCACAAGGTTTGCCGCCTGCGTCATCACCGTGGAAGGCGTTGACGTTTTGCCCCAGTAGGGTGATTTCCCGCACGCCGCTTTCAACCAGCCCTCGCGCTTCGGTCATGATTTGCGCCACGGGACGTGAAAACTCAGCCCCGCGCGTGTACGGCACAACGCAGAAGGTACAGAACTTGTCGCAGCCTTCCTGAACCGTAAGAAAAGCAGTAGGCGCACCGTTCGCATTGGCTTTGGGCAGCGCGTCAAATTTATCTTCCACGGGAAAATCTGTGTCGAGCACTGGGCCGCCATCGCGCCCAAGCTTTGCGAGCATTTCCGGCAAGCGGTGATAATTTTGTGGACCAAACACCATGTCCACCACCGGCGCGCGGCGGGCAATTTCTTCGCCCTCAGCTTGCGCGACGCAGCCGGCAACGGCGACGATGACATCGCCGTCTCTTGCCGCTTTCAATTTCCGCAAGCGGCCCAATTCCGAATAGACTTTTTCGGCCGCTTTTTCGCGAATATGGCAGGTGTTGAGAATCACCATATCCGCGCCCTCAGGCTCTGCGACTTGGGTATAGCCAAGGGGCGCCATGACATCAGCCATGCGGCTTGAATCATAAGCGTTCATTTGGCACCCGTAGGTCTTGATATAAAGCGTCTTGGCCAAACTAGCCGTGTCCTTCATCACAGAGGCAGAGAGGCCGCGGGTTATGGGCCAAATGGGCGCACGGGGCAAGGGAAATGGCGTGCAGCAGCAATGGGCTAGCCCTCATTCCGCCGCCAGTGCCGGTTCTGGGGCGGGCCGCGCGAAGGCTGCTTTGTCCAACGGCTCAGGCTCACCCTTGCGCGCGAGCAGGTCATGCTCATGAGAGCGGCTGATCAACGCCTCGCACCAACTGGCCAAGTGCTTGCGCGATTCAAACTCACTGCGCCGCACCGGGGCGTGAAACCGCAGCACCACTTCTAGGGGGCCGAGAGTATAGCCAAGGTACTTGTGGGAGAGAAACGGCATGTCCCCATACCAGCCAAAATAAGGCCGCAATGACCGCCCCAAAGGCACGCCGGAGACGCTGCGATAGACCACAGATACCGGCTGCACCCAAAAATCGCCTTCGGTCCCGAGCGCTTCCACCGCTCCAAAAAGCGCACTTTTGAACGGCAGGATGCGCAGGGCGTCGGACGAGGTGCCTTCGGGGAACAAAACCACATTGTCGCCGCCCGCTAGGCGTTCACTGATGAGGCGACTTTCCCGCCCGGTGCCAATGCGCCTTGTCCGATTGACAAAGACGCAGCCCGACGCCCGCGCCATCCAACCAAACAACGGCCAATTTGCCACCTCTGACTTTGCAATGAAGCAGCAGGGCACCTCGCCCCCAAGGATCGTCGCATCCAGATAGGAGGTGTGATTGGCAATGATCAGCGTGCCACTGTTTTCCGCATTGCCCGCCAGCGGCGTGCCTTTGCGCACAACTTTCATGCCGGAGACAAAACGGTGGATGCGAAAAAAGAGCATGGGTAGTTTTTTGGTGCCCGGCTTCCACACGGCCCAAAAAAGCAACTGAATCGGCAAGCACAGGATCGCTGCAATAAGAAACCCCGCCATCGCAATCCAGGCCCGGATATGACCACCCAAATAGCTCACTGCTGCACCTCACTCAAATTCAAGGGCGCAGTATAGCACATGCCAAAAGTCGTGCGGTTCTGCGATTATTTCGTGTCCTTGAGGGGAATACCGTAAAGCTCGAGCCGATGATCGACGAGCTTGTAGCCAAGGTCCTTGGCGATGAATTCCTGAAGCTTCTCAATATCTTCATTGCGAAATTCAATCACTTTGCCGGTGCGCATATCAATCAAGTGATCATGATGCTCGTCGGGCACCTCTTCATAGCGCGCGCGGCCATCGCGAAAATCATGGCGCTCCAAAATACCCGCTTCCTCGAACAAACGCACCGTGCGATAGACCGTGGCGATAGAGATCTTGTCATCAATGGTACTGGCGCGGCGATAGACCTCTTCTACATCGGGATGATCTTTCGCAGTGGACAGCACGCGCGCAATAATGCGCCGTTGTTCCGTCATACGCATCCCGGCGTCTTGGCAGCGGTCTTCGATGGTTGTGGGCATCAAGGCAATCCTATTGTGCGCGGGTCCAGCGCGAGTTTAGCTGAGAACGAGACGCAGGAGCAATGCATCAATGGCCCCATTCCCCCGAGGGTAATAGTTCGTCCGCCGCCCGACAGTGACGCATCCTTGCGCTTTATAGAGCGCCAAAGCGGCATCATTGTCGGCAGCGACCTCCAAAAGCAGCTCTTTTGTGCCTGCGGTTTTGAGCTGCGCCACCAAAGCCTCAAAGAGCGCCCGGCCCAGACCCCGCCGCCGCGCCGCGGATGCTGTGGCGATCATCAGTATTTCAGCTTCAAGGCCGCTTGATCGCACCAAGACGTAAGCTGCGGGTTGGCCAGCTTCTGCGGCCACCAGTGCCGATGTTGTTGGTTTTGCCAATAGACCGTCAAAGACTACGGCCGCCCAGGGCTCCGCGCGCGCGCTGGCATCGATGGTCGCAAGCACGGCCGCTTCGTTTGGCTCAATAAGGCGAATGTCCGTCATGTGAATTTCAACGACGTTGGCGGCGGCAGGTCCGCATCGGGGGGCCGCAAGTAAAGCGGGCTTGGCGGTGAAGAAGGGGCGTCTCGCATTACCGCCAATTGGGCAACAAAGCGCGCCTCAGGAACCGGCGATGCCTCGCTCAGAACACCCTTGCCCGCCAACGCGGATTGCAACAATTCCGCACCCGTACCGCCGATGGTCAGATCATCGCGGCCAAGCCCGTTGATACGCTGGGCTGCCGCTTTGATGGTGAGCGCTTCAGGTGCGGTGAGCGGCGCAAGCGCGTCGCCTGCGAAGGCCTGCAGATAAAGCTCGCCGCGCTTGGCATCAAACACCGCCACACGCACCCCTTCACCGGACATGGCGGCAGCAAGAGCCTCAAAAGTTGTCACGCCGATAACCGGAATGCGCAGGCCAATGGCTAAGCCCCGCGCCGCAGAGAGGGCAATGCGGGTGCCGGTGAATGTGCCCGGGCCGATGGTGCAGGCGATGCGATCCAGATCTGAGTATTTGCGTCCCGCCCCTTCAAGGACCTCGCTTATCTGGCCCATGAGGCGCTCGGCGTGACCCACGCGCATCAGCTCAAAGCGGTGCGCGGCCAACTTGCCGTCCACCAGCAGAGCTGCCGAGCACGCACTGTGCGCGGTATCAAGACCCAAGATATTCATGGGCGCTTTCTAGAGGACTTGGCACGCCTCGCCAAATGAAAGCCGCGGGCTGCGCGGGAATAGTTGCTCTTGTTCGCCATAACCGATGGAGCAGATGAAATTTGAGCGCCACGAGGTATCGGCGAAAAACTCCTTATCAACGCCGGCATTGTCGAACCCTGACATGGGGCCGCAATCGAGCCCCAGCGCCCGCGCCGCGATGATGAAATAGGCCCCTTGAAGGGAGCTATTGCGAAACGCGGTGGTTTGGATCAGCTCCTCATTTCCCGCAAACCAGTTCCGGGCACCAGGATTATGGGGGAAAAGCTCGGGGATCTTCTCATAGAACTCAAGATCATAGGCAATGATCACGCACGCCGGGGCGCTCAGCACCTTGTCGACATTTGTCGGGATCAGATGGGGCTTTAGCCGCGCCTTGGCGTCATCGGACTGCACGAATATAAACCGCGCGGGCGAACAATTGGCCGAGGTGGGACCCCACTTTGTGAGCTCATACACCGCCTGGACCAGGGTCTCGCTAACAGGCTCGTCACGCCAAAAGCTGTGGGAGCGTGCCTCGCGAAAGATTTGGTCGAGGCCCGCGTCATTGACGGTATCGCTCATTTATGGGCCTCCGATAATTATTGAACGGCTTCGACAAGCTCTACTTCAGGAACGTAGTGCCGCAACATGTTCTCAATGCCGTTTTTCAAGGTAATCGCAGAAGAGGGGCAGCCTGCGCAGGCCCCGCGCATGTGCAAGTAGACGACACCTTCTTTGAAACCATGAAATACAATATCGCCGCCATCTTGGGCCACAGCGGGGCGCACCCGCGTGTCCAAGAGCTCTTTGATCTGCGCCACCACATCACTGTCCTCGCCGGCATAATCCGCGTGCCCTTGGGGCGCGGCAGCTTTTTGCGCCAGCACCGGTTGCCCGGAGGTGTAGTGCTCCATAATCGCGCCGAGGAGCATGGGCTTTAAGTGCTGCCACTCGCCAGCGGCCTTGGACACGGTGATAAAGTCAGTACCCAGAAATACGCTGGTGACGCCCTCGACAGAAAAAAGCGCCGAGGCGAGCGGTGAAATCGACGCTGACTCCGCCGTGGGAAAGTCCATTGCGCCCTCAGGCAACACGTCTTTTCCGGGCAGAAACTTCAATGTTGCCGGATTTGGCGTCGCTTCGGTTTGAATAAACATGGCCTGTGCCTCTCAAAATCTACGCATAGAGGGTATACATGGCCGATACAGCGCATTCGTCAAGGCAAGGTCGGCCCGTGAGCATCACAGAGCTACATCAAGAAACCACAACATATGAACGGTCTTTAGAGGCCTGGCTCGCTGATCACGGCGGCCAGCCGTTCGATCCGTTGAGATTCATGACCGAATTCCTCGAGCGCGTCATGGCCGAGGGCATCCCCCTCTTTCGCATGTCCATGAACCTGCGCGACAATCACCCGCAGATCGCCGCTCGCGGTTTTACCTGGGTGCGGGGGGAAGAGGTCCAGATTGTCGCCTTCGACTTCGCGGACCGCGGCAGCGAAGCATATATGGATAGCCCGATTAAGTTGATCCACGACGGGGTCGCAGGGATCCGCCGCAACCTTGAAAGTGACCCGGCGAAATTCGACTTTCCCGTGCTCCATGATCTGAAGGAAGCGGGCGCGACGGACTATGTGGGTATGGCAATGCCGTTTGCAGATGGCTCACGCCACTACATCTCATGGGCCACCGATCGCCCCGGTGGATTTACCAAAGAGCATTTGTCACGCCTTGATGCCTTGGTGCCGTTCTTTAACCTGCGCGTCGAATTGGAACACGCGCGGCTGACCACGCGCCAGTTGATGAATACGTATCTCGGCGAACAAGCGGCCTCACGCGTCCTTGCCGGGGCCATTCGCCGCGGCGAAGGCGAAGGCATCAATGCTATCGTTTTATTTTGCGATTTGCGCGGCTTTACGCGCCTGGTTGAACTGAACGAACCTGGCGAGGTTGTCGATGCGTTGAGCCATTATTATGAAGCTGTGGCCGAACCCGTCGCGGCCTTTGGCGGCGACATTGTAAAAATGATGGGCGACGGTATTTTAGCGATCTTCCCGCTGGACCCCGATGCGCCGCAAAAACGTGTGGATCGTACCGCGTGTGGTGCGGTGGCGGCGGTTAAGCGCGCCATCGCCAATCTAAAATCCATTCGCAGTGATGAATTACCCGGAAGCATTGAAGAGTTGCGCGCGGGCTTTGCCCTCCACGTGGGCGAAGTTACTTTTGGCAATATTGGTAGTTTGGACCGGCTTGATTTCACCGTCATTGGCCCTGCGGTAAATGAAGCTGTTCGGGCGGAGCTTCTGACCAAAAAACTGGAATTGCCGCTGGTGACAACCGATGCTTTTGCCGGGCTCGATTGCACCGTGACACTGCGATCATTGGGCTTCCACGTTTTGCGCGGGGTGCCGCGCCCGGTGGAGATTTTTACCCTTGATGAAATTCCCGCCGCCGGGGCGCCAAAGGCTTAGGCATCGCCCTGGTCGTCATCATCCCAAATCAAAGACCCGCGGCGGGGACGCAACTTCCAGACAAAGAAAATCCCTGACGCCACCAACGCTGTGAATGTGAGCGAGGCAATGACGCTTAAGACATGCGCCGGATCATTCAGCGCCAAGCGCGCGCCCCCGGGAAACAAAAACCGGATCTGAAATCCGGTGATAAAATTGATCAGCTCCGTGGAAATCTGCATGAACGCGGCAAACGCGAATACCAGAGTAAACCCAAACACGAGCGAACCAATAATACGGGTGGAAAGAGAGCTCATGGGTTACTGCGCCAACTCGTCAATTTCATCTTCACTCAAGTTCGCGGGCACCACGGTCACCGGGATTGAAAACTGACTGTCCGCCCCCGCCGCAACCATGCTGACAAGGGGGCCAGGGCCTTCTTTGTCCCTGCCCGCACCAAGAACCAGCACATGAATTTCTTCGTCTTCCTTGATGGCTGCCAGAACTTCTTCGCTGGGGTTGCCTTCGCGGATGAGAAGCTCCGGCATAAGGCCGACCAATTCGTTCACTTCACCCGCGCGCTTGTGGAGCAGGTGCTCGCCCGCATCGCGCGCTTCCTGCCGCATTTTGTCTTCCACCGTGCGCCAATGGCCAAAGTCCGCCGGGGCGGCGACATAGAGCAGGGAAACGCAGCCATTGGTCAGCGCCGCCCGCAACGCCGCATAGCGCAAGGCGCGCGTACAAGCATCGCTTTCATCTGCGACCACAAGAAACTTGCGGCGGCGGGGTTCGGTTTCGTTCATGAGCGCAAGGATGCCTTGGGGGACCCGGCAGATGCAAGGGCGGCCTTAATCGCCATAGCCAAAGTACTGTACCCAAGGGCCAAGCTTGGGCAAAGCCGGTGCCATAGCGGCCTCATAATTGCGCCATTTGCCTTTGGCGCTGCTGTAGATCGGCTCGATGACTTGGGTAAGTGACGGTGTATTAATGCGCCGGGATTTGGTCGCCTCACGGTACTCAAGCACCCCGTCGTCCCAGCCAAGGCCGAGAAAGGCGATCACCTCTTTGGTAACGGCTTCCAAATCATCCACCACATGCTCATAGCGCACGTCCAGCAGATCCAAGGGGTAACACCCCCGTGCGCGGGCGCCGACCCCCATCACAAGATCATAGTATGATGCTGCGCTTTCCAAATTGAGGAACTGATACATGGCCTGGGTCATGCCAAAGCGCTGTTGAAAACAGCTGAGCACCACATCGCGCGGATCACGCAAGGCAAAAAGGATTTTTGCATCGGGGAAGATTTTGGCGATGAGCGGCAGAAGCGCGGTTGAAAGGGGCAACTTGTCAATGAGAACACCCCCCGCTGGCGCGGCTTTGCCCAATGCGGCAACATGAGCCCAATAGGTATCGCGATAGTGTTGCGCCTCTTGCTGGTTGAGGGAGGCGAGTTTTTGAAAGCCGCCCTGCCCCAACACAAGATCATCATGCGCCGCCAGCAAGGCTTCTTGTTCTTCCAGGGTTTCGATTTTTGGATGGGCAAGCAGGACCTGCTCAAGCAAAGTCGTGCCCGATCGCGGAAAGCCCATGAGAAACACCGGCGCGGGGCCCTTAAGGCCCTGCGGGGCCGCGTCGGGGGCCGAGGCCTGCGCGAGGTAATCCCTCATGCGGGCGATGGTCTTGGGATTATAGGGCGACGGCGCGGCGGCCATAAGTGGTTCGTGGAGCTTGCGCAACATGGCGTTGGCGCGCGAAAACAATTTAAACGCATCATCAAACGCGCCCATTTTGTCTGCCGCTTCGGCCTGGTAGCCCACAGCGAGTGCCTGATTAGTGGGGCTGACCCCGGGGGTGCCGCGAATCTGCTTGGCAGCGATTGCCGCCTCATCAAAGCGCTTCAACATCAGCAGCGCTTCGGCCTTGCTCATTAAGCTGACCACGTGAGTGGGGGCGGCTTGCAGGGCTTGTTCAGCAAGGCTCAATGCCGCCTCGGCATCGCTTTCAACAAGCGCCAACCGCGCAAGCCCTGACAATGCTTGGGCGTGCCCCGGTTGCAGTTTGAGGGCGGTGTCAAACAGCGCCCGCGCCGCGGCCCGATTGTCATCCTCAATCTCAAGATTGGCGAGGTTCAAAGGCGGTTCAATATAATTGCGATCAAGGGCAATAGCTTTTTTGAATTTGGCCCGCGCGCCGTCGCGATCCCCGGCTTGCTTTAGTGCCACCGCAAGAATGTTCAGGAGCTGCGGATGAGTTGGAGCGTGGCGCTCCCCCGCGCGGAGAACTTTGACCGCTTCGTCGTCTCGGCCCTCGCGCATAAGCACCATGCCCATAACCTGCGCCGCCATAGGCTCCCCCGGCACACGGGCGAGCACTGCAGCCGCGCCGCGCTTTGCCTCATCAATGCGCCCGGTTTGAAACGCCTGCACAAAGGCCTGGATTTGCATCTGGAGATTTTGCGAGCTCATGGCGAATTTAGTAGCGGCCCGCGCGCAACGCGGCAAGGGCTGGAGCTGAGAGGGTTAGTAAGGGATGTAGGCAGCCACGCGCCAATCCGCATGGGCCTGATGATCTAGATAGCCCGGCATTGGCCCCAGATGATCATCACCTGATGGAATTCTTGATACCGCAATGGCGGCACCAATCGTTGGGCCATCATCAGTGCCCGCCATATCGGACACCTGTGCTCGGCGAAAAGATTGGTCCCCGAGCGCTTGATCACCGATCATCAAATACGCCTGACCAAGCGACACGAGGGCATCAAAATTGCTCACGTCCCACTCACCAAGCTCCAAAACTTCACGAGCCAAATCGGTGGTGCCTAGGTCATGGAGTAGCAATGCCAATTCAATGGAATCAGATGTCCCTAGGCCAGCTTCCCGTTCCGGCGCCGACAGAAGCCCAGGAAATTGTCGCACTGGTGCAAACTCCACTAAAAGCTCAAGCGCATACTCACGCTCACCATTATCCCGATAGTGACGCGCCATAGAAATTACGACATCAATTCGCCGCGCCAATTGCTCGGGCTCGCTAACTGGATTGTCGCGAAGAAACGAACCTGCGCCGTCCCAATCTTCAACCAAAGTATGAACATGGGCCAGAAACGGGGCGACAAAATCTGTCTCTATGGACAAATGAGCCATGGTCTCTTCGCTTTCAAACTCCTGCACATGCTGCCGGATGGCCGCCACATATTGAGCGTGCGCGCGCTCGATCTGTCCACTTGATCCCTCAAGCAGCGCAAACTGATAGACCCCACCAGCCGTTGCCAAGACGTCGTAGCTTTCTGACGCCGCATCTGCCGCAAGCGCGGCATCAATGATGCAACGGGCAACTGGCTCAATGGCGCAATCCGAAAAAGCGTCACCTGGGAAAAGGTGGTGCAGGTCACGGTTGGCATTGGAGGCCATGATCAACAAGTTAAAGAGGAATGTTCTGCCAGCATCGCCAGCATCGCCGAGTCGCATGGCATCCCATTCGGCTTGGGCCCCGGCCAGCGCTGCCGAGCGTTGCTCAATGGTCAATTCCGTGAAACACAAATCATTCCATTGACTCAAATAGAATCTCGCCAGCAGCGGTGGCAGATCGCTACGCACTGCAGCACCCCACGTATCGCGGCACATGATACGCCGCTCATCGTCGGGAAGAAGTTGAACAACTAAAGAAGCATAGGTGTATTTCATACCATCTGATGATGCTGGCCAAGCCACTCGCCAAAGCATTTCGACGATGCGCGCGCGCTCTGGTTCAAAGACCGCTTGGGGCAATGTATCGTGCAATCGCAATAGAAGCGGCAAACTAGCGGCCGATGAATTGGATTCGATTCGGTCTAAACATTGAGCAAGACGCGGACGATTGACTTCAATGTGTTGAGTTATCCTCGCCATACGCACACAAAGGTGAAAAATTCCGGCGGCATCAAAATAATCTACCTGCGCCGTTTCAGGGCTAAGCGCCTCTTCAACCAAGTCTCTCGCCAACTCATTTTGACCCCGCTCAGCCGCACGCTCCGCTAGCGTTGCAAAAAGAACGGGTCTGAATTCATTGGGAATCTCACGAATAAGCTCGGCAGCAGATTGAATTGTTGAGTCTCTTTGCGCAAATGCCGGTGAGTTGTGCCCAGCGACAAAAAAAACAACGCCGGCAACGAGGAGACAAACCTTCCAAACTCGGGTCATTACTTATCCTCAACTAATTCCCGCTCGCCGCAGTGATTGTATCCTAGCGCCCTTAGAACTCAAACTAGGAGTATACGGATATGCTAAATAGTTTCACATACACGGGACGCGGCCATTGGGGACAATGGGTAACCCTCTCGGCATTTACACGCAGAGTTGAAATCGAAGTCATAGCTTCTGTCCCCGTCGAGGGAAATCTTCAAACCTACCTCAGCGCACGAGCAAGGGTGTTCGACAACAGCAACGTTCATAAAGTGATTACATTCTCGACATCCAACGAAGGCCGCTTAGAGTTCACTTTTCAAGCTGGATTCGACAACTCTGATGTGCCGGAAATGCATGGGCCCGCGATAAAATTCCTTGCTCCGCGTGGTGCTCAGATAGCTGTTACGTGGCGTGAAACAAGTTGGCGCCCAATCAGCCGTCGCCTAAACAGCCGCGCACCGCTAAAGCAAACCGCCTTTGGCAAGTGGATCAAAACCGGAAAGAAGTAGGCGCGCCTACACAAATCCAACGAGGCGGCGAACGTCTGCCATCACCGGGTCGGCGATGGCGCGGGCGCGTTCTGCGCCGTCTTCGAGGATTTTGTCGATGGCGCCGGGGTCGCCCATCAGGCGGCGGGTCTCTTCTGTGATGGGAGAGATTTTTACCACGGTAAGTTCCGTCAGTGCTTCCTTGAGATCGCGGAATTGCCTGCCGCCGAAATGATCAAGCACGGTCACCAGTTCTTCATCGGCCAATGCTGCATAAATACTCAAAAGATTGCGCGCTTCAGGGCGGCCTTCCAATCCCTTCGCATCAGCCGGCAACTCGTCCGGGTCAGTTTTGGCCCTGCGCAGTTTCTTGGCAATGGCGTCGGTGTCGTCAGTCAAGTTGATGCGGCTCATGTCTGAGGGGTCTGACTTGGACATTTTCTTCGCCCCGTCACGCAGGCTCATAACCTTTGTCGCCACCCCTTGAATGATCGGCTCAGGCACCGGGAAGAAGCCCTGGGCGTTGTAGTCTTGATTGAATTTCTGCGCGATGTCGCGCGCCAGCTCCACATGTTGTTTCTGGTCGTCCCCCACCGGCACGTGGGTGGCCTTGTAGGCCAGAATGTCAGCGGCCATGAGCGCGGGGTAGGCAAACAGCCCCAGGGAGGCGCGCTCTTTGTGCTTGCCGGATTTTTCCTTGAACTGAGTCATGCGCTCCATCCAGCCCATGCGCGCGACGCAATTAAACACCCACGCCAGTTCGGCATGAGCTGTGACTTTGGATTGGTTGAACAAAATTGAGCGCGCAGGGTCGAGACCACAAGCAATATAGGCCGCCGTCAGCTCACGCGTGGCGCGGGTCAGCTCACTTGGGTCCTGCCATACGGTGATGGCGTGCATATCGACAATGCAATAAAGGCAATCATGGCTTTCCTGCATGGCCACAAAGCGTTTGATGGCACCGAGGTAATTGCCCAGGGTAAGATTGCCGCTGGGCTGAACACCAGAGAATACCCGCTCAGGGCCATTGTATGAAACTGCTGCTTCGTCAGACATGAAAAGACCCTTTGAATTCGCGGCGCGATCCTAGAGACCGCTCTATTCAAGTCAACAAGGGCGAGGACACCCTATCCGTCGTCCCGCCGGTGGGTGGAGACATCAATCACATCGGAAAGAGAGGCGGCCTTTGTCAAAAGCGCCAGCGCGCCATAGATCAGCCCGCCGCCACCAACCAGCGCCGCAAGGCCCGCGATCTGGACCCAAAATGCGCCATCAACAGTGCCGCCAAGCCAGAGGCGCCCGGCCCAGAGGGCAAACCCCATACCGGCGCTGGCAGCGAGAATTCGCAACCCCCGTGAAAGGAGCCGCGCATCCGGGCGATAAATATCCAGGGCATGGAGCCGCCATCCCAGCAGGATGGCATTGACCCACGCGCCCACGGAAGTGGCGATGGCAATGCCTACAAAGCCGATCTGGCGAAACAGGATCAAGCTCAAGGTGACGTTTACAATCGTCTGCGCACCAGCAAACCACATGGGCGTGGCGGTATCTTCGCGGGCGAAAAACCCCGGCTGGAACACTTTGATGAGAACAAAGGCCGGCAGCCCCGCAGAAAATGCGAGCAGCGCATTGGCCACACCGATGGCATCGGCGCGCAAAAATTCCCCGCGCTCAAACAACGTTACGATGATGGGCAGAGGAATGATCATCAGCGCCACGGCGGCAGGGATCGTAAGCAACATGGAAAGCTCAATGGCGCGGTTCTGGCTCTCCAGCGCGCCGCCTTCATCGCCCGCGCGCAAGCGACGCGACAATTCCGGCAACAGCACCACGCCCATAGCCACACCGATAATGCCCAAGGGCAACTGATAAATACGATCTGCGTAGTAAAGGATTGAGGCCGCCTGGTCCTGAAACGTGGCGATCATCGTGCCGATAAGCAGATTAATCTGCGTGATGCCCGCAGCGATGATCCCCGGCACCCCCAGCACCACCAGACGGCGTACCCGCGGGGTCCAGAGCGGCAAATGGATGGACGGCATCACCCCGATCCGGCGGCAACCCCAGACAAGCGCCGCCATTTGCGCCGCCCCCGCCAGAAACACCCCCCAAACAAGGGCATGCCCGGCAGTGGGAAAGAGGTCCAGAACCCCAAACCCCAGCAGCGCCAGAATAAGAATGATATTCAGCAGCACCGGCGCGGCGGCAGCCACCATGAATCGGCCGAGGGAATTTAGGATGCCCGACAAGAGCGCCACGATGGAGACAAAGAATAAATAGGGCAGCGTGATGCGGGTGAAGAGCACTGTGAGATCATATTTCTCCGGCGTATCCCCGTGCATGACCTTTGCGACTGCTTCGCTAAAACTGAAGGCCTCGGCCTCGCTGAACAAGAACCCCGGCGCCAAAAACAGCATGGCCCACGGCATCAGCGCCAGCATGATCAGGGTAAAGACGATCAGAACCGAGCCGAGCCCGGCTTGCGCTTCCTCAGCGAACGACTTTGCCGCCGCCGGGCCTTCGCCTTCAAGGCGCTTGGAATAAAGCGGAATAAAGGCTGAGTTAAACGCCCCTTCGGCAAAGATGCGGCGAAAGAGATTGGGAAAGCGGAACGCCACTACCCAGGCATCTGCCACAAGGCCAGTGCCGAGAAAATTCGCCACCAGAATATCGCGCCCAAAGCCCAGCACGCGGCTGACCATGGTCATGCCGCCAACGGTGAAGGTCGACCGGAAAAGGTTCATGCCTTAGGCCCCGAAAGGTGCGAACCCTTTGAGAGCTAAAGGGAAATTGCGGCACGGGCAAGGCCCATGTCGGCGCTAGCGTTTCTCTTCAAGAGCCTTAACAACCTCGCGCAAATAGGTGACGCGGGCTTGATTGCTCATCACGGCACCTAACGCACCAAGATGGTTGAGGGCACTGCCTGAGCTCTCGCGCGATTTGAGACTTTCCCGAGACAGTGAAAGAAATTCTTCGAGGGCTGACAGCATGTCTTTGGCCAGCCGTGCCTGCTCATTTGGTGTAAGGGCATCAAAAAAGAAGACACGCGTGCGCACAGGGTCTGAAATCTCGGCGACCAACTCGCGTGTTGCACCCGCTTTGACCCATGCTTTGAGCGCCTTTTTACCATTATTCGTGATGGCAAGATCGCGCTTGGCACGCCCGTCCGCCGGATCATCATTGGCCTCAATAAGCCCCTGCCGTTCCAAACGCTCAAGTAGCGGATAGATCGACCCCGCCGAACCACGCCAGCGGGACGACGGGGATTCTTTCAGCAATTTACGGACCTGATAGGCCGTACACGGGCCCACCTTAAATATGTAGCCCAGCACTGCGCCTTCGAGTTCCTTCAACATGACCTACTCAATCTCGAATGTATGCTCCACACCATTGCGATCCACGACGAATGTCAACATATCGTGGCCGCCAAACAATTGGCCGAGCTGCGCCATGTCATAATTGTCCATTGCTTGCCCGTTCAAAGATTGAACGACATCTGCGGCTTGCAGCCCTGCTTGTTCCGCTAACGACCCCGGCATAACGCGGCCAATTACACTTATATCTCGTCCCGCCATACCGCCGAACTGAATTCCCACGCGCCGGCGGCCCGTGTTTGCGCGGTGCTGGGTGACAGGTTGAGCATCCAGCGGTTCAAACCGAATGAGGCCAACTCGCTGGTCAACCGTCATCAAAAACTGGCTGGTGATCTGATTTCCCAAATTGCCCGACCGGGGAGATGGATCGAGAAAACTGATGGGTGGGTTTTCAAAGGCACGCCCTGCAAGCGAAACTGTTCCATCAAGTTGAGCGATCCACGTATCGCGCTGCCCCCCCACCATACGCGCCGGCTCACCTTCATGGAGGCCACCCATGAGCGGTAGAGACTCGGCCAATGCCAGGGGAAACGTGAAGCCACCGGGGGCACCTGTATCCACATGCATGGGAATTTGTTGCCCGGCAACATCAATGGACACGTTAAAGGCCCCATCGCCAGTGCTCATGTCATAGACTCCAGGGTCACCTCGGGTTAACGAACCTCTGGAGACTGTGACCTGGTTGTCCTGCTGATTGAACGCCAGAAGGTGATCCCGAAACAGGTTCATGCCCAAGACGCCGTGAGATTCACCCCCGGTCATCATGCTGAGAGGCGCTGTCACCATTTCAACGTTGAGGGCTGTCAGATCGCCCACCTGAATACGGGGAACGCGCACCACATCCAGCATGACCGGCTCAACACCGCCTGACAGAACCTCACGCTGATCAACGACTTCAAGGCCCAACGCTTCGGCAACCCCGCTATCCAGAACACTGCCGCCTGAGCCCGTATCGATGATCAGTTTGTACGTCTCACTTTCCCCGATGGTCACAGAAGCAAAGGAATGCCATCCGCTGTTTTCAACATTGATCACGACCTGATCGCCTTCAAAGGCAATTTGTCCAGCCCACTCTGTGTCTGGTGTTTCCTGCGCAATTCCCGATTGGCTGCCGCAAGCGGCAAGAACCGTGGCCGCCAAAATTGTGGCGCACTTGTTCAGGCTCATCATCATATCACTCTCCACTCAAAATATAGTACGATTCGGACTATACGAAAGCTGAAGGTCGTATGCGAGCCGGTTTTTCTTAAATATCGGTAATGTTCGGGTTAACCCGCCGCGTCGAACAGTGCTTCACGCAGGTTCTTGTGGGGCCCGCGCTTGAGCTTCAAGCCAAAGCGGTCCCGCACGTAAAAGACATCCACAGCCGCTTCGCCGAAGGTCGAGATATGCGCCGATCCGATTGACAGGCGCAGATCCGCAAAGGCTTGCGCCACATCATGCAAAAGGCCCGCCCGGTCGCGACCATTGACCTCAATCACCGTATAGGTTTCAGACGCGTCAAAAACGATAGAGACAGTGGCCTCCACATCGAACACGCGTTCACGTTTTTTGAGCTTTGTCCGGGGAACCTTTGCCGCCAATTCATCAAAGGCCGCGCTCTTCACATGGGTTTTCAGACGCCCCAGCGAGCCCTTGTCATCAATGGGCAAACCGTCCAGCCCTTGCACCACGAACACATCGAGGGCGAGGCCATCTTTTGTAGTGGAAATCTTCGACTCAAGAACATTGGCGCCGGCTGCAGCAAGCGCCCCGGTAAGCGCGGCAAAGAGCCCTGGGCGATCTTGCGCAATAATTGTTACTTCCGTGGCGCCGCGCTCGTTATCTGGTTCGGCGGCATAGGCAAAGCCCTGCCCGCCGCCTTCGCGCCGCTTGTCTGCCTCTCGCAACAGGTGCGCGTGCTGAACTTGGCTACCGGCATCAGTTCCAAGCCAATAGCCATCGTCATGGCGCGCAATAATGTCTTCGCGGGCTTCTTCCTTCCAATGGCGGAGCGCGCGGTAAAGCGCGTCTTGCGCTTCCTTTATCCGCGTGGCGCGGCCTTCGCGCCCCGTGCCGCCCGGCAGCGCGAGCAGGGTTTCGTCATAAAGATTCTCAAGTAGTTGCGCTTTCCACGCGTTCCATGTGCCCGGGCCCACCGCGCGGATGTCGCAAATGGTGAGCAGATACAAAAGCCGTAATCGCTCAGGGCTTTGTACAAAGCTCGCGAAATCTTTGATGGTTTTCGGGTCGGTGATGTCGCGCTTTTGCGCCACCATGCTCATGGTAAGGTGAAACCGCACGAGCCACGCGACAATGCCGGTTTCTGCTTTGGTGAGTCCAAAGCGCGGGCCCAGATCTTCGGCAATGCTAGCCCCTGCCTCGGAATGGTCTTCGGGGCGGCCCTTGGCAATATCATGACAGAGAACTGCCAAATAAAGCGGCGCACGATCTTCAATGTTGTCCATAACTTTGCTCGCGATGGGATACTCCCCATCAAGATCACCGCGTTCAATGGCGGCGAGTTCCGAAACCGCGCGGATCAAATGCTCATCAACGGTGTAGTGATGATACATATTGAACTGCATGCGCGCGACGATGCGGCCAAAGTCTGGCACAAAGAGACCTAGCACCCCCGCCTCGTTCATGCGCCTGAGAATACGCTCAGGATCGCGCGGGGAGGTCAGCATTTCGATGAACAGGCGGTTCGCTTCCTCGTCGTCGCGCAAGGCGTCATTCACCAGATGAAGCGAGCGTGTCACAAGCCTGAGCGCGTTGGGATGCACCAGAAGTTTTTTCTGATCAGAGATGTGAAACAACCGCAAAATGTTCACCGGGTCAGCAACTAAGACCTGATCGTCCTCAACATCCACGCGCCCGTGGGTAAGCGTGAACCCCGGCGCCCCAAGCCCGCGCGCCTGTAAGTTCTCCAGCAGCCGGGTGAGCGCAGGGGCACGTTTTTGTTGCCGCAACTCAAGCCCGGCGCAAATAATACGCGTGAGGTCACCTACATCCTTGGCAATGAGGAAATAGTTTTTCATAAACGCTTCAACGGCGGGGGCGTTTGGCAAGTCTTTGTAGCCCATGCGTGTCGCAAGTTCCGTTTGACGATCAAAGGTAAGGCGTTCTTCCGCGCGGCCCGCCGCAAAGTGCAGATGGCACCGCACGTCCCACAAAAACGCTTCGGCGCGCTTGAAGGCATTAAACTCTGTCGCTGTCAGTAGCTCTGTGTCCACAAGATCAGCGGTGCTTTGGGTGCGATAGAGATATTTCGCAATCCAATAAAGCGTGTGCAGATCGCGCAAGCCGCCTTTGCCGTCTTTGAGGTTTGGCTCCACCAAATAGCGCGAGTTGCCCACGCGTTTATGGCGGCGATCGCGCTCTTCAAGCTTGGCGGAGACAAATTCCGCGCCGGTATTTTTTGCAATTTCATCCCAAAACCGCGTCTTTAGGGTGTCAACGATGGCGCGGTCGCCAGTGACATAGCGCGACTCCAAGAGCGAGGTGCGGATAGTGATGTCTTCGCGGCCAAGACGAATGCATTCATCCAATGAGCGCGTGGCGTGGCCAACCTTGAGCCCCAGATCCCACAATATGTAGAGCATGTATTCGGCAATGCTCTCGATCCAGGCATTGCGCTTGTAAGGCAGGATGATCAAAAGATCGATATCAGAGTATGGCGCGAGGGAGCCCCGGCCATATCCGCCCACCGCGGCAATGCCCATGACTTCGCCTTGGGTGGCGCTTTCGGGGTGGACGCCATAAGCGCGCGCAAAGCGATAAACCATATCGATAATGACGTCCCGCGCTGCCGACAGACCACGCGCCACACCGGTGCCGGGCGTCCCGGCGTCAAGGCGGCTTTTGGCCAGCATCAACGCGGCGTCTTCCGCATCTTTAAAAATACCCAGCGCCGCAGCCCGGCGCGCGGTGTCAGACAGTTTCTTGTCGCGCCCGACGGCATCAAGGCGATCGCCCAGTGTTTTGGGGTCAAGGGCGGCTTCACTTTCGGCGTCGAGGTAACGCGCGGCCTCCTTCGACGTCCGCCCCAAATCATGAAGCGGCCTCTCGTCAGCGTGCGCCAGAGGTTCAGCCGGTGTGGTCATGCCCTAATGGTGGGGCTTGGGAGGCCCCGCCGCAAGCTTCAGCTCGTAAAGAAGGGTAAGAGCCTCCTTCGGCGTTAACTCATCGGGGTTAATGGCTTTGAGCCGCTCCTCAACCTCAGAGGGCGCGGGCTCCGCAAACTGCGTTGGCGTTGGCGTTGGGGGCGCGGCGGAGAACAGCGGCAGATCATCGACGATGGTGCGCGCGCCGCCGCCGCCCTGGCTTTCTTCAAGTTTGGCCAGCACGTCATGGGCCCGCGCCACCACCGATCCCGGCAGCCCGGCCAATTTCGCCACCTGGATGCCGTAAGACCGATCTGCTGCGCCGGGCACCACTTCATGGAGGAAGATCACGTCGCCCTTCCATTCCTTCACCTTCATTGTGGCGCAGGCGAGGTGCTCAAGCTTTTCGGTGAGCGCGGTGAGTTCATGATAATGAGTGGCGAAAAGCCCGCGACACTTATTGCCTTCATGCAAATGCTCGAGCGTGGCCCAGGCGATAGAGAGCCCATCGAAGGTGGCGGTGCCGCGCCCAATTTCGTCAAGCACCACAAGGGAGCGCGCGGTTGCCTGATTAAGGATCGCCGCGGTTTCCACCATCTCCACCATAAAGGTGGAACGCCCGCGGGCGAGATCGTCCGCCGCGCCCACGCGCGAAAAGATCCGATCCACCGCACCAATATGGGCGTGGGCAGCGGGCACATAGGCCCCCATCTGCGCTAAGATTGCAATCAGCGCGTTCTGCCGCAGATAGGTGGATTTGCCCGCCATGTTGGGCCCGGTGATAAGCCAGAGCGACCCCGCCGCGCCGCCGACACTTAAATCAGTGTCATTGGCGACGAAGTTTTCGCCGCGCGTCATCAACGCTGCTTCCACTACCGGGTGGCGACCCTCTTTGATCTCAAAAGCAAGGGAGGCATCAACAACGGGCCGTGTGTAATTGCGCGTGGCAGCAAGCTCCGCCAGCGCAGCAGCCACATCAAGGGCTGCCAAAGCTTCAGCCGTATTTGTAATGTGCTCCCGATGACTGAGCACCACATCTGCCAGTTCTGCAAAGGCATCGAGCTCCAGTGCCACGGCGCGGCCGGCGGCGGCAGCGATTTTGCTTTCAAGCTCGGAAAGCTCCGTGGTTGTGAAGCGCATGGCATTGGCCATGGTTTGGCGGTGAATAAAGTCCGCTTCAAACTGCTCAAGCAAAACCTTGCCATGGGCGGCGGGCACCTCAACGAAATAGCCCAGCACATTGTTGTGCTTGATCTTGAGCGCTTTGACTTGGGTCTTAGCAGCATAGGATTTTTGCAAGCCCGCAATCACTTTGCGGCTTTCGTCTCGCAAGGCGCGCACCTCGTCAAGGGCGGGCACTGCACCGGCGCGCACAAAGCCGCCATCTCGGGCCAGGAGCGGTAACTCTTCCGCCAGGTGATGGCTAAGGGGCGCGATGACGTCATCTGCCCAGGTGCCGAAACTTGTGAGGGCTATTTCAATTTCTGATGGACGCGCTGACGATTGATGCAGGTCAGAAATTGCTTTGGCGGCAAGAAGCCCATAGCGAATGACGCTGAGATCACGCGGACCCCCGCGCCCCAACGCAAGGCGCGATAAAGCCCGCGCCAAATCCGGGCAGCGCTTGAGATGTTCGCGCGTGTCTTCGCGCAATCGATTAGCGCTGACATAAAACGCCACCCCATCAAGACGCGCGGCAATGGCACCGGGATCGGCTAACGGTGCGCCCAAACGGCGGCCAAGCTCGCGCGCGCCTGCGGCAGTGACCGTGCGATCTATGACCCACAAAAGGCTCCCCTCTCGGTTTCCCGAAAGCGTACGGTTGAGTTCCAAATTGGTGCGGGTGGCTGCATCAATGAGCAGCGAGGCCGTTTCCACCTCGCGCACCAAGCGGCGGAGGGCGGGCATGCGGCCTACCTGAGTAAGCTCCAAATAATCCACCAGCGCGCCGCTCGCGGCCACTTCGGCGCGGGTAAAATCCCCCAAACCCTCAAGCGTCTTAACGCCGAAGAGCGCCATAAGACGCGCCGCGCCGGCATCTGAGGAAAATTTGGTGCCGGGTTGCACGGTAACGCGGGGGCCTAAGTCTTGCCAAAGCGGCAGAAACTCATTGCTCTCAAACAACGTCTGCGAAACCAGAAGTTCAGTAGCATCAAGACGCGCAAGTTCTGCGCTTAGATCAAGCGCATCGATGGTGCGAACGCGAAACTCCCCCGTTGACATGTCGGCCCAGGCAAGCGCCATGGCGTCAGCGTCCCCGCGCACCCGCGCAAGGCAAGCAAGATAATTCGCTGCCCGCGCATCAAGCAATGCGTCTTCGGTAAGCGTGCCCGCTGTGACCAGCCGCGTGACCCCGCGTTTGACGACCGACTTGCCCGCGCGCTTTTTCGCTTCAGCCGGATCTTCCAATTGCTCACACACCGCCACTTTGTGGCCAGCGCGAATGAGGCTTTGTAAATAGCGCTCATGGCTGTGCGCCGGCACGCCGCACATGGGGATGTCTTCGCCACCATGTTTGCCGCGTTTGGTCAAGGCGATCTGGAGCGTATCCGCCGCCTTCACCGCGTCATCGAAGAACAACTCGTAGAAATCGCCCATGCGATAAAACAAAAGATAGTCCGGATGAGCCGCTTTGATCTCAAGGAACTGCACCATCATGGGTGTCACTTTTGATGGGTCTTGGCCCGCAGGAATGGGCTTTAGGGCCTCTTTAGTCATGACAGTTTGTCGGTTCCGCAAGATGTGAAGGATCGGGCTTGAGACGGCTCAGCCCCAAGCCTATAGAAAGGGCGCGCGCACCCCAAGCGCGAGATTTGAGAATTTAACCGCGAAAGCGCCCTGATGTCCGATGAACCCCTTTCCCGCGAAGATGCGGATGCCCTTGAGTTCCACCGTATGGACAAGCCCGGCAAGGTCGAGATTTCTGCCACCAAGCCTATGGCCAGCCAGCGAGATTTGTCCCTCGCCTATTCCCCCGGCGTCGCCGCCCCGGTGCGTGAGATCGCCAAAAATCCCGACGCAGCCTTCGATTACACGGCACGCGGAAATTTCGTTGCGGTAATCACCAACGGCACAGCGATCTTGGGGCTTGGCAATTTGGGCGCGCTGGCATCAAAGCCGGTGATGGAAGGCAAGGCAGTGCTGTTCAAGCGCTTCGCCGGGGTCGACGCCATTGACCTTGAACTCGACACCAAAGACGTGGACGAGTTCGTCAACGCGGTGAGGATTTTGGAGCCAAGCTTTGGCGGCATCAACCTGGAAGACATCAAAGCGCCGGAGAGCTTTTTGATCGAAAGCCGCCTGCGCGAGGTCATGAACATCCCCGTGTTCCATGACGATCAGCACGGCACCGCCATCATCACCGTTGCCGGTATCATCAATGCGCTGCATCTAACCAAGCGCGACATCAAAAAGACCAAAGTTGTTGTGAACGGTGCAGGGGCTGCGGGCATTGCCTGTCTTGAGCTTTTAAAAGCCATGGGGCTGCCCCATGACAACGCCATCTTGTGCGATTCCAAGGGCGTGATTTATCAAGGCCGCGAGCAGGGCATGAACCAATGGAAAGCAGCCCATGCGGCAGCCACCGAGGCGCGCACTCTTGAGGAGGCCGTGAAAGGTTCAGATGTGTTCCTGGGGCTATCGGTTGCCGGGGCCATGACCCCGGCCATGGTGAAATCTATGGCGCAGGAGCCGATCATTTTTGCCTGCGCAAATCCCGACCCTGAAATCACCCCTGAAGAGGTAAAAGCGGTGCGCGCGGACGCCATCATCGCCACGGGCCGCTCGGACTACCCCAACCAGGTGAACAACGTTTTGGGCTTTCCCTACATTTTCCGCGGGGCCCTGGATGTGCGCGCCACAACCATCAACGAGGATATGAAAATCGCCGCGGCCAATGCCATTGCTGAGCTTGCCCGCGAAGATGTTCCCGACGAAGTGGCCCGCGCCTATGCCGGCAGTCGCCTCAAATATGGTCCAGATTACATTATCCCGGTGCCGTTTGATCCGCGCCTTATCACCCATGTGCCTCAAGCGGTGGCCAAAGCAGCGATGGCGTCAGGTGTGGCGAAGAAGCCCATTGATGATTTTCGCGCCTATCGCCATGAGCTTTCTGCGCGGCTTGATCCAAGTGCAAGTTTTCTCCAGCGCATTACCGATACCGTGCGCGCGAACCCGCGCCGCGTGGTCTTTGCCGAGGGCGAAGAAGAAAGTGTCATCCGCGCGGCGGTGCAGTTCCGCAATGAGGGCTTGGGTGATCCGGTACTCATTGGCCGCGAGGCGCAAATTCACGAGACCATGGCCCGCGTCGGCTTTGAACCAGAAGACATGGGCATTGAGATTGTCAATGCGGCACTCTCCACCCACAATGAGCGGTACACGAACTATCTCTATGCCCGCATGAAACGCCAAGGGTTTTTGTTTCGCGATTGCCAGCGCCTTGTGAATCAGGACCGCAACGTGTTTGGCGCCTGCATGGTGGCGTTCGGTCATGGTGAGGCCATGGTCACGGGCGTCACGCGGCACTTTGCCATTGCGCTGCGCAACACCATGTGGGCCATTGACCCCATCCCCGGCCAGCGTGCCGTGGGGATCGTGCCGATGCTCACCCGTGGCAAGACGCTTTTCATCGCCGATGTCTCTGTCACCGAGTTTCCCGATGGCGACGAGCTCGCTGACATTGCGCGCGAGGCCGCAACTTTTGTGCGCCGCATGGGGATTGAACCACGCGTGGCGTTTATGGCGGTGTCAAATTTCGGCCAGCCGGTGACGGAGCGTTCTGACAAAATCCGCGATGCGGTGGCCAAACTCGACCAAATCGGCGTGGACTTTGAATATGACGGCGAGATGTTGCCCTCGGTGGCGCTCAACCCCGACAGAGACGGGCTCTATCCCTTCATGCGCCTTTCGGCCCCCGCCAATGTGCTGGTGATGCCGGCGCTGCATTCCGCGGCCATTTCGTCATCGCTCATGAACGAGGTCGGCCGTGCCACGGTGCTCGGCCCCATCCTGGTGGGGTTGGAGCATTCCATTCAGATTTGCCAGCTCGGGGCCAGCGTCACGGATATTGTGAACATGGCAGCGTTCGCGGCCTATGAAGTGCCAGAGCAAACGCGGCTGGCGATTTAGGTACGCCACTTGCCCACGCCGAGGCGGTTTTTATAGCGCGGGGACATTTGCGCCCGCGGCAGAGCAATGAGCATATCAGTGGTGCGAAACTGCCGATCAACAAAGGCGCCATCTGAGAACCAACACCCCACCCGCACATAGCCCTTCACTAGCGGCGGCAAAGCGCGAAACGCGGTCTTGGCATCATAAGCATCAGGGGCGAGCAGGTTTGTTTCTGCGCGCATGTGGGCGTGAGGCCTTACGCGCCAATCTTCTGGCGCTAGCGCATGGTGATGCAGCACGCTGAGTTGGGGGCGCAAAATTTTGGGATCAACCCCCGGCAGCGAGACGCAGCCAAACAGCACCTCAGCCCCGTGGCGATCTGCGTAGGCAAGGATACCGCGCCATAAGAGCTCAATGGTTGGGCGATTGCGATAGCCCGGGTGAACGCAAGAGCGGCCAAGCTCCAAAAATGGCCCTTCGTCGCGCTTGCGTTCCAACAACGGGGCGATGTCAAATTCATTGGCGGAGTAGAACCCGCCGGTGCGCTCCGCCACATTTTGCATAAGCAAGCGATAGGTGCCGACCACCTGGGAGGCCTCGCCATTTTCCCCGTGATCCACAACGATCAAATGATCGCAAACTTCATCAAAGCGGTCTTTGTCGATGCGCGCGCCGCCCACCGACTGGACCGAGCGCGCACCCATTTCCTCAAAGAACACTTCAAAGCGTAAGCGCTGGGCAGCCTCGATATCGCCTGAGCTGGTGGCCATCCGCACATCCATCGTGCCCGCCCGCGCGATGACCTCGCCCGCGTCCGCGTCCGCGCGCAATTCAGGTGCGTTGATGGAAATACCCATGGCCGATCCCATATTTTCCCGGTTCCAGCAAAGCCTAGCCGATCAAGGTGCCACACGGGGGCAAGAAATCACCCGGCGGCGTCTTTGCTCTCAGTTGTGATTTCCGCTGGAATTGCGCCGCGATTGCCAAGCCAAAACAGTACCAAAACCCCCGGAATCGCAACAACAATCGAGAGAATGAAAAACACCGTCCAACCAAATTCCTCGGCCACAAAGCCCGTTGGTGCAACCAGGAATGTGCGCGGCACCGCCGATAACGCGGTCAGCAGGGCAAATTGTGTCGCCGTGAACTGACGGTCGCGGCACAGCGCGGAAAGCAATGCGATGTAGATCGTCGTACCAATGCCGCCGGTGACATGCTCCACGAGCACAGCGCCATATAGGGCCTGTAAATTCTCGCCTATGATCGAGAGCGTTAGATACCCAAAGTTCGAAAGTACCTGGACAACGGTCGCCACCCACAGGGCCACCAATAATCCCAGCCACCTGAGCACAAATGCGCCCATGAAGCCGCCCACAATTGTGGCGATGATGCCCCAGCCCACGACAATGCCAATGGTGGTGTCTTCAAACCCAAGCCGCTGCGCGAATGGCGTAAAGAGCGAGCCCGCAAAGGCATCCCCCAGTTTGAAAAGAATCACAAGAAACAACAACCCAACCCATAGAGGATGCGTGCGCGTGAAGCTTTCAAACGGAAGAACGAATACCTTGCGCAACGGACTCTCACCGCCGCTGCGGCGACGCAATGCAATCCCCGCGACAATGGCCAGAACAACCAGACTTCCAAGCACTGATACGTTGAAATAGCGAACATAGTCCGAGGGCAAATTGGCCCGCACGAAAAACAGCGCCGCGATCAAAACACCCAGCGCCGCCACAAAGAAAATGAGCGGCCCACCAGAAAGCGTCGCCGCGCCGTCATCAGCTTCCGGTTCGGGCATCAGCAAGGCGCCAAGGAGGCCGACGCCCATCAATGCTGCTGCGCCAAGATAAATCGTGCCGTAAGAATCGTTGATCGACCACCCTGCGTTGCTCAACCCCCCAGCGATAAAAAGCGCGCCGCTGGTGGTTATAAGCATGGCCACGCGATAGGCCGCGACGTAATTAGCAACACCAGCAGCTTGCTGGCGATCATCAAGGGCTTCCACACGCAGTGTATCCACAAGGATATCTTGAGTCGCCGAAAGGAAGGTCACTGACAATGCAATGATCGCGAGCACCATTGGCATGGCAAGAGGGTCCATGCGCGACAACACTAAAAGCATGAGCGCGAGCAGCACCTGACTTGCCACAAGCCAGCCCCTGCGGCGACCCAAAAGGCGTGTGAGAAACGGTAGGCGCACCGCATCAATAAGCGGTGCCCAAACAAACTTCAGTGAGTAAGGAAGCCCCACGAGGGCAAAAAGTCCGATGGTCCCCAAGTCAACGCCAGCCCGGTTCATCCACGCTTGCAGCGTGGAAAGGGTCAGCATCAAGGGCAATCCAGAGGAAAACCCCAGCAAGGCAACATACAAAACTTTGGGCTCTAAGTAGACGCCTGCGGCGCTGCGCCAAGAGGGGTTTTGCGAAGGGGAAGCCATAACCGCCTTTATGCGCTTGCGGCGGCGCTCCCGTCATCTTCGTCGCCGCTCTTCAAGATGCGGTTTAGCATGGCAAGAAGCTCATCCGCTACAAAGGGTTTTGGCAAAAACTCACTCATCCCTGCATTACGGCAGGCATCACGGTCTTCATCCATGACATTGGCTGTAAGGGCGACAATGGGAACATTGCGCGCCGGGCCTTCCAGGGCGCGAATTTTAACCGTTGCCTGCAAGCCGTCCACTTCAGGCATTTGCATGTCCATAAGCACCACATCAAATGTGATTTGGATCATGGCCTCAATCGCTTCGCGGCCATTGACCACCCGGTGCACTTTGTAACCGTGCTTTGTAAGAATGGCGGTGGCCAACATGGCGTTGATGTCATTATCTTCGGCCAGCAGCACGCGGGCGCCTGAGGCATTACCATTCGACGCAGATATGGCGGGCGCTCGGCGAGGGGTTGAAGTATGCGCCGCTGAAGCACTGCCCCATTCCGCATCAACACCGGGATTGAGCAATCGTTGCAGCGTTGCCTGCCGTACAGGCTTGACCAGAAACGCATCAAACCCACTGGCGAGGAAATGGTCGAGCCGCTTGCGTTGTTCCGGCGCAACGACAATCACCTTTCGGGCATCCGCCAGGGCCGGGAAATCTGCAAGCATCTCAACGGGCACATCAGGATCGTCTGCACCCAGTGGCAAATCATAGAGCATCACGGCAAAGCGCACATCGGGCGCACGCTCCAAGGCAGCCAAAGCTGCCCCAAGACTGGCGTGGGCTTGCGGGCGATAACTCGCCGCTTCCACTTGCTCGCCCAACGCAGGAGCAATGATATGTGAATCTGACACCACCAGGATATCTGCCTCGCCGGGGGCTGGCAGCGCAGGCAGTTGCGCCGGCACAACAGTTTCAAGCTGCACCGTAAACCAAAACGTGCTGCCAGCGCCATCTGTGGTCTCAAGACCAATTTCGCCGCCCATGGCTTCGATGATGCGCTTGGAAATAGCGAGGCCCAGACCCGTGCCGCCGAATTTACGCGCCGTCGTATCGTCGCCCTGGCTAAATTCCTCAAAGATATTGGCGCGGGCACCATCGGAAATGCCAATGCCCGTATCGATCACTTCGAACTTGAGCGTCACCGGATTGAGCCCGCCCTGGAGCGAGACCCGCACCGCAACGCCGCCTTCTTCAGTGAACTTGAGCGCATTTCCCACAAGATTGAGCAGGACCTGCCGCAACCGGCCTTTGTCACCTTTGACGCGCTCAGGTACCCCCTGACGCACTACAGCGACAATCTGCACGCCTTTTTCGTGCGCCTGCGGTGTCAGCAATTCCGTCACGCTTTCTACAGCGTTGCGAATTTCAAATTCATCAGCTTCAAGTTCAACTTTGCCCGATTCAATCTTGGAGTAGTCGAGTATGTCGTTGATGAGCGATAAAAGCGCGTCACCTGATTCCTGTACCGCATCGGCATAGGTGCGCTGCTCGTCCGTCAACTCCGTGTCACGCAACAACATAGCCATGCCCAGAATGCCGTTCATTGGCGTGCGGATTTCGTGGCTCATGGTGGCGAGAAAAGCCGACTTGGAGCGGTTCGCGCGCTCCGCTGCATCCCGCGCGCTGGAAAGATCTGTTTCGATTTGCTTACGGTCGGTGATGTCACGACCAACGCTTTGCACTTCCACAAGGACACCTTCTGGATCACGCACAGGATAGTCATCCCAAAGGAACCAGCGCCAGCCATCGCGCGTCTCAAGGCGTTGCTCATAACGCACGCGAAATGTGCCGGTCTCTGCCCCTGAGAACGTGCCGATCATGCCGCGGGCCGCCGTCATATCCACTGGAGGGTGATAATTCGTACCCTTTACTTTATCTGCTTCAAGCTCAAACAGATTGCAAAACGCTTCATTCACAAACGAGACCACACCATCTGCGGACTTGCGCATAATGATGTCGCCTTGGCTGTCGATGAGACCCTGAAGCCGCGATTCATTCTGCCGCAGCGCTTCCGCCAATTGCCGCTCCCGCCACCATCCAATAGCCAAACCAATAGCAAGGGACGATACAAAAAGAAGCAACCAGGTTTGAATGTTGGAGGTCGGCGCGTTTAATAGCTCACTTTGCACGGGCGCGCTATTGAACTGCAGCACCACCGTTGCCGGTATGGCGATGGCCAGAAAAAAAGATGCAATAATGCGAAAGTGCACGCCCATATCCCCCATAGATTTGAGCGCAGCCTAGCTGAACATGCTTAAAGATCGTTTGACGACGAAGGGCGAGTTGTGGCGGTCGCATTAAGGCGGTGGTAAGGAATTACGGACCGCAGCGCCTACACCGCCGCGCGCTGCCGATAGGCGAGGGCTTCGGCGACGTGGCTGCGCAAAACATCTTCCGCGCCCTGAAGATCAGCCAGGGTGCGCGCCACTTTGAGCACCCGGTGATAGCCGCGCGCGGTGAGGCGCAGTTTATCCGTGGCGTCCTTAAGGAGCGCGCGGCCCGCAACATCCGGCGCGGCAATGGCTTCCAGCAAATCCCCTTCCGCTTCGGCATTGGTGCGCAGGGGCGAGCCGTGCGCCCCATAGCGGTCACGTTGACGCCTTCGCGCCTTGGCAATGCGGGCGGCAATTTCAGCTGAGCCTTCGGCGGGCGGCGGCAAGGTGAGGTCATCAGCGCTCACCGGCGGCACATCAATGTGCAGGTCAATGCGATCAAGCAGCGGGCCTGAGAGTTTCGCTTGGTAGTCCGTGACACATCGCGGCGCACGGGAACACGCCCGCGCCGGATCACCATAATATCCGCAGCGGCATCGGCACGTTGCCTTCTTGCCATTTCACAAAATTCGGCTGAAATCTGCCAAACCTGGAGCCTTGAAGATTTACGCCCCCGGCTTGCCGGGAAATTTGCACAAGCGCAGAGATGAGCTGGGCATATTCCAAAAACAGGCTGCAGAATTGCTCAAGGTCAACGAATGGACCTACCACAAATGGGAGACTGGAAAGGCTACTCCAAGAATTGAGATGTTTCCCCGGATATTTGCCTTCCTGGGATACGACCCATATCCAATGCCTCATGATCTGCCGGGCAAGATCAAGGCTGCCAGGAGGCGTCTGGGCCTCTCTCATGAGGCTTTCGGCGCGACCTATGGATTTGATCCGTCTTGCACCTGGCGATGGGAGCTTGGCCACACAAAACCCGCCAAGAAAACTAGTCGCCGCTTGTGTGAGGTACTCAAGGAGGTTTTTCCCTCAGACAGTGTCAAGCGCGAGTCTTGAATGTGGCGAGAGCTTTAGTATGCAAAGATGCAAACTCGTCGTTTCTACGAAGGCGGCAAATCCAAGTATCTTATCCAAGTTCTTCTAGCCTCAGAAAACCTTTCAGCGGACAACTGCCCCCCATACTTCAATAACTCAGATTCCTGTTCAATGTGAGCAGGGCTCTTGAACCCTGGAATCACCGTGGTAATGCCGGGCGACGACAAGCAAAGTGATACTGCATAACTTGGAAGCATAATTCTGACCTGTCCCCATTCATTGGGCCAGAATACACGGAAGCTTGCGCTTTTTCACACGAGCAAGGCATGAGGTGGTTGCGATTTGCGATAAGAACAGATGCCAACTCTTCGCTGGATACGCATCTTAAACAGATTGAACGCCACATTGAACGCTCGAGAGCAACGCAAGAATTTTTGCTCAGGCCGGGGGAGCTTATCATCATTGACAACCGAAGAATGCTACACGCTCGCACACCAATAGGCAGTGAGGCACAATCTAGCCGCCTACTCCTACGCACAAAATTGCGCTCAAGGACTTGAGCGAGTATTTGCCAATCTTTGACATTCGAATTGATCAAGTTTGGCGGCTAGGTTACATCAAATTCGCGAATCCTCATTCGCTCTGTGATCTAGTTTCTGATGGCTGAGCATGAGGTTTTGGCCCGAAGAGTGTTCGTTCCAATCGATCCCTTTTTGCAGTGGGATCGAGAGAAAGTAGTAAGTCGCCACTGCAATCAAGACGATCTCAAGAGTTGTACTGAAATAGCGGCGTGGCTGTAGATTTCGGGACGATACCGAACCTACCTTAACCGCTCAGGACGTTTTCTCTGACATCTCTGGTCAAATCACGGAACTCGTAGCGCTGTAAGGCCAAGTAGCGGTCAAGATTTCCGCGACAAAACTTTAGATGGGCGGCATCCACATTATCTAGTCTCGTGAAGTTGCGTGCCGCCTTAACATAGTTTCCGGAACGAAGCGAAATGTTGAACGTGTGAGCTTCACGCAATGCCCGATAAGTAACCTGAAGTGACCGATTGGATTCGCCATTGCCATCAATGTTTGAATGGCGATACATCATCGCAAGTAAGCTTTGGTGGTAGAATTTGGGATAGTACTCGCTGTCCATCACTGTCAATGCGTGATGCAGATTTGGAGATTTCCGTATTAGCTTTGATGCAAGGCTCTCAAACAATTGCACGGTTTCTTTCTCACTTCGATCAGACGACCTGTACACAAGCATCAGCTCAAGCATCAAATCAACGTCGCAATTGAGATACGCATCATATGTGAGATGTTCCAAGGCGCAACTTAATGCCGACGAACATGAGAACCGCGTTGTACCATAGTCGCTAACGTAAAAGAGTAGGTGCGTTAGTGAATACACCTGATCGCGTGTAAAGTTATAGAAATTGCGTTCGTAAACCATATCAATTTGTGGTGCGTATCGTTTACCCTGCAACTTGAAAAATAGGTACTTGTTCTCCTCAGTTCTGTAACTCGGCGCATCCACGGTATCGAAACCAAAGTGTTCAACTAGCTCAATTGCGAATCTTCGCTCAATCGTCACCACGCAGTGGTCTTGGAGAAGAGCAACCGCGTTCAGTAGCCAAGTCGCCAGTAGAGGATTCTGACGGGCGGCCCTAAGAGTAAATTTGTGCAGGATAATTGCTCGAATATCATTGATCAGCACGGTCGCCAATGGGTGCGCAGGTCGGGAGAAGTGTAAACAAATCAGAGCTTCCGAAAGGAACTTGAGGTCCTTTTGTAGTTCAGCGCAATGCGTTTGAAATCCCTCAATTCTTGCGAAGTCATCGGTGCGGATCAGCGCTGAGCTGTTCGATACTGCGACATGGTCTAAATGATCGGCCCCTTGAGAAAGGTAGGTGAGTTTCATCTCCAAAACGATGGTCCGTTGCAACTCGCACGCATGGGCAAGCTATGTGGATTTTCATTGTGCAAAATCTCTGGCCGTAGACGAACCCGCATTTTCCACAAACTCAAGAGAATCAAATGCCGTCAGTTAGCTCTAGGTTATCTTGGGCGCAACTAACCTACGGATCCAGCTGATCCAGCTGATCCAGCAGGTTCGCTGTCATCCTTAAATACGAATTTGCCTTTGACGATGAATGCCCACGCATTAAGAGCATCACCGCCGTCTCCGTCGGAATCCCGCTCCAGCCTCTCAGACAGTTCAATCAAATCATCAAGTGTAGCGCGTCTATCAATGATACCTGCATCGGCTATCAACTTTAGCATGTCTCGCTCCCGTCTGCTGTTGGGCATAATTCAATCTCCTTTTGCAGTGTTCTATGGATACACGCACGTTAGGGTATACAAGAAGCTATTTCAAGTGGCATAACCTCCGCGAAAAGCAACTTAACGGTGAATTGCCATCTGTTGGCACAAATCCTTCGCCCTGTGCCTCCTCGTTTTTGGACAGCGCCACATGCTCTGCCCGCGAAAATCAGCGAGGAGTGCCGGGCCAGAAACGGGTCGCACCCCAGAAGGACGTAGCAGAAACGCTCAAACTTACGGCCTGAAGCTCCTATCGGGGTCCTGCGCGGATGTTCAGAGAGAAGAGGAGCCTGTCCGCGTCAAGGGCCGCCAGAAGGCACCATTGTGCACTCTTGTGAGGCACCTGCGAGGAAGTATGGTTTGACTAATCGCGCACCTGAAATCGCACTTGCGGGTTTTCACACCGCTTGATCGATGCGGCATCAAGCTGCAAGCGATCTTGGCTCAAACCCTTTGATTTGCGAGCTGACACAACCCAGAATGGGTATATTTCTAGTCCGGGGAGATCAGAATGACTAGCAAGAGCGCGAAGGCCCAACAGCGGCAAAACTCCGAGGTCATCGGAGCCAATCTGCGGCGCATACGAACAATGGCAGGGCTTTCCCAGGAGCGGCTCGGCGAGCTCCTTGGCGTAACGTTCCAGCAGGTTCAGAAATATGAAAAGGGATCAAATCGCATTAGCGCGCCCGTGCTGGTCGAACTCTCAGCCATTCTCAGTGTTGATATCCAAGATTTTTTCGCGGGATGCTCTTCAACTTCTCGGAAGGTTCGGGGCGTAAAGGCAAACCCAGTTCCAGACGCAACGCCAAGGACAATAGAGTTAGCAGTGCGACTGAATGCGCTGCCGCGCGGAAATGCACGCGAAGGACTGTTCAAGCTCATCGATGCCATCGCGGCAACGTGAGATAAACCAACAGGTTACTGATGGCGCACACGCCATCTTTGGACTTGGGTGTCTGATACGTCACTTGGATAGCACATAGGCGAAGCTCCCCCAGGCCGCGAATAGGCGCTTCTCCCTCCACACCAGCGCCCTGCGCGATCTCGGTTATAGGGACAGGGACAAGAGCCGGAGTAGTTGGCACGCGACTCCTGCACGATCTGAGCTCGCACTTCTTCATCAGACATTTGTGCGCTTGGTGTCTGCGCGAATGTGGACGGTATAATCACAAACACCAGTGCGACAGCGAGTGTAAAACGATAGATAGTTTTCATAGTCATTCTCCTATGACGTTAATCAACAAGCTCGCCGATTTTCGAGATGATCTTGTGAATACCGCTGGCACCACCACCGATGAGCGCCGCAGTAACGATGATGTCGGCAAACTGAAGCGTCATCGATTGGATGTTCGCGAGCGAATCGAACTGCACGTCCAAGAGAGGGCTCAAAGCGCGGACGCCCGCGAGGGAAATTACTGTTGCAACAACCAACGAAAGTCCCAGCGTCATAGCCTTTGTGTGACTTCTGAAGGTTCTGAGTTTGTCTTCAAGTTTCGCTATCTTGTCGATCTCGGCCATCCGAGTGCTTGACTCTTCAGTCCCTTCAGCAACTGAGCGCAACCAGTCAATTTCTTGCTGCATAGCTTCTCGCTGCATCTTTCTTGTGTTCGAGAATATGACTTCATTCGCGCGCTCAGCGAATAGCGCCACCAACAACAGGCCCGTCAGGACTTGCAACGCCACAGCAGGTGTGTCTGGAACAAAACTAATGGCGTCCGGGGTGGAGAAGTTTAAGACAAGCAAGACCACCAACACCAAAATGACGAGGATTGCCCAATAGAGCCCGGTAGACACTGCGGCTGATCTGCTGCTTGGGCTACTCGATGTATCTGTCGTCATGGCTATCTCTCCAATTATCGATGAAGCGGCGGTTGTTCACGCTCGATTTGGTTTTCAATTGCATCGGGAAGCGCCGCGAAGAGATCGATGCCGCCCATCTGCTCTTCAATTCTATCTACCGTTGTTTGGTACTGGAGGGGATTTCCCAAGCGGCGAGGCTCATTGGGAAGTACGAACCCGAATGCAAACCATTCGTCACTCTCCCTCAGAAGAATGGCTTTGAAGCAGTGCGTCGGGATCGCAACCCGTTCACTCATAAAGTTGCTCGGGTCCGTCGGATTGCCCTCGGCATCCAGAAACAAATTTCCAGTCACGACCCAGACTTCTCCACGCACCTCGACGGTACGCCGAACGCGGGTTTCCAAGGATCGCCAAGCACCCGAGTTCATATTTCCTGTCTGCGGTGCGGCGTTCGTAAACACATGCGTGGCATCTATGGCTGCTTGTGTTCGTGAGAATGCTTCAGCCGGAGCCATATGGCCGCGATGAAATCCAGTGCCAACATAGTCTTCGTCTCGGGCTTGTTCCGCCTGCAATACACGCCCGTCTGGCAGCCATCGGGATTGACCTCGGTCACCTGGCCCATCCATTCGGCCAGAGGCAAGGTGATACGAGACCCACGCTGGTATCCGCCATTGAGGGTCGAGGCACACGTTGAAGAGGTCGTTTAGTAGAAGCCGACGACCAAGTTCAGTGCATGTGGCAAGCAGCAACTCAGTCGCGTCACCTTCAAGCTCAGTGCTAGATTCGGGAGTCTCAGGGGTCAGACTTGAGACGTACCGCCCCAGAACCCACGCCTGAGCGCCGCCAAGCTGAATGAGAATCCAGTGTCCCTCGTCCCGCACTTCAACCACTTCAGCCACTTCTCCAAGCTGGGCATAGCCAAAGAGGCTGGACCGCGCGTCCCGATGAAGTGGCACACCACGCGCAGTGCCTTCTTCAAGCACCACTGCGTCGCCGACAGAGAACTCTTGAGCATGCGCAAAAGCACTGGCGCAGATAGAGAGAGCCAGCCCGAAGAAAATTCGGAGGAATTGCTCGTGAATTTGCATTCTCGCCATGGAGATTGGCCCCGCAGTTGGGTTTTGAGGGACACCATACGGAGGTTGAGCTTACTCAGCTTTACTACTTTTGCAATAGGCTGGTGAAATGCGCGAAATATGCAATCGGATAGGAGAGATCGGCTGGCTTCCGTCGGTGTAGCGGCTAGGATTGCGCGTGCGGGAAGACTGTGGGACGCGCCCTGTATGTCATGGCCAAGTGGTTGAACTTCCAGCAAACGCGGGACACATCAACTTGAGCTTTCAATCAAGGAACACGTTGGTCAACATTGACCAGGCTGGAAACAAAGAATGCGAGACTTTCGGTAAGCCGACTATACCGTCAATCGCATCGATAAGCCGTGCCAGCCCATTCATTTGTCAAGCTAGTTCCCATGTCGCGCCAGACAACGTGAGTGGCTCCCATGTGGGCAGCATCATTCAACGCGGCATTTTGGGCATACGTCCGACCCACTGATGCACTCAACCCGACAAACACCGAGTTAGACCCTGCAATTGGGCCAAGTTCCTCGCATCCAGCCACGTTGGCTTCTGTGGTCTCCTGAATACTAGTCTCAACAGGTGTCGCGCACCCCGCGAGAATCAGGACGCAGAAAAGCGCCGGAATGTGCCAAATTCCTTGAGATTCAGATTGATAGTGCGCCATTGCAGCCCCCAGTTTTGAACAATTTGGTGCATTCTGGTTGTCGGACTGGCATGTTCATCGGCGCGATATGAACCAACCCCTACGGTAATTCCGGCGGGGCCAATGTGAGGCTACTTCTGAATATGGTGGAAGTATTGCGCTTTTCTTGCGCCTCTGCCACTTATCAAAATCACAGGCGCAGCTCGTTCAGTGATGGTTCACAATACTCTCGGCACCATGCAGCATCCAATACCAATAACGCCGACCCATTTCGAAGGCATGTCTAGCGTGAACAATACCGAAGCAAAGCGTCACGGCCATAATTGTGGCCTCTATTAAGAGAGGATGAATTTCAAGCATGCTACCAATCCCTTCCGCGATTTCTATGCCTATAAAGCTGGCGATAATTTCAAGAAGGTGTGTGCATACAATGACAAAAGCACCAAACCAACCAATTGAGAATACCGTGCAAACAATGCGGATGAAAATCAATCGTAGTACAAACATCGTGTGTCTCCTCGGTTAGAAGACACCTAAAAAGGGCCATATTTTTTCCTGGCGAAATCTCTTTTTCTCGGAGTAAGCACAAACACATTTCTTGTGTATTTGCTGAGTATGATTATTACATAGAGATACTTTTTCGGTTACGATTGTTCATGGTCTTTCGGTTGCACGCTAATTGGAATTTTATCTACCCAATCCTGTGAGGCAACGATTTTTACCCGTCTGCGCCAGATAGAATATTTTCCCATTATTTTTTCCCAAAAAATTTCGTCCAAATTTTTTTCGTAAAAATCTTACGTATGGATTTACCCCCGAAAAAAGAAGTGGAACCACCCGAGGCGAGTTGCCATATTCATCTGCAGTAAATCGAGGGATGATCATTGTGAGGCCACTAAAGCGATGCCTATCAGAGGACGGATACCCATAATTGCCGCTGCAATAGCGATAAATGTAATTATTGCCGCATTCGTGCAAATTCTAAAGTTACCCATCTATATGGATGCAATCGGAACAATAATCGCCGCAATCATGCTTGGTGTTACTCCTGCAATCATCGTTGGGGTAGTTAGTTTCCTAATCGCATCAGTACTGGTTAGCCCGGTTTACATTTATTTTATCGGAACCCAAGCAGCCATCGCTGTTTACGCCTATGTGGCTGCTCGCTACTGGGCGGGGTTCTCCAGTTGGATCCGAGTAATCCCTACCGGCATTGGGCTTGGCATATTGGCGGGTGTAGTTTCTGCCCCAGTAATTGTGCTTGTGTTTGGTGGAGCCACTGGTTCAGGTCGTGATTTGATTACTGCCTTCATTGTTTCCGGGGGGCAACAAATAGTCTCAGCAGTTTTCCTAAGTGGAGCCGCGAGTGAGCCGATTGACAAGACCTTACAGTGTATTGCTGCAATGCTAGTACTTCGAAGTTTGCCCGACTTCCTAGTCGGTCATTTCTCAAATGCTGCACTGACTAAAACATTAGCTCCGAGCCCCCGAAAGTGATCCACCCCTACGCCCGCGGCATAGTTCTTGTTCTCACAATAATCTATGCTGCTTCGGTTATGAAACTTGAACTTATCCTCGCTCTTTGGATGGGGTTCTGGGTCGTCGCCGTGAGCGCTCGTTTCTTACCTGTTGCTCTCGTTTTTCATTTAGGTGCGCTTCTTCCAATATGGACCGGCCTCATCATAATTGGGTGGTTCGAACCAAACGAAATGAACCGCGCGACTATCGACCAAATAGCATTGGTCTCATTGCAACGGACCGGCAGGATCGCCATCATCGGTATGTCAATGCAGTGGTTTGCACTGCCGTTGATAAGATTGAGCGCTCTTGGCGCTGCGCTCCGATTATATAGGTTGCCAATCGGTGTCTCAGCCACTCTCTTGGCTAGTTTGAGTGCATTCAACGATCTTCAAAGATTTTTGCAGATTGAGCTTGACGCATTGCACGCTAGAGGGCTTGGCCGAGGACGAACTCTCTGGTGGCTCTGGGAGGCACCCAGTCTATTAGTTGTGGTTTTGGCGCATGCATTTCGGGCAGCGTTTGTGAGAGAAGAAACTTGGGTTCATAGAGGAATTAATGCAGAGCTTGGAGCCAAGATAGAGCTCGCCCGATGGAATATTCCTTTAAGCATCGCCCTGGCCCTAGCGGTGTCACTGGCAACGTTCATAGGTGTTGTTGTTTGTAGGAGTGATCGATGGGCGATGTGAGCGAATGTGTGGGTTCGCTTACTCTGTTTGTGGGCCCCAATTTTTCTGGAAGAACGGCATCCGCAAGGGAATTTGCTGGATTGCCCATGATATCACCGAGTGTGAACGATGGAGGTGGCAACATTGGAAAGTCTGGAGGTTCTCGCCCGCCTAATTTGTTGCATGGCGCCTTTCTCGGCGAAGACCCTGGTGCTACGATTTCTGGCCTTGCGGCTTCAGTTTCCGGTGAAATTGCCATTCAATCTTTCGGTGGGCGCGCTCCGGCTGATCTTCCCGAGGGGCAGGTTTATGCATTCCTGCGAAATCAAAACCTATTGGACAGATCACCTTTCACTCTTTCAGGTGGCGAACAAACGCTTGTTGCAGTCAACGCCATTTTGGCCGCCCAACGAGATAAGATTTCCATAGACGTCGCGCTAGAGCAGCTCTCGCCAATTGCACTGAAAGCTGTGCTTGAGGACCTTCGGAGGTCCGCGGCAACGGGTACAAAAATAGCGATCATCGACAACAGACCAGATCTTGAATCACAATTTGCACACGCTCCTCAGATACGCCAATTTCGGCAGCACCAAAATGTACCTAAACTAGCGATCGGTAAACTTACTCCTCGCGCGCCAGCCCCATCTGTACAACTGAAGAACCTCTCATTTCGATATGGAAGTGGCCCTTGGGTCTTTCGCAACCTCAATTTTGATCTTCCAAGTGGCCAAGTGATCCACCTCCGAGGTGATAACGGGGCAGGAAAGAGTACTTTGTCGAAATTGTTAAGTGGGCTCCTACGCCCAAGTAGTGGCAGAATATTTGTCGGTCGCAAAAGGCCCAATCTCTTTGGGCACCCTGGAAGCATATTTGCCTACAATTTTCAGAATCCAGATCATCAGCTATTCCGGACAAGCGTTGTCAGAGAACTTTTAAGCGCTTCGCAGCGCACAGGCCGCTCCAGATCTCAGTATGTTGACAAACTAATTGACGCATTCGGCCTAGAGGGGTTTCGCGCCAGCCATCCACTAGATTTGCCCTTTGTATTACGCAAACGGCTTGCCGTCGCCGTCACGGTTGCGATGGAACGGCCTTGGATGATTTTTGATGAGCCTACATTGGGACAAGACCAACAAAGTGCCCTAGAAATCGCTCAATTGTTGCAATCGCTTGCAATACACGGTAACGGAGTGATCTTTATTAGCCATTCAGCTACAATTCCATCACTAATACCGTGCACTGAAATTCTATTGCGGGAAGGAGGGTCTCGAGGTGGCAAAGAGTTGGCCGGAGATTGACGAGCAACTCAAGATCGCAGATGCCAATATATGGCAGCTCTTTGATCTCATTTGGAACAATGCGACCGAGCTAGAGAAGACGAAGCTTAAAGTTCGGGTGGAGAGATACCCATATGGTTCAAGCATTCTGGAGCTTGGCGTCGCTTTCGCAGCGAACGGCAAACCGTTACCCCAGGATTTCCTTATCGACCGGCAGACACCATTTGGAGTGATTTTGAATGATCACGTGTGTGAGGTAACCGAGTGGGGTTGGGGCAACCTCGGGTATAGGCCCATGCCTCAAGCATTACTCAAAAAGGGCGATCAGATCGGTCTCTTTGAATTGCAGTCGTATTTGGCAGAGTTCACCGCTACGCAATTTTCCGACTGGTCTATAACATCGGGGGCGCGTGTCGTAGAAACACCTCTGCGATTGAACCTTGATACACCCTATGACAATCTTCGTAAATCTCAAAAATTTCAGTCGTTGTCAGACGCTTGGAATGATGCACGATCAATAGGAAGGCGAATTCAAAAAGCTGGGGAAAAAGAACATCCGTTTGTTCCAAAATTTGAGTTCTTCAAGAATATTGCCAAGACCGGCCAATTTGGGTTGAAGAAATGGTTTGTAGAGATTGTCTTTTTTTCTCGTGGGTGGTTTGAGGCTTTTGCCTCCCTTACAAGCCAAAATATGGCCAGCGTAACAGCCCTTAAATCTCGTCTAAGAATTGCAGACGATGCCTGGTGTCGTTCATCGAACATCAGCGGCCGGACATCATCGGAATTGCCGCACGCGCTGCATAAATTGGCGATTCAGGCGTACGGGAACAAGAAATCCTTGGATGCCGCTCGGCTTTTCTATTTTGTTGAACGAGTTCACGCCGTTGCTACAGGCTCCCGACCAGCATTCGGCCCAGCAACTTCCGATGATTTAGGGCCATTTAAATTTTTTACGGAGTTATTACGCGAGATCAAGAGGCCGCCCATAATTCTTGTTCCAACACTCATCAATGACAGCGAAACAGGTGTTTTTCTTAGCCTTCTCTACTTCGGATTACCAGGTGCCAAAACAGGTAAAACACAGGGCGAAAAGGTCGACTTGCTGGTGACGGGCGCAAAAACAATGCTCTTAGAAACTTTACATCACCTACCGTCCGCAGACTTGATTAAGGATGAAATACAAGAGCGCATAAGGTTGATGCGAGACCAGGTCCTCTTTCGCCGCCTAACTTTTGAAAAAAGAAAAGTGTACTATTCTGGTCTTTCGGACGACGAACTTAATCAATCTTATGAAAATGAGTTTTTCGCGGACTTCGATAGTAAACTTGTAGAAGATTATCTGCAGAAATCTGGTGGATTCTTTGGTGCGTGTGCTAAAATCCGTAAGGCAGACTAACCACCATGATTGATCTAAATGAAATAGCTCAAGAACTCCTTTCCGGAGTTGACCGACGCAGTCAACGGTTTGGTGAGATTGATCTTCTAAAGAAAACTGTTGTGCTTGTGCATGCGCATTGCTTTCATTCAACAATAGCGCTTTTCGAAGCGTTCCAAAATTTGGGCATTCATGCCCGCAACCTAATCTTCGTACCGAAAGCTTATTCGACGGTTGCAGAGGCGCAAAACCTGCTAGCTGAACGCGGTATCAACATCGTTGAACAAGACATTTTTAAAACTCCACTTGAGTATGACCGGAAGGCATCTGAAAGCCTGGAGATTGGATGTGAGCTCGCTCACGAAAAACTACAGGCAAATGGTGTTAAGCGAGTTCTCCTGTGCGACGACGGAGGTCTACTATCTGAACGCTGGCACAAACTATTTGGAACTGAGCCCAATCTTAAACCAATATCGATTCAGCAGACCACGGCAGGTATGAGGCGAAAGAAGCACCTATCGCCGATGGCAAAAATTGATGTGTCTTGCTCACCCGCAAAACAGTTCTTTGAATCCACAATAATTTCGTCCTCAATACAGAGGAAGATCAAGTCGCTTGGATTGACTGATCATAAACCAAGGATCGGCGTTATCGGTATCGGCGCAATTGGTAGTCGTCTTGCGAAAGCACTTGTACATCAAGGCTTCCGGGTTACGACGTATGATCGAAATTCGATGCGTGTTGTAGACGGGGCCACTGCGACAAAACACCCGTGTGAATTGCTGGCCCGTACGTCGTTAGTTTTTGGATGTACTGGGCAAAATTGGATGAAGGAACTTTCGTGGCTGAGAGGGCTTAAGCACTCGGTGACTTTTGTTAGTTGTTCTTCAAGGGCAGTTGAGTTTCAATCTTTACTAGAACGCAGCAACCGCAAGCATCGTGGCGTTCCATTTGAAGATATTAAGTATCGATTCGAAAATACGTCGCACCTAATTCTTAATGGTGGGTTTCCTATCAATTTTGATCGCACAAGAGAGTGGGAGCCTTTTCGCGAGATACTTTTGACGAGGGCATTGGTGCTACTTGCGGTCCTGCAGTCGTCGGCAATGGAAACATCGGATATACGAATTCACCCTCTCGACATGAGGGGGCAGGCGTTGATATTACATCGCTGGCTTCGCGATGTTGAGCTGAGCATGGCGCACTTCGATCTTCCGGACAACGTCACACATTACTTTGAGGCATTTGATAATATTGACGGCTAATCGATTCCGTTCCCGCTGAGTGATTGGCACATTGGGCAGCAATATTCGGGTTTTAAAATGGGGTGCTTTCCAACACCAACCTAATTTGTTGGATGACGGGTGCTATAAAGTTGTCAAACGGTACGCCGGTATTGTCTTTGCGAGATGCCTGGTTAGGCGTGATCATATTGGCCCAAGTTTTACGCCGACCACATTCGGCTTGCCAATGCTCGTTCTTCATCACCAACGGCATTGGTATAAATTGAGGTCGTTTCGATCCTTGAATGGCCCATCCATTTTTGCATGACG
>JAJFIK010000088.1 GCA_021775005.1 Rhodospirillales bacterium
TTGAAATGCCTCCTTTCAGGAACTCCTATAGATTTCTGGAATCAGCACGATGATTGGGCTGCTCGTCTTGATAAGGTGTTACGGCAGATTGAAAATGTAATTCCAGACATGGATAGGAGTGACGGCGAGAAGTTTAGAAGAGAACTTGAGGAAGTTTCAGCGCAAATAAAACATATAAAAGCAACGGCCAACAAATGAGTTCAGCTAACCGCTGAACCGCCTCCGCTCGTACCTCGCTCTGGCAGTCCATCGGTAGCTGACTCTAACGTTGAACTAAGCGCTCCGCGCAACTTTCCCTGCAAGTCTTTACCTCTCTAGTTTTCCGTGTGTTTTCTCAGTAATTTTCCGTTTGTTTCAGTTGAATTTTTGGTTTTCTTCCTTTCTTATTTTGATACTCATCCGCAATGAAGCGGCGAGTCAAACTAGGAGTAAGCCATGTCAGATTCACTTCGAGAAATTTTCCGTCGGGAAATGGTTGTTCGCGGCCTGTCGGAACGCACCCAGCGATCCTACGGGTTAAATGTTGAGTTACTGGTACGGCGCACGGGCAAACATCCGTCCCACCTCAGTAGTAATGATCTTCGGGACTATTTTTCTTGGTTGGTTGAAGAGCATAAGGTTGCTTCGAGCACCTATCGCCAACACTTGACAGCCTGTTGTATGTTTTACGACACGGTACTTGGGCGGAAGGAGTCGTTTTTCATTCATGCAACTCCGCAGAAACGAAAAAAGCTCCCGGTTGTCCTCACCGTTGGAGAGACTCGCAAGATGTTGAACGCTTTGCGTGTGCCACGGATGCGGGCAGCTGCGGTACTCGGCTACAGTTGCGGTCTGCGTAAAAGCGAGATTGTCGGTTCGTCAGTGGATTGGATCACAGCGGAGGCTGGATCCTTACACATTCACAATCCGAAAGGTGGCGTTGACCGTGTGGTGCCTCTTCCGGCGCGGACGTTGGCGGTTCTACGCGACTACTGGAGGTGGCAGCGGCCGTCGGGTAGGCTACTATTCGAATCGCCGCATGGCTGTGGCCGAATGCTTTCAGGAGAAGCGATACGCAAGGCGATTAAGAGTGCGGCCAAATCAGTCGGGATCAATCGCCCAGTATGCCTGCACACGCTGCGTCACTGCTATGCGAGCCATTTGCTCGAACGGGGGGTGGCATTGCCGTTGATTCAGCGCTGGCTTGGCCATAAGAGCATTAATACAACGATGGTGTATGCTCAACTAACTCCCGAGTGTATTCAGCGTGGGCAATCGGTTCTTGCTGATCTGACGGAGTTCTTGTAAATGGGTCGGGTTGGCGGCCCGCTGCAGCAGATCTTTCTTCGCTTTGCACCTGAGTATACAGGGAAATTCGGTGATCGAATCCCCCTTCCTCACCGGCGTGCCTTGTTTGACATCGCTGCATGTCGAACAGAATCCATGGGGGGCCACAAGAAAATCTGTTTTGATTGCGAGGCAAAGGAGTTCGTTCCTCACTCCTGTAAACACTCGTTGTGTGCGGCTTGTCATAATGCGGCCATTGACGATTGGCTCGCTGCGCGTGCCAACGAGCTGCTTCCAGGCCCCTATTTTCATGTAACGTTTCCCCTTCCTAAAGAACTTCGTGAACCAGCCAGAAGTCACCAGAGTGTAGTTTTGGCGGCGATGATGCGGGCTGCCGCCGAAGCCTTACAGACCCTGGCCGAGGATCGTCTCGGTGGCCGGCTTGGCATCCTGGCGGTCCTTCACACCTGGGGCCGTACACTTACCTGGCATCCTCATGTACATTGCCTGATCCCTGGTCTTGTTGTCTGTCCCGATGGTGAATTCAAGATGGTGAATGCCAATTACTTGCTGCCTCTGAAGCCCCTCTCAAAAGTATATCGAGCGGTGTTTCTACGGCTTGTCCGCTCGCACCCTGATGCTCCGCAGTTGCCGGAAATTCAATGGTCTAAGCAATGGGTAGCCCATTGTCGACCCTGTACCGAGGGACCTCCCAATGTCTTGAACTATCTGGCTCGGTACACCAAACGAGGACCACTACCTGAAAAAAATATCCTCAGCATCAGTGACGAACAGATCGTCTTCCGCTATAGCAGCCACCAAACAAAACGCCCGGAAGAATGTAAATTGACCCCACAAGAATTCCTGCGCCGCTACTTGCAACATGCGTTGCAACCGGGATTTCATCGCATTCGCTACTATGGCTTCCTCGCCCCTGGGGCTCGTCAAACACTTCGGAGCATGAAGGTAGCCTTAATAACTGCTCTCACAGCTTTGGCTCCAGTCATCGCCAAATTGCGTGAACGCAGTGAAAAACGATCGGATCCAAAATGTCCCCACTGTGGTGCAAAGGATTTTTTGCGAATTGATTTCATCTACCCTAATCGGAGGGCACCCCCATGGAAAAAAACTGGATGAATCTTATTACACCTTGTTCCCATTCAAATTCTGCAATCACGAACTTTTTCTCTGTCCGTGACAGGCACCTTATTGCCTGGATGGGCAAATTTGCCCATTATAGTGCCTTTTTGCTTCCTTATTTTCCAGCAACCAACCTTATAATCCTTTATTTAATCCATTCCTTGCTGCAAATACCACCTTGTAATTTTAACAATTTCAGGGTATTTTTGTCTTATCAGCAATCAACAGTAGTATAAAATTCCAATAGCTTACTGCCCGACCAGCGCTACGGCATAGTTCAACAGGGATTATACCTCGGCTTCGCTCGGCATAATCCTTAATATGTTACAATTGAAGTAATTACCATTCCTGGGTTATATTACCGATAATAAAAAGGAATCCGTTATATGACAACAATTACAGTTAATCTTGACGATGCCAAGGCTAGGGCCTTGAAAGACAAAGCTTCAGAATATGGTCTACCGTTGAATAAGTTGGTTGAAGCGTCGATAGACGATCTCATAAATCAAACTGAACCGAATTTCAAACGCGCAATGAAACGAGTGATCTCAGAAAATCACGAGCTGTATCGTCGGTTAGCGTAATGAGGTATCTATCGTTAACCGAAGTATTAACCTTGCATTCTGAGATTATCGCTTCCACTGGAGGCGGTACTGGAATTGGTGATCTTGGAGCTCTTGAGAGCGCCATTGCTCAATCACGGGCAACCTTTGACGGTAATGATCTCTATCCAGATATTCTTGCCAAAGCAGCAGTCCTTGGATTTGGAATAATCGCAAATCATCCTTTTGTTGACGGCAATAAACGG
>JAJFIK010000089.1 GCA_021775005.1 Rhodospirillales bacterium
ATGACCGGCGCGGATGATTGGGTAACGCCGCCGGTGGAAAACTTGCCTTTGCTTGAGCACTACGCCGCTGAAGCTGGGAACCAGCATGTTGTGACCATGACTTTGCCCCGCGCCGACCATCGATTGGAGCGTGGCTTTTACACGGACGATAGCGTCCAGTGGCACTGGTTTGAAATTGCATCTGAAGCGCGAGAGGCTATTCCAGCGTTTCTGCGGGAGCATGTTGGATTGACGTTGACTGAGTAAGTCGCACGCGCCCTATGCCCCTACAAAAAGTGGGTAGCGCGGAGCAGAGCGTTTCTTCACGCCCTCAGGTGTGATTGCCACATGGGTAAGGGTTTGCTCGTCATGGGTCATGCGCCAGGTGAGCATTTTTTGCGCCATCTCTAAAAGTACCGGCATCATTGCTGGATCATTTGCCAGATTGTCGAATTCATGGGGATCGTTTTCCAGATCGAACAGAAGCGGCGGCAGACCAGCGAAGTGAACATATTTATATTTGTCACCGCGGATCACATTGATCGCACATTGGTGCATTGAAATTCCCAGGTCCTGCTCCGCAAAGTCGTTGGTGGGATTGCGGAAGTCATATTCCCAATGCGCTTCGGTGCGCCAGCCTTGGGGCGTTTCGCCGGTTTCGATGAGCGGGGTGAGGTCCATGCCGTCACATTGCACTGGAATGTTAACACCGGCGCGGGCCAACAGGGTTGGCATGAGGTCAACATTTTCTGTGAAGGCGTCGACTTGCGATCCGCGGGCATCGTCAGCGACGGTGCCGGGTTCACGAATAATCAGTGGAATATGATAGGACGCGTCGAAATAACCGCATTTGCCGCGCAGCCAATGATCGCCCATCTGTTCGCCATGGTCTGAGGTGAAGATAATCAGAGTGTTGTCATACACCTGTTGCGATTTCAGGAACGCAATCAACCGGCCCATATTGTCGTCTACCTCGGTCATAAGGCCGAAATAGACCGCCTTGTGACGCCGCAGTGATTTTTCGTTGGCCGGGGCGCGATAAAGCTTTTGGTCGAGCTGGTGGGCGAGCCACGGATGCTGTTTGGCTTCGTCTTCCGGGCGATCCTTGCGCGCCATATCCGGCACGTCGTTGGGGTCGTACATGGCATTATAAGGTTCGCTGGCGATCCATGGCGGATGCGGACGCATGACCGAAAGATGCACTGCCCAAGGGGCCTTTTGCTCACCCACATAGTCCATCACCCGGTTGAACAAATACGCGGTGTCATTATCCTCCTTGCTGATCTTGAGCGGTTTCGGGGCGGGCCCGCCATTTTCCCACTCCGGGCCCGGATCGCGGTGGCCATAAAGCAGGGGGCGCCATTCGGGCATATCGTAACCCTTGGCCTTGCAGTACTCAAACCAAGGGCCCGGCTCGGAAGTCATCTCAATAATGGGTTTGAGGCCGGGCAGGTTCCCCTCCCAATTTGTCAAGACAGGATCGCCTTCCGGATGCGCGCGGGGGTCCGGCACGGTGTCGGTATAGCCAAACAGCACCGGATCGTACCCTGCGGTCCGTAGCTCCAGGGCCCAATTGGTGTGGCGAAGATCCAGCGGTGTCATATTGGTGCCGGAGCGATGGTTCTGAAGATACATACCCGTGTGAATGCTGGCGCGACTGGGCGCGCACGGTGCGCAATTGGCGAAGTGCTTGGTAAAAGCAACGCCCTCAGCCGCCAGCGCATCAAGATGGGGGGTCTTCACCATCGGATGACCAGCAAGGCCAAGGCAGTCACCACGCCATTGGTCAGCCGTAATAAACAGAATGTTTGGTTGCATGGCCGGGCTCTCCTTTGCTACCTCCTATTAGAGGGCCTGTATGGCGGGCTGTCGAGCCCGCCCCCGGGTGGAAGTATTTCGTCGAATAGAAATGGGTGGAGCGTGGTCAAAATTGCCTCAGAGAATACGGATATTGAACGCGAACTAGTGAAGCTGTGCGGTCTTCTTGAGACATATGGCGGATTTATTGATGAGCGGCTTACGATCCGGGAAAAGGGTGGCAATCTGAGCATCGAAGCACCAGAGGAGGTCTCTAAGACCACCACTATATTGCGCGCGCCCCGTGATGCTCTGCTTTATCTGGACCTGTTCGATGTTGCCGCCGAGGGTGATGACTTTGTCTTGAAGAATGTCAAACCAGAAGCCAACGAAGCACAGCGCTCCCTGATGGAGAGCATGCTTACGGTCTATAATCTCTGCGGCAAGATTCCGGATTACAAGAAATATGCGACGGTAAATCTGCTGTCCCATGATCGACCATTATTGACGCGACTTCTAAATGAAAAGGTCGTTCAGGAAGTTGAACGCAAGTTGGCCCAAAATCCTCCTGTCTCCGGATTCTTTCATACGCGCCAACTGGGGACGAAAAAACTAAATGAGGCCAAAGTCCGCGCCGCGCTCATGCCCGTTATCGATTTTCTTAATCACAATTTCGCTGCCGGTAACTATCACCTTAAAGATGAAGACCTTGAGATCATGCGCTCTTCCTCGGCACAAGGAGGGGCTGAATGTTTTGTACGTTATGGCGCCTATGACTCTTTCGATATGCTCATGACGTATGGCTATGTAGATCCGACCGCGCCATATGTTTATGCTCGACCCACTACACTCGAGGTTGAAGGTGTCGGCTCGATCCGTGTTGAATTGCAGAATCGCAAATTTCAAAACAAGAAACTGCCTGCGCAAGTGAGCGATCTGCGAGGGTTTTTTCCGCCATTGCAAAAGGTCGGTGGGGCAGGCGAATTGATGGTAGGCTTCTTACGCATTCCAACGCTTGGATCACCGCGGGCCTTGCGGCGTGTCCTTAGGGCAATCATCTCGACAATGTCTACAGGTAGCCTCCCGGAAGAAATAATGGCGTTTGTCGACACTGCAGAGCGCCAGATCGTCGAAGGAACTCGTAGTTTTTATGAGGAGCTCAATCGAGATATGGCTGCATATGACGCCAATCCGGAAGTCGCACCCATTATTCAAAATATTTACGATGTGGCGAAAATTCAGCTCAACTATTTGAAAGCATATGATTATGACATTGCCCGCACTGACCGCCCCGCGCGCAAAGCCTAACGGCTCCATATAACTGTTACTCACAAATTATAGTTTGGAAGCGAGTTTGCAGTGGTAGAAATTGTATCCAGCGATACGGATATCGAACGCGAGCTGAGAGAGCTTTGCGATTTGGTGCGTGATAATGGGGGGCTGGTGGACGATGGCCTAACCATTCGGGCCCTTGACGGGAATGTTCGAATTGAGGCGAGTCCCGACATCACCAAGGGTAAGCGAATTCTGCACCTCCCTTCCGAGCTGCTATTGCCGCTTGACGAATTTGATGTTGCCGTCGAGGGCAACGACTTTGTACTGAACGGAGTCAATCGGGAGGTGAGTAAAGTCCGCCGCGCACTCATGGAACGCCAACTCGCCATTTATAATCTCACCGGAAAAATTGCCGACCACCAAAAGTGCGCCACGGCAAACCTTTATTTTCATGACGCCGACTTATTGCAACGGATATTCGGCAAAGAGGTACTTGAGCGCTTGAAGGTAGAGTTTGACGAGAACCATGACGCAAATATGTTCCTGCGCACAAGGCGTATTGGCGCAAAAGTTGTCGCCGGTGGTACCGCTCAAAGCGCACTTATGCCAGTCATCGACTTTCTGAATCACCACATTCTTGCTGACGATTTTAAAATGGGTGAGGCGGGGTTATTCGTGCAGCGGTACTCACCAGAAGGTGGTGCGACTGAATGTTTTGTGAGATATGGAGTTTACGATGCGCTTGATATGCTCAACAACTACAATTACGTAGAATCCAATCCGTGTTTTGTTTATGTAAGGCCGATGGAAATAGAGGTCCCGGGGTTGGGTACAATTGATATCAAGCTACGAAACCGAAAGTTCATTAGTAAAAAAGAACTTCCCGAGAGTTTGCGGGGCTTGCGTGGGTTTTTTCCGCCGATCCAGTGCGATGAAGGATCGGATAGAGTGTCCGTTGGGTTTTTGCGCATCCCGATGCCGAACTCTCCACGTGCCTTGCGCCGAATGGCAGCAGCGCTCATATCTATTCTGGCGTCGGGCGAGAAACCGAACAATACCATTGAGCTCATTGACTTTGTTGAGCGCGAAGTGATTGAGCGCACGCGTACCTTCTATGAGGACCTCAAGCGCGACATGGAGGTCTATGAAGACAATGCAGAGATTGCGACGGTTATTCAAAACATTCGCGACGTAGCGCAGGTGCAGCTAGGGCATCTTGCGGCTTATGACTATGAAAAAGCGCGCGCGAGTCAACCTGTACCAAGACCAGGGCGCTAACCTTCCGCGCGTTTGGGATCTTCGTTGCGCAGCTCATCCCAGACATCAAATTCATGGGCAATGCATGCTTCGATCATTGTGCGCCAAACCGGCTCGGCAATATTGGCCGAAAGGCCCTGGCGTTTGGCCTCTGCCAATACCTTTGTCACCACATCTTCGATGCGCGCCGGGTCGCGCACCGTATCGCGGTCCCCTTTAATGCGCGCGGCCGCATCCATATAGCTTTGGCGCTCTGCGATCAGCTTCACCAGCGCCCGGTCCAGCCGGTCCACTTCAAAGCGAACGTCAGGCATGGTCTGGCATTCGGGGCCGGTCTTGCGGCGCAGGTCGGTTGGATCACTCATATAAGGGGCTCACTTCAAATCAATTTGGCTCACCATAGGGAAACTGGCGCAATTTGCCACCTTGGGATGAGAGGCAAAGCGGCGCAGTCTTGCGCCCCGTTCCACAACCTGCCATCAGGCAGGGCGAATGCCCCTTGCAGTGGCGGGGGGCTTGATCTACATGCTGTTTCGAGTAAATAAAAAGAATAACATATAAAATACGTTAAAAGGACGCCGGCATGGCAGAACTCAACATCGCGGCCGATGGGTCGGGGCCGCACAAGACCGATGTGATCATCATAGGCGCGGGGCCGGTGGGCCTCTTTGCTGTATTTGAGCTTGGCTTGCTCGACCTCAAGGCGCATTTGATCGATATTCTTGATCGGCCCGGGGGGCAGTGCGCCGAGCTTTACCCCGAAAAACCCATCTATGACATTCCGGGGCTCCCCGTGGTCTCGGGCCAAGAACTGACGGACAAGCTGCTGGAGCAAATCGCCCCGTTCAACGCGACCTATCACTTCAGCCAAATGGCGGAGAGCCTTGAGCGTGTGGGCGAAAGCTTCCGCATCACCACAGACATCGGCACCGTGATTGAAGCGCCGGTGGTTGTGATCGCAGCAGGGGGCGGGTCGTTTGTGCCCAAGAAACCTCCCATTCCTGGCATTGAAGACTTCGAAGGCAAAAGTGTTTTCTATGCCGTGCGTAAAATGGATCAGTTCAAAGGCAAGAATATTCTTGTAGCGGGCGGGGGCGACTCCGCTCTCGATTGGACCATTAACCTGCAACCCATCGCCAAGTCATTGCAGCTCGTGCATCAGCGCGATGGTTTCCGCGCGGCCCCTGCAAGCGTCAATGAAATGCGCGCGCTGGTGGACCAAGGCCTCATGAAACTGCACATCGCCAAGATCAAGAAGCTCAACGGGGCCGATGGGCAGCTCAGCTCTGTCACCGTGGAGAGTAAAGACAGCGGCGAGTTTGACATCGAATGTGATACCTTGCTGCCCTTCTACGGCCTCACCATGAAGCTGGGGCCCATTGCCAATTTCGGCCTCAATCTTGATGAAAATCTGATCCCGGTGGACACGGAGAAATTTGAAACCAACGAGGCTGGGATATTTGCCATCGGCGACATCAATGCCTATCCGGGCAAGTTAAAACTGATTCTGTCGGGCTTTCATGAGGCTGCATTGATGGCGCAAAAAGCAAAGGCCATTGTGCATCCCGATGAGAAGGTGATTTTTCAGTACACGACATCCTCTACCAAACTGCAGAAGAAGCTTGGCGTGAGATGAGCGTTGTCGTCATTCCAGGGTCGCGCAAAGCAAGGCTCCAGGTATCTTGAGCGGCATGTTGTATGGCAAGATCCCGGACTCGGCTTTGCCGCCCCGGGATGACAGGCAAGGGATGCAGAACATGACGCTGTCCATCACCTTTGAAGATGATGGCACCAAGGGCCGGTACGTCACTCATGTTGAAGGTCATGAGGGGACGATGTCCTTTGTCCACGCAGGCGCAAATGAGATTATCGCCGACCACACACTTGTTCCCGAAGCCATTGGCGGGCGCGGCATTGCGGGTGAACTGGTCGCCCATGCGGTGGAAGACGCCCGCGCGCGGGGCTGGAAAATCCGGCCCACTTGTTCTTATGTGGTGGCGCAATTCAAACGTCACCCGGAATGGGTTGATGTGCTCGCAAAGTAGGCCGTTATGAAACTCGTCGTCACTGATCGCGCTGGCAAGACCCAGGAACTTGAAGCCCTTGAGGGCTGGCGCGTCATGGAAGTCATCCGCGATTACGGTTTGCCCATCAAGGCGGAATGCGGCGGGGCCTGCGCCTGCGCCACCTGCCATGTTTATGTAGATGAAGCATGGCTGGCAAAGCTCTATCCGCAAACCGATGAGGAGATCGACATGCTGGATGAGGCGTTTGAGGTGCAGGATAACTCCCGCCTCTCCTGCCAGATCCTCATGGAAGACAAGTTCGATGGGCTTCAAGTAACCCTCGCGCCGGGCATTGAACCGGACTAGCGCTTCCGATGTCATACTTTGTCTATATCCTCGCAAGCAAGCAGAAGGGAACACTGTACACCGGCTCCACAAACAACATTGCCAGGCGCGTATCTGAACACAAAGAGGGTGTAGCGCCCGGCTTCACCAAGACCTACGCCGTGACGCGCCTCGTGCTTGTCGAGCAGTACAGAACGTATGCTGAGGCCGCTCAACGTGAAAAGAGAATCAAAAAGTGGCCGCGCCGTTTCAAATTGAACTTGATTGAAGCGAGTAATCCCGAGTGGCGCGACCTGTACGGCGACTTAAACAGTTAGCTCGACGCGCCCCGGTTTATCCGGGGTGCCCAGATGAGAGCCAGCCTGGGTCCCCCGAACAAGTCGGGGGACGTCGAAGCGAAAGATTGTAAATCTCGCGGTGTCTCTTTATCTTCAGCCCATGAATCTCTGGGACGAATATATTGCGCCGCCGCTGGTAAGCTTTGCTTGCTCTATGAAGCCCATCCGCTATCAGCGCGCCAAGGTGGTGCCGAAGGCGAGCGGCACGGTGCTCGAGGTGGGCTTTGGCTCGGGGCTGAACCTTCCCTATTACAATGCCGATAAAGTGGATCGCCTGTTCGCGCTGGAGCCGCACATGGCCATGCGCAAGCGCGCGGCCAAGCGCGTTGATGCCAGCCCGCTTGATATTGAATACCTCGACTTGCCGGGGGAGGAAATCCCGCTGGAAGATCACGCGGTGGATACGGTGCTTGTCACCTACACCATGTGCACCATTCCCGATGTGGCCAAGGCGCTTGCCGGCATGAAGCGCGTCATCAAGCCCGGCGGGCAGATGATCTTCTGTGAACATGGGCTCGCGCCTGACGAAGACGTTGCCAAATGGCAGCGGCGGATTGAGCCCGCATGGAAAGTCATTGCAGGGGGCTGTCATTTGACGCGCGCCATTCCAGACCTCATCAATGAGGCAGGCTTTGAGATCACCGAGACCGAGACCATGTACCTGCCGTCATCGCCGCGCCCGCTGGCGTTCAATTATTGGGGCACGGCGCGACCGGCATAGAGAGGCTTCCATGAGTGAGATCGACTACATCACCAACCTGAACGATTGGTATGAAGCGGCAACGATCCATTTTTCGGCTATGACCACGTTTGTTGTTCTTTACCTCGTCGGTCTCTACGCGTTTTTGCGAAAAGCGCCGATGGCAGTACGCGTTCTTGCATACGTATTTTTTGTTGGCACATTTCTGGTCTATGCGCGCATGGGCATTGGATTTCTGGATAATGTTTATGCCACCCAAGACCTTGTCGGAGTTTACATCAGCCAAGGCGGGGCCAGTGAGGAATTCTTGGCGTGGGCCACGCCCCGTTGGTATGGCACCGTTCCCATCGCGGGCGTTTGGTATTTGCTTGTCTTTGCGACCGTATTCGCGCTCGGCTGGCTGACGTTCTTTTTCCGCTGGCGGCAAGAAGGCGAAGAATGACCAAAGAGGTCATCGAGGCCTCATTCGAAGCTGTTGCGGAGGCGGCGGGCGACCCGGTGCTGCTTATCTATCATAAGCTGTTTGAACTGCATCCCGAGATGGAGCCGCTGTTCATTCTGGATAACGACTGTGCGGCGCGCGGCAATATGCTGGCTGAGTTTCTTGACTGCCTGCTTGATTTGGCCGGGGAGCGCAAATATGCAGCGGCCCATTTGCAAACTCTGCGCATCAACCATGATGAGTTGGGCGTGCCGGTTGAAGTGTTTCCAATTTTTTTCAGCATTGTGAGGGACACCTTCCGCAGCGTCCTTGGGGCGGAATGGTCGCCTTTGTTTGAATCCGCGTGGGATGCTCTAGGCCAAGATTTCGCAACCGTGCTAGAGTTGGAAACCGTTTAGGCAAGAGGGTGAGGGGCTTCACATGATCCGGATTGTAAGCATTGGACTTGGGCTGATTATTGTTGGTCTTGCCGGGTATCTTTCGTTTTGGCCGGTGCCCATTGACCCGCTGGCGTTTGAAACGCCCAACAACCCCGGTCTGGTGGGCCCCTATGCTGAGAACGAACGCCTGACCGAGGCGGAACGCATCGCGGACGGATTGCTCAATGGCCCTGAAGACACAGCAATGGATTCAGATGGCACTATTTTCACAGGGCTTCTTGATGGCCGCATTGTCAGCTTTGATCCCGATGATGCCGTCGCGACATTCACCGAAGTTGCTAATACCGGCGGTCGGCCTTTGGGTCTTCAATTTCATCCCGACGGTTATCTTGTTATTGCCGATGCGTTCGAAGGCCTGCTGGCGCTAGACACAGACAGCGGCGAGATTCGCGTGCTGGTGGATAGCTATCAAGGCACCAGGATGATTTTTGTTGATGACGTGGACATTGGCCAGGATGGCACCATCTGGTTTTCAGATGCCTCGCAACGTTGGGACCTGCACGACAACATTACTGATTTTTTTGAACGGCGGCCCACAGGGCGGCTGTTTTCGTACCATCCGGGCTTAGATGAGCTGACGCTTCAACTGGACGACCTCTATTTTGCAAACGGTGTCGCCCTTGGGCCGGGCGGGGCCTATGTGCTTGTGAACGAAACCTTTGCCTATCGCATTTCGCGGCTCTGGCTCACGGGGCCGCGGGCGGGTGAACATGACCTCTTCGCCGAAGCCTTGCCCGGTGCGCCAGATAACCTCTCCTTCAACGGCTATGACACATTCTGGGTCGCCTTTGCTGTACCGCGCACAGATGCAGCGGACGTCGCCAATGGCTCGCCCTTTTTTCGGAAGATGTATTTCCGTTTAGCGAATCTACTCAATGCCACACCTGTTGTGGCGCACGGCTTTACTGTGGGGTTTAATCTCGATGGTGAGGTGACGCACAACTTCCAAAGCGCCAGCGGGGAGGTGTGGATGACCACCTCCATCAATCAGCACAATGACGGGCTCTATGTGGGCAATCTGCTGAATGATTTCGTTGTGCGCCTGCCGCTGGATGGGGCGGAGTAATTTTCTTGCTGACGCACCCCGGCTTGACCGGGGTGCCCAGATCAGAGTTTGTATGGGTCCCCCGGTCAAGCCGTGGGACGTCGGCTAAGAAGCGTCCATCAACACAGCGACCAGCAGCGCAGGCTCAGTGCCTTTGTTGACCCAGGCGTGGTTGGTGCCGCGCTGGATCACCACATCGCCAGGTTTAAGGCCTTTTGCTTCGCCGTCATCCACCAGCATATCCACCTCGCCTTTGATGACGATAATGTAGTCCACCGTCTCGGTCTTGTGCATCATAGGGTGGCGGGCGGTATCAACACGGGCGTGGCTGGCGCCCACGGCCTCAAACCCAAAGGCGGCGGCGGCTTCCATATCTTCCGCCGATACGTCACTGTTTTCCGGCGGTACTGCGAACCAGCGCACTTTGGTGGCGCCTTTTGGGGGACAAAGTTGTGGGTCAGTGCCTTTCAGCGTGTCCACAGCTGCGCCTTTGTTTTGCGCGGCGGGATCTTCCGTCAGCCAAATCTCAAACAGCCCCGAGCCGTTGGCTTCCAGCTGCGTGGCGGGCCCGCCGTCAATATCGATGGTGGATTTGCCGGCGGCATTGTGGCCGGTGACGACGCGGCGAAGGGTTTCAAACATGGGCACTCCTTTGGGTTCACTGGTGACCGTTGGAAATTGTGAGGCCGAAGTCAACAAATCCCGCTTGACTTGGGTGTACGACAGGATTAGAACAAAGCAAGAACATACTTTGAGGGGCAACGGCAACCGAGCCCCAGAATTTCAAGAAGTGAAGGCGGCCGAACAGGGGCTCTCCGGCATGGTCAAACATGTGCTCCAACCGTCAAATTCATCCCCTGGCCCAAGGGGCATGGATCGTCGCCTTCCCGGCGGCGGGCAAATTCGCAAACGCGCTGCACGATGTGCACCCCCCCCTCGACCCCCCAGCGATCTGCCCGCCGCCGCCCGTGGACAGGCGTTGCAGGAGCGGGCCGCAAAAAATCTCCCCGCGTCACGTGATTTTCATTGAGATATAAAACGCTAACAACCGCGAGAGTTATCGAAAGGGAGTACTCCGCGCCGCCAATCTGCGATATCGGTCTGCGCGTTCCGAAAATGCCTCGGCCTGATCGCCATCAAGGTTCTCTGAAAGCTCAGTTAGATCCGTTGCTGCCTGCAAAGCCATCCTTCTGCACCACGAATATCGCGCTTCCCATGCAGGAATTGGCTCCGGGCGCGACACGGGAAAATCAGAATCGGTACGGATCGCATACCAGGAGTGCGACGGGCCAAATTCAATGGGTCGCACACAGCGAAACCCAACAAGCAAGTCAGGCCAAGCGATTGAGCCAATCCATCCGTCGCGCAACCGTCGCCCTTCGGCCCAGAATTCAAAAGCGATTTCCGTCGCTCGCACTGGGTCCGACATGTAGCCCGGATACCGGCTCATGAAGTCAACAATTTCCTGTATCTCGCGGGTCATCTCAGCGGCGCGATACGCGGCCTTACCTTCACTCCCCTCGCCCTCAATGGGGCATCGGATCAACAAAGAGCCCTCATCAAGATAGGCCGCGACGCCCACCGGGTCTGTCGCGCTAAGGCTCAGCAGAAACTCTTCGAATGCGAGGCATTCGCCTTCTGCGGCCATTTCGTCAGCATAATATTGCCAATCAAATTGCGCGGATGGCAGGGGCCACATGAGCCACGCGATGAAAGTGCCAACGGCCAGAACGCCAGCGCCTAGTACCGAAAGAACAATGTTTCTTGCTCGCATACTATTGCCTCATCCTCATCGCGTCACGGGATCGTCGGTTTCAGAAACCACTGGCTGCCAACTTAAAGCCAATCGCTCATATCGCTCTGCACGGCGCAAAAAATCTCTTGCCTGTTCGGCTTTTGTCTCCGCGTTCAATGATTCGCGAATGCGGCCTGCCTCTTCTATGGCAAACTCACCACATGCAGCCTTGCGGTTTTCCCATTCAGATATCAACGACGGACGGTAACCTGAAAAGACAGCATAGGAATCTAGACGAGCATTGTACCAGGATGACTGGCCCCCAAGATCTAGTGGACGAATACATCGAAAGCCCAACACAAGATCTGGCCAGGCAAGAAACCCGAAAACACCGCTTCGATTAAGCGCGCGCCCCTCACTCCAAAACACAAGAGTGTCCCGTAAAGAGTTTACAAGTCCCGGCGCAGTGTCTTGATGGCTCGCGTCGAACTCAAGTTGAGAGTTGATCTCTCTTTCAAAGAATTCACTGCGGATTTCGCCACCAACGAATTCGGTATCGTCGATCGAGGGGCACCAATCAGCAAGAGAATGGCGACCCAAGGCATCTGCCACTCCCTCAGGGTCAGCGTGGCTCACATTGTAGATATAGAGTCCGAACAGACGACAATCGTCATGTTCGACAAGCTCGCCGGCAATCTGTTGCCAATCAAATTGCGCTGATGGCAAGGGCCACATGAGCCAGGAGATGAAAGTGCCAACGGCAAAAACACTCGCGCCTAGCACCGAAAGAACAATGTTTCTTGCGTTCATACTCTTACCTCAACCTCCCCGTGTCACGTGATTTTCAACGAGGGTCGACGGTTTCAGGAGTTATGGGCCGCCAACGCAATTCCGAAGTCCTGTAACTAAAGGCAAGACCTTTGAGGTCTTCCCGCTGTTCGGGATCCTCATATCGATCCAAACTTTGATCAATCCGTTCCGCCTCATGTGCGGCGAGATTGCTGCATGCTGCGCGGCGGGCCTCCCACGGTGCTAAAACCAAGGGGTTGGGCTCATAGAATACAATGCCCGAATTTAATCGCGCATTATACCAAGGGGCTTGAGAGTCATGGTCTAGAACGCGCTCGCATCTAAACCCAAGGACAAATTCTGGCCATGCGAAGAAACTGAGCCCCTCTGTACGGCGCAGCTCACGACCCTCACGCCAAAATGAAAGCGCTTCCCTGAGGGCATTCCAATATCCCGGTACCAAATTCGGATAACGCGCATCGAAATCCACCGATAGGGCGATGCCTTCAGCGATAACCCTTGTAGAAAAATCACTGGGGCTTTCATCAAGAAAGAACTCTGAGTCGTCAATTGACGGACACCACTCAGCAAGGGAATGGCGTTCAAGTTCCGCTGTCACGCCAGCCGGATCGACCAAGCTTGCATTGTAAATAAAAAGACCAAATTGACTGCAATTGTCTTGCTCAACCAACTCTTCTGCAACTTGACGCCAATCAAATTGCGCCGATGGCAGGGGCCACATGAGCCACGAGATGAAAACGGCGACGGCAAAAACACTCGCGCCTAGTACCGAAAGAACAATGTTTCTTGCTCGCATATTGCCGCCTATTCACATCAAGATTGCCAGGAATCGGCCGTTCAACAGGCTACACCAATAAGTAATCCCCGCGCTCCTGCACCAGCTTATTATGGGCCCCCGAAAACGGCAAATCAGGAGACCAAAATGAAATTTCGCGGCAAAACAGTAAGAGAGGCGATTAGAAAGGCGGTGCGTAATGAATCGATTGCCCAAGCCAAGCTCGATCAAGCATGCGTTCAATTATGGATTGAGGGAGAGAACTTGGCCGATCAACTAGGTGACTATGGCAGGCGCTTGGACGCCCTCAATGACGAAATAGGAACGCTTGTACGCAGACAAAGCGATGCCTTGGACGAAGTGGTGAAAAATGCAATATCTGTCGCATTCTCGCTTTTGCTGCCAATAAGGAAATTGTCTCAGGCAATCGGCGGCCTCAGCGGAATTTTCCGTCGCAATAGAATGACTGCCGTCGAACGCGGGTTGAGTGAATTGGATCGTCCAATTGATGATGCCACGTCAGCCCTGGTGAACATTGAAACAATTCTCAGCGCACATCGTGAGCTTGCCCCCCTAAATCGTGAAGTAGCGCAAATCAGAAAGGATTCGATTGCGATGCGTGTCAGAATAAGAAAGTTTCAATCCGAAGCGCGGCGCCTCGACTGCGACAACATTCCCACGGGAGCGGACGACGATTTGCAGGGTATTGGTTTTCGCAAAAGCGCCCAGGTAAACCCCACGCCGCGATGGCCTCGACTACCGGCTCAGCTCTTTCATGGCCGCGTCGAGGCCTTCCAGCGTTAGCGGGAACATGCGGTCACCCATGAGCTGCCGCGTCATCTCAATGGATGGTGTGTTGGCCCAATACCGCTCCGGCGTGGGGTTGAGCCAAATGGCGTTCTCATAAATGTCCGCAAGGCGCTGCATCCAGATAGCACCAGGCTCTTCGTTCCAATGCTCCACGCTGCCGCCGGGATAGGTGATCTCGTAAGGCGACATGGTAGCGTCCCCCACAAAGATCACTTTGTAATCGGCGGGATAGGTGTGCAGCACGTCCCAGGTTTCCATGCGCTCAGTATGACGGCGGCGATTGTTCTGCCAGACAAACTCATAGAGGAAATTGTGGAAGTAGAAATATTCCATGTGTTTGAACTCGGTGCGCGCGGCTGAGAACAACTCCTCGCAGAGCCGAATGTGCGGGTCCATGGAACCGCCCACATCAAAGAACAAAAGCACTTTCACCGTGTTGTGGCGTTCGGGGCGGAAGATGAGATCGAGATAGCCCTGGTTCGCCGTCGCCTTGATGGTGTCGTCAAGGGCGAGTTCCGTTGGTGCGCCTTCGCGGGCAAAGCGGCGGAGGCGGCGCAGGGCCACTTTGATATTGCGCGTGCCGAGTTCAACTGAATCGTCGAGGTTTTTGTATTCGCGCTTGTCCCACACTTTCACGGCCTTGCCGTGGCGGCCTTCCTGCTGGCCGATGCGCACCCCTTCGGGATTGTAGCCAGAGTTCCCGAACGGAGACGTGCCGCCGGTGCCGATGGCTTTGCTGCCGCCCTCATGGCGCTTGTCTTGTTCCTCCAAGCGTTTTTTAAGCTCCTCCATGATCTTGTCCCAACCGCCCAGGGCTTCAATCTCAGCCTTTTCCTCTTCAGTGAGGAATTTTTCTGTGAGCGCTTTCAGCCACTCATCGGGTAGCTCGGCGGACATCACCTCATCCATGTAATCAAGGCCCTTGAAGACGTGAGCAAAGACCTGATCGAACTTGTCTAAGTGGCGCTCGTCTTTCACCAGTGTGGCGCGGCCAAGGTAGTAGAAGTCGAGCACTTGATAATTGGCGAGGTTCTTGGACAGCGCTTCCAAGAGCAGCAGGTACTCCTTCAACGACACCGGAATGCCGACACGCTTTAGCTCTGTGAAGAAATGGTAGAACACGTTCAGATACTTCCTTTTCCGCGTATGATTGGCAGTAACTTGTCCTCGACGGTTTTCTCAATTTGATTGAGTTTGAGCTGAATCTTATCGTCTTCACGGCCAGCAAAAACAGATTCAAATGCTTCCCGATTCTCAGCGCGGTGCGATTGATTGCCATCCCCCCAGACAACCCAGGCGTCGATTGCGAGTTTGTTTCGCAGTTTGAGAAGGTATTCGACTTCGTCAACCAGCTCCTTCCCCAAAAATGCCTTACATCGTGGGATGACGGCAATCAATTGATCAAAGTACTTGTCGTGTTGGTCGATCCGATTCATGTAGAATTTTAGTACATCATCGCCAGCTGTCATCATGTTTCGAATGCTACCAAACACTCTTTGGCCCTCATAGGTGAGAGCCAAGACTTCCTCTGCGACCTCTGCTTGACGTGTTGTATGACGCTCCTTTCGGATCCTGCTAACTGTTCGGATGGCAAACAATGTAGCGGAGCCAAGTAAAAGTAGATTGAGAATTGCGAATATCTCTGCCCAACCAAATGCCCACACATTTGTTGCTTCGCCTACGACCGAAATCTCCATCGCCTACCCCCGGCTTTCACGCCGTGCCAAAAACGCCAGCCGTTCAAACAGCGTCACGTCTTGTTCGTTCTTCAAGAGCGCGCCGTGCAGCGGCGGGATCAGTTTTGTCGGGTCGCGCTCTTTGAGAATTTGCGGATCCACATCTTCCACCAAGAGAAGCTTGAGCCAATCCAGCAACTCGGACGTGGAAGGTTTTTTCTTCAGCCCCGGTGTGTCGCGCACTTCATAGAAGACGTTGAGAGCTTCTGTGAGCAACTGTCCCTTCAAATCAGGGAAGTGAACCTCAACGATTTCCGTCATGGTGTCGCGATCGGGGAACTTGATGTAGTGGAAAAAGCAGCGGCGCAGAAACGCGTCGGGCAATTCTTTTTCATTGTTTGAGGTGATGATCACCATAGGGCGCTGCTTTGCCACAATGCGCTCCCCGGTCTCATAGACAAAGAATTCCATGCGATCGAGCTCAAGCAGCAAGTCGTTTGGAAATTCGATGTCGGCCTTGTCGATCTCATCAATCAGCAAGACTGGCCGGTCGCCCATGACAAAGGCTTCCCACATCTTACCTTGCTTGATGTAGTTGCCGATGTCTTTGACCCGTTCATCGCCCAGTTGGCCATCGCGCAGGCGCGAGATCGCGTCATACTCATAAAGCCCTTGTTGCGCCTTGGTGGTGGATTTGATGTGCCACTGGATCAGCGGTGCGCCCAATGCCTCGGCCACTTCGTGGGCGAGCACGGTTTTGCCGGTGCCCGGTTCGCCCTTGACGAGCAGCGGGCGCTCCAGGGCGATGGAAGCATTCACCGCAACCCTTAGGTCCTCGGTGGCGATATAGGATTTGGTACCTTCGAACTGCATTACTCACTCCGACAGTTTGTCATTGGCTGCCGAAACTAGGGGGCGGGTGGGGCAGAGTCTAGGCGGGGCGGATTGCCGTAGGGGCAGCGCCTTCACCCCCACCCGATGCTACGCATCGACCTCCCCCCTCAAGGGAGAGGTGTGCCCGTGCCTTGTTTTCCCCTCCCCCTTTGGGGCAGGGCCAGGGTGGGGGGTTAGCGCCGCCCTTGGCGCCAATCATCAATGCGCGCCCAGATGATGTAGAGCATCGCCAAGACAAACGCGCCGCCAACAAACAACCATGCCTCCGGCGGCCAGCCTTCGATCCAACGCAGCACTGGTTGCACCACGGGGTGATCCATGTCGAAGGAAAAGGCGAGATCGGCGAGGACAGCGGCAAAGCCCAATAGGCCGAGCACAAAGCTGATGATCGCCCCTTGAAGGGTGCGGCTATGGGCGAGATTGCTGCGCCGGTCAGGGTGCTCAAGGGGTACTGTGCGCGGGGAGATCACGGCAGCTTGCCCGGGGGAGGCCGCGGTTACCGGCCCGTCCATGGTGACGGGCTCCAAGAAAAGCGCCCGTTCCTCAGCCCGGCGCCAGGTGACGCCTCGCAACTCGGTGAGCTTTCCGTTAATGCGTGCTTTGGTCCACCAATCAAACGCGTCGCCTGCGCCCGCGCGATCATTGCGATTGAGGCGTTTGAGAACCTGGCTTTTGCGGAAGTTCTTCACGCCCAAATTAATGACAAACGACGCCAGTGCTGAGAACTCGTTTTCGTTTAAGTCGACCTTGACGTGTTTGCGGATGATCTTGCTGGCTTCAGCAATGTCGCGATCAAGAAACCCATCGGCTTCGGTTGACGTGATGGTCATGCCTTTGTGGGCCACATGCAGATGCCCATAGCCGATGACCCAGCGCCCGGCGCTGTCCTGATACGCATTTAAGGCCAGACCCTCGGCACGCTTAATCAGCGCCCGGCCTTCCGCATTGACCTGCATGAGACCTCCCATGTCCTCAAAAAATACCCGAGGGTTCCACGCCACTGATTTCCCAAGGGCTAGTTTAGCGCGCCAATGCGGCAAGGTTAAGAACCCACACGGCAACTTGATTCGCTGGTTCCGGGGTCACACAACCTGGCTCCTATATGGAAAACATGAGGTATATCAGAGGTTTAGCTTTTTGTTGATTGGGTAACGGCTCGTCGTTATAGTCCGCGCGTTTTTCCGGGTGGGTATTAGTTAGGAGCGCGTCAGATGGCGGTAGCCAAGAAGAAGAATCCAGAAATCGTCGAAGTGCCAGAAGGCTACGTGCCAACTGAAAAAGAGAAATTCATGAACCCTGTGCAGAAGGAATACTTCCGCCAGAAGCTTCTTTCCTGGAAAGAAGAAATTATCGAAGAGAGTAAGGGCACTATCGCCGCTCTTCAGGAAGAAAATAACAACCATCCTGATCTCACCGACCGCGCGTCAAGCGAGAGCGAACGCTCATTGGAACTCCGCACCCGTGATCGTCAACGCAAGTTGGTGTCCAAGATTGACTCAGCCCTGCGCCGGGTCGAGGACGGGACGTATGGCTATTGCGAAGACACCGGCGAGCCCATTGGCATCAAACGCCTGGATGCACGCCCCGTGGCGACGCTTTCCATTGAGGCGCAAGAAGCGCACGAGCGCCGCGAGAAAGTCTTCCGGGACGACTAGACGTACCGCGGTCCGGCTTTTCCGACCGACAAGGCCTTTCTTTATCGAATCATATTTGATGTCCGCTGCTGTGGTTGCGGGCGTTGCATTGTTGTTTGGCTTCGGGGCGCTGGCATACGGGTTTGCCGTTTTCACAGAAGCCGACGTGCCTGGGTTTGTCAGCAACTGGGGAAAGCCGCTGGAGAATCCACTCGCCTTCTGGCGCGTCGGGCATATGCACAACTTTTCCTATCTCGGCGGCGGCGCAGGCGCGCTTGTGGGATTGAGCTTCATGATCTGGTGTGGCGGGTGCGAGCGGAAACGCCACAGCTGAGGGACTGAGCGTTGAATTATCGATTAGGTTAGTTGATGGGCAGCGATCACGCAGATTGCTGCTCTTTTTCGTGGGGTGCCGGAAATCTGCTAGTGTGCAATTTGAGGCGAATTTGCTGGGGGCTTGGTGTCATGAATTTCCGTATTCAGTTTATGGCTTTGGCGATTTTGACAATTGCTGCATCTGCTGGCGCTAGCGCGCAAGAAGCCGAAGGCTATGTGCCACCGGATGAATTCATCGAACTCTCTGAGGACGCGGCCAATCTTGCGGAAAATCAACCTGATGCGGAAGTTGATGACAACGACGTATCCATCATGCCGCCCACCGTTGAGGAAGCTGAGAAAGTTGTCCCCGCCTTCATCGGCTACACAGAAGACCGCGAAGAAGAAGCTCCCACCACTTGCACTGGCGAGGACTGCAGTTTCAACAACAGTGACATCCGTACCCCCGACACCATTATTGTCACTGTGCCTGAACTAGCGGAGCCCACCTACCCGGCGGAGGTGGAATGGGATGAGGACCGATTTACCTCTCCCTATGAGGCGAGAGGTGTGGCACCTGCATGCGGCGTCGAGCCCGAAATCATTTGCGTTGATCTCGATAACAACGACTCCGATGCCTGCGCGCAGCGTGTGGCCGCGTGGCAGACGGAGTGTCGGGCATGGCAAAGCGACGCTAGGCCCGCAACGGGTTCAAGAGCAAGTTGCCATCAGGCCTGCGATCTTATGAGCAGCACTGGCACAATCAATCATTGGCTGCAACGGCACGCCACATTTGTGCTGGGACGCCGCTATGACAACTTCATCATGCAGCTTGACCGCTTGGCACTGGTGATGGAAGACGATGTCTTTGAAGATCACACTGACATTGATGCTTGGTTTGCTGATCGCCATGGCTTGATCAATGGCGGTAATGGCTACCCAAACCCCAATGCAGTTTGCACCGAACCGCAGGCGAATGCGGACACAGCGTCTTGCCATCAAGCCTGCAATATCGCACCCGAAGGCGGCGCAGGGCCGACGGGGACGTGCATCCCCTATTGGATGCTTGCCTTGGCAACCTCTGTGGAGGGCGAGGACATGTTCAATGTGGAACATCTCTATGAGGGGTTACTTGATGCCAGCGAAGTGGACCTGGCAATCGCGCCGGAGGAATGCACCCAAAGTGGCAACGAAGACGCAACTTGCGCGCCTGTTGATGGGCTGGATGTCGAAGAGCCTGAGAACGATGTGTGTGATGAAGATGGCGCCGATGGAACTTGCGTGCCAGAAGATGGTTTTGACTTTGTCGGCGGCGATTCCTACTGCGATGAACTCCCCGGGTCCTCAAGTTGTCTGCCGGACGGGGCGGATGACACACCCCTTCAGCCTTATTGCGAAGACGGCGACGACGCCGACACTTGCGAGCCTTTGGAGTTTGAGCTTGGTGGCTTTGAGGACTTTGAGGTCATTATTGAACCGCCATTTTATCCCGAGCCTGAGGGCACCTGCTCTGATGAGCGTCATGCCCAACTAGTGGCCGAGCTAGAGGAACATCGGCGACGGCTTGCTGAAATTAACGAGCAGCTTGCTGCGCAGCATGTTGAGCGGCAGCAGCTCATTGATGAGCGCATTGCTAATGAGGCTCAACTCGAAGCCACCGATTTGCAGCTCCGGCGCTTGAGATTGGTATTTGACGGCGTCAGCCATCCCCCGCCTGATGAAACTGCGGAAGAAATCAGTAACCGGAACGCCCTCATGGCGAGGTTGCGCAGGGATATTGAGGCCGCAGAAAGAAATCGCTCGATCTATCGCAGCCGTGTGGGGCTTATGTTGCGCATGACCGGGCAACTCTCAGCAAAGAGCAATCTCTATCGGCAAAGCCAGGTGTTCACGAGCGGCTATATGCACCGGGCCCATAACAACTTGGATCACTTTGAGGACGCCTGCTATTAGGCCAACAAAGCCTGCTCGACGTTTTGTCTTTGATATGCGACTCTTAGGCCCACATAGGCACTGAGTCAGGCGGTTTGAGATGGAAAACCTGTTGCGGGAATTACAGCGGCGCAGCCTTGTGCGCATCGCTGTGGCCTATGTGGTGGTGGGCTGGATCTTGATCCAGGTTGCCGACACGATTCTGCCGACGTTCAATGCGCCAGGCTGGGTCCAGCAAGTTTTTGTCCTGTTCGTCGTCATGGGATTTCCGCTCGCCCTGGTGCTGGGCTGGGCCTTTGGCGATACAAGCGACAGTGACGATGCGGCCCCCGTGCGTGTGACGGAACGCCATATCATTACTGATGGGGTGCTGGTCTTCTTGATGCTCGTTCTGGTGGCCATTAGCACGGTGGGTCAATTCACCCGCGCGCCGACGATTGTCATCGCTGAAACCAACGCCAATGCGTCCATTGCGGTGCTGGCCTTTGAGGACCTTAGCGAAGACGGCAATCAGGAACACTTTGCCGATGGGATTTCAGAAGAAATCCTGAACGCCTTGGCGCAAGTACCTGACCTGCGCGTGGCAGCGCGCACATCCTCATTTTCATTCCGGGGCGGGAACGCCACCGTTCAGGAAATCGGTGAACGGCTCGGTGTCGCTTATGTGTTGGAAGGGTCGGTGCGTATCGCAGGCGACAATATGCGCATCACCGCCCAGCTGATTGATACGGTCACGGGCTTTCATGCCTGGTCCAATAACTACAATCGGCGCATCGAGGATATTTTTGCGATCCAGGACGAAGTGACCGGCCTGATCCTTGCGGCCCTGAACGAGGAGATGGGCACAAGCTTCAACGTTGTGGAACACGATCAAGGCACTGAGAATGTCGCGGCCTACAACGCTTATCTTCTTGGCCGCCATCAGATGCAGCAACGTGAAGCCGAACCTATGCGGTTGGCCGTTAGCGCCTATGAGCAAGCCATTGCTCTTGATCCGCTTTACGCTGATGCCTGGGCGGGTTTGGCGCGTGCTTACTACCTGAACTACGACGCCTTCACAGATGAAGAAGTGGCGGAACATATGCGCCCGGCATTGGCCGAGGCGATTGCTCTTGATCCTGACAATGCCGTCGCAATTGCCACGCTGGCGCTTGCCAATCTGGGCTTGAACAATGAGGACCAGAATATTCTGGAAGGGATGATCCTTGCTCGGTTAGCGTTGGAGCTTGCGCCGGACGATATTGAAATCCGTATGTCTTATGTGAATTCACTGATGGCCGCGCAACGTTACCGCGATGCCTTTGCGGAGCTGCAGAATATCCTCGCAGACGCCCCTGATTTTCCGCCTGCGCTCACCAATTTGATGAATGTCTATTTCGCCCTCAAACGCTTTGACCTGAGCTATCCTATGTTGCTGGAACAGGCCGACGGGGTGCCGCTCACAACCGAAACAGCGCAGCTCTACATGGGGCTTGGATTTACCTCCTATTTGATTGGTGACGAGGCGGGCCTGGCGCGGATTCGGGAAGCCTTTGCCGCTGCAACAGACCTTTTGATCGTGCGCAATTTTGAGATCCTTGAAGCGGGCCTCGCCGGGTTTGAAGGTGATGCGGAGCAAATCATCGAGTTGGTTGATTCTGGACGGATCGACGAAATGCCATCAATTGATCAAAATTGGGACACCGAAGACGTCGCCGGCATCTATGCCGCAGCGAGGCGGTATGATCGCGCCTTCGAACTTTTCAATCAGGCCTATGATGAAGGCAATTACGACGCCCTTTTTCTGGAGGTCAATCAAATCCCGATTGAGCCGGAATTCTTCTCCGATCCGCGCTGGGAACAATTGCTCAACCGGCCAGAAACACGCGAAGCCCATCGCCTGCACCGCATCGCGCAGGAGCAAGGCCAGTGGGAAGCTCTGACGGACGAGGAAGCAGGCGTTCTCACGAACTAGCTTCTATTTCTTCCAGTATTCTTTCATGAGTTCTTTGGACCACGGCGGCTCATAGAAATCGCCCCGCGGCAGAAACCCTTCCATCACCGGTTTGATGTCGACGACCGGGGTGCCATCAATGGCGTCCAGGCCCTCAACCTCAAGCACATGGCCTTCGAGCTTTTTTACTCTTGCCATGGTGGCACCGAGGCGATTGGGACGAGCTTTGCCACGCTGAGCGAAAATACCAATGCGCGGCCATTGCAGATTGCCGCGCGGGTGGCGAGCAGTGCTTTCCACCTTGTCCTCGGCCACTTGGTCGAACAGAAAGATCACCTCAACATGGGAGAATTGGTCCAACCCCTCAAGCGCTTCTGCGGGGAATTGCGTGGCATCAAGCTCGATGCGGCATTGCTCGCTGTCCCAATTGTCGTCGGTGGCTTCGGTGCGGCTGGCGCAGACCCAGCCGATAGGGCGGAGGGAAAAATTACGGATACTGGGCATGAGGCACGCACTCCGGGCACAAGAATTAACTACGAGCCGGGTGTAGCAGATGAGCTTTTCGAATCAAGAACCTTTGCCGAAATCGGTTGACGTAGGGTTAGGGAAAACAGGGCGTTAGGGCCGTAAAGGTTGCTGTAACCGAATCAGTCACAATGGGCGCAGAATCGGCTCCAGCGCCGCATCGGGCGTGTGGGACGGGTGAGAATGAGAAAGCGTCGGGACGACATCAATGGCATTAACCGCATCAGACAATGACGACACCGGCCAAGACGGCTTCGACGCGGAAGACAACCACGTTACAGGGGGCGATTTGCCCCGCGGTTATGCTTGGTTTCGTCTCTTGCCGTGGCTAAAGGGGTTGGCCGCAGCTGGAGCACTCATCGCCACATTTTCAGCCATTATTGGTGCAGGGACGACCGTTGACGGCGGCCTGGGATTGACCCTTGGCCTTTTCTTGGTGACGTCTGTGGTGATCTTTGCGCTCTTCCGCGGGGCGTTCTGGCCCAATGCGCTGGCTGCCGCGGAGGTGCCATGGGTAGACGCCATCGATGTCTTGCCGGAGGCGCTATTTGTGACCTCTCGCGGCGGGCGACTGGTCTATGCCAACAGCGCTTATAAAACGCTCCTCAAGGGCTTGGGGGAGCGCCGCTCCATTACGCTTGCGCGCGCCTTTGCCAAAGACCGCGGCCTTGGTCCAGCGCTCTATCGCCTTGAGATCAGCGCCCGGCGGGGGGCCCCGGTGCGCGAGGACATGGAATTCACCGATATGGATGGGACTAAGCGGCGCTTTATCATTGAGGCCGATGCCGTGGGTCCGACATCACGCCACGTGGTTTGGCGCTTGCGGGAATGGGGCCGCCCCATGCGCTCCGCGATTACGCGCGGGGATCGCTCGTTCCTGGAGACCTTGCCCTTTCCCGCGCTGCGGCTTGATCAAGATGGCGTAGTGGTGGCGCTCAACCGCGATGCCTTGGGTAAGTTTGGCGGCGAGATGGCGGACCTTGATGCGCGTCCAGCATCAGACCTATTTGCCGGCGCTGATTTTTCCATGTGGGCGCAACAACCTACCAATGATCTCACCATGCTTGCAGCGACGGCAGTGCCCCTCAAAGGCGGTGCGGGACCCATGAGCCTATGGCGACTCAATGCGGGTGAAGACGGGGACATGCTTCTTTGCCTGGCACCGGCGACCCGCAACGAAGGCCTCAGCGAGGAAGTGGCCGAAGCCATTGAGCGGATCATGGCCCAGGCACCCCTTGGTGTCGCGGTGCTGTCTCCCGATGGTGAAGTGACCAGATCCAATAGCGCCTTTGCGCGGCTTGCCCACGATGGCGCGCGGCATGGCAAACCATTAGCCGATTTGTTGGATGCGTCCTCACAAGAAATTTTAACGGAGTTGCTGGATAAAGCCGGAAACGGCAGTGGCACGTTCCCCTTGCCTGAGCTGGCATTCCCCAATCCAGACGCCATTCCGGCCGAAGGCGATGACAGAACCCATCGCGCCGCAACAGTAATTGTGCCCCTGGGCGATGGGGGGGAACGACTGCTCTATGCCATTGACGTCACGGACCAAAAACGCCTGCAAACACAATTCTTGCAGGCGCAAAAAATGCAAACCGTGGGACGACTTGCGGGCGGCATCGCCCATGACTTCAACAACCTGCTCACCGCCATCATCGGGTTTTGCGACTTGCTGCTGGTACGCCACCAAGTGGGCGACCCCAGTTTTGCGGACCTCAATCAAATTCGAGAAAATGCAACGCGCGCAGCAAATCTGACCGGGCAACTTTTGGCATTCTCCCGTCGTCAGACGCTGGTGCCAAAAGTCATGAGCCTGACAGACTTCCTTTCTGATACAGGCTCTCTATTGCGCCGCATGATGGGCGAAAAGGTGGATCTGGAGCTGACCCACGCGCGGGACCTGGGTAACGTGAAGGCTGATGAAAGCCAACTTTTGCAGGTGATGACGAACCTGGCGGTTAATGCGCGCGATGCCATGTCAGATGGCGGTAAACTTTCTATCCGCACCAAGAACATATTGGCCGACGACGTGCACGCCTTGGGTCACAGGATCATGCCGCCTCAGGATTATGTGTTGATTGAAGTGGCAGACACAGGAACCGGCATTCCGGCAGAAGTGCGCGATCAAATTTTTGAACCGTTCTTTACCACTAAGAGCACCGGCGAAGGCACAGGCCTGGGGCTCAGCACGGTTTACGGTATCGTCAAACAAACCGGCGGGTTTATCTTCTGTGACAGCGAAGTGGGGGCGGGTACCACGTTCCGTATTTATCTTCCCACAAACGATGGCACGGTGGAAAAAACCGACGTGCGTGATGTGCGCGAGGCTGTCGATACCACAGGGCAGGGCACCATCTTGCTGGTGGAGGATGAGAAACCTGTGCGCGTTTTTGCTACGCGCGCGCTTACCATGCGCGGCTACACGGTGCTTGAAGCCGAGCACGGGCTTGAGGCTTTAGAGGTGATCGCCAATTATGATGGCCCGCCCATTGATCTGGTGATCTCGGACGTTGTCATGCCAGGGCTGGATGGGCCGGGGCTGGTGGAAAAGCTTCGCGCCTCGCGGCCGGACCTCAAGGTCGTTTTCATCTCCGGCTATGCCGAAGGCGACTTCCGGCAAAAGGTTGCCGATGGAGAAGCAGAAATTCACTTCCTGCCAAAGCCGTTCTCGTTGCCTCAACTCACTACCAAGGTGCGCGAAGTGCTGGATGCCGCTGAAGATGAAGCCGAGGTGGCGTGAGGGGCGGCCCTCCAAAAATTGCCAGGCGCGCAGGCTTCGCACTGCAACGTTGAATGTTGTTGTTCTGATTGCTCGAAGTGCCCAATTTCGCCCCCTCAAGGGCAAAGGGCTATGCGAGGATTATTGATTAGCTCTACTGTATCTTGGGTTAGCGTGGTATAGCGCGGATACGATTTAGCGCGTGTGCAATGTATTGGGGGCATGGTCATTCAACAGCAGCTTAGAGAATCCTCGTCACAGCCGGAGGCGAAACCAAAACTTGTCGTAGTCGATGCAGGTGAGCATTGGACGCAAAGGCTATATTCCGAGCTCGCCTCTACCCATGACGTGTTGCTGGTTAAGCTGCCGACGCCCCGTGCGCTTATCAAGGGCAAGGGAGTATTTTTTTCAAAAACAACACGACTAGAAAACGGCGTACAAGTGCTTTCGGTTCAAATGCCGCCTTGGTACCTGACAACAATGTGGCCACTGGCGCGTCGTTTGATCACGATTGCGGTGCGCGCTGCCGGCTTTGGCGAGCCAGATGTGCTTGTACTTTCCTATCCTTACTACACCGAGCTGATAGAGCAGCTGGGCGCGAAAAAATCGCTGTATTACATATATGATGAATACAGCAAGTATTGGCCGCGTCATGCCGAAAGTGTTCTCGCAAAAGAAGCGGCGCTTATTGCCAAGGCCGATGTAGTGATCACGGTCTCGAAGTATAATGCGGATCGGCTCAAAGCGATGCATCCGGCGAGAGCGGATGCCATCCACCATGTGCCCAATGGGCTCAATCCCAAGTACATGGCTGACCAATTGGAGCCCGCGCCCCTACCGCCTGCCCTGGCAGAGATACCGGCGCCAAGGGCGGGCTATATCGGATCATTGAATTTTAGATTTGATTACGCGTTGCTTGCGGAAGTTGCGTCGCAACGCCCTGACGTTTCCTTCGTGCTCGGTGGTTGGTACCCAAACCCTGTTCCCGATACAGCGGACTGGAAGGCGGCGTTTGCCCGCGCCAAGTCCATGCCAAATGTGCATTTTATTGGCGAAGTGCCCTTTGAGGAATTAGGTCATTATTGGATGGGCTTTGATGTCTTCCTGATACCCTATGCCAAGTGCCTCTTTAACGACGTCGCCTGCCCCATAAAGCTTTGGGACTATCTCGGTATTGGCGGGCCCATTGTTGCCAACGACAGCAATCCTGAGACGCTGCTTTGGGCGGACTATGTCAGGATCTGCGCCACACCTGAGGCGTTCGCGCAAGGGATCGATGAAGCCCTTGCCGAAGGCCGGTCGCGGGCTCCGGAATTGATGGCCGTGGCGCGGGAACATACCTGGGACAAAATTGCCCGCCGTGTGGAAGCGATTATTGAGGGCCTGCCCGCAGGCGGGTGATGCGTGCGCGGGTATTGGCAGGCCTCTGGGAGCGTCAGGTAAGACGCCTCGCTTTTCAATTTGCGCTAGCATGGGGTGCAGCGACCTATGTAGCCGCCAAGGCCGTGGGCACCGCGGTGGACGTGACCACTGCGGCGGTCTCGGTCACTGCGCATGGTGCGGGCGCTGTTGTGGGCGTCGTTACCGGCGGCGATGATTGCGACGACGATGACAGCGACAACGAAGACTGCGAGTAACGCGGGCTAGCGCCACAAGCACACAATTGCTGTCATTCCGGAAATGGCGTCAGCGATTGTCCGGGATCTCGAGCCTGGTGCTCGCTTGAAGATCCCAGGCTCGGGTGTGCCACCTGCCCCGGGATGACGAAAAGACCTTGAACCTACAAGCATTGTAGCTCCTATATGGAGAGGGTTCTCAACCGGGAGGCTCTCTCATGCTGAAAATATTGCTCTATCTCGCCGCTGCTAACGCGGTGCTGGCGATCCCCATGATGCTTATCTGGCGTAGGGATTTCGCCACGCGCGGCCGCACCTCACTCTTCTCGGCGGTGCTGAGCGGCGTGGTTATGTACGGTTACGGTATTTTGACTTTTGCAGTTGCCTGGGTTGATCGCGGCGCGCTGGGCCCGCTCTCGCCCGCCGCAACGTATGCGGGGGCAGCTCTTGTGATCATTGGAGCCGCCATCATCTTCGCCGGTCGTTATGCCTACGCCTCGCGTGCCCGGGTGTTCGGCATGCTCGAGGACAAACTGATCGAACAAGGCGTTTACCGCTGGAGCCGGAACCCGCAGTATTTCGGCTACACGGCAATGATGTTCGGCGCCGCCTTTGCCGCGCTTTCGGCCTGGGCATTGCTGCTGGCCATGGCTTTTGCGGTTATGGTCCACATCCATATCGTGGGCGTGGAGGAACCCCATTTACGCCGCGTCTTTGGCAAAGCCTACGAAACTTATTGCGCCCGCGTGGCGCGTTATTTCGGGCGGCCAAAAAGTGCCTAGCTCCTGACAAAGGCAATGCTTCGCGAAATCCAATCGCGCAGCAGGGCATCATCTTTGATGAGCCTGGACGGCAGTACTGCATAGTCTTTTTTCACGGGGGCTTTGGGAAAGTACTTCAGAGGTTTCGCGCCTTTGGCAAAAGCGGTCTTGCGATCATCTTCGGAAAGTTTCAGTGCCAATCCGACGGGGGTGAGGGACATGAAAATCGTGCCGTCGAAATAGCACGCCGCACCGCTGAAAAAGTGTTTGCACAAAAGCTGAGACCGCACAGCTTTTGACAGGCTGGCACGCTCAATAGTGTTTCGCAGGTTAGCCAGATATGGTTCTGCCATGGGTGATCCTATCAGGGGTCCCTGAAAATCAGGCGGAGATTTGGGTGAGAAGAGACCGCCGACTCACTTCACTCTGAGGCAGTATTCCACTTGTTTGGCGTTTACCATATGACACCAATTCAGAACAATATAAGAACATATTGTAGATATTATTGTAATATCAACAACATAGTGGGGCTTTTCTTTTTGGAACAAACAGGGTACATTCACATGAATTGAAAGCTGCTGACCCGTATGAAATAAGGAGGGGGCCCCATGGCCAGTAACGTCGTTCGTCTCGCGGAAAAGGACAATATGGACAAACAAAAAGCACTGGAGGCGGCGCTCGGCCAAATCGATCGCGCCTTTGGCAAAGGCTCAGTGATGAAGTTGGGTGAGCGCAATGTTATGGATGTGGAATCGGTGCCCTCCGGCTCGCTTTCGCTGGATATTGCGCTTGGCATTGGCGGGCTTCCCAGGGGCCGGGTGATTGAGATTTATGGCCCTGAAAGCTCAGGCAAAACCACTCTGGCGCTGCATGTGGTGGCAGAGGTGCAAAAGGCCGGCGGCATTGCGGCCTTTGTCGATGCTGAGCATGCCCTCGACCCCACCTATGCCAATAAACTTGGGGTGGATATTGACGAGCTGCTGATCTCGCAGCCTGACACGGGCGAGCAAGCCCTTGAGATTACCGACACCTTGGTGCGCTCCGGCGCAGTGGATGTGATCGTCATCGATTCTGTTGCGGCATTGACCCCGCGGGCGGAAATTGAAGGGGAGATGGGCGATGTACTACCGGGGCTGCAGGCGCGCCTCATGAGCCAAGCCCTCAGAAAGCTCACCGGATCCATTTCCAAATCCGGCACCATGGTCATTTTCATCAACCAGATCCGCATGAAGATCGGCGTGATGTTTGGCAATCCTGAAACCACTACCGGCGGCAATGCGCTGAAATTCTATTCCTCTGTGCGTCTCGATATCCGCCGTATTGGCGCCATCAAGGATCGCGATGAGGTGGTGGGCAATCAAACCCGCGTCAAAGTGGTCAAGAACAAGGTCGCGCCGCCGTTCCGGCAGGTCGAATTTGATATCATGTATGGCAAAGGGATCTCCAAAACCGGCGAGATTTTGGACCTCGGCGTGAAGGCCGATGTGATTGAGAAATCCGGCTCATGGTTTTCCTATGACAGCCAGCGCATGGGCCAGGGCCGAGAAAACGCCAAGCAATTCCTTGAGGATAACCCGGACATCATGGAGACGATTGAGCGGTCCATCCGCGCCAATGCAGGCCTGATAGAAGAAGTGATGCTGGTGGGCGAGACAGAGACCGACCCTGAGGATAAAGAAGAAGCCTCCGCCTAGGATAATTCAACCATGGGAGGGGCTTTTACTCCGGCGAAAATCAGCTAAGTCTAAGGGTCCGTGGCCAATTGGCGCGGACCCTTATTTTTTGCAGTGATTTGGACCTGTCGATGACCAGCCTGAAAGACATTCGTAGCCAGTTCCTTTCTTACTTTGAGGGCAATGACCACGAGATCGTGCCTTCAAGCCCTCTTGTGCCGCATAACGATCCGACTTTGCTCTTTACCAATGCGGGCATGGTGCAGTTCAAGAACGTCTTTACCGGCGCGGAGACGCGGCCCTATACGCGCGCGGCGTCCTCGCAGAAATGCGTGCGTGCCGGCGGCAAGCACAATGACCTTGGCAATGTGGGCTACACAGCACGGCACGGTACCTTCTTTGAGATGCTTGGCAATTTTTCCTTTGGCGACTACTTCAAGGAAGAGGCGATCTCTTACGCTTGGGAATTTGCCACCAAGAACCTGGGTCTCGACAAGGCCAAACTTATGGTGACGGTCTACATAGATGACGATGAGGCCGCCGATTTGTGGCGCAAAATTGCAGGCTTTGGCGATGATCGCATTGTCCGTCTGACGGCGGATAATTTCTGGGCTATGGGCGACACTGGGCCCTGTGGACCCTGTTCTGAAATCTTCTTTGATCATGGTGAGGATGTGCCGGGTGGGCCACCAGGCAGTCCGGACGAAGACGGTGATCGCTTCATTGAGTTCTGGAACCTCGTCTTCATGCAGTTCGATCAAGTGACAAAGGAAGAGCGCGCCAATCTGCCCAAGCCCTCGATCGATACGGGGATGGGCCTTGAGCGAATTACGACGATCCTTCAAGGGGTGCACAATATTTTTGACACGGACCTTTTTCGTGTTTTGGTTGCCGCAAGTGAAGACTTGACCGGTGTGGCGGCGCGCGGCGCGCACCAGGCAAGCCACCGCATTATTGCCGATCACCTGCGCTCCACATCATTTTTGCTGGCAGACGGTGTTATGCCGTCGAACGAGGGGCGCGGTTATGTGCTTCGCCGCATCTTGCGCCGGGCCATGCGTCATGCTCATTTGCTGGGGGCGAAAGACCCGCTGATGTATCGTCTGGTGCCGACTCTGGTCGCTGAGATGGGCGCGGCCTATCCTGAGCTCGGGCGGGCGCAACCGATGATTATGGAGACGCTTCGTCTTGAAGAGGAACGGTTTCGCCAAACCCTGGCACGCGGCATCAAGTTGCTTGATGAAGAGACGCAAAACTTAGGTAAAGGCGGCACCTTGCCCGGGGCGGTGGCGTTTAAACTCTATGATACATTTGGCTTTCCTTATGACCTCACGGAAGACGCCTTGCGCGCGCGCGGTATCAGTGTTGATCGCGCGGCGTTTGACAGCGCCATGGAAAAACAGCGTCGTGATGCCCGCGCGAACTGGGTCGGTTCTGGCGAAGCGGCCACTGACAAAGTTTGGTTTGATATTCGCGACCAATGCGGCGCCTCGGAGTTTGTTGGCTACGCGGCCACATTTGCCGAAGCCCAGGTGACCGCGCTGATCAAAGATGGCCAGCCCGTTGATACTCTAAAAGCGGGCGATAACGGAATGGTTCTGCTTTCGCAAACACCGTTTTATGCGGAGTCCGGTGGTCAGGTGGGGGACACCGGCGCGCTTAATTCCTCTGATGGATTTGCCGCGCGGGTCAGCGATACCAAAAAACAATTGGGCGACATGCATGTGCACCTCGTCCATGTGGAGGCCGGAGAAATCACAATCGGCGGCGTTGTTGAAGCACAAATCGATGAAAAGCGTCGCGCGGCCATTCGTGCCAACCACTCGGCGACGCATCTGCTTCATGCGGCGTTGCGCAATGTCCTGGGCGATCATGTGACGCAAAAAGGATCGCTAGTGGCAGACGATAAGTTGCGCTTTGACTTCTCGCACCCCAAAGCCCTGACGCCGCAAGAAACTGCTGCAGTGGAAGATCAAGTCAATGAAGTCATTCAGCAAAACATTGAGGTTTCGACCCGATTGATGTCGCCCGACGCCGCCATGGAGGCGGGGGCCTTGGCCCTCTTTGGTGAAAAATATGGTGATGAAGTGCGCGTGCTGACCATGGGCGTAGGGCTCAGCGATGATGCAGCCCCTTATTCGGTGGAACTTTGCGGTGGCACGCATGTTGCCCGCACCGGCGACATTGCCCTTTTCAAGATCACAGGTGAAAGCGCAGTGGCCGGCGGCATTCGGCGGGTTGAAGCGGTCACAAAAGAAGGTGCGCGCGCCTTTTATGAAGAAAACCTGAGCCGGGTTGTGGAAGCCGCGGGCGCTCTTAAGGCAAGCCCGGCGGAGCTTACTGCGCGCGTAACAGTGCTTGCGGCAGATCGCAAACGTCTGGAGCGGGAATTGACTGACGCCAAAAAGAAGCTCGCGCTGGGCGGCGGCACCAGCGATGGCGCATCAGATTTCGCCTCCGTCGATGTGGGCGGGGTCAATCTGGTGGCCCAGGCGTTGCACGGCGTTGCGCCTAAAGACCTGCGCGGGTTGGTTGACGCGGCGAAGAAGAAACTTGGGTCCGGCGTGATCGCATATGTCGGCGTCAATGACGGTAAGGCCGCATTGGCCGTTGGCGTAACCGCTGATCTGACGTCCAAGCTAAGCGCGGTGGAACTGGTACGCGCCGGCGCTGAAGCCATTGGCGGCAAAGGTGGCGGCGGCCGACCAGACATGGCGCAGGCGGGTGGGCCGGATGGGGCGAACGCCCAGGCCGCGCTTGACGCCATCAAGTCGCACTTGTCGGCGGCCTAGGCGGATGACGGATACGGGCTCTTCCTTGTCCCGTGTTGCGCGCCTCAAGCGCCGCCTCTACGTCATTCTTGAAGCAGGAAAAACGCAAGATCTGCCAAGTCAAATCTTTGATTGGTTCATGGTCACGTTGATCTTGGCAAATGTTGCCGCGTTCACCGCTGAAACCGTTCCCAGTATTGCCGAGGCCTGGGGTCCACAATTGGCCCTGTTCAACGTAATATCAATTGTTGTTTTTACAGTGGAATATGCCTTGCGGCTTTGGGTTTGCACGGAGCATCCACCCTTGCGCCACATCAATGGTTGGCTAGCGCGAGGGCGGTTTGCCCTCCACCCCGTGATGCTGATCGATCTTTTCGTGATCCTACCGTTCTATTTGAATATTTTAATTGGCGTTGACCTTCGCGTGTTGCGGATCGTGCGGCTGTTGCGGTTTATGAAACTGGTGCGGTTTTCCCCAGCGCTCACCACCCTCTCGAATGTGGTCTATGCCGAACGTCGGGCGCTGGTTGGTGCCTTGATCATTATGTTCGGGCTTTTGGTCTTCGCGGCGAGCGCCATTCACCTTGCGGAACGGGTCGTGCAGCCAGAGGTGTTTGGTACCATCCCGGACGCCATGTGGTGGGCCATAGCCACACTCACCACAGTTGGTTACGGCGATGTTGTGCCGGTAACAGCATGGGGCCGCATTATCGGCGCGATCGTCATGATATTTGGTCTCGCCATGTTTGCTCTGCCAATTGGCATTATCGCGACGGGCTTTAGCCAGGAAACTCACCGTCGGCAGTTTGTGGTGAATTGGGGGCTGATCTCGCGGGTTCGATTGTTCTCTGACCTCGATGCCGCTGAGCTCGCCGAAGTAATGTCCCTGTTGCGCACGCAGATCGTCCCTGCCGATAGCATCATCATGCGCCAGGGGGACGAGGCGGACGCGATGTATTTCATCTCATTGGGCCGCGTTGAAGTGGCGCTGGCTGATCGCACAGTGGTTCTCAGTGAGGGCGATCACTTTGGCGAAATTGCCCTTTTGCGGCATGTGCGCCATGTGGCGACCATGCGCGCCCTGAGCCAAGTTCACCTGTTGATATTGGAGGCTGATGATTTCCGCGCTTTGCTAAAACATCATCCCCGCCTTGGCGAGCGCATTCGCGTAGCAGCAGAAGAAAAACTCAAAGCCGGGTTTGGAAAAACGAGCGGGGAGCTTCTTGAAGAAGAGCTCCGCCGCCCGCAAAGTGAAAGCGCCAACGTGCCCGAATAGGCCCTATGCCATGGCTTTCTGGAAATTCGCATCGACCGCATCAAGAAAGCCCTCGGTGGTGAGCCAGCTCTGCTGATCGCCAATGAGGATCGCTAGGTCTTTGGTCATTTCACCGCCTTCAACGGTCTTGATGACAGTGGCTTCCAGTGTATTGGCAAAGTCGATCAGTGCTTGGTTTTCATCAAGCTTGCCGCGATGGGCGAGGCCGCGCGTCCAGGCAAAAATTGAGGCAATGGAGTTTGTGCTGGTGGGTTTGCCTTGCTGATGCAAACGATAATGCCGCGTCACCGTGCCGTGGGCGGCTTCTGCTTCCACAGTGCGTCCATCCGGCGTCATCAACACAGAGGTCATAAGGCCCAAGGAGCCATAGCCCTGCGCCACGGTATCAGACTGCACATCACCGTCATAATTCTTGCACGCCCAGACATAACCGCCGTCCCATTTCATCGCGGCGGCCACCATGTCGTCGATCAGACGGTGCTCATAGGTGATGCCGAGCTTTTCGAAGTCGGTCTTGAACCCAGTGTCGAACACTTCCTGGAAAAGGTCCTTGAAGCGGCCATCATAGGCTTTGAGGATGGTATTTTTAGTGGAAAGGTACACCGGCCAATTGCGTCCCAAGCCAAAGTTGAAGCTGGCGCGGGCAAAGTCGCGAATGGAATCGTCAAGATTGTACATCCCCATGGCAATGCCTGATGAGGGGAAATCAAAGACATCGAAGTCTAGCTCAGCGCTGCCATCGGCAGGAGTGAACTTCATGGTCAGTTTGCCAGGGCCCGGAACTTTGAAATCTGTGGCGCGGTACTGGTCGCCAAAGGCGTGACGGCCAATGACGACAGGGCGCGTCCAGCCCGGCACAAGGCGTGGCACGTTGCTGACCACGATGGGTTCGCGAAACACAACACCGCCCAAAATGTTCCGGATGGTACCATTGGGCGAGCGCCACATTTTCTTGAGGCCAAATTCTTCGACCCGCGCTTCGTCCGGCGTAATGGTGGCGCATTTAACGCCCACGCCGTGTTTTTGGATGGCGTTCGCCGCATCGACGGTAATCTGATCATCGGTGGCATCCCGCGATTCCATCCCTAGATCGTAGTATTCCAGATCAATATCGAGGTAGGGGTGGATCAGCTTGTCTTTAATGAGCTGCCAAATGATGCGGGTCATCTCGTCGCCATCGAGCTCAACGACCGGGTTTTGAACCTTGATTTTTGCCATGGTGCAGACTGATACGTCCTGTTCTAAATTGGATTTGGAAAGAGGCCGCTAGGCCCGCTGGGATGCGGCGCGAGAGCTATCGTATCCATCGTTGAAATGCAAATTTTGGGAGCCCATCGATGACACAGAGAGACAAGAGCCCTGAAGGGTCCGCTGACCGGCCGGCGGTGGTTCTTGTGCGCCCGCAAATGGGTGAAAATATCGGTGCCGCGGCGCGGGCAATGTTCAATTTCGGACTGACGGAGCTTCGCCTGGTCGCCCCTCGTGATGGCTGGCCCAACGCCAAAGCCGAAGCCATGGCTGCAGGAGCGCTGGAGGTGGTCCAGGCGGCCGAGATATACCCCAGCACGAAGGAGGCCCTGGCGGATTTCAACTATGTGATTGCGACCACCGCACGGGGGCGGGAGGTCTCCAAGCCGGTAATGACCCCTGGCCGGACGGCGCAAGAGTTACACGCGCGCCATGGGGCGGGCTCGCGCACAGCACTTTTGTTTGGAGCGGAGGCCTCAGGCCTGGAGAATGACGATGTGGCCCTGGCGGATGTCATGGTGACGATCCCGGCTAACCCTGCGTTTTCCTCGCTCAATCTGGGCCAGGCAGTGCTGCTCTTGGCCTATGAATGGATGCGGGCGGGGGATGAGACCGCTCCAGTACAGCTTGATCGCCGCGGCTATGTTCCCGCGCCGCGGGGCGACCTCACTCACCTTTTTGATCATCTGGAGGCCACATTGACGCGCTCAGGCTTCCTGCGCCCGCCGGAAAAGGCCCCGGTGATGATGCGCAATATCAAGGCGATGCTGACGCGAGCGGATTTCTCCGACCAGGAAGTCCGTACTTTGCGCGGGATTATCACCTCGCTGGAGCGCTTGGACGTGCCCAAAAACTGAGGAATTCTGCCTGTTTGACATGGCGCTGAGGATGGCTATATTCCGCGCCTTCGCCGCACAGGGTTCGCCCTGACCGGTGACTACGGGAGATGCAAGACCCGCCGTTGAGATCGCGACCACCATGGGGGTGTTCGCCGGGCTGCGTCAGTGAAAGAGGCATACGATGTCAAAGCGACTATCGTCGAAATATAAAATTGACCGCCGGATGGGTGAAAACATCTGGGGTCGCCCAAAAAGCCCCGTCAATAAACGCGAATATGGTCCTGGCCAGCACGGTCAACGTCGCCGCAGCAAGAAGTCCGACTTCGGTCTGCAGTTGATGGCCAAGCAAAAGCTCAAGGGCTATTACGGCAATATCACCGAAAAGCAATTTCGCCGCGTCTATGACGATGCCAACCGGACCAAAGGCAACACCGCTGAATCAATGATCGGTCTGCTTGAGCGTCGCCTTGATGCCTTGGTCTATCGCGCAAAGTTTGTGCCCACGGTTTTCGCTGCTCGTCAGTTCGTGAGCCACGGCCATGTGAAAGTGAACGGCAAGCGGGTCAACATCCCCAGCTATCGTCTGCGCGAAGGCGATGTGGTGGAAGTGCGCGATCGCTCAAAGCAGTTGACTGTGCTGCTTGAGGCAGTGGATAGCCCCGAGCGTGAAGTGCCGGATTATGTTGAGGCTGATCATGCCAAGATGACCGCAAAATTCTTGCGCGTTCCGGCCTTGGCCGACGTGCCTTACCCTACCAAGATGGAACCCAACCTGGTGGTCGAGTTCTACTCCAAGGCGTAAGCGCCTTTTTTCCCGAAGCTCAGAATCAAAAAGGGTCGCTCCAGCGGGGGCGACCCTTTATTTTCGTGTGCGATGGTCGTGGCTTAGGCCGCGTTGACCTGAACGCCCTTGTTCGCAAAAAGGTCGCGCAACTCACCCGCTTCAAACATCTCACGGATAATGTCACAACCGCCAACAAACTCACCCTTCACATAGAGCTGCGGCACTGTTGGCCAATTTGAAAAATCTTTGATGCCGCTCCGCAGCTCGTCGCTCTCCAGCACATTGTGCGATGCGAAGGGAACGCCGAGATAGTCCAGCACCTGGACTACGGTGGAGGAAAATCCGCATTGGGGGAATTGCGGGGTGCCTTTCATGAAAAGCACCACGTCATTTGATCCCACTTCTGACTTTAGCCAATCGTTGATTGGGGCTGTAACTTGGTCGGTCATTGAGGCTCTCTCCGGGTTAAAAGCCGCGGGTGGTAATTCTGTTTGTTGTCCAAGAAATAGGCATGGCCCTTGGGCAGGTCAAGCGCTGCGAGTTTTTAGTTGAAGCGCGTGCAGTTCTCCGCCCATACGGCCTTTTAGGGCAGCATAAACTGCCTGGTGTTGCTGGATGCGGCTCTGGCCTTCAAAACCGGCCCAAATAATTTCAGCGGAATAGTGATCACCGTCACCTGCAAGGTCCGTGATGGTTACACGGGCGCCCGGCAGGGCGGCCAAAATCAGCCGTTCAATATCCGGCGCTTGCATGGCCATGGAACAATCCTGTTATTGCTAGTTGAATTAGAATGGGCTTAGCATCAATGAGTTGAAGAATCCAATGGTCGTCTGGGATGGCCTTGGGTGGGCCTGCAGGAGGGAGCAAGAATGGACGCAGCAAAAGTCCGGCGCGACGAAGATCTTGGAGCATTAATTATCGAGGTTTTGAAGCCAATTTCCTACCGTGAGATATTGGATCTTGTGCGTGAGGAACTTGAACCCAATCCAACGCGCCACCTGATATGGAATGTTCACCCCGGGACAGCGGGCCAGCTTACGACCGATGACTTCAAGGACTTCTATACCAAGCAGCGCAGTAAGATCCTTACCCGCCGCGACGGGATTACGATCTATGTGGCGCCGGGGGATGCGGAAAACGCGCTGTGTCGCTGGGCGCAGGTTTATGTGGAGAAGGTGGCCGATGTGCCCATCAGCATCCATGTGGTCCGTTCATTTGAAGAAGCGCAGCAGATTTTGACCGAGGCTAATACCCTGTCGCCATCCTCATCGTGATGCTGATTTAAGCGCCATTGTCCGGTTGTCCGCTGCGGGCAACGCTAGAGCTGATCGTGCATCAGACCTTCAAAAAAGCCTTCATGGGCGCTGCGAAGCGCTTCTACCATGACTTCTGCAACACCATCGAACGTGAGGCATGAACCGCCCGTCGTGCCGAGGCGCAAAACAGGAAGATCGCCTGCTTCCAGGGTATCGGCGTCAGCGGCAGACATAGTCACGACGTAGCGCGCCTGGTCCTCGCCAAACAAAAAGGCATGCGCAGGCAGATCATCCGGCAGATCAATTGTCGCGCCAATGCCCGACGCCATCGCCATATCGGCAAGGGCAGTAGCAAGACCGCCATCTGAGCAATCATGCACCGCGGTAATTTTGCCACTGCGAATAAGCCCACGCACAAAGTCCCCATTGCGTTTCTCTGTGGCCAAATTCACCGGCGGCGGAGCACCTTCTTCGCGGCCTGCAATGTCGCGCAAGAAAAGCGACTGCCCCAAGTGTCCGCGCGTCTCACCAACAAGGAAGATCACTTCATCCTCGGCTTTGAAGGCAATGGTGGCCATCTGGCTGACATCGGGCAGAACCCCGACGCCGCCAATGGCAGGGGTCGGCTTTACGCCAATGCCGTTGGTCTCGTTGTAAAATGAGACATTGCCCGACACGACAGGGTAGCCAAGGGCGCCGCTGGCTTCTGCCATGCCATCAATGCAGCCTATGAACTGTCCCATAATTTCAGGGCGCTCCGGCGAGCCGAAATTCAAGCAATCCGTATAAGCAAGCGGGTCCGCACCAACGGCGGTAAGATTTCGCCAGGTCTCAGCCACCGCCTGCTTGCCGCCCTCAAAGGGATCAGCCTGGCAATAGCGCGGCGTCACGTCTGTACAAACCGCCAAAGCCTTTGTTGTGCCATGCACGCGCACCACAGCCGCATCGCCGCCGGGGCGCTGCACGGTATCTGCCATCACGGTGTAATCATATTGTTCATAAACCCAGCGGCGGGAGGAAAGCTCCGACCCACCCAAAAGTTTGAGCAGTGCCTCACCAAGATCGTTGGGGGCAGGCACGTCATCAGGCGAAATATATTCTGCCTTGGGGGTCGCCACATGGGGCCGATCATACAGGGGCGCGAAATCAGCCAAGGGGCCAAGGGGGATGTCTGCCACCTCTTCACCTTTGTGGCGAAGGGTGAGGTGGCTGGTATCTGTCGTGATGCCGATAATGGCAAAATCCAAGCCCCATTTTTCAAAAATGTGCCGCCCGATGTCTTCATGGCCCGGTTTGAGGACCATCAGCATGCGTTCCTGGCTCTCTGACAGCATCATCTCGTAGGCCGTCATGTTCTCTTCGCGCTGGGGTACCTGGTCGAGGTCAAGCTCAAGGCCGGTCTCACCCTTGGAGGCCATTTCCACCGCCGATGAGGTCAGCCCCGCCGCGCCCATATCCTGGATCGCGATGATGACGTCTTCGGCCATCAGCTCCAGGCAGGCTTCAAGCAACAGCTTTTCCGTAAACGGGTCACCAACCTGAACGGTAGGGCGCTTTTCATCTGAGTCATCGTCGAATTCTGCGGACGCCATGGTGGCCCCGTGAATGCCGTCGCGGCCGGTTTTGGAGCCCACATAGACGACGGGGTTTCCCACCCCTTTGGCGGCGGAGTAAAATATATTGTCCGTATCCGCGAGGCCGACGCACATGGCGTTGACGAGAATATTTCCGTTGTAGCTCTTGTCGAAATTCACTTCACCGCCGACGGTCGGCACACCCATGCAATTGCCATAGCCGCCAATGCCAGCGACCACACCGCCCACCAGGTGCCGGGTCTTGGGGTGATCGGCCGCGCCAAAGCGGAGCGCATTCAACAACGCTACCGGGCGCGCGCCCATGGTAAACACGTCACGCATGATGCCGCCCACGCCTGTCGCCGCCCCTTGATAGGGTTCAATATATGAAGGGTGGTTGTGGCTTTCCATTTTGAAGATGGCGGCTTGCCCATCGCCAATATCGATAACCCCAGCGTTTTCGCCAGGACCTTGAATAACGCACGGCCCTTCGGTGGGGAGTTTTTTCAAATGCAGCCGCGACGACTTGTAGGAGCAATGCTCCGACCACATCACCGAGAAGATGCCAAGCTCCGTCAGGTTGGGTTCCCGGTTCAGGCTACGCACAATGGTATCGTATTCGTCGCGGCTTAAGCCGTGCTCGGCGATCACCGCATCAGTATTGGAATTCACGACAGCGCCTCCGTCAGCGCCGCAAACAAGGGTGCGCCATCGGTGCCACCAAGCTGCTGGTCAATGACGCGTTCAGGGTGGGGCATCAGGCCCAGAACATTACTTTTGGCATTGACGATGCCAGCAATATCTCGCGCGGAGCCATTGGGGTTGTCATTGGCATAGCGGAAGGCGACCTGGCCTTCCCCCTCGACCCGATCAAGAGTGTCGGCATCGGCAAAATAATTGCCGTCGTGGTGGGCGATGGGCACATCAATCACCTCGCCTTGGCCATATTTGCTGGTGAATACGGTGTCGGTGTTTTCCACGCTTAGGGGCACAGTCTTGCAAACAAAATGCAGTCCGGCGTTGCGCATCAGCACTCCTGGCAGCAGGCCGCATTCCGTAAGTACCTGAAAGCCATTGCAAATGCCCAGCGTTGGTGTGCCGGCTTTCGCTTTCTTGATCACTTCTTTCATGATCGGTGATTGAGATGCCATGGCCCCGCAGCGCAGATAGTCGCCATAAGAAAATCCGCCCGGAAGAACGATTAAATCCACCTCCGGCAGGTCACTGTCGCCATGCCAGACCATGTGCGGCTTGGAGCCGGAAATGCGCTCAAGCGCGACCGCCGCATCCCGGTCACAGTTAGAAGCGGGAAAAACGATGACGGCTGACTTCATGTCTTAAGCCTCCAAGTCGATGGCGTAGTTTTCGATCACGGTGTTGGCGAGCAGCGCCTCGCACATGCGGGTCAGATTATCGCGCGCCGTGGTTTCATCGGAATCGGCGATTTCTAGTTCGATGTACTTGCCCTTGCGGACGTCATTGACACCATCAAAACCAAGTGAGCCGAGCGCATTTTCGATCGCTTTGCCTTCGGGGTCCAATACACCCGCTTTCAAGGTGATGTGAATACGCGCCTTCATGTCTCATCCTTGTTCTTACCGGTGGCGATATTGACCACATTGTCAGGGGTGTCTTGAATATCTTTGAGAAGACCCAAACGCTTTGCCACTTCTTGATAGGCTTCCGTGACACCACCCATGTCCCGGCGGAAGCGGTCCTTGTCTAGCTTGTCGCCAGACTTTGCGTCCCAAAGGCGGCAGCTATCGGGGCTGATTTCGTCCGCCAATAAAATCCGCAGCAGGTCATTTTCCCAATGGCGGCCGAATTCAAGTTTGAAATCCACCAGCTTGATACCGACGCCCATAAACAGACCGGAGAGAAAATCATTGATGCGAATGCTGAGCTGCAAGATCTCATCAAGTTCCGGTGGGCTCGCCCAGCCGAAGGCGGTGACATGTTCCTCTGAAACTAGAGGGTCGCCGAGCTCATCGTTCTTGTAACAAAATTCAATGATGGAGCGGGGCAGGGGTGTGCCTTCTTCAATGCCAAGGCGTTTTGAAATCGACCCCGCTGCAATATTGCGCACGATGACTTCGACAGGGATAATCTCAACTTGGCGCACCAACTGTTCGCGCATATTGAGCCGGCGGATAAAGTGCGTCGGAACGCCAATACCGTTGAGCTGTCCCATGATGTATTCGGAAATACGGTTATTCAGCACACCTTTCCCTTCGATGGTCCCCTTCTTTTCGTTGTTGAAGGCGGTCGCATCGTCTTTGAAATGCTGAATAATCGTTCCTGGCTCAGGCCCTTCGTAAAGAATTTTGGCCTTGCCTTCATAAATCTGACGTCGGCGGGTCATAGGTCTCCATCCGGGGCAGCGGGCGGTTTGGATCCAACCTTTGACGCGGCCCGCTTGAAAGCAGATAGGGGCCCCTATATCGGGCTCGAATCTACGGCGTCAACCTAACGGAATGCCGCATCCCATACAATCGGGTCTGAGCCCCTCTGGGGGCGCTTGCACTTGGCCCTAGACCCCGCTAAGCCATGTGAGAAATTGGCTCGCGGGCGATCCTGTGGGCACCAAAGATGGAGCTTGTCATGTCCTCATTCAAGGACCGGGAAAACGCCTTCGAGAACAAATTTGCCCATGATCAGGAACTTCAGTTTCGGGCCACCGCGCGCCGGAACAAGCTTTTTGGCCTCTGGGCGGCGGAGCTTATGGGCCTGACCGGTGATGCGGCAGAGGCCTATGTGGCTGAAGTGATTCGATCTGATCTGAACGAGCCCGGCGACGAAGATGTCTTCCGCAAGGTATTGGGCGACCTCCAGGCAAAGCAAGTCGATTTATCCGAGCACCAGATACGACGCCGGTTCGAAGAGTGCATGGCCGAAGCCATGAAACAGATTCAAGACGCCAGCTAAGCCGCCTCGCGTTTTGGCCGCTGGGTCAATTCACCTTTACAATTTGGGCAGGTGAGGCGGTGCGTCTTGTCTGCGCAAGGGGCACAAAAAGTACACTCATATGAGCAAATGAAGGCGGTGCTGTCCTGAGCAATTGGTTTTGCGCAGGTTTCGCACACGGATTTCATTTCAAGCATGTTCGCTCTCCCTGTCTCGCGGGCAGGGGGACACTAACAATTTTTGTTAGCAGATTGGACCTCAGCTCTCGCCAAATACCCGGCGAAAGATCGTATCGACGTGCTTGGTGTGGTAGCTGAGGTCAAAAAGGCCCTCAAGCTCTGCATCGCTCAGCTTCGCAGAAACATCGGGGTCCGCCTTCAGCAATTCAAGGAATTGCCCTTCGCCGCGCCATACCGGCATGGCGTTGCGTTGCACCAGACGATAGGCGTCTTCCCGCGCCACGCCTGCCTGGGTCAGCGCCAGCAGAATCCGTTGGGAATGCACAAGGCCCCCAAGTTTATCGAGATTTTCCTGCATGCGATCTGGGTAGACCAGCAATTTGGCGATGACCCCGGTGAGCCGTACCAACGAGAAGTCCAGCGCCACCGTGGCATCGGGGCCAATGGTCCGCTCAACGCTGGAGTGGGAGATGTCCCGCTCGTGCCACAGCGCCACGTTTTCCATGGCCGGGATGGCATAGGCGCGGATTAGTCTTGCCTGGCCGGTCAGGTTTTCCGTCAAAATGGGGTTGCGCTTGTGGGGCATGGCCGACGAGCCCTTTTGCCCGGCAGAGAAATACTCCTCAGCTTCCAGAACTTCTGAGCGCTGCAAGTGGCGCACCTCTGTCGCCAAGCGCTCTATGGATGAGGCGATGACGGCGAGGGTGGCAAAATACATCGCGTGGCGATCGCGCGGGATCACTTGCGTGGATACCGGCTCGACCTCGAGCCCCATGGCCTTGGCGATGTGTTCTTCAACGCGCGGGTCCACATTGGCAAAGGTTCCCACCGCGCCGGATATAGCGCAGGTGGCGATTTCCGCGCGCGCCGCGCGCAGGCGCTCCAAGCCGCGATCAAATTCCGCATAGGCTTGGGCGAGCTTGACGCCGAAGGTGGTGGGCTCGGCATGGATGCCATGGCTGCGCCCAATACAAACCGTGTTCCTGTGTTCCTCGGCGCGGGTTTTCAGTGCTTTGAGCAAGCCCTCCATATCCTTGATCAGGAGATCGGTGGCCCGGACCAGCTGCACGCTAAAACACGTGTCGAGGATGTCCGATGAGGTCATACCCTGATGCACAAAGCGCGCTTCGGGGCCAATTTGCTCAGCCAACCAGGTCAGGAAGGCGATGACGTCGTGTTTGACTTCCGCCTCGATCTCATCGATGCGCGCCACATCCACCTGCTCCAGTGCCGGGCGCCCCTTGTCCCAGATGACCTTGGCGGCGTCTTTGGGGATGACCCCCAAGTCAGCCAAGGCATCACAAGCGTGGGCTTCAATTTCGAACCAGATACGGAACTTCGATTCGGGGGTCCAAATGGCCGCCATTTCGGGGCGGGTATAGCGCGGGATCATCGGCACCTCATGGCAATAGGTGAGCGGGCCTTCTGATAGAACGCGGGGGCGAGGGACGCAAGTGGCGCGGGCTATTCCGCTGCGGCCGCCCAAGCGGGCAGGCGGCCTTCCTCAACCCCGTGGCAGGCCGCAGCAAAGTTGGCAGCACCTTTAAGTTTGGGGTCTTCGGACTTGCAGCGCTTGTTGGCGAAGGGACAGCGCGGATGATAATGGCAGCCAGGGGGACGGCTCATGGGGTTGGCGACCTCACCCACCACATGGCTGCGCTCGCGGGTCGTCATGTCAAGCCGAGGAATGGCATCAAGCAACATGCGTGTATAGGGGTGTTGTGGCGCTTTGAAGAGCTGCTTCTTCTCGGCGACCTCCACAAGGCGACCAAGATACATCACGCCGACGACGTCACTTACGTGAGCGATCACCGCCAAATTGTGGCTGATGAACAAATATGTGAGCCCAAGCTCGTCTTGCAGGTCTTTCATCAAATTTAGAATTTGTGCCTGCACGCTTACATCCAGTGCAGACGTTGGTTCATCGCAGACGAGGAATTCCGGTTCACTGGCGAGCGCGCGCGCGATGGAGATGCGTTGGCGTTGGCCACCAGAAAATTCGTGCGGAAATTTCTCGCCATCAACGGCCACAAGGCCCACTTGGTCCAGAAGTTCGCCCGCGCGTTTGGCACGGGCCAGGCTGTCGCGCATGCCTTTGCGCAACAAGGCCTCGCCAATAATATCCACCACGCGCCAGCGCGGATTAAGGCTGGCAAAAGGGTCCTGGAAGATCATTTGCAAACGCCCGCGGCCAATGCCGCGCCCACCGCCTGGCGCTGAGACGGGTTTGCCATCGAATGTAATGCTGCCGTTTGAAGGTTGCATCAGCCCCACCGTCATGCGGGCAACTGTGGATTTACCAGAACCAGACTCGCCCACAAGGCCAAAGGTCTTCCCCTTAGGGATGGAGAAGCTGACGCCGTCCACTGCAGGAAGCAGCAGGCGGCTGCGACCTGTGAGCGCCGCAAGCCATGCGGCTTCCGTCAGGTCAAATATTTTGGAGAGGTTTTTAACCTCTAGCAGCGGCGCATCGCTCATTGGTCGGCCTCCCGCTGAAGAAGCCAGCAAGCCGCCTGGCTACTGTCACCCTTCATCAGCTCTGGCCGCTTTTGATCACACGGCTCAAAGCGTTTGGGGCAACGAGGATGAAACGCGCAACCTTGCGGAATATCGGTGGGGCGGGGCATGGAGCCTTTGATATGAGCAAGGCGCGCGTCGTCTTTACCAAGCCGCGGGATAGACGCCATCAGCCCTTGGGTATAGGGATGGTTGGGCGCTTGCACGACATTGCGCACCGCGCCAATTTCAACAATGCGCCCGGCATACATCACTGCGACCCGGTCGCAGGTTTCTGCAATAACGCCCATGTCATGGCTGATGAGCATGATTGCCGCGCCATTATCTGCCGCAAGGCGCTTCAGCAAGTTGATGATTTGCGCCTGTACAGAAACATCCAGCGCCGTTGTGGGTTCGTCCGCAATGATCAGTTTAGGATTGTTGGCAAGAGCCAGGGCGATCACCACGCGTTGGCGCATGCCGCCGGAAAACTGGTGCGGGTATTGCCCGATGCGTTCGCTCGCCGCCGGAATGCCGACTTCGTCCAGAAGCTCAATGGCGCGGGCTTTCGCCGCGGTTTCCGACAAGGGTTGGTGGGTCCGCAAAGTTTCGCTGAGCTGCCGCCCAATGGTGTAGAGCGGATTGAGGCTGGTGAGCGGGTCTTGAAAAATCATCCCGATGGCGGCACCGCGGATGCGCCGCAACTCACGATATTTGAGATTGTCGATGCGCTTGCCTTCAAGGCGAATTTCCCCGCCGCCGATCCGGCCAGGAGGCTCCAAAAGGCCGATAACCGCCGCGCCGGTGAGAGATTTCCCAGCGCCGCTTTCCCCCACAACGCCGAGGATTTCGCCGGGCGCTATGTCAAACGAGACATCATCCACGGGCACCAGAAGATGGCGACGCGTGGGGATTTCCACGCTGAGGTTTTTGACTTCCAGAAGCGCGCTCATGGTCACCTCAACTTCGGATTCAAAGCGTCGCGGAGCCAGTCACCGAGCAGGTTCACCGCAAGTACGAGCACAACAAGAGCGCCGGAAGGAAAGAGCGTGATCCACCATTCGCCGCTGAACAAGAAGTCATTACCAATGCGGATGAGCGTTCCCAGCGACGGCGTTGTCGGCGGCACGCCAACACCCAGAAACGAAAGCGTTGCTTCGGAGGTGATCGCAAGTGCCAACCCGATGGTGCCAAGCACTAGCACGGGCCCGAGAATATTCGGTAACACATGGCGCAGCAGGATGACCCAAGATGGTGTGCCGATGATGCGCGCCGAGGCAACGTAGTCCTTTACTTTTTCTGACATAGCGCCGGAGCGTGCCACCCGTGCATATTGCGGCCAGTTGGAAATCCCGATGGCAAAGATCACCACATAGATGGCGATTTCCTCGCGCATGTCAGAAGGAAGCGCTGTGCGCGCTATCCCGTCTACAAGCAAGGCGATAAGAAGCCCCGGAATGGTGAGCTGGATGTCGGCAAAGCGCATGAGGAGCGCGTCAAACCACCCGCCCACAAAGCCGCTGATCAGGCCCACCAAAACCCCAAGGGCAATGGAAAAGACCACAGCCGCAAAACCCACCATGAGTGAAATACGCGCGCCATAGATGATGGTGGAGAAAATATCGCGGCCCTGATTATCGGTGCCGAGTAAAAACCGCGCGTCGCCGCCTTCCACCCATGACGGAGGAAAGAAGGAGTCCATCAACGACAATGAAGCCGGATTAAACGGGTCGTGGGGTGCGACCAGGGGCGCAAAGATGGCTGCCAGTATGAAAATCACGGTGATCAGGAAGGCGACAACAACAACAGGCTGGCGCACAAATGAGTAAAGAAGATCGCTACCCGCAAAGCGGCGGATGCCGTCAACCATACGGCTGCCAAGGCTTTGATGCGGGATGTGAGCTTGTTGATCAGTCATTGCTACACCCCGGCCTTAACGCGGCGCTCAGTTCGCAGCCGCGGATCGATGACCACATATAAAATGTCCACCACCAAATTTGTCAGCACGAAAATAAGGCTCGCCAATACCAGATAAGCGGACATGACAGGCACATCAGCAAACTGCACCGCCTGCACAAACAAAAGCCCCATGCCCGGCCATTGGAAAACGGTTTCGGTGACGATAGAAAAGGCGATGAGCCCGCCGATGTTGAGACCGACAATAGTGATCACCGGGATCATCGTGTTCTTGAGGGCGTGGCCGAAATTGATGGCGCGATTTGTAAGCCCGCGCGCGCGAGCAAACTTGATGTAGTCAGTGCGCAGCACCTCCAGCATCTCTGCGCGCACAAGGCGCAAGATCAGCGTGAGTTGATAGAGCCCCAGGGTGATGGCCGGCATGATGATGGCGCGCCATCCATCGACGGTCAGAAGCCCGGTGGTCCAGCCGCCGAGCGCTGTTGTCTCCCCGCGCCCGAACGAGGGCAGCCATTGCAGGGTTACGGAGAACACATAGATCAGCAATATGCCCACAACAAATGTTGGTAGCGATACACCCGCCAGCGAAACCGTGAGGATCAAACGGCTACCCCAAAAAGTGCGGTAGAGCGCTGTGAAGATGCCCAAGGGAATGCCAACCACCAACGCGAAGATGGCGGAGACCATCACAAGCTCCAGCGTGGCGGGAAGGCGCTCTGCCACAAGGTCGCTTACGGGGCGTTGCAAACGATAAGAGATGCCGAAGTCACCCTGCAAGGCGTTGCCAATAAAGCGCACGAATTGCACTGGCGCGGGGTCATTGAGGCCAAGGTCTTCGCGTAGTTGATCGCGGTCTTCCTGCGTTGCCTCTTGCCCCACCATGTTGGAGATCGGATCTCCCACATAGTTGGACAGAACGAACGCAGCCATGGCGACGACGATCATCACCAATGCTGCTTGGAATACACGATTGAGTATGAGAAATCCCAACGCCCTTGTGCTCCTAGCTAATCTGTAAACCGGCCCATATAGAATTGGGGCGTGTTGTTGGCGACAATAGGCTGATCGAACTCATCACTTACGGCCCAAACAATGACTTGATGGTGGAGCGGTAGAAACACAATGTCTTCGGTTGCAATGGCCCACGCCTCGGCGATCATCTCATTGCGGCGTGCCTCGTCAAGTTCCTGAGCCATTAGATCGGTTAATTCATCAAGGCGCGCGTTTGAGTATCCGGTGCCATTGTTGCGGCGACCTGTGTAGTAAAGAAACTGAAATACGTATTCACTATCGAGGGTGGGAACGCCCCAGCCCTGCATGTAGAAGTCGGTCTCGCGATTGTCGATCTTGGGGAAGTGAAGCGATTTTGGTTGCGCATCTAACGTCACCTCAATGCCGATGCGCGCGAGCATGGCAACGGTGGCTTGGCAAATCGCTTCATCATTGACATAGCGGTTGTTGGGGCAATCAAGGGTCACGCTGAAGCCATCGGCGTAGCCTGCGTCAGCCATCAGTTGCCGGGCGGCGTCCGGGTCAAACCCGGGCCGTGTATCGAGCGCCGCCGTGTGTCCATTGATAGGGGGCGAGATAATTACCCCCGCCGGCTGTGAAAGGCCCCGCATAATGCGCGACTGGATCGCGTCAATGTCGATGGCTTGGTACATGGCCAATCGAACGCGGCGATCAGCAAACGGGTTGGCGCCGCGAATGTTGGAAGACCGCAACTCGTCGCTCGCTTGGTCCAGACCAAAAAATATGGTGCGTACTTGCGCGGTTTGCTGCACTTGAAGCCCTGGCGCGCTTTCAAGGCGTCGTAAATCTTGCAGCGGCGGGTCGAGCACAAAGTCTACCTCGCCAGACAAGATGGCCGCCACGCGGGTCGCGTCGTTGGTAATGGGGGTGTAAATGATCCGGTCCACATTGTGAGGCTCAAACACCTCAAGCCCCCACCAGCCATCAAAGCGCGTGAAGACCGAACGAATGTCCGGTTCGCGTAACTCAAGTGTAAATGGTCCGGTGCCATTGGCGTGGCGTACGGCATAGTTTTCCTCGCCGGCCGCGAAATCCTGTGCCTCTTCCACATTATGCGTGCTCGACCACGCCGCTGACATAATGAAAACGTCGGTGAGATTGGCGACCAAAAGCGGAGTGGGGACGCTGGTGTGCACCCGCACCACATGGTCGGAGACGACCTCTACGCTTTCAATGGTGTTGATGAGGGAGCGAAAGTCAGATGAATCCCCTTGCGCACGGGTGAGGGAGAACGCCACATCTTCTGCCGTAAAGGGTGTGCCATCGTGAAAGGTAACCCCTTCGCGCAATTGAAATTCCCAAACGGTCGGTTCGGTGATTTCCCATGACGTTGCCAGGCGCGGCATGAGGGTGAGTGCCGCATCCCGGCTCACCAGCGTCTCATAAACTTGTGTCAGCGCGGTAATGGTGGGGGTTTCGTTCTGCCCATGGGGATCAAACGTGAGCGCGTCGCCCCGGCTGGCCCAGCGCAGTACATTCTCGTCTTGCGCGGCGGCGGGCAGGACCATGCCCATCACTACGCAAATGGCTATGAACAATCGCGTCATGCGCGGAATTCCCTTGATTTTGCTCGCCCCACCAGCGGGGATCATAGGGATTTCGCAGCAGAAGGCAAAGGGGGAGCGGAGAGCTGCTACCACTCCTCATCGATGGTATCGAAGGTGCAGCCGGGGGTCTCGTTGGCCCAGGTTTCGGCTTCGTCGCGGTCGAATGTCGCCCAGCCATCGACGAAGTAGACGAGAATGTCGGGCTCGGGATCGCGCAACACCTCAAATGTAAACGCTATCGTACCGTCTCCTTGGCAATTGGGAATGAGAGAGGCGCTAACCAAGTTGCCGGGTGGCTCGTGAGTGAAAACACAGTCTCCCATTCCATGCCCAGCAACGCAGATCAAAAGATTTCCTTCGTCATCGGTATCCAACTGGATCCAAGTTCCCTCGCGGAAAACAAAAGGTGTCCACAAAATGCTCTCGGATGACATATTGGTAATAAAGCCTGCCCGTTCATACGGTTCGACGGGCGGAAAATTGCCGTCTGGTTTGGCCAGGCTGTTTGCACTAAGGGCAACAAGCAGTGCAGCAGCTAGAGTTATTCGGGTCATGATGCTCTCTTCAATTTGCTAGTATTGAGTAACTCCGCCGCGAATCGAATAGAGGTAGAAATTAACCTCGACCCTGCCGCTGTTCGCACCACGATCCTGGCGCACATAGTTGGTTGTTGTAGTTCTGTTCCGAGTGTCGTCTGAGGACGCTTGATTGTCCATCCAGTGAGCGTGAAGAATAGCAACGATGTTGCCCGAGCGAGGCACTCCAAATTCGCCTGATCCGTCTCGATAACGTCGCCCAACATAAAGCCCATCATAGGAATACCGCTCTCGTCCGCTGCCAAGATTTAGCCAGTCGTCCACCAAAATGCGGGCCGCTGAGCGACTAGATCAACCCGGTTTGGCGCAGGCTTACGTGGCTGCCCCGCCCGATGATCAAATGATCGATCACCTGGATCTTGAGCGCGCGGGCGGCCTCTTCAATTTCCTTGGTCATATCGATGTCAGAACGCGACGGCGTCGGATCGCCGCTGGGGTGATTGTGCACCAGCACAATGGCAGAGGCGCCGAGATCAAGGGCGCGCTTGACCACTTCGCGGGGGTAGACCGGCGTGTGATTGACGGTGCCGCGCTGTTGCACTTCATCAGCAACAAGGGCGTGTTTATGGTCCAGAAACAAAACGCGAAATTGTTCTGTGGTGTCATAGGCCATTGAGGCGGTGCAATAGTCCACGACCTTGGCCCATGATCGGAGCACCGGGCGATTGAGCACGCGCGCTTGGGAAAGTTTTAGGGATGCCGCTTGCACGATCTTAAGTTCAATGACCGCCGCTTCGCCAAGTCCCTCCACCTCGCGCAAGCGTTCCACTGGCGCGCTGATCACTTCAGAAAAGCTCCCAAATTGATCAATGAGTTGTTTGGCGAGGGGTTTTAAATCCCGCCGCGGAATGGCGCGGAACAACACAAGTTCCAGAAGCTCGTAGTCCTGCAAACCTTTTTCACCGGCCGCAAGAAATCGCTCACGTAGGCGCTGGCGATGTCCGGTGTAATGCGGCTTGTCCGCCATCCGTTGGCGCTCAGCCCGTAAAGGGCGGCCGATCAAGGCCAGTGGGGGATTTGGTAAAGACCTCGCAGCCATCAGAAGTGACACCAATGGAGTGCTCAAATTGAGCAGATAGAGAGCGGTCTTTGGTCACCGCCGTCCAACCATCATTGAGCATTTTGACCTGCCACTTGCCAGCATTGACCATGGGCTCAATGGTGAAGAACATGCCTTCGCGCAAAGCAACGCCGCTGCCGCGTTCGCCATAATGCAAAATGTTTGGCGGCTCGTGAAAAATGCGTCCCAAGCCATGGCCGCAGAAATCGCGCACCACGGAATAGCGCGCCGCTTCCACATGTTCTTGAATGGCCGCGCCAATGTCGCCTGTCGTGGCGTCGGGTTTGACCGCTTCGATGCCGCGCCACATGGCCTCAAATGTAATGTCAGTAAGGCGGCGGGCCTTGAGCTTTGGCTCTCCCGCCCAATACATCCGACTGGTATCGCCGTGCCAACCATCAAGAATAACCGTGACATCGATATTGACCGTGTCGCCATCCTTCAGCGTCTTGTCAGACGGAATGCCGTGACACACAACATTATTGATTGATGTGCAAATTGATTTTGGAAATCCGCGATAATGGAGTGGGGCAGGGGTGGCACCATGATCAACAATAAATTCATGGGCGAGTTTGTTGAGGTAATCTGTCGCAACGCCGGGCGCAACTTCAGGCACCAGCATGTCGAGCGTTTCAGCGGCAAGCAGGCCCGCGTTACGCATGCCCTCAAAATCTTCTGCCTTGTGGATACGGATCACACCAGCTGAGGTCAATTCCGTATCAAGGTCTTCTGCATAACTCATTGTTAGCCTGTCCGATAAAGGTCCAATTCCAAGGGGTCAGTGACCCTGATATGTGTTTGCGTAATCTCGCATCCATAGCACAGAACTTCCACCCCGCGCGCGAGCGCTGTTTTCATGGTGTCTGCATATACAGGGTCCATGTCGGCGGCCAGCGAAAATTGCGTGCAATCGGTGCGTTGAACCAGAAACAGCATGACTGCCCTGTGGCCCGCTTCGGCCATATCCCCTAGTTCCACCAAGTGTTTGGCACCGCGGGCGGTAACGCTATCAGGAAATTCGGCAAGTGGCGGCGTGCGAGACAAGTGGACGTTTTTAACCTCTACGTAGCAAAGACGACCATCCGCGCCATCCTCCAGAAAAATGTCGATGCGGCTCGATTTGCCGTATTTCACTTCCCGGCGCAGTGAGCCATAGCCGGTGAGCTCAGGGATGGCATCTGCCTCAATGGCTTCGGTAACCAACTTGTTGGGGTGCATCGTGTTGATGCCGACGAAGGTCTCGCCAAACTGCAATAGCTCCCAGGAATAGGCGAGCTTGCGTTTTGGATTGTCGGACTTTGACAGCCACACCCGCATACCTGGATCGGCAAGGCCCATCATGGAGCCCGGATTGGCCACATGCGCAGTCAGCTCTTCGCCGCTATCGAGTTTCACGTCAGCGAGAAATCGTTTGTATCGTTTGATGAGCGTGGCGGGCACCAGCGGGGGGAGGTTCATAGGCCCACGTTATGGGGCAGATCAATTGAGTTCAAGCGGCTGGACATCAGCGGCCGCTACATTTATCTCCACACCATGACCAAACGCCCCTCTGCTGCGCTTCTTATCATTGGTGATGAAATCCTTTCAGGGCGCACCCGCGATGCGAACTTACAAACCATCGCTGTGAAGCTAAGCGGGGTTGGCGTCGACCTGGCAGAAGTGCGTGTGGTGCCAGACGACGAGGCGGTAATCGTCGCAGCCCTGAACGCGCTTCGCCCGGCACACAAATACGTCTTCACCACAGGCGGCATAGGCCCCACTCATGATGACATTACGGCGACCTGTGTCGCCCGGGCGTTTGGTGTTCCCATTGATGTACGGGCGGATGCCTATGCCATTCTTGAAGCGCACTATCCGCCAGGGGAATTCAATGAGACCCGCCAGCGCATGGCCCGCATTCCTGATGGGGCCACGCTCATCCCCAACCCGATCTCCAAAGCGCCGGGGTTTCAGTTGGAGAATGTTTTCGTATTGCCAGGCATCCCCATGTTGGTTGAGGTCATGCTCGATGGATTGCTCGAAAGCCTTGTGGGCGGGCCGCCGCTATATTCCCACACCATCAGCGCCTTTGTGCCGGAAAGTGTCGTGGCCAAGGGGCTCGAAATCATTCAAGATCGCTACCCGGCATTGCGCATTGGGTCCTATCCGTTCCTGCGAGATGGCAAGGCGGGGGCGAGCTTAGTGCTCCGAGGGACAGACGAATCAGCCCTTGAGAACGCGCTCCAGGACCTGCGCGAGCTGATCGCGGGATTGAACGTGCCGATTGAATTGGATGCGCGCGGCTGACGCCCCTGTTGCCGCACTGCCACAAATCTCGCGTGAAATTGATGCTGGATCAGGGGTTATTGCCCCATTTCGCCCCAATTAGTCGCTCATCTTGGCTTTGACGCGACGCATCATCTATTGCGATTGGCTGGTGCCGTGGTAAGAATATTGCGGATTCTGTATTGGGGACGAAACCCGGCAGATCCCAAACTAGGGCGGGAACGGCATTAGAACCACCCGATCGGTTCTGCTATGCCGGTTCTACACTTTGAGGATCGGACCGGAGGAGTAAGGAGAGTTTCATGGCGAAAATATTGACCGGTGTAATGGGGCTGGCGGTCGGCGCTGTCATGATTGCTGCAGGTTCTGCATTTGCACTCGACTCGAGCGTGGAAGCAATGGACATGGGCGGCGATCACCAATTCTACGTTTGGTGTACAGGTGCTGATGATTTTGAAGACACCGCATCAGGTTCAAACTGGCGCGATGCGCAGACCAATCTTTATAATGCGCTGCAAGGCGACGGTCGCAGCACGTGCTGGCCGGTTTGGCAGGGTTTAGTCGACTAAGCTCGACCCAAGCCGAATAACAGGGTTTAAGACTACGCGGGCGGCACTGGCCGTCCGCGTTTTTTATTGTCTAATTGGTAGGTGCGTTGATTCGCATTTTGGCCGCGTGGTGGAATTGGTAGACACGACAGACTTAAAATCTGTTTCCAGGTTCTGGAGTGCCGGTTCAAGTCCGGCCGCGGCCACCATTTTTTTTGCGCGATGCCGCCCACCAACCCATCGCGCGGGTTCCGGTTCGAGGTTTAACCTCTCACCTCCACTAGCAAATAATATCCTCACCCAAATGTGAAGCTCATGCGCCTGAGTCCGCTTTGACCTTGTAGTCGCTACAGGGAGCAAAGTGCCAACTGCCGCACCGTTATTTTGAGGAGCACCCCTGTTGTCGGATATATCTCCAAATCCCGATGAAGTTGAACCGTCTGACGCCGGAAAAACTGCAGTCTCCACAAGTGGAGCGGTGGGGCTGAGCGCCATTGCCTCTTTCATTGGGCTTTGCTGTATCGGGCCGTGGTCTGTCGCGCTCTTTGGTGTGCCCGGGGCGGTGGCGTTGGCGCGGTTTCAGCCGGCGCGGCCTTATCTCCTTGTGGCAGCCGCGCTTCTTCTTGCCTGGTCGTTTTGGACGGTCTACCGCCCACAGCCCCTTACAGGTGAGGCGTGCGACACCAAGCGTCGGTCGGTCTGGCTGCAGGGGGTCTTGTGGTTGGCGGCGGCATTGCTGCTTGCGGCCATCTTTGCTGAGCAGTTGCAGTGGATATTGGTAGACCCCACCCCCAGAGGATTGAGATGATGGCCCGCGTGAAATTTATTCTTTGCTTGTTGGCCTTGTTCGTACTGCCAGGAAGCGCCATGGCGCAAACCGATGCGCCGATTGAAATTATCCCCCTGGGCGAAGACTCGCAGCGGCTCATTGATGACTTCAATGCGCGTGCGGGAACTGTGCGCCAGGTGTTCATTATTGGGCCGACCTGCGGTGTCTGCCTGCGCGGCATGGCGGATCTCAACAGCGCGTACATCGCAGAGCGCCAGGGCGATCCGCGCTTGCACACCTTTGTTGTTTATGTTCCCGCGCTGCAAGCAACGGCTGCGGATGTGCCGCCCGTGGCTGAGCTCATGGCGGGCCCAAGGATCGATCACTATTGGCAAGAGTCCGGCATGATCGGCGTGGATTATCAGCCGATCTTTGAAACAGAGATTTACATTTGGGATTTCTGGTTCATTTACGGGCCGGACGCCGTCTGGGAAGGTGATATGCCGCCGGTTCCAGATTTCTGGCAACACCAGTTGCGTGGCCGCTTTCCCGCTGATCGATATCTGGACAAAGAGGTCTTTACCGCTGAGGTCATCGCCATGATTGAGGCCTTACCTGAACGCACTGATCAATTGGCGCAATCGTCTGAGACAGCTGGTTCTGCGGGCTCGGTGGTTATCCCCACAGTGGCGCAAGGCTTTGGCGTTCCCATAAGGCAATATCGGGAGAGCCAAGGGGGGCAGGCGGCGATCGATGCTGTTGCGTCGCGCACCCTGACAGGGCACCTCACCACCGCCGATGCGGTGTATGATTTGCGCGTCTCCCATGCGCGCCCCAACATCCTTCAGCGCCAACTGTTTGATGCCGAAGGGCAACCTGCGAGCGCAGAATTGCCTGACGAAGTGGTGAGTCACCTCAGCGCCAGTTTTGACTTTGATCGGCCGCTCATAAACTGGCAGGCCAAGGGGCACCAATTTACCATGGAGGGAGCGGAGCTGCTGGACGGATTGCTCTATTGGAACCTGGTGCAAACCGATCCAGATGGCCGTCGCTGGGCCTATTTGGTTGAAACTCACACCGGCACCATTGCGCGGGAGCAAGCGTTCGACATGGACGGTAATTTGACCCTGGTCGTGGTCAATTCTGACTTCAGGGAGGTCGATGGCGCACAGCGGGCTCACCGTGTGGAATACCGGGCTCCCGACGGTGCGGTTCATTGGGTCGAAGAGTACGACACTATTGCAATCGTTCCGACCGAACAATGAGATGAAATCCCTTCCGCGCGCGTTAAATTTCTGGCTGTTTGCACTGGTGATCCTTGGGGCCTGGGCCGCAATCGGTTCAGCGGATGCGAGCGAGCCTGCGTTGGAACTTCGCGTGTTTCCTGACGGTCCGATTTACGCCTACCAATCAGATCCTGCGCGTCAGAGAAGCAATATTGTTCTGCATAGTTTGGGAGTTACAAATCTCGCGAGCGATGAGATTGAAGTAAGCGGGGTTACTTTCTCTCTTTTGGAAGAGGGGGTCGTCACGCAAATCACCACAATTGGTGCCGATGAGATCAGCCAACACGCGCCAAGTTATCGAATGGCGCAGCAAATGGGCACGTTCCAGCGTTTCGATAGCGTATTTGGGTTTACGCCCTTGTTCGGCGAGGGCGGCCGGCTCTCCAGTGCACGGGTTTTGAGTGAGGGCCGAAGTTTAATCTTTCTGTCGCAGTATTTTTCGCTCAACGGGAACGTGGATGTGCTGCGCGTTGAGGTGATGGCCATTAGCCAAAACGGTCCCGTGACTACCGCACTCGACATTCCTGTGGTGCACTATGATCCAGCGGCGCAATACACCTTTCCACTGAACGGCAGTTGGTTCGTCAACGTAGGACCGAACCATTTCAGCCATCATCGGTGGTCACAAAACAGCGAATTCGCGATCGACGCCATTCGTGTCGGGCGCAATGGCCGCGCCTTCGCAAGCGATGGCCAGTCGGTTGAGGACTTTTACGCTTTTGGCGCGCCGGTGTATGCGGCCGCAGAGGGGGTGGTTGTCGCCGCGATGGATGGCATTGGTCCTGCCCCGCTAAAGGGCGTTGATGAATCCTTTGATGACTTTTTTGCGCGTATGTCGGCGCGTCAGTCTGATCTCTTTGCGGAAGATCCGCTATTGGCTGCGGGTAATTTTGTCATCATTGAGCATGAGGGCGGAGAACACTCGGTCTATGGGCATCTGCGGCAAGGGAGTTTGCAAGTGGCGGTCGGAGACAGAGTTTTGCCAGGCATGCAGCTTGGCGAAATTGGAAACTCCGGTAACTCGCTTGAGCCACACTTGCACTTTCAGGTGATGTTGGGGGCTGATCGAATGTGGTCGCGCGGGGTGCCAGTTATTTTTCAGGGCCTAGCAGGCCGAGATAGTGATGTGATTACCCGGCAACTTCGATCTGGAGACTTTGTCTTCAGCAACCACGTTGAATAGGTCTATTGCGCGCTGGCGCAATTCTGACCTTCTTGGATTGGCGGGCAGGGTACATCACCGAATGAGCAGTAAACGCAACAATCACCTGGCAGTGGTTTGAGAACGGTCTTGCAGCCTTTGCAATCATAAAAATACTGGCAGGCATCGGTGGGCATGGTTTCAGTTTCCCGATGACCACATGCCGGGCAAGTGAGTGTTGACTTCAGACTTACGTCCTGTTGCGGCGCGGCGTTGTCAGGCATTCGAGTTTCGACCCTTTCCATATGGTCCCCATATCCATTCAAGACCATATGTTGAAATGGCAAGAAGTGCAGTCCCCCAAACAATTTCGTTTAGGAATGCCCCCGTCGCTCCAATGATGCCGAAACCGCTAACAAGTACTCCTGCAGACCCCATTAGAAAGATTGGACCTGAGACATAACAATGGAGACGCCCGCAGCGCCCCGCGTTGATCACGCAAGCCAGCCCCATCCAGACGTAAATCCCGGCCATTATCAAAACGGTGATCTGAAATGGCAGATAGGCTTGCAAAAAATTTAGCGAAACCAGGATTGCAATCGGCAAGCCCCAGACCAAGATAAATGGCAGCGGCCGGTTGGATAAATCTCGGTTTTCTTGCTCTGCGGTCATGACATACCCTCAAATTGTCGCCAAAGACTGCACCTTGTAGTTCCTACATGGTCAAGGCAGTCTAGACGTACAGGGCGTCGATGATGGGGCAGTTGGGCTTTGCACCGGTTCCACAAAGCTCCGCGAGATCTTTCAACTTTCGCTGCATTTTTTGGAGTTCGCGAATCTTTTTTTGCACGCCGCCAATGTGTTCAACAGCAATGTCGTGAATTTCTCCGCAGGAATAATTTTCATTATCCAACAGCGAACACAACCGCCGGGTTTCCTCGATGGTGAAGCCAAGTCCACGCAGCTGTAGGACGAAGCCAAGCCGTTTGCGGCCCTCGTCGTCATAAATGCGATATCCATTGGCGGCGCGGCGCGGCGGTGGCAGCAAACCATTGCTCTCATAATAGCGAATGGTCTCAGCCCCACAGCCCGTCGCGCGCGCCAGTTGCCCACGTGTGAATTCGGTATGGTCACTGCTTGCCGCGCCCACTGGAACCTCCCTCACCTAAATAGTGATCCATGCAAGATGGCAGAGATTGTATCCTGTCACTAGTGGAACCGCGATAACTTATTCGAGACAAGCAAGGTCCCCAGCAACAATGAACTCAGGTTCAACCGCAATCATGTTGGACTCAAGGGCTTGCCAGGTATCACCGCTTCTTAAAAAAACGCTAACCATTCGCCAAACGCCATAGCGCACCGTACCGTCGCTTAAGGTGTCTTCTTGTTCATAGACAAGTCTTGAAAATGCCACGTCGTCATAAATGTCAATCGTCACCGGGATGACATTGGTGCAGGTAATGTGATTGCCGGTTTCGTGAAAGCGCGTCCAAGAGGCAACGGCGTTGTCGCGGTTGGAAAAGCCACCGCTGGTTATCGCATCCCAATTGCGAAAGTTTTCGTGATAGCGCGTGGCATATGCCTCAATACCTTGGTTTTCGAGCGTCGGGCCCATTTGTTCCCAGAACGTCGCGACAGAGAGTTCTTCATCGGTGAACATGTCGCCATGATGCTCTGCGGCAGCAGAGGTCATGACACCGATTGAAAAGACAGCGCCCATTAGTATTTTTGTCATGAAATATTCCCTCCAATTCTACGGACGCATTGAATCTAAACGACCAAATGACGGCATAGGCTCACAAAGAGGTGAGGAGGGTTAGCTTGGCGTAATTTGAGGGGAACATGTCGACAATGGGAGGTCAGCGTCGCGCCAGTTCCATCATTTGTTCCGGCACAAAGGCTGACCAATAATATGGCCACAGCACGGCCATCGCCGCATTGGGCGGGACTTTCATGATGACAACTTCCGAGGCCATTGATGGCTCGCCGCTGTGCTGTGCGGCAACAGCAATGTCCGCGTAGGTGAGGTAGCCAAATGTTGCCATAATGGCGACAAGGTAGGCCGCGGCCGTGGCGCCAATGGCCCAGCGCGTGGCCCCCCGCACTGTCGGCGTGCGACGTGCCAGGCGAGACAGCTGTTTCTTCATTGCCTCAATAGGCGTCTTGCGGCCGATAAACGGTTCCAGGCAGCGCGCAATCGTGCCGCGATCAAGGGGAATTTGAATGTCCGCGCCGTCAATCCCGCGGCAGTGCTTATCGCCAATCTTGGCGGGATAGGCGGAGACCACCTGCAGCCAGCGGTTCTCTTCTCCTGCAATAGTGTGAACTTCCGTCACCACCTCGCGGAAGTCCTGATCCTGACTGAAGATAAGCGCAATATCGAAAGTGTTTTCGCGGGTGAGTTTTGCCACATCCAGGGCAATGCGAATATCGATGCCCTTTTCACGATTATCGCAGGCCAAATCGCGCGTGAAGATATTGACCCCCTCGCCAGCCCAAAGGGCAGCGCGGCGCATCCAGTCCTGACGGGTTTCGCCCCCGACTTTGCGGCCCTCGCCGGGGATGCCGATATAGAAATTTACAGCTTCCAGATGCCAGCCCTGCCTCGCGCACACCAGCCGCGCGAGCTTCATAGGGTGGTAGTTCTCATAATCGCGATGGCCAAACGCTGTCCGCGCCGACCTCCTAAGGTTGCGTCCGTCAAAGAATGCAACAACCCGCTTATGTGATGGTTCCGGCGCGTGACGCGCCTTTGCCGCTGCCCACATGGCATAAAATTCCTTGGTCCACAAAGGTCACAACCGATGGGCCCCGTCGCAAGAAAGATACCTCTGCCAGGTCAGGGGGAGCAATTGTCCTACGCCGCATGTGGTGCCTTTTGCCCACAGCCTGTGGCGGCTTTGCACCATCTGGGGTCAGCGCTGCGTCAGCCCCGTCAAGTCAAGGTGAGAGCCAGCATCTACGAGCATTGTCTCGCCCGTAACGAAGCCGCTGGCATCTGATGCGAAAAAGCATATGGCTTCTGCAACACTTTCAGGCGTTCCAGCCTTCTTGAGCGGCGTGGTGTCTTGCATCCGTTTCACGATTTTGTCGAAGGTTTCCTGCCCGAAGCGTTCGCGGAACCAAGGCGTGCCCACAAATCCAGGGCAGACCGCATTCACCCGCACGTTGGGGGCAAGCGCCCGCGCCAGCGAAAGCGTCATGGTGTTAAGGGCCCCTTTGGAGGCGGCATAGGCCACCGAGGAGCCAATTCCCGCAACGCCAGCGATGGACGAGACATTTACCACCGATCCGGCACCGGATTGGATCATCGCGGGGCGGCAAGCCCGGATCATTTGAAATGGGCCGACAACATTCAGGCCGTAAATGTCGTGGAAGTCTTCTGCCTGAAGCGCATCGAGGTCGTCATGAGCGGCAAACTTCGTGGTGCCCGCATTGTTGACCAGAATATCAATGTGGCCCCAGGCGTCGATTGCTGCTTGTGCCAGCTTACGGCAGTCACTGTCTTTTGACACATCCGCCTGCACAGCGATGACCTCGCCACCGCTAGTTTTGACCTCATCCGCGATGGTTTTTGCGGCGTCAGCACTTTTGGAAAAGTTGAGCACAACTTTTGCCCCGGCTTTTGCCATCTGCCGCAGCGCTGCCTCACCAATGCCACTGGAGGAGCCGGTGATGATCGCTACTTTATTCTTAAGGCTCATGCGATTTGGATCCTTCTAATGTCCGGCAAAAACCGGCTTGCGTTTCGCAGCATAAGCGGCGCGGCCTTCAGCGGCATCAGCGCTTTCAAAACAAGTACCGACAGCGCGATCTGCATCAGTGAGCGCGCTCGACTTGCCATGATCGGTGAGCGCTGCCACAACCAATTTTGTGGCCCGTAGGGTAAGGGGCGCGTTTTCCGCCACCGCGTTGATCAATGCGGCGGTGTGGGTGGGATAGTGAGTTGCGTCGAAAACTTCGTGGACCAAACCCATGCCTAGGGCGCGCTGGGCATCATAACGCCGGGCAGTAAGCAATATTTCTTTGGCGCGAGCAGGCCCGACGCAATAAACTAGGTCCTTCATCAAATGCGCAGCATAGCCAAACCCGAGGCGTGCCGCCGGGATGGAAAAACTTGCATCCGCACTGGCATAGCGCAGGTCGCATGCGGTGGCGATGGCAACACCGGCACCAAAGCAATACCCCTTGATCAGCGCAATAATGGGTTTGGGCGATGCGCGGATGGCATCAAGGGCGTGCTCCGTGGCGTTTTCATAGGCTTTGGCGTTGTTGGCATCGGAGCGATTTTCCCCGAATTCAGAAATGTCCGCGCCGGAGACAAAGGCATCCTCCCCAGCCCCTTTAATGACGATAACGCGGGTGTTTTGCTCATGCTCCAATTGTCGAATTGTCTGCCCCAGGCGCTGCCACATATGCAGGGACATGGCATTGCGTTTGGGCTCGTTGCTGATCACCACCCGCGCCACAGGTCCGTCCTGGGTTAGTTCAATGTCTCCTGCCATCTCGCTTTCCTCCACCTATCTACGCTATAGCTGGGACAACTTAACGACAGACAAGGTCAAGGGCTATGGCAAACACGAAGGGTGAGGGGCTCACTCAGCTGGGCGGCAAGAGCGCCTTTCCCGCTTCGCCGGAAGAGGCGGTGCTGGAACGGATCGAAAATCCTCACCAGGATGTGGATTATGCAGCGCGGTTCACTTGCCCCGAATTCACCTCGCTTTGCCCGGTGACCGGACAACCGGACTTTGCTCATCTAGTGATCGATTATGTGCCGGGGTCCTATTTGGTGGAGAGTAAATCTCTAAAGCTCTATCTCCAAAGCTTCCGCAATCATGGCGCGTTCCACGAAGACTGCACAGTTGGTATTGCCAAACGTTTAGTGGACCTGCTTGCGCCCAAATGGCTTCGCATTGGCGGCTATTGGTATCCGCGCGGCGGTATCCCCATCGATGTGTTTTATCAAACCGGAACATTGCCCGGTGGCGTTTGGGTGCCGGAGCCCGGCGTTGCGGACTATCGCGGCCGGGGTTAGCCGGGCCAGCTCATGACAAGGTTTTTGATGTTTGGGCGCACCCGTTCGGTCGGTTTTTCGGTCGCGGTTCCGACATAAACAAACCCTGCAACACGCTCCCCGGAGCGCAGGCCCAGAGCGTCTTTGACCTGAGCGTCATAGGCATACCATTCGGTGAGCCATTGTGCCGCGAACCCCATGGCGCTGGCACCAATGAGAAGCTGTTGGCCCACAGCACCTGATGAAAGTTCCTGCTCCCAAAGTGGAATTTTGTGCCGCTCCATCACTGTAGACACAATGCAGATAACCAAAGGCGCGCGCATGAAGCGATTGGCTTCAAATTGCAACAGATCTTCAGGCACGTTTTCGTTTGCACCCTCAAAAACCTTGCGCAAGATGTTGCCAAACTGCGCGCGCGCTTCCCCTTGAAACAAGATGAAGCGCCATGGCGAAATTTTGCCGTGATCAGGCACGCGGGTTGCAATGCGGAGGAGATCGTCAATCTGCTCTGGGCTGGGGCCCGGGTCGCCTAAGTTCTTCGCAACGGTGGAGCGCCGCCCAGCGAGCAATCTAAGCGTTTCATCACTGCGATAGAAGGGTGCAACTTGATCACCAAACTGCGGGGATTGCGGAATACGCGCGTCAGACATTTATCATCCTGTTCAAGTTTTAAGGCCGGTCTCAGTTAGGAAGCGCAATGCCCGCGACCCGAACTCCGATGCAAGTTTAGACGGGAAGGCATTGAAAGCATGTATGCCGCCCGGCGCAATATCCAAGGTTGCCTGATTGCCAGCAGCAATCCACCGGGAATGCATGAAAAGACTGTCGTCCAGCAATGGGTCCATCGTGCCCACTTGAAACCGCGCTGGGGGCATGCCCGTCAGCTCACCATAAAGCGGCGAAATATCAGGCGCGCGTATGGCCGCCTCATCATATTGTCCCGGCGGAACATAATTGTCGACAAACCAGCTCACCAGCTTGGTATCGAGGATGAGATTGCGCTCGCCCCAGTTACGCATGGACGGCGTCATGGTGAGATCATAACAACCGTAATCAAAATTGACGCCGCAGAACGGCATGAATTGATGCTTGTCTCTCAAGCGCAACAAAGTCACCGCTGCAAGGTGTGCACCCGCCGATGCCCCGCCAAGGAGCAACCGGTCGGTGCCAAATCGCGCGGCGGCTTCTGAGGCCAGCCATAACGCCGCCGCTTCGCAATCATCCGGCGCGGCGGGGTAGGGGTCCTCTGGTGCCAAACGGTACTCCACGCTGATGGCGGCCAAGCCGGCGCGGTCCGCTATAGCCTCAAGCAATGGGTCCTGCCCATCGGCGCTGCCAAGGGTCCAGCCCCCGCCATGGAGATAGAGCAACGCGCCTTTGGGTTGGCTGGGCACAATCAAGCGCAATGTGATGTCGCCACCTGGGCCCTTGATGGTCAGGGTCTCGGCGCGATCCGACAAGGGGGGGAGTGGAAGGGAGCCCCGCCCTTCACGACGGGCCTGGCGTAATTTCTTGGGATCTTGCTCCTCCGTGCGCGGCAAAGCAGCAGCCATATCCCCCACAAGCTGGATGATGCCTTGAGTTTCCTCAGTGATGGCGTCGTCCAAGAATGTAGTAGGCAATATTGCGGCGGGACGCTGATCTGCGCCTTTAGGCATTGGCATGTCTCCCATAAGTTGCCATATGGCCTTGGCAGGCGCACAAGCGCAAGCGTCTTAACCAAATGCGTCGCCTGGCTTGCTATCGGGCGCGTGCCTTGGGAAAATAGAACTCGAACCGCCACTTGGCTCAGCAATGAAGGATATTGCCCCTAATGCCGGATACCGCAAAAGAGCTCGCGACGTTTGACCCGGTATGGGCTCAGACCCGAGAGCAAGCCCAGGAGATTGCGGCAAAAGAGCCGATGCTGGCGAGCTATCTCCATGCCACTATTCTCAACCATGAGCGCCTTGAATGCGCGTTGAGCTATCACCTGTCCCACAAGATTGGCAGCGGTGATCTTCCCGCCATGTCTGTGCGACAACTCATCGACGAAGCGTTTGAAGCGGATCCCGCTATTTGCGAAGCGGTGCGTGCGGATATGGCAGCGATTTCAGATCGCGATCCGGCCTGCCGGTCTTATGTGCAAGTTCTCCTGTACTTCAAGGGCTTCCATGCGTTGCAAACTCATCGCGTGGCCCATTGGCTATGGAATCAGGGCCGCGATGGTGTGGCGTTTTTCTTCCAAAGCCAGATGAGTGAGAAATTTGCAGTGGATATCCACCCTGCGGCCCGCATTGGGCGCGGGATTATGATCGACCATGCAACCGGCGTTGTCATTGGCGAGACCGCCACCGTAGGGGATGACGTTTCCATTTTGCACGGTGTGACGCTTGGCGGCACCGGCAAAGAGGATGAAGATCGGCACCCCAAAATTCGCAATGGTGTGCTGATCGGGGCGGGCGCGAAGATCCTTGGCAATATTGAAGTTGGTGAGTGCGCCCGGGTGGCATCAGGCAGTGTGGTGCTCAATGCGGTCCCGGCCCATGCCACCGTTGCGGGCGTTCCCGCGCGGATTGTCGCCAGTAAGGGCACGGATCAGCCATCGCGCACCATGAACCAACTGATTGACACAGACGCCCCTGAGTTTTTGGCGGACGGCATCTAATCGCCGCTTGCTCCGCTTCCCCGAATCACGAAACCGTCGGCTCCGAAGGGGGCAGGTATGGTCATCCTCAAGTATACGAGGCTCATCGCATATGGCGTTAGCGCGGCGACTGTATTCATCGCGCTTATGTATGCACTGGATGTAGCAGGCGTGCGTGGCATTTTTGGGCCAGTGCCCAACCCGAGCGGGATCCTGATCCTGATCGGTGGACTAACTCTTGTGTTTGTCGGCGTCGGAATGGTGTTGGCACGCGTCACAGGGGATCGTCACGATTTGTGACCATCTGCGTGTTTGTTCCTGAGGTAAATCGGGGCGGCCTTGAGTTCCACCGGACTCTGCGTGGCCGCCCCTTGTTATTTCGGGCCAGCGTTTTTCAGTTAGCGCCCTGAATGATCCATCATCTCCATGCGTGATCTGACGGGAAGCCTGAAGGTAATTTCTCCGGCCTCCAGAAAGACCAGTGTGAGCTCCGCTTCGCCGCCGGTGGTGAGAGGCGCCGAGACCCCTGTCAACATCAGGTGAAGCCCGCCGGGTGCCAATGTCACTTGGCTGCCGGCTGGAATTATGACCGCCGTCAGTCGCTCCATTCTTGACACCCCGTCTTCGGTGATCGTGCGGTGGAGCGTAGCCCCGCCTGCAAATGCGGCGCGAACATCGGTCAGTCGGTCATCGGTTGCAGCAGAACTGGCGATGGTCAGATAAGTGGCGCTGGTCTGTTGCGCGCCCAGTGATTCGGCAATCCAGTAGTCCTGAATAACCAGAGAGCCGACATATACCGGAGGATACGGGTTCTCAGGGGGCATTTCTGCATTTGGGGTGTTCACGAGGAGAAATATGCCAAGGCCAATAGATATTGTCGCGACCATTGCTCCTACGGCAAGAAAAATTGGTCTCATGGGTTAGGGCCTCTCACTTTATCCCGGTTCATGTCTGTGTTCTCTTGCGCTTGGCGGGACCGGGCGCTAAGCGTTGGGCACGGTCATACCATATTCATTCCAATTGAGGAGCGCATCTTGACCCGTCAAGAGATTGCAAAACTGGAACAATATTTGAGGTCCAAATTCAGCCTGGACACCATTGGCCTCCACACGCGTATGCAGCAGGCTGATTCAGTTGAGATGCACATAGGCGACGAGTTCGTTGGGCTTATCCACAAGGACGAAGATGAGGGCGAGCTGTCATATCATCTCACTATGACGATCCTCGATATTGATCTCCAGGACTAGCTCAAACGAAATCGGGTGGCGCATGCTGACCGCGGTTGAGACCTATCTGTTTCGCTATCGCGCTTTGGTCCTTGGTGGTTTGGCGCTCTTGACGCTGCTTGCAGGTTTTTTTGCGCTGCAAGTGAGCCTTGTTTCTCAACCAGAGCGCCTTACGCCTGAACACCATCCCTGGATCGAAACCAGCAACCAGTATCTCGATGTGCAGCCGGAACTCCGGCAGATTTTTCTGCGGCTCTCCCCCGGCGAATTTGAAGTGACCCCTGGCACGGCGGAGGCCGTGGTCGATGCGGTCCGGGCAAGCACGGGGCTCCCCCGTGACCAGGTTAGCTGGCAGGCGATTGAAAGTTTGGGACTTATCGTGGCGGCGACGCTCCCGCGCGACCCGGCCCCTGACGCCATCGTGCTGCAGCGCCTTCGGGCTGATCTTGAATGGACCAAAAGCGAGCAAGGCATCGAGATTGACCTTGGTGGCCTGCCAATACGCCAGATCGATGTAGCTCACGCCGCGCGTGCCGCTTTTTGGTTCTTTGGATTGGGGCTTTTGGTTACCAGCTTGGCTGTATTTGCCTACGCTCGATCGCTTCGCCTCACCGCGCTGGCAGTGCTGGCGTCGCTGATTTCGGTGGTTTGGCAACTGGCCATCATGCAGATCTTTGGATTAGCGCTTGATCCGGTTCTGCTTCTGATTCCGTTTGTGGTTTATTCCATCGGTCTTTCTCACGGCATGCAGCAGATCAATGTCATTGCGAAGGAAATCTGCCATGGCGCTTTGCCCATAGAGGCGGCGCGTCACAGTTTTCGCCGTCTGGCGCCGCCGGGCCTACTTGCGTTGGTCACGGATCTTGCCGGGTTCATAACGCTTTTGATTGTGCCAGTATCGCTGGTGCGCGACATGGCCGCGTTGGCGGCCATTGGGATTGCTCTCAAAATAATCAGCAACTTGATTATGTTGCCGCTCGTCGCAAGCTATCTTTCTTTTTCGGAAGACTATGTGGAGCGCATGAATCGGGCATTGGTGGCGCGATTGTCTTTGTTGCAAAAGATTGGGTCACTTTTTCAATTACGCACAGGCTGGGTCATTATTTTGCTTGCGGTGGCGGTGTTGGCGGCAGGGGGCTGGTTGGCTTCGCACCGGACCACCGGCCCGGTGGTCCTCAGCTCGCAAGGCCCGCTGGGGGTTGAGCAGGCGGCGTGGGTTGATCAGCTGGCGCTTGATCGCTTCAGCCTGTTTGTTTTAGCCCCCGCCAATAGCTGCAATGATGCGGTCCTGCGGGCACGGCTTGAGCGTGTTGTCTCGCGCCTGGGAGACATTGCCCCGACAATGGCAATTGGTGGTCAAGCTTCAGGTGCGGCATATCTCAATGAGCGCAGTTTGGCGGGTTCCGCATGTGCGGTGTTTCCTGTGATCAGCTTTGGCGCAATTTCTGATGCCCGGATGATGCATGATCTTGCGCTCGAGGCCCGAGTGATTTCAGGCGAAGAACCGAGCGATATTGTCCTGGCGGGGGGCACACTGGGCCGCGCCGCGGCTGCAGCCGATACTGTAGCGCGATTGGAGCTTCCAAGTTTCGTAGCGATCTTTGGCATCATCGCGCTGATTGTATTTGCTAGTTATCGCGATTGGCGCGCGGTGGTGTGCTGCGTGGTGCCGCTGCTTGTGGCTCTAATGATTGGCTACAGCGCGCTGGTTCTGACCGGCAAACAATTGACCCTGGCCAGCCTGCCCATATTGGTGCTCGCCGTGGGGATCGGCGTTGACTACGCATTTTATTTCTACAATCGATTGCGCAGCCATCTCGCCCGGCACTTCACAATGGGGGATGCGTTCTCTCAAGCCATGGAGGAAGCAGGCGCCGCCGTGATTGTGACCGGCACTACCATTTCGCTGGGCACGCTTGTGTGGCTTGTTTCGCCGCTTTCACTTCAAGCAGAAATGGGCGCGCTTCTGGCAGTTGTGTTTATGGCAAATATGATTGTGGCGGTGACGCTGCTGCCGGCCCTGGCTATCGTTCTAGACAGGTTTTTTCCACGCTCCCTTAAGCCGGGCGCTGTGCGGCCTTAGCCGGCAGGGTCCCGGAATGTCTCAACAAGGGCGCGAAGAGCTGTATCAATGGCCTCCCAATCGCTCAGGTGCGACCGCTTAAAGCGATAGCTCATGGTGAGATTCCCGGGGATCTCAAGATCGCGTCTACAATTGGGGCTCGGCACAATTTCAGAATGACGCGAGCAAAGGATGGCGACGACACCCCCTTCGTCATCCACACGCAGGAACAGATCTTGATCAGCATAAGATGAGTTATTACGGAAGCGATAGTAAGTTAACCCGAATGGCATTTCTTCACCTTCGCCGCTTTCGAGGCGTTCGAAGTAAAGATGGTCAACGCGTTCGGCTTCACTCATGGGCTGCCGGTTCAACGCGATCTGAAAATATACAACCGGGTTGTCTGCGTCGTTTGTAAAAAAGTCTCGATCGTTTCGCAGGGAATAGGGGTCCATATCCGGCAACACCGCGTAAAGGGAGATGCTGTCGCGCGCGCCGCCGCGTCTCGCGCGTGGATACTGGGTAAAGTTTTCCTGGATCACAAAAGAATTGCTACCAATCTGCACCTGGATCGCGGTTGAACGCGCCGAGGCCTCGGGCGTATCGCCGCGAATGTCAGAAAGGCTGGGGCCAAAATAATAATAAAACACAAGTCCGGACAGCAGTAGCAACACCCCGATGATGATCATGGGATAGGTCCAGGGGGAGTCTTCTTTCAGGTCTTGGTCGCTCGGTTGGGTATCGGTCATAGATTATCTGTTACTCATATTTTGCTAGGTGGCGGTCCAGCCGCCATCAACGGGCAGGGCGGTCCCGGTGATTGATTTGCCGTTCTCACTGCACAGGAAGACCGTCAATGCCCCAATCTCGGCGGTCGAGGCAAATTGTTTGTTCGGTTGTGGTTTAAGGATGACCTCTCGAATGACTTCCGCTTCGGGAATATTGTGGCTTGCCGCCTGCGCTTTGATTTGCCCTTCCACAAGGGGGGTCCAGACATAGCCTGGGCAAATGGCATTGCAGGTCACCCCGGCCTCGGCGTGCTCGAGGGCTGTTACTTTAGTGAGGCCGTTGAGACCGTGTTTGGCGGCCACATAGGCTGACTTGAACGGCGAGGCCACAAGGCCATGGGCCGAGGAGATGTTGATAATCCGGCCCCAGCCCCGATCAGCCATGCCGCCTACCGTCAATCGGGTGCCATGAAAGGCAGCAGAAAGATTAAGCGCCAGGATCAGATCCCATTTCTCCGGTGGGAACGACGCGATCGGGCTGACATGTTGGATGCCAGCGTTATTGACCAAAATATCGATGGGGCCGAGTTCATCCTCTGTGGCTTTGATGAGCCGTTCGACCCCCGCCTGCGTAGAGAGGTCCATTGAGGTGTAGTGCGCTGACCCGGTGGTGCTTACCGAACGTATGGCCGCAGCAGCATCGCTGGCGCTGGAGCGCCCGTTCATCATCACCTGGGCACCCGCCTGGGCCAAAGCCACGGCGATCCCCAGCCCGATGCCACTGGTGGAGCCTGTCACCAGGGCATTCCGCCCCTTGAGGGCTAGCGCTTCGTTGCTTGTTTCGGCCATGGGCCCCTCCTGCTCGACCGCAGAGAAGCTAAGGAAATCAAAGGCTTCGGGCAAGGGGTGGGGCGCAACAAAAGACCCCGCCAGTTTTGAACTTGACGGCGGCGTCATATTTCTTATGTACCCCATTGTGCAATGCAATAATTGGGGCGATGGAGGCCACCATGTCGACAATTGTGAATTTCCTGGCGGTGGCCTTTTTGGCGCTCATCGTTTTGACGTTTGAGTTCGGTGGGTTGGCCCCTGCGGACGCATTTTTCGGCGCCGCCTTCGTAGTGGTGGTGTTCACCGCCTATCAGTTCTTACGGCAAGACGGCCGCAGCCTGGGCGAGGCCACCAAGGCGGTATTTTCCCCCAAAGGACGCAGTGTCCGCTCGTTCGGCTATTTGGCCTTTATGGGCTGCACGGTGGTGGGCATGCTCGTCGTTGTCCAGGCGGTGGCGGTCGCCTGACGTTATCGCGCAAAGCATAAGTCCGCTAAAGCACCGTGAGCATTTGCGCCACAAGGGGGTGGCGCACGATATCCTGATCCTGAAGGCGCACCACGGCGATATCGTCGAGCAAGTCCAAGCGGCGAGAGACCTCTGCCAACCCAGAAATTTCTGGCAGCAGATCCGATTGATCCGGATCACCCGTCATCACCATGGTGGAGTTCCACCCAAGCCTCGTGAGCAACATTTTGAGTTGCCCATAGGTGCAGTTCTGCGCTTCGTCGATAACAATAAACGCATTGTTGAGCGTGCGGCCTCGCATAAACCCGATTGGCGCAATCTCAATGGTGCCGTCCTGCATCAATGACTTGAGGCGCTTACCCCCCAGGCGGTCATTTAGTGCATCATAGAGTGGCCGCAGATAAGGTGCGAGTTTCTCTTCCATATCGCCAGGCAGAAAGCCGAGGGTTTCACCTGCCTCAACTGCAGGACGCGATAACACGATGCGCGCCACGGCTCCATCTTCCAGCGCTTCAACGGCTTCGGCAACGGCGAGATAAGTTTTGCCGGTACCCGCCGGGCCCACCGTTACAATGAGATGATGATTGCGCATAGCTTCAAGAAGCTCGCGTTGCCCTTCACTTGCTGGGCGCACATGGCGCACATAACTTTGATCCCGTTTTATACCGTCGGTGGGTTCCCATCCCATGAGGGAGGGGTTTACTGCGTGAAGCTTTCCAGAAGTCACCTGGCGAGAGCCATTGCTTTGGCCCTCGCGGGTTCTACGCCGCTGAGCTCGCTTTCCCATATAAAACGGGTCCTTTGTGTTGGAGTTTGGATTGGGTGTAGGGCAGGGTCGCACGCGAAAGTGCCTGTGACGGTTTTGTAATTTGCGATACGCACAGCCTGAACACATACGCCTCCGCTGAGAGCGGGTCACGAATCACACGCCCTGACTAAGCGTACAGTGCAATTCAGATCCGGCCAAATATCAGGTTATTTGAGCGTGGGCTGCATTGGTAAATCAAACCTTAACAACAAGAAAGCTGCTCTCATCTATCCGTGTACAGATGAACTAGCGCGCGCGAAAAATCCGCCGGCCAAACAGGACCATCAGGCTAGAGCCGAGCCAGCTGAGAAATGAGATGATGTTTCGCAGGATAAACTCAAGGATGTTCAAAGTGGTTTTAAAGGCGCGCAGCGTTGTTTTGCCGGTCAGCGCAATGACCCCGCGGGTCTTGCGCCCTAGCGTCGAACTCATCTGTGCAATGTCATCGAGATCATCAGTAGAGTGCACATAGCGCATGAGCCGGACGCTTTCAGCGGCACCCGCGGAATCGCGAATGTCATCCATCCGTGCAATGACCGGGGCCAGTTCTGATGTTCGCACACCGCGCGCATAAGCGGTGACGGCTTCTCGTGTGGCAGCGGAGTCTGTCAGGCTAACGGAGTTCAGCGTCTGGCGGAGCGCGGGGAAATTCACCGCGTCGCTTAGCAGTCTACCAAGTATGCGCGAGAAATCTGCCGTCAGCGACCCGGTCTTTGCGGCAACTTTCAGAAGTGACACGCCCACTCGCCCAGGCAATCCCCCACCCCCTGTCGCGATGGTGGCGCCGGTGACACCAACGCCGACAACCGAGAGACCGAGAATAAGTTCATTATAGGGCTCACCAGCAATCATGTCGGGGGCTTCGCGAGAGATGTCGCGCACATCACCGATGACGGTAAGGTCCGACGCAACAGCTCCCGTCAGCCCGGCAATGCTGTTGGCCTCGCCAGTAAAAAAGCCGCCGGCCAGTTGAGCGCCCGTACGGCCAATGCTGGCGGTGATGCCGCCAGCGCGACGGAGCGCTTCATAGGTTTCTTCCGAAAGGCCAATGCCGGTAAATTCAGAAATATCTTGGAAAACGAGGGCGGTTTCATAATCGTCTTCGTCAAGGGCGGCGGTAATACGCGTGTCAAGATCCTCCGACGAAACGGTTTGCTGCAGCTCCCACTGCACCGCTTCTTCCGGCGTCAACTCGGTATTTGGGTCAAGCAAATAGACGCCGACCCCGATCAGCCCAAAGAAAATCAAAAATGCGAAAAGCGCCCTCATGGGATCGCTCCTTCCCGTCACCCCGCCACGGTTTAGTTTGCGGTGGGCAGGGTCTCTGATTCAAGGGTGGACCCCCAATTGGGGTTAAATGGGGCGGGCATGCCACAGGGCGAGGGAGACGTCCGCTAAGTCCATAACCCGGCCAACATATTGATCAGCAACGATGAATGGCCCTCGATCACCCACAATGAAGGCTTCTTCCATCAAATCGAGCAATTGGTGCAGGCGACGATGATGCAGCCCCAATTTGCGCTGGATCGGGTCTGTTACGACCCCTGAAATGGCGCTCACGATGGAGGCTGTTAGTACCAGGCCGATGGTCCCGCCTACGGCAGCGACAGTAGCGGGGGGGAGGGTGCCCGCCGAGATGGTGCCAAAGGTGCCACTTTCCGCCAGAACCGTTCCCAAGGATCGAGCAACTGCTGGGCCCAGGGAGATCAATCCCGGGGTCATCTGCTGCGTTAAACTTGCGCCGGTGGTGAGGCAGAGGATCAGCGTCGAAAGCTCTGTCGCGGCCGCACGCGTGCCCAGGTAGGCAGTTATGGTTTCATCCAGCCATGTCCGTCCCCCAGGTTTCGCAGCCTCTTGGGCGCTGGCAATGACCAATGGTTCAATTTCGGTGATGAGGCGCGGATCGGTGAGAATTTCTTTGGCCAAGGCATCGCCGGTAAAGCGGCGATCGCAGCGCTCATCATCATAAGGCAGCTCAAAAAACTCCGAATGCAGACGCCATTCAAGCTCACGAGCCACGGACGTTTGTAGAAATAGATTGCGTCCGGACAATTTTGCTGCCACGCCCCCGCGGCCGAACCTTCGTAGCAGCGCCGCACTTCCCTCCAACGCAAGCGTGGGGGCAATCATCAGCGTGTTGAACGGCGCGCGGACGATATCCCCGCCAAAACCATGTTTGTTGAGGGTCCATGCCCGTTTGGCGGAAAACGTTTGATCGACGAAATCATCAATCCTATCGCGGCGCGACTGGATATAGCGCCTGATCCCGTCATTGACGATCTGGCGCGCTAGTGGCGTATCAAGTACTGCCGCAACGCTTTGCTTTGTTGCCGTCATGGTCAATTCCTATCTTCCCCATCGGAGTGTATGGGATATGATTGCAATGTGGCGCGGTCGTGGCGCATGGGCGCGGGAAAAAGGGCAGAACCGATGGCAATATATGTAATTGACGGAATGAAGCCCGACCTGCCTGAAAACGACGATTATTGGGTCGCGCCAAATGCCCAGGTGATGGGCAATGTTATCCTAAGACCAAATGTATCGATTTGGTTTGGTGCCGTGTTGCGCGGCGACAATGACCCCATTGAGATTGGCGAGAATTCAAATATCCAAGATGCGACGGTGATCCACACAGATTACGGGAGCCCGGTGAGCATCGGCAAAGACGTAACCATAGGGCACAAGTGTGTACTGCACGGCTGCACCATAGGCGATAACAGCCTAATCGGGATCGGCAGCATCATATTGAACAATACGAAGATCGGTAAGAATTGCCTCATTGGTGCCAATACCTTGATTGCTGAGAACAAAAATATTCCAGATGGCTCCATGGTGCTGGGGGGCCCTGGGCGGGTTGTCCGTCAGCTTACGGATGAACAGATCAAGCTCATCAAAGCGTCCGCCGATCATTATGTGGAGAACTGGAAGCGTTTTGCCCGCACCCTGACACGCCTTGACAGTTGATTGCTGTGGGTGCGGCATTAACTCTATCGGGGTGCTACGAACTGGACGGCAGCTGTGCTGCCCGTGTAGCATCCTGCCCACAGTAGATATGGGGTTTAGTCTGAGACAGATATTGGCAACAGCGATGTGTGGGCTCGCGCTCCTTTGGGGCGGTGCGTCATTGGCGCGTGATCTCAGTGGCGAACGCGGCATTGTGTTGTCGGAGGAGAGCGTGGCCGTGTTGTCGCGCGTATCGCGGCAAGATCCGGCCAGCTTTATGGCCCCCATAATGCCCCCAGAGCCGCAGGCGGTGGTCGAAGAAGAAACAGTGCCGGAGGTTTACGTCGAGCAAGGATCAGATTCTGAGCTGATGGAACTGGACATCGCAAGCGTGGACGCGCCTGCACCCCTCGCCGAGGAATTTGAAATTGCGGAAGCAGACCCGGAGGCCGTCGTTGATCAGTTCGAATATATCGAAGGCGACATTGTCGAGGGCAGCGTTTATGACGTACCGCTGGAAACGAGCAAAGACGGCGAACTTTACGACGACTCCATTTTCTCGCGTCAAACACCACCGGCTTTGCCCCAGCCAGAGGCCGCACCACCTCAGGCGTTTAATTCTAGCGCATTGTCTGGATATTACGCGGGCGTGGGGATAGCCGACGGTATGATCCTTGTCCTTGATGTGCGAAGCGCAAATGTGCACGGACGGTTTAGGGACTCTGCCGGGCAGGACTTTTTCATTCGCGGGGAAGTATTGAGCGACGGCGGCCAAGCGCGCATGGCCATTTTCACCGACCATCCCATCGGGGTGTTGGAGGTTCAATTGACCTCTTTGGGGCTCAGTACTGCTTTCATTCCGCTTTTTGAAGATTTGTCACCGGATACAAGCCAAACGCGCACCTATGATTTCCTGCGGGTTTTGTCGCCGGAAGCAAGTGAAGCGCTTGAAGAATTGCGGCAAACGAATGCGGAGCGCCGTGAGGCGGCGTATCGCGCGCAGGATTTGTTGGAAAATCAAGTACGTATGCGATTTCCCGGTGATAGCGTTTTCCACTGATCTTTCCCTTTCATAAGGAACACCCCCATGAGTGGATATGACTTCTGCCGCGTCGAACGTGACGGACATTTGCTAACGGTTACGATCAATCGCCCGGCGGTGATGAATTCGTTGCATCCCCCGGCAAATTTTGAACTTGCCGCGGTCATGGATGAGTTCGCGAGCGATGCAGATTTGTGGGTCGCCATTGTCACAGGTGAAGGTGATCGCGCCTTTTGTGCTGGCAATGATCTGAAGTATCAAGCCTCAGGCGGAAAAATGGAATTTCCCACAAGTGGGTTTGCCGGTCTGACTTCGCGATATGATTTGCACAAGCCTGTTATTGCTGCGGTGAACGGCATTGCCATGGGGGGCGGTTTTGAAATCGCATTGGCGTGCGACCTGATCGTTGCCGCAGACACGGCCATTTTCGCCCTGCCGGAACCACGAGTTGGATTGGCAGCATTGGCGGGCGGTTTGCACCGCTTGCCACGGCAAATTCCACTCAAACAAGCGATGGGAATGATTTTAACAGGGCGCCGTGTTGGCGCGGCGGAAGGGCAAGCGCTTGGGTTTGTCAATGAAGTTGTACCTGCCGCAGATGTGCTAACCGCCGCAAAGCGTTGGGCTGAGATGATTTTGGAATGCTCGCCCATGTCTATACGCGCGTCAAAGCAAGCCGCGATGGCGGGGCTTTCCACTGCGGATCTGGAAGCGGCGGTAACTGCGCGGTACGCCGCCGTCCATGACATGATCAAAAGCGAAGACTTTGTCGAAGGTCCCATGGCATTTGCGCAAAAGCGCATGCCTGACTGGAAGGGGCGCTAGGCTTGCCGCAATAGCATCATATTGATGCCATTCATAACCCGATAAATGTCATCGACCTGGCGATAAAAAGTCGGGGCATCAGGCCGCGGCTTAATTCGGTTGTGGATCGTATCAAGGGATGTTGCGCCGTCCAGATGGTCCAAAATGTCGGCAGCAAGGGGCGGCAACGCGACATTGATACTCAAGCCTTCGTGGCGACCTTTTAGGGGGTTGCCAGCGCGGATTGTTTTCACAAGCGCAGCCCTGTCAATGTTCTGAAGTTGCGGCACTGAACTTGGGTTTGGAGTTGGCAAGGTAATCGATGCTGCGTGGTCTTTATGCGCCACATAGAACGTGTGCTTGCCGAGATTCCCCGTATAGGCCTCAGCAAAAGCTTGTTGTGTCCGTTCGTCCAGTTGTAAAAGGCGCGCCTTGATTTTTGCATTGCTGATCAAGCTCGAACAATCATAATTCCAGCGTCCGACAAAACTCACAAGCCCAAGCCCTGCGCCATCAAGCGCCGCGTAGAGTTCTGGCACCGTGTAGGCGCGGTCCTGCCGATGAAGCAACAAATCGTATAGCCCCGCGTCATTATTTTTATGATCCGAGACATACGGATTGCGCCGAAACCGGTTTGTGTCTGGCAAATCCTGCAACAGCGCCTTGGCGGTTTGTACTTCCTGGTCAGGTGTTCGGTCCTGCGCGGTGAGATGTCCTAGCATCATCTGCATGTCATAAACGCCGGTCCGGCCCATGGTGCCATAAACCATCAGGCCCATACCACCATTGGGTTTCAAAGCTTTCGTGAGGGCCGAAAAGCCAGCATCTGGGTCAGGCAGATGATGCAGGACGCCGACGCAGTCAATGTAGTCAAAGGTGCCACGCTCCGTTGCATCAAGCAGTGACCCAGTATGAAAATCAATTCCCGCCAAGCCGCGCCGCACCGCGCGCGCTTCGGCGATGGCGCGACTGGCGGTAGAGAGATCAATATAAGTGATATGGGCCGGGCAGTTTCGTTCTGCCAGCTGTTGGGCCAGCATGATGAGTCCATCGCCCGTACCGCCCCCTGCAACAAGGGCGCGAAAGGGCTGTGACCAATCTCGTTTGCCGCCATAGAGGTAATGATCGATTTCGGCAACAGCGCTGGGTGAGCCGGTGATGAGGCGCTTATCTTCGTCAGCAGAGTCGCGTTGAGGGTAGGGGTAAGCCTCGTATTGGGCTTTGACCGGATCCATGACTTACCTCTGCGAATGAATAATACGCTCCGAAGAGGTTAGCACAAATCAAGCCATTTTGGCTTCCGCCGCGCCAGTAAATTCGATACCCACGCCATCGGGAAGGTGGTGGGTCACTTGCCCTCGCATACGGCCCAGTGAAACGTCCTGGCCGATGGGCGGCTTGGGCGTGACCCGGATGGAAGCGCCGTTGAGAGAGAGACCAATAATGCGGCAATCGAGAACCGATCCGTCTGATAGCAAAAGCTCAGCGGCATTGGCCGCGACCCCGGCAAGCGAAAGCCCATCGTCAGCGAGCCCGAGGCGCGATTTGTTGGCGACCCAAGTCAGCTTGTCGGCGACCCGGTCTTTCTTTTGCTTTGAGGCCGAAAACGAAACAGCAAATCCATGGGTATGGTGACGAACCACGCTACCTTCCAAGCGGCCTACGTCTTCCACATAGATCACCAGGTTGGAATTAACTGCGGGGCGATCTTCTGAGAGGAGCGCCGCGCCCCCTGCAGATATGTCCCGCACAATCGCTTCGGATTCAGTGCCATCGGGAAAGAGCATCTTGACCGTGAGGGGCAACGCGATACGGCGGTGCGTGCGCTTATCCCGCAAGAGCATCGCGACAGACTTTAGCCCCAACGCCAAACGTTCGCCGACGTCGCGTAATCCTGATGTTTCGCTCAAACTCATTGAGATTTTCCGCCCTCAAGGTTTTATTCCAAGTTTGCGAAACCGTAGCAGGTGTAGGTAAACAGGTGGTTTAGCGAGCGCCCCATTGCGATATATAGGCCGATCATTACACTGGTTCGCAAACCAACCCTCAAGACACAGGGAAATCCATGGCGGAATACGACTACATCATCATTGGCGCGGGGAGCGCGGGGTGCGTTCTTGCCAATCGGTTAAGCAAAGATGAAGGCAATCGGGTGCTGCTGCTTGAAGCGGGGCCGGAAGACAAAAGTACGCTCATTCATATGCCGGCAGGCGTCGGCAAGCTGATTAGCACTCGCAGTAAGCATAATTGGTATTATGAGACCGAGGGCGAGGAAGAGCTTGGCCAGCGCAAGATGTATTGGCCGCGCGGCAAGGGGCTCGGCGGTTCATCTTCCATGAACGGGATGATTTACATTCGTGGCCACGCTCGTGACTACGATCACTGGCGTCAGCTTGGTCTTGAGGGGTGGGGCTTTTCCGATGTGCTGCCTTACTTCAAAAAATCTGAAGGGCGAAAAAAGGGCGACAACGATTTCCATGGCACCGATGGGCCATTAACCGTCTCGCCCGGCGAATCGACTTTGCCGCTGTTTCGCGCTTTCATCGAAGCAGGACGCCAAGCGGGATATCCTTACACCGAAGATTTTAACGGTTATCAGCAAGAGGGATTTGGCCCCTATGAACTGACCATCCGCGACGGCAAACGGTGCAGTACGGCAACTGCTTTTCTTAAGCCCGCTCGCATCCGTCCCAACCTTGAAGTTCTCACCGATGCGATGACAACGCGCATTCTGTTTGAGAAAACACGCGCCGCTGGGGTTGAATACGTTCGCAAGGGCCAGAAATCGCAAGATTGGGCGACGAAGGAAATCATTCTCTGCGGCGGGGCCATCAATAGCCCGCAGACATTGATGCTGTCCGGTATCGGCCCGGCGGATTATCTTGGTAAATTTGGCATTCCCGTTGTCGCTGATGTGCCTGGTGTGGGTCAAAACCTGCAAGACCATTTGAACATTATCGTCTTTGTTGAATGCTCGCAGCCCATCACGCTCTACAGCCAAACAAAGCTCCACAACATGATTTGGACTGGCATCAAGTACACCTTTGCCAAACAGGGCCTTGGGCGGCAGAACGGCCTTGAGGCGGGGTCGTTCGTCAAAAGCCGGCCCGAGCTAGATGTGCCGGATTTGCAGATGCACTTTGTTGCTGCCTTGATGCAGGATCATGGCCGCAAGCTTGCTGATCGCCATGGTTTCTCTGCTGATGTTTGTCTGTTGCGGCCGGAATCTCGCGGTAGCATCGGTCTCAAATCTACGGATCCCTTTGCCCCGGCAAAAATTCAACCCAACTACCTAGCGGCTGAAAACGATCTCATTGCTATGCGGGAGGGCGTCAAAATCGTCCGCAATGTAGTCGCGCAGAAAGCCTTTGACCCCTATCGCGGGCCTGAATTGGCCCCGGGGGCACACATTCAGTCCGATGAGCAACTTGATGAGTTTGTGCGAAAGAATGCTGAAACCATCTATCACCCCATCGGCACCTGCAAGATGGGCACGCCGAATGACGAAATGGCCGTGGTTGATCAGGAATTGCGCGTGCGCGGCGTTGAAGGGCTTCGCGTTGTTGATGCCTCTGTGATGCCAACCTTGATTGGCGGTAACACAAATGCGCCAACAATTATGATTGCTGAGAAGGCATCTGACCTCATCTTGGGCAATGCCATGCTGCCGCCGGAGACGGTTAAAGTTGCAGAGGATGAAACCACGACGGCCGCAGCCTAACGGTTGTTTGAGACCACTAGGCGAATTGGGCTGCCTTCCGTTTGCCGTGCTATTTGTCCCCGAATGGTTGCGAACGCAGGCTCATTCTCAGTCAGAAAGTGGATGTTGGTGATCTTGTTATGAACAAGCGGCAGTTCAAAATTGTGATCTGCGCCAACACCGTTGAACCACCCGCCCAGGATTTGATGGACTTTGCCATCATCATCGCGCAGCGGCAAAAGTAGAATCTCGCCGCTGGTACGTCCCATATTGCGGGTCTTGGTTTCAAACTCGATCAATGCGGGTGAGGGCATGAGCGCTACATTATCCATTAGTGAGCGCATGGTGCGACGGCAATCTCCAAGCCACAGAGAGAGAAAGTTTGTACCGGCAAGTTCTTGTTCATTTTGAGCGCAAATGCCGGTCCCTGCCAAACGGAAGGGGGTTAAGTCACGGTCAATCCGCTCCAGGATAAATACCCAAGGCAGAACCGACTTCATCCCGCGGGGTTCAATGTCCCGCCGTTTGGGGGCAGAGGCGCCACCCTTTGTTGTGTGCCAGTATTCAAACAGTGCCTGCGCGCCACGATTGCGCATCATATTCCCCAATTCCATTTCGCCCTTTTGGGCCAAGCGTCTCAATTTGGTGCGGGCTCACGGGGGGAGCCTGACCGTTCGCACAGGCATACGCAGGTCGCGTGCCAAACCGATTTCTGCGCCTTTTCGGGACAAATCAGAGTTGGCAGGGAGATTGCATTTTGATTGGCGGGTTAACGAAGACTTAACGCCAATGATGGCGCGACGGACCAAAAGATATAAGATGTCTGTCGAATGGTGGGAGTAAGGCAATGACGTTGGCATTCAAAGCCACAGCAAGCCTTTGTACATTAGTGATTTGCGCAGGGCTCAACGCTGCTGCGGCAAGTGGTGTGGGCGATAGTGGGACTGGAAGCGGAACGCATAATTCCGGCGGCGTGGGAATTGGCTCATCGATTACGGTTAATGACCCACTGCCGACGATAAACGTTGAAGGCATCTCGCTGGGGCAAAACTCCCCGACGCATAATCCGTCTCCAAACATCCCCATGATGGATTTGGGGCAGAATGATGTACAGCACCGCGCCAGTGTGCCAATTCCTAGCCTTGGCTACGGCATGGAGACGCCAAAACACGGCGGTGGGATCAACATTCCTATTCAGCTGCCAAATCTCAACATTAATATCTCCGGTATGATGTCGAATGTGACCAGCGGTGGCGGGCAGCATAACAGCGGCGGCGGTGGCGGCTGCCGATCTCGCTGTGGCGGCGGCAATAGAAGCCGTGAGCGAAACATCACCATTAACAACAGCGTTCATAATGAGACAAATATCGAAAATAACGTCTTTGTTCGAGGTGGGTCCACCTATCATATCGTTGAAGATCGCACCCCGGTCTATATCGAGAATTTCACCATTGATGGCGAAGTGCTTGCCCATGAGGGCCTGATCCCGCTGCGTGCCGTATGCCTTGATAGCTCAGGTGGTGTTCACCCCGCGAGCCAGGTATTTGCTGAGGAAATGGTTAGCGAAAACTTTGATGGTGAGATCTATCGCTGTGTCATCGGCACCTATATGCAATTTACCATGGGTGAGATGGAAAACGGTGAGCGGTCCTTTGAGCATGCCTGGTCTGAGACCTGCGCGGTGGGTGATGCCCTTCGTTATCGCGATGGCGAGCTTACGTGCGCGCGCCAAGAGGAGCGCCGGCCTTGTAATGAGCGCAGCCTGCTGCGTCGCCATGGACCGGGTGAGAAGCTTGTGGTCTTACGGGGTATGGCCATGAACGGCTCTGAAGCGCTGGGGTCCTTGGGCCTAGACGGCGGTGTCGGGGCATACCGGCGGTTCTAATCTAAAGACAAATTACCGAGTAGATGATGGCCTTTGCGCGCTGGCGCAGGGGCCGTCTTCGTTTTAGGGTTGTCACTCAATCAAGAGAGGGCAGTCCCATGAAACTATATTGGTGTCCACAAACCCGCTCCCTCCGCCTGCTTTGGTTTATGGAGGAGTTGGGACAGTCTTATGAGCGGGTCCTGGTCGACATCCGCGACAAAGACAAACCCCGTGATCCGGACTTTGCCAAGGCAAGCCCCATGGGCAAAGTGCCGGCCATAAGCGATGGCGGTGTTCACTTGTCAGAGTCTGCCGCAATCGCGGTCTATCTCGCTGACAAGTATCCATCAACGGGCCTGGCGCCAGCCATTGATGACCCCTTACGCGGCGCATATCTCTATTGGATGTTCTTTGTTCCGGGGGTGGTGGAGCCCGCCATGCTTGAGAAAGTAGCGGGTTTTGAGCCCAACCCCTCTCAGTTTGGTCACGGCAGTTATGACCAGATGATCAAGGTTCTGGAGACCGGGCTTGCGGGCGGTCAATGGCTGCTTGGCGAGACGTTTTCTGCCGCTGACATTATTGTGGGTAGTACCGCCAACTTTATGAAGGGTTTCAATCTGTTGCCGGTAAACGCCACCATTGAGGCCTACATTGAGCGCTGCCTGGAACGGCCTGCCTACAGGCGCGCTATTGAGATCAACGAGGCGGGTGCCTAAGCCCTCATTGCTGGTTGCCACTAGGCACAACGAAAAAGGGGGAGCTCTTGCGGCTCCCCCTAGTTCATCCCCACCTAAGCTCTGTATTAGTTGAAGCGGCCCCGCAGGGTGGCGCGAATGGTGTCGTCACGTGCTTCGTGCCAGCGGTCTGGGTCACGGCATTCATGCTCCAGGTTGGCATAAGTGTCATTGCCCCAAAGCCATTCATATTGTTAGGCGATTACTTGCGCCTAGTCCTCCGCACCGTCAGTAGTCTGCCGTGTGGCGATGTAGCGCCATACGCCCTCAATGGTCGGGCCGTTGACGTATTGGTGATCCATTGAAACAACAAATCGATCTTCGGTGATGTCAGATAATGTCAGTATAATCTCATACTGACCAAACTGATCTTCGGCTTGAGGCCAGGTTTCAACCATGCGGTCGTCTTGCCAAACCGCAACGCCGCCCGCGCCAGCCTGCGCGCCCGCAGGCACCCAGGACACCGCCCAGTTCTCATTTGCAGCGTCGTATGTCCGCATGGTCGAGCCGATAAAACCGGTGCCATTGTCAAATTGGACCCGCATATCGGCCTGTAAGGTCTGGCCATCGTGAATAGCGTAGACTTTCATGACGCCAGTTCCGGCCAATAGCGACTGGTCTGCCTGCAGGGACCCAACTTCAAGATCCCAATCACCGAGTATGAAATCATACTGTTCGGACGAATTGCCTGTGCGTGCTTCGTCGGCAAACGCTGCAGTCGAGAAAGCAAATACAAGTGCAACTGTGAAAGTGGCAATGGTGTTCATGGTCGTTGTCATGCGTGCGATCCTCTTCACTTGATTGCACTACGGTAGACGACATGTATCCCAAAGACGTATCAAAACACCGTGTTGGCCATTGACGAAAAATTGACCAGGGCGTGAGGGTGGGGTTCAATAACTGAGGGTAAAGTCAGGCTTGCCTTTCGGCCATCTTGTCTCATGGTTGCCAGCCACGCCTGTCTTCGCAGCTCTGCCGCCCACGAAAAAGGGGAGCTCTTGCGGCTCCCCCTAGTTCATCCCCACCTAAGCTCTGTATTAGTTGAAGCGGCCCCGCAATGCGGTGCGGATTTGGCCATCGCGGCTGTCGTGCCAGCGGTCTGGGTCACGGCGTTCGTGTTCTTCGTCGCCTTGGCTGTCAGTGCCCCACTGCACATCGCCATGGGCAGCGCCAATGGGGTCACCGCTTTCAGCGATGACGCTGGCGCAAACTTCGGGGCCAACGCTGTAAAGATGTGAAACCATCTCGAGTGTGGCCCGCTCAACAACCGCACGAACCGCAAGCTGGATGGGCTCCAGAGCGCGCTCACCGACAGAGATATCAACGATATTGCCGTTGAAGAAATCGAATACGCCGGCAGAAATCTCACGACCGATGATTTGCTTCTGGTAGGAAATCACGTCAACGACTTCCAGCGTTTGTGTGTCCACCAGGCGCAGATCAAGGCCCACATCCATGACATACATGCGAATGCCAAAGCGACCGATGGGATCCATCGGATCGGGGTCACCGCCGGAGGCATCAAGGCCGTTGGAGCGGATATTGTAGTTAAGCTCCGTGATGCCGCCCACAAGATAGTAGTCGGACCCTGGAATACTGCCAGCTGTCACGCGGCGCCAATCGCCGGTATTTTCCCCAATGAGGCGGTTATTGGCATAACGCAGCTCAAGCTCTGATACGGACGTATCAAATCGTTCAAGGAGCCGAACGCCCGCAGCGTCGAGTGCGGACATGGCCATCAAAGCGGCGCCTTGGGTCACGCGGCGACCACCTTCAAATTCTTCTTTGCCGGTGTAATCGGCAATATTGCCAACCGCGATCCGCGGCCGCACCGACAGGCTTTGGCGCGCATAGGCCCCAAGGCAGCGCAGCGAATTGGAATAAGGCGTTTCATTGGACACCACTGGCGCATTGCCAATGTGGGTCGTGTAGCGGCCATCATTCCCGGCAATAGGCGAGACGCATGCTGACAGGCCTGCCGCAGATACTACGACAGCCGCCAGGGCTGCGACCGCGCGGAGGGGGGATTTCCGCTTAGTCAAAACTGATGTCGCCATTGAGGACAATGTCCGCCTCCTGATTACCATTGTTGATCTGAGTGGAATCCACGATCACCGTGTTGTTGTTGCCCACTGTCACAACGTTGAGAGAGTTACCGATAGCTGTGGAGATCAGGTTAAGACCCCAACTGCCACCGCTTGAGCCGCCCCAGTCGCCAGTGACGGAACTGCCGCCCACGCCGCTGGTTTGGGAAAAGCTGCTGTCGCTTACAAATTGACCGTCAACGATGGTGCGATTGCCGTTGGCGTCCCGCGTGTTGGCATCAAACGGTTGGTTGTAGATGCCAGGATCAGAGCCATAGGGGTGGTCGTAATAGTCAACTTGACTGGAATCCTGGGCATGCGCCACGCCACCGCCCGCTACCAATATGAGGAGGGCGGTAGCCACCAGGGCCGTGCCGTAGCGCAACCTGAGAAGTCCGTCGTTTGTGATCGCCTGTGCCATCTGATGTCCGCTGTCGTTGTATTTGCGTTTGCGAATTCGTTCAGGCGGAGAGTTGCAACGCCTGTGCCATGTGGACAACGGCAGAAATCCTTGCGGTTTTCGCAATTCGGTGTATCGGTTAAGCACGAGTGATGCGACGGCAGTCGCGCCAGGGGCTGCAATACAGTTAACAAGTTCCGAATTGGGACAAGCGAGAACGAAACGAGACGCAATGGCACAACTTGAGGTCTTTTTCGATTGTTCGAGTCCTTGGACTTATCTGGCGTTCTCCCAATTGCCGGACCTTGCGGCGCGAACCGGTGCAGAGGTCTTGTGGCGACCAATCCTTGTGGGTGGTGTGTTCAACAAGGTAAATCAAAGCGTCTATGAGCAACGCGCGAACGCGACGCCTGCCAAAGCGTCATATCAGCTCAAAGATTTGCGAGATTGGGCTACGCGCTATCAGTTAGCTATAAATTGGCCAACGGTATTTCCCGTGCGCGCGGTCGACGCCATGCGCGGCGCGATCGTTGCGCAAGAGGCAGGCAAGCTTGTTCCCTATGCCATGCGCTGTTTTGAAGCCTATTGGGGCGAGGATCGCGACATTTCCCAAGAGGGCGAGCTCAAGGCCATAGCCGATGAAATCGGTCTCGATGGCGAGGCATTTTGGGTGAGTGTAAAAAGCGCGCCCATCAAGCAAGCCCTGATCGAAAACACAGAAGACCTTATTGCAAGAGGCGGCTTTGGCTCCCCCACAATGTTCGTCGATGGCACTGACATGTATTTTGGCAATGATCGGCTCGCCCTTGTCGAAGCTGCATTAACCAAGGCGGCGCAGGCATGAACGGGCCGGTTTTTAGAAACCACAACGGTGCGCCGCGCCGCGAGCCCGTTTTCAATATGCCGCCTGCGGTTGCTTGGACGGCGTTCACGCTCATTGCCATATACGTCGTGATGACGTTTTTGTCCCAAGAAATGGCGCAACGCATGGTGATTGACTTTGCATTTATCCCGGCGCGCTTTACCGGGCTGCCGCCAGAGTGGGCCATGGTTACGCCCAGCGGCCCAGAGTGGGCCACGCTTACAATGATCACTCATGCCGGCCTGCATGGCGGGATTTACCATCTGGCGTTCAACGTTCTTTGGCTGATGGCTTTTGGTACGCCTGTGGCGCGGGCTCTTGGCACGATCCGGTTCTTCATTCTGTTTCTGGTCTGTGCCGTTGGCGGTGCCGCCGCATTTTGGCTCACGCATCCCGATGGGTTGGTACCAGTTGTGGGGGCGTCCGGGGCAATATCGGGCATGATGGCCGCCGCCATAAGGTTCATGCTGGCGGCAGGACCACTAAGCCGGGGGGCTTTGACAATGTCACCATGGGCGCTCGTGCCGCTGCAAAGCCCGCGCTTTCTTGCTTTTACCGCCGCCTGGCTCGGCATTAATCTTGTGTTCGGTCTATTTGGGTCGGCATTTAGCGGTAGCGCCATTGCGTGGGAGGCCCATATGGGTGGCTATTTTGTTGGCGCTTTGGCCGTCGGCTTGCTGATTCGCCGCAAGATGTAAGCCGGAAGAACCTTGATCGCCGCAGCGGAATCCCCACATAAACAAATCAGGCTTCCTGCAACGGACGACCAAAAAGGCACCGCCCATGACCGATACCCCGCCCAACGGCTCCAATCCCACAGACGAAAGTCTGGGCGCGAGCGACGATACGAAGCCCAAAAGCGGTATCGGGTTTGAGCATGTGCTTTACATGCTGCTCTATGCATTTCTCGGCTGGGTGACGCTTTGGCTCCTGCTGATTATGGCTTTGGTACAGCTCATCGTGGTGCTGGTGGATAGTAAACCGAACAAGGAACTCCGCTCGTTTTCCCGCAACGGTGCCCAATTCATGTTTGAATTGATGGCCTTCTTGGGCTTTGCAAGAACGGAAAAGCCTTTTCCGTTTGGCAAATTTCCTGATGTGCCCGACGCGGAGTAGCTAAAGCTGGCGGGGTCCAATACACGGACGCGGCACTTTCAAATTGATATTTGTTAGGAATTGGCAGCGAATTAGCCGTTTTTCGGCGCGTTCGGGGTGCAATTACGCTTGTCTGCAACTGCGCGGCGCATGATAATGCTGCCTGGGGAAGGGCAACTACCGGCAGCGCTGGTCATTGGCGCTGTGGGATCGTCCAGATCTTGGACAACCAGCAAAGGAGCCGCCCTATGACAGTTGCCAAAATTTTGCAGGACAAAGGTAACAAGGTTCACACCATCCACAGCGATATGACCGTGGGCGAGGCTACAGCTATGCTTCGCGAATTGCGTGTTGGGGCGCTTGTGGTTGTCGCCGAGGGCGATCAGATCGCCGGTGTGTTCTCAGAGCGCGATCTTGTACGTGCCATCGCAACAGATGCCGCAGGGGCGCTTGGCCAAGCCATTGGAAGTT
>JAJFIK010000090.1 GCA_021775005.1 Rhodospirillales bacterium
GAAAATGGCGTGGTGCGCACGCCCCCCGGTTTCAAAGAAGCCTATGAGCAATATTGCGCCAACGGCTGGAACCGCCTTGGTGCCCCTGAATCCGTCAATGGGGCGAACCTGCCTCCGGTGATCAGCTTTGCCTTTACTGAAATGGGCATGAGCGCGAACCAAGCCTTCTGCATGTATCCCGGCCTCACCAATGCGGCCTATGGCGCGCTGGCCGCCACCGGCGCGGACTGGATGCGCGAACACATTGTCACGCGCATGGTTTCTGGCGAATGGTGCGGCACCATGTGCCTGACCGAACCCCATTGCGGCACCGACTTGCGTTTGATGAAAACCAAGGCCGTGGAGCAACCTGACGGATCTTACAAACTCAGCGGCACGAAGATTTTTATCTCTGGCGGCGAGCATGACATGACCGACAACATCATCCACATGGTCATTGCCAAAATTCCTGACGAAGACGGCAAGGTCGCCGACGACCTCTCCACTGTGAATTTTTTCATGGTGCCCAAGGTGATCGTCAATGAAGATGGCAGTGCAGGTGAGCGCAATGGCGTTTCCTGCGGCTCTATTGAGAAGAAAATGGGCATCAAAGGCTCATCAACTTGCGTGCTCAATTTTGATGAAGCCAAAGCCTGGCGCCTGGGCCCCAAGCCCCAACCGAAAGTCGAAGGAGAAAAGCGCTCCTCATCAGCCGGCATGAAAGGCATGTTCGGCATGATGAATGCCGCGCGTATGGGCGTTGGCATTCAGGGCATCGCCGTGGGCGAGGTTTCCTATCAAAACGGCGTCGCTTATGCCAACGAGCGCACGGCGGGACGGGCGCTGACGGGAGCAAAAAATCCGGATCAAAGTGCTGACCCCATCATGGTGCACCCCGATGTGCGGCGCATGTTGCTTCAGGGCCGCAGTTTCTCCGAAGGCGCGCGGGCGCTTGCCATGTGGGTTTCCCATTTGATGACCCAATCAAACCACGGCGCGACCGAAGAAGAGCGTCAATTCGCTGGCGATACCTATGATCTGATGACGCCGGTGGTCAAAGCCTTCTTTACGGACCTGGGTTTTGAAGTTGCCAACGCCTCCATGCAGGTCTTTGGCGGGCACGGCTATGTTCGCGATCATGGCATGGAGCAATTCGTGCGCGACGCCCGTATCAACCAAACCTATGAAGGCACCAACGGCGTGCAGGCGCTTGATCTTGTGGGCCGCAAACTGGGCCGCAATGGGGGCCGCGCGGTGCTGGGATATTTTGCCCATCTGGAAGCCTTCATGAAAGAGAATGAAGGCGATGCCGCCCTCGCCCCTCTTATCGCGTCGTTGCGCGAAGGCTATGATGAGCTTACCGGCGTCACCGGCTGGCTGATGGAGAACGCGCCAAAGAACCCCGACAACGCAGGCGCGGGCGGCGTGGATTACTTGCGCATCTTTGGCATTGTGTCCGTGGGTTACATGTGGGCGCGCATGGCCAAGGTCGCGCTTGAAAAGCTCGACGCCGGCACCGGCGATGCGGCGTTCTATCGGCGCAAACTCACCTGTGCCAAGTTCTGGATGGAGCGCATGATCCCTGACACCCACGCCTGTGCGCAGCGAGCGAAATCCGGCGCCGACGTGATTATGGAGATGGAAGCATCAGGGTTTTAGGTTGATACAAACAGCTTATGCCAAAATTCAAACAACTGATCTGCATTGAGCAATGGTGTTAAAGCACTCAGCACTCCTCGAACTCGAAGACGATCTCAAACGAGAGGTGCGCAAAATTGATAGTGACTCAATTACAAAGTGGCTAATGCAGTTTGCTTCGCGATATCCACTAAAGTTAACACATCCGGATGGCCGGAAAATTCACTTTGAAGGCGTTGCGTTCGCTGGCTCGACGGTCTCGGTATACGACAACTACATCATTGCTGTTGTCGACGAACTCGGACGCAGGAAATCAAAGGAGGTCTCAAAAAGACTCTCTGAAATCTCGGCATCGGAGCTTGACAAATTCGGGTCGCAAGCAGCCAGCCTCATCCGATCTGCTCAAAGAAAATTGCTGTTCCGGGCCTATGAAATCAAGGGACGGCTGATGACACCACCAGGTCAACCTTCAAAGCCTATGCCGATCTCCGGCATAGAAATGTTTGGTGTCTGTGAATACATTGAAGCGCATGTCGCTGAGCAAAAGGAAAGGCGCAATCCCGAGATGAGTATTGCCAAGATATTGAATGATCGAGTTAAAATCCTCAACACGAGCGGAGAAATTGTTGCTGAGAATGTACAAGCCAACTGCCAGAAAGAGGAGATCGTGATACTGGCTGGAGATTGGCCATTGGAGCGTGGATACCATGTTTTGAGGGAACGACCCGGCGCACTATTCGATGACTACGAGATTGATGACCCAGGATTCAGTCCCGGGTTAAAGAATATACCCCCGCACTACCTGGCAACCTTCGGAAAAGCTTCTGGGAAGCCCCAAACAGAGCGAAGCATTGTGAACATTCTTACCGGCCAGAATGCTCGCATAAATATTGATTCTGTAGACAAATCCCATAACATTGCTGCTGGAGGTGATGTTAACTTTTTTCAAAATGCTCGCGACACAGTCTTGTCCCAGGTGCCAATTGAAGATGACCGGGACAAACTTGTGGAGCTCCTGAGTGTGCTAGAATCCCAGAGCGGGCAAACATCTTTCAAAGAGACTTATGTCGAGTTTATTGCCGTCGCGGCCAATCACGCGACCGTGCTCGCACCAATCATGGTGGGACTAGCAAGCATGTTGTAGTGCTCCGACTAGTGTGATGAACGTTGAAACGGTAAAATCTGGTACTTTCTTGCTATGCGGTCAGCCCCTGTAACAACGTTGTCATTCAAGGCTATCCTTCTTCTGCCCCGCTGCATCAGAGCGCGGGTCAAAGGAAGGATTTGTCATGGATCCCATGTATGTCACCCAAGGGCTGGAGATCATCTCCGCCATCTTCGTATTCGTTGTCGGCGTCGCCGCTGCCGCCATTGTCATTATGTTTGTGCTCGATGTCAGCCAGAGCAAAGACGCGGTGCGCCACAACTATCCCGTCTTTGGCCGCCTGCGCGAGACGTTCACGCGTCTGGGCGAATTCTTCCGCCAATATTTTTTCGCTCTCGACCGCGAGGAGATGCCGTTCAACCGCGCAGAGCGCGAATGGATCTATCGCTCCGCCAATGGCGGCGACAATACAGTTCCCTTCGGATCCACCCGCAGCCTCTCGCCGGTTGGTACGCCGATCTTCGTGAATTGCCCCTTCCCGTCGATCAATGATGAGATTCGCGATCCCGACCCCATCATTTTTGGGCCGCAATGCCCCAATCCCTATCAGAGTGCATCGGTCATCAATATCTCCGCCATGAGCTTTGGCGCGCTGTCAAAGCCTGCCGTACAGGCCCTGGCGCGCGGAGCGGCCCGCGCAAGCTGCTGGATCAATACCGGCGAGGGCGGCCTCTCCAGCTACCATTTGGAGGGCGGCCCGGACATTGTCTTCCAGATCGGCACAGCCAAGTATGGTGTGCGCAGTGATGATGGCAGCTTGTCGGAAAAGAAACTGAAGCGCATTGCCGAGCGCCCCCAGGTGAAAATGATTGAGCTGAAACTGAGCCAGGGCGCAAAGCCCGGCAAAGGCGGCATTGTGCCCGGCGTGAAAATCACGCGAGAGATTGCGGGCATCCGCGGCATCCCCGTTGGCAAAGACTCGATCTCGCCCAATCGGCATCCCGAAATCGACTCAGTCAGTGAGCTGATAAATGAAATCAATCACATAAGGGGCATTGCCCAGAAGCCGGTGGGGTTCAAGATGTGCATCGGCGCTTATGACTGGTTTGGAGACCTCTGCGCCGAGATCAACAAACGCGGCCTGGATAGCGCGCCAGACTTTATCACCGTGGATGGCGGCGAAGGGGGCACAGGCGCGGCCCCTATGCCGCTTATCGACAATGTGGGCCTACCGCTGAAGGAATCGTTGCCCATGGTGATCGACATGTTGGAAAGCCATGGCTTGCGTGACCGGGTCAAAATTATTGCCTCAGGCAAACTTGTCACCCCAGCCGAGGTGGCTTGGGCGTATTGCGCAGGTGCAGACACCGTTGTCTCCGCGCGCGCATTTATGTTTGCCATTGGCTGTATTCAAGCACTCAGGTGCAATACGAACAATTGCCCCACGGGAATCACAACCCACAAGAAAAGCCTGCAAGGGGGCCTTAACCCGGTCAACAAGGCTGAGAAAGTGGCGAATTTTGTCCACAAGATGCGCAAGGGCACCAGCATCATCGCCCATTCCTGCGGGGTGGAGCACGCCCGCGCGCTCAAACGCAAACATGTGCGCATCGTGCAACCCAATGGGAAGTCCGTACCCCTTGATGAGCTTTATCCGCAAGAGGCGGCGTAACTATTCCGCCGCTTGCGCCCGGCCGTCGACCCCGCGCACAAACTCAAGAATATGCCCGGTCAGGATCGGTTGCGCTCGCGTCGCCAAATCGTGACCATAGCCGTCGATCACTTCCAGCTTCGCCCCGGGAATGGTTTCGGCGGTATCAATGCCGCCTTCCACAGGAACAAGCGGGTCATCCCGGCCATGCAGCACCAAGGTCGGTAGTGTCACCTCGGCGAGCAGGGGCTTGCGATTATCCGCAGCAATCACTGCCGCTGTGTGGCGCGTGACACCGACGGGGTAGTTGTCGCGATCCACGAGCCGGGCTGCGTTTTCCCGCAGCACTTCATCTGAATCCATAAAGCCCGGACTGCCGATAATTTTGCGGGCTTCCACCAAATTATCGAGAATTGAGTCCCGACTGCTCGGATCTGCCGGCTGCGAGAACAGCGCCCCCATGGCTGCGTCGGTTGCCGGTGGGAGGTCCGGGTTCGCGGTTGTGGACATGATCGAAGTCAGGCTGCGAATCTTATCCCCATGATGAATGGCAACGAGCTGAGCGATCATGCCCCCCATGCTGGCCCCCACAAGGTGAGGCCGATCAAGGCCAATGGCATCGATGAGTCCCGCCGCGTCCCGGGCCATGTCCTCCAAGGTGTAGGGCACAGTGACCGATTGCCCGCCCAGTTTTGCGCCCATGAGTGCAGGAATGTCTTGCGGGCCGGCTTCGTCGAACTTGGTTGAAAAGCCGGTGTCGCGATTGTCAAACCGCACAACCTTGTAGCCGCCATCCACCAGCATCTGGCAGAAACTGTCTGGCCAGGCGATCCCCTGCTGACCCAGCCCCATGATGAGCAGGATGGTGGAGGCACCCTCGGGCCCCAGAATTTCGTAATCAATTGTAATTCCGTTGGCGCTCGTTTGTGGCATGGTGGCCCCTCCCAATTAGTGACATCTGCGTCTATGTTGACCCGAAGACTGGCAAATTGTCAGTTTGAATAAAAGAGGCAATTGCCCCATGACCCTCGAAGTTGACCTCTATTGGTCCTTCCGCAGCCCCTATTCTTATCTTGCCACCCCGCGCCTAGTTGCGCTGGAAGCCGAGTATGACGTTACGTTTAACGTCAAAATCGTCGCGCCATTGGCCATTCGCCAGCCTGATTTTTTTGAGCGCAATGACCCGCGCTGGCTGGCCTATACCATCACCGATATGGCGCGTCTGGCGGAGTATCTGGATATGCCGATTGGAGCTCCTAACCCCGATCCCATTATTCAGGACATAAAAACGCGAAAGATTGCCGCCGACCAGCCGCACATCTTTCGCCTGCTGCGGCTTGGCACTTTGGCCGCAGAGCAAGGCAAAGGGCTAAAGTTCATATACGAGGTTTCAGGCCTTATTTGGGGCGGCCGCGTGAAATGGAATGAGGGCAATCACCTGCGCGCTGCCGCAGCACGCGCGGGACTCGAATTTGACGAGCTGGAAAAGCGCGCGGTCGCCGAGGCCGATCGTCTGGATGCGGTTGGGGCGCAGAATGAGAAAGACCAGCAAGACGCCGGTCATTGGGGCGTGCCGCTAATGGTGTTTGAAGGCGAGCCGTTTTTTGGCCAGGACCGCATTCCGGTGCTCATTTGGCGCCTGGAAGAACACGGACTTTCAAAACGCACATGAAACGCGATCTTGACACCCTTCGCACAAACACATTCGACCTACTGATTATTGGCGGAGGGATCACCGGCGCATGCATTGCGCGGGATGCTGCCTTGCGCGGTCTTAAAGTGGCGCTGGTGGAAAAGCGTGACTTCTGCTCGGCAACAAGTTCCGCGCCATCAAAGCTTATCCACGGCGGGTTACGCTACTTGCGCAATTTTGAATTGGGCCTTGTGCGCGAAAGCCTGGCGGAGCGACGCATCTGGCAAAAAATTGCCCCCCATCAAGTGCGACCGCTTGCCTTCATGCTTCCCGCGGGCAAAAAGGCGCGCGCCGCATTGGGGGTTGGGCTAACGCTTTATGATCTGCTTGCCTATGATCGCAATCGCCTTGGCGACAAGGCCTCGCATATTCCCGGCCATAAATGGTTGAGCGGTGAAAAGGTGCGTGCGCTCGAACCCGTGCTTGGTGTGCAGGAAATGGCAGGCGCGTTTCGTTACTACGATTGCCAAATGCGCAGCCCGGATCGGCTGGCGCTGGAATGCCTGATTGATGCTGATGCCCATGGCGCTGTGCTCGCCAATTATACAGAGGCGACAGATTTCCTGCGCGAGGGCACAGCGCTTGTTGGCGCAACTGTGGCGGACAAGTTTTCCAATCAGCATTTCGACGTCAAAGCGAAAATGACCATCAACGCCGCAGGCCCCTGGGCCGATCGCGTTCTTGGCCTGGCGGAAGACGGCAAGGCCTCGCGACATCTATTGCGCTCTAAAGGCATCCACTTGATCACGCGCGCCCTCACTCGCGAAAACGCCGTGACAGTGGAAATCCCGTCTGAGATCGGCGGCGGGCACGTCTTCCTGCTGCCGTGGCGCGGTATGACCATCATCGGCACCACCGATACGCCCTTTGAAGGCGACCCCGATGATGTGCGCGTGAGCGAGAAAGAAATTCGCGACTATCTCGCCGTCATCAATCGCAGCCTGCCCGGTGCAAAACTTACCCGCGACGATGTCATTCACGCCTATGCCGGATTGCGCCCCCTAGTGGACAAGCAGACCAATGTGGACGTGACCACAAGTTATAACGCCAGCCGCGCGTCAGAGATTGTGGACCATGAAGCCGAAAGTGGCCTTGAAGGGTTCATCTCAGCCCTTGGCGGCAAGTGGACAACTTCGCGCCATGTGGCGGCGAAAGTGGTGAGCCTTGTGGGCAAACGGTTGGATCAAAATCTTGCCCCTTGCGAAACCCATTTGCGGGCTTTGCCGGGCGGCGATATTCCAAACTTCGACACCTTTGTTTCTACCGGACGCGAGCGCGCCCCTGCGCTCCCGGACGCGAATATTGAAGAGCTGCTCCTCACCTATGGCAGCGCGGTTGATCAGCTCTACCAGTTGATTGAAGCCTCACCTGCCCTCGGCGCGCCGCTGACCTCTGCACGCAGTGAGGTGGCAGCGCAGATCACCCACGCCGCACGGCATGAAATGGCCATGACGTTGGAAGACGCCGTGTTCCGCCGCACTGGTCTTGGCACCTTGGGAAATCCTGGGGGCCGGGCGCTGGCGCAAGCTGCGGACTTGATGGCTCAGGAATTGGGCTGGTCCGATGCGCGCAAAACAGATGAACTTGCCGGGATCAATCGGTTGTTCTTCGCCGAAGGGGAAACCGCATGACCGTCACATTGATTGCCAATCCCAATTCCGGGGGCGGGCGCACGGCAAAACGATTGCCGGAGATCGTCACCCGGCTGGCTGAAGTGGTGGGGCCGGTCACTTTGGTGACGACAAAAGGCCCAGGGGACGCCACAACCCTCACCCGCCAAGCGCTCCAAGAGGGCGCAAAACTGATTGTCGCCGTGGGCGGTGATGGCACGGTGAATGAATGCGTCAACGGATTTTTCGATGGTGAAACCCGGTTCGCGCCAGACGCTGCGTTCAGCTTCATTATGTCGGGCACGGGGGGCGACTTTCGCCGCACCTTTGGCCTTGATACGGAACTTCAAAGTTATCTCGATGCCATCGGGTCGGGCCGCACCAAGGTGATTGACCTGGGCCGGCAGACTTATGTGAATAACGACGGCCAGGAAGAAATGCGTCACTTCAACAACATCTCAAGCTTTGGCATTTCTGGTCGGGTTGATCGCGCGGTAAATCGGGCATGGCTATCCAAGTTGTTTGGCGGCACGTTTTCATTTTACTGGTGCACGCTCACATCCATGTTGGGGTTCAAACCGCAGCTCGTGCGCCTGCAGGTGGATGACCATTTCGATGAAATAATTGCGGTGAACAATGCCGCTATCTGCAATGGTCAATATTTTGGCGGCGGCATGTGGGTGGCGCCAAGCGCTGATCCCAGCGACGGCATTTTTGAAGTTGTGATCATCAAGGACTCCACCATGGGCGACATGCTGCGAGATACCGGCGACATCTATGAGGGCAAGCACTTGGATAACCCCAAAGTGCTGACCACGCGCGGCAAGCGCATTATTGCGACACCGATTAACCAAGAGGACGTGTTACTGGACGTTGATGGCGAGACGCCGGGTAAACTGCCAGGAACCTATGAAGTTTTACCGCAGGCGCTGACACTCAGGATTTGAGCATCGGCCTTGCGGCGTATGGCGTTGACAATGGGGCGAAATGGGCATCAATCGAACCAAGATGCGGTGGAATGGCTGGGGCTGGGCCGACGCGCCTGATCCGCTCTCCGGCAATGAAGCGGTGTGGGAGTGGATGGCAAGCGAACTCGGTATGGGGGCGCTGATGCTCACGCCAGCGATTCCATTGGAAGAAATTGAATTGCCCGCCTCCCGCCTGTCCATAACCGCGCTTAATGGCCTGGCAGAGATTGTCGGTGAAGAATGGGTCAAAACCACAAAGTCAGATCGCGCGTCCTATGCCCGCGGCAAAAGTTATCACGACCTCCTTCACCTGCGCGCGGGCAATTTATCCGACGCGCCGGACGCGGTGGTGTTTCCCGCCAACCCGCTAGAAACGTTAGAAATTGTCCAGGCGTGCAGCGAACGCCACATTGCCCTTGTACCAACGGGGGGGGGCTCATCAGTGGTAGGCGGCGTCACCGCAAGCCCCGGTAAGGACCAGCAGGGCGTTGTCGTGCTCGACACCACACGAATGGGCCGCGTGCTCACTACTGACACAGACGCCATGACGGCAGTGGTTGAAGCCGGCGCCTGGGGGCCTGAGCTCGAAGAGCAACTAAATGAATTTGGCCTCACCCTTGGGCACTACCCACAGAGCTTTGAATTTTCCACAGTGGGCGGGTGGATTGCCGCAAGCGGCGCGGGGCAGCAATCCAGCAAATTCGGCCGCGCGACACGCTGGCTTGTAGGGGCAAAGCTCGCCACGCCGAAAGGATTCTGGACGACGGAGTGTTTCCCCGGGTCCGCCGCGGGGCCCAATCTCACAGATTTGGTCCTGGGATCAGAAGGCACCATCGGGGTCATCACAGAAGCCACGGTGCGCGTGCAGAAAAAACCGCAGGTAAAAGACTATCGCGGCTATTTGTTCAAATCATTTGCCGACGGCGTTACGGCGGCGCGGCGCATTTCGCAAGCCAAGTTGCCTGTCGCCATGGTGCGCCTCTCTGATGCGGATGAGACTCACTTCTTCCGCACATTTTCCGATGCGCAAAAGAAGAAAAGTTTCGGCCGCAGCATAAAGAAAGCGATAGAGCGCCAAGTACTCAAGTCCAATGGCGTGCCGGACCGTCCTTGCGTTATGATTATCGGCATCGAAGGCCATCAGCATGATGTGGACATCTGCCAAAAGAAAACCGCCCACATCGCCAAGTCCCTTGGCGCCATGGCGGTGGGCAAATCACCCGGCACCCAATGGTATCAAGGCCGCTTCCACGGACCTTATGCCCGTGATCCCATGCTGGATCATGGACTTGGCGTTGATACGCTTGAGACCTCTACCCGGTGGTCAAATATCGCGAATTTGCATGAGACCGTGTTGGCCGCCATCGACAAAGCCATGCGCGAAGGCGCACCTGTTGCGGGCACCCACGGCATTGTCATGAGTCACATCAGTCATACTTACGTGGATGGGGCGAGCCTCTATTTCACCTTTGTGTTTCCCCGCGACCTGGAGCGCGAAGTGCCACAATGGCTCGCCATCAAGAAAGCAGCCACCGAAACCATCGTTGAGCAAGGCGGCACCATCAGCCATCACCACGGTGTCGGCACCGATCATGCCGCTTGGCTGATTGAGGAAAAGGGCCCCGTGGGCATGAATGTGTTGCGCGCCATCAAAACCGAGCTTGATGCAAACGGCGTCATGAATCCGGGTAAATTGATCTCCCAATAGAGTTGCGAAAGACTCTGATTTCCTTGAGTTGTTGCGCTGCACCCAAGCATTCCCGCACGCGCGCGCGAAACTTCCCTAGGGTTAGCTGCATCGAATCACCGCAAGCGGCAAAAACCCGCGCGGTGATTTTCAAAAGGGGAAACGCAATATGTTTGGAACGATTTCTAAAATGCTTGGCTTTACAGACATGCTTAGCCCGCTGTCAGGTTGGTTCATACGGCTGCCGTTTGCCGCTACTTTTTTGTTTCACGGATACTCAAAATTTGAAGGGGGCATTGGAAACTTCGCCGCCAACTTTGGCGAAGGAGGGGTGGCTTTTGCCATTGCTCTCGCCGTTGGTGTCGCGGAAGTCCTCGCGGGGGTCGGCGCCATTGTCGGTGGTCTGACAAAAGATGATCTAAGCGACGCAGCGACCAAACTCTCAGGACTTGCTGCTGCACCGGTTTTGATTGGCGCGATCTATTTGGCGCACTGGGGTCGTTTTAGCTTCACACCAGCCGAAGGATTTCCCATCGGCGGCATGGAGTTCCAACTCCTGTTGCTTGGTGTTGCGATCTATTTTCTTGCACGCGGCAAAGACGCTTAAGCAAGCGCGTCTTTAACAGCTTTCCCGGCCTCTTTGACGGCGTCCTTCGCCTCCTCAAGGAGGCCGGTCATATTGAAAAACACATGGGTCATGTCATCATAATTTTTATAGGTGACATCAACGCCTGATCCCGCCATACGATCCGCATAGGCTTTGCCTTCATCACGCAATGGATCATATTCCGCCGTGATGACGAGCGCAGGCGGCAACCCTGAAAGATCTTCTGCAAGCAGGGGAGAATGGCGCGGGTCAGACATGTCTGTCCCTTCCGGCAAATAATTATCGCGAAACCATTCTATGGTTGGTTTGTCGAGAATATAACCATGCGCGTTTTCGCTCATGGACGCTGTATTGGCATTGGCTTTTGTGCCCGGATAGATCAGCAATTGAAAGCAGATTTGCGGGCCTGATTTTTTCGCTAGCTGACAGGCGACGGTTGCCAGATTTCCCCCCGCCGAATCCCCCGCAACGGCAAGGCGATGGGGGTCAACGCCCAAATCCCTTGCATGGGCCTCAACCCACTTCACCGCTGCCAGCGCATCGTCCACAGCCGCCGGGAACGGATGTTCCGGGGCGAGACGATAATCGACGGCGATCACGGTAGCTTCGCTGGCATTTGCAAGATTACGGCACAAGCCATCGTGGGAATTAAGGCTGCCGATAACAAAACCGCCGCCATGAAAGAATACAAGGCAGCCGCCATCTGATCCGCCGACGGGGGTATAAATTCGTATAGGCACCTCGCCGCCCGGTCCTTTGAAGGTGGTGTCTTCAACTTTCCCGATTGGCAGATCGGCCGGATCGGTTAGTGAGTGGAGCAATTCGTAGGCTTCGCGCGCGCCAGCTGGCCCGGTTTCTCTGGCCGGCGGCGAGTCAAGCGACGCCAACTGATCCAGAAAACCTTGGAGAACAGGGTGTACACTCATAGGGCGGGGCTCCAGCTCGTTTCAGTGCAACCATCTTGGGCACGAAGCAGCGCTCGCTGCAAGTTTGAACACTTTATGCCCCGGGTACGCTACGGCCCTCAAGCCATTTGGCCTCATTGTGGGTTGTCTCCCGGCCAAGGGCATTGTTGCGAAATGGAAAGCGGCCAAATTCGGCGATCACTTCTCGGTGCCATTTTGCATGACCCAGGGTGCCTGACTCTGGCCCCAGACGCTCTGTGACCAGGGCAATACACTTGTCCTGCATGGCCAAATCCTCCGCATGCATAAACGGCATGTAGAAAAAAGCACGGCGGTCCTCTGAGACGTCCATATCGAACTTGGCCGTGGTCGCGGCGGTTGCTGCATCTTGGGCGCGCTGGTCTTGATCAAATGCTTGACCCTGACCGCGATAGATATTGCGCGACATCTGATCAAACAGAATGATCAGGGCCAATGCCCCCTCCGGGTTCAAGCTCCAGGCATCCAGCTCGCCAGCGGCAGCTGACTCAAGAGCGGTTTGAAACCTGGCGCGAACCCCTGCGTCGAAGTCTGGGTCAACCTTCCACCACGCCTTCGAATCAACGTCTTCAAACCAAAATTGCAATACATCAGCGGGGGAAATGTCGGTCATTAGGGCGTTGCCTTTGGTTGGTTGGAATCGCGAGACTATATTCCTTGAGCCTATCATGAGGATCGGCAGTTGAAATCCCCCCCGCACCCTGTAACATTTCGCCATTAATGGCGATGGCCCTGGAGGCCCAATTGACCGACGACCGCGCGCGCCTGATGGGCGCCTTTAATACAACGCGCCGTGCAACGTGCGAACTTTCAGCGCCCCTGTCGCCCGAAGATCAGACCGTTCAATCCATGCTTGATGCCAGCCCGACCAAATGGCACCTGGCGCACACCAGCTGGTTTTTCGAGACCTTCCTGCTCAAAACCTTTGCCCGGGACTATGACGTTTTCGACGATAGCTATGAAGTTCTGTTTAATTCCTATTACAACGCGGTAGGGGAGCAATTCCCGCGAGACAAACGCGGTCTTATTTCGCGACCGACGACGCAAGACGTTCTTGCCTATCGCGAACACGTGGATGCGGCCACGCGCAAACTGATCGAGACCACAACAGACAATACCTTTGCCAAAGTTGCCGGGTTGATCAAAGTTGGCATCAATCATGAGCAACAACATCAGGAACTGATCTGCACAGACATCAAACATGTGCTGGCACAAAACCCCGCGTTCCCTGCTGCCTATAGCGCCCAAAACCCAATGGAAGACGAAGGCTCGCCACAACTGGGGTGGGCGAGTTTCGATGGCGGTGTGATTGAAACCGGCGTTGACTGGGAACTGGCGGACTTTGCATTTGATAACGAAGGCCCCCGGCACAATGAATATTACGAGCCCTTCAAGCTCGCTGACCGGCTGGTGACCAATGGCGACTACCTCGCCTTTATGGAAGACGGCGGCTATGCCTCGCCCATGCTGTGGCTTTCAGATGGTTGGGCGCGGGTCCAGGCCGAAGCATGGGCTGCCCCGCTCTACTGGCAAAAAACCGATGAAGGATGGATGGAATTCACTCTCGATGGATTGCGTGCCCTCAACCTTCATGCGCCGGTGACCCACGTGAGTTACTACGAGGCCGATGCCTTTGCCCATTGGACCGGCTATCGCTTGCCTCGCGAAGGGGAATGGGAGGCTGCCGCGCGAGGACAACCCATTGAAGGGAATTTTCTCAGCCCCGGAACAGCGCCCCACCCGGTTCAGGTCAACGGGCAATCTGCGCCGTTGCGTCAATTATTCGGCGATGTGTGGGAATGGACCCAAAGCGCTTATTCGCCCTATCCCGGCTATCGCGCGCCGGCGGGGGCCATTGGGGAATACAACGGCAAATTCATGAGCGGGCAGATGGTCTTGCGCGGCGGATCCTGCGCAACGCCGGTTGACCATGTACGGGCGAGCTATCGCAATTTCTTTTATCCGCAGCAGCGCTGGCAATTTACCGGCATTCGGCTTGCCGCGGAAGCTTAGAACTTCACTGCGCCGGATTTAAGACGCTCATGCATGGCCTCGTCCAATGGCACATACACCCCCGCAGATTTGTCAAAGATGTAGAGCGGCTCATGGACTTTGCCGGGGTCAAAGCCATCTTTCACCAGATCCACTTTGCGGTGCTTGAACGTGGCAGTGGTTTCTATCTCTGGCGACAGGCGCAAAAACAACGGTCTGGCATAAACGGGAAGTTTTTCGGCCACAAATGCGGCAAAGGCATTCAGATCTATGGCCTCGCCGCCCACAAGTGACGCCATGCCCGCGCGCCCATCCGCACCGGGCACTTCCACGCCATAGACATTGGCTTCTTTGATACCGGGAAATACGTCGAGAATTTCCGCCACTTCAGCAGTAGAGACGTTTTCACCCTTCCAGCGGAAGGTGTCGCCAATGCGATCGACGAAAAACATATAGCCGCGTTTGTCTTTGCGCAGCAAATCGCCGGTGCGGAACCAGGCATCGCCTTTGGCAAATACATCACGCAAGATTTTGGCATTGGTCGCTTCAGCGGTGTCATAGCCTTCAAAAGTGCGCCCCGGCTCGTCCGAGATTTGACCTAATAGTTCACCTGGCTCATCCAAATCGCACTCAATGCATAGACCGTCATCACCGCGCACCGGAGATGCCGTTTCGATATCAAACTTTACCAATTTCAAATGGCTGCTGGTTCCTTTTAGAAATGGTGGGATGCGGCCCACAGCGCCAGGATACCCGTCTAGGTTCAGCATTGAGGCATTGCCCTCAGTGGCAGCATAAAATTCCACAATGTGAGGGATCGCAAAACGCTTCTGAAACGGCTCCCAGACATCGGGCCTGAGGCCGTTGCCAACGCAACTTTGGATCACATGATCTGTTTCACCCTCTTGCACAGGCGCGTTCAGAAGATAGCGGCAAAGCTCACCAATATATTGAAACTGGGTAACCCGATGGGTTCGGCAATCGCTCCAAAACTCCGATACGGAGAACCTGCGCTTGAGAATTATTGTGCCGCCCACAAAAAGCGCTACCCCGATGGCGGCAACCCCGCCGGCCGAATGGTAAAGCGGCAAGCAGACATAAACCCGCGCGCCACTCTTGGCCCCTGCACCGATGGAAAATGCGCCGATCCCGCTCATAAAGCGCGTATGGGTGAATTTCGCCGCCTTGGGCAAGCCGGTGGTCCCGCTGGTGTAGATATAAAAGAGTATGTCGCGACCAACCAGATCCGGTCGTACCTCGGGGCCAACGGGATCGTTTGGTTGAGCTTCTAGCTCTGGGTTCACATGCTTTGTGCCGGCAACCTCGCCCCCCTCGCACCAGACCGGCGCGGCGGGTTTGATTAAGCCATCTGCAGTCGCAAACGCTTGGCTCAACTCTGCGCCTAAAATAATCAGTTTGGGTTTGGCGATGTTGATGCAATGGGCCAGAGCATCAGCGCGCAATTTATTATTGATCAGAGCGGTACAGACGCCGAGCTTTGCCATCCCGAGCCAGCAAAACAAAAACTCCGGGCGGTCCTCCATAAAGAGTGCCACCACGTCACCCTGCAATAGGCCACGTGACCGCGCCCATTGGGCCCAGCGGTTTCCTGCAGCGTTGTACTCAGCGTAGGTATAGCTGCGGCCTTCAAAGACGATCGCTTCAGCGTCGGGTTGCTTTTGTGCCCATTCGTCGATCAAATCCGCGACGGTTCTGGGGTTGTCGGGCCCTTCACGCGCCAGACGCCGGGTCAATTTGATGCCGGTCAGCGTATACTTGATATCTCGCCTTAATTGATCGAAAAATCCCACGTGCACCCCCTTGAATTCAGCCAAATAACCATAGCTGCGCAGTAGGGGCGGTCAAGCGGCAGCCACGTTGCATGCGCGGCGCAGGCACGATAGGAACCGCCCCATGAGCGACATTCAAATCGATTGCATTGGGCTCAAGTGCCCCCTGCCAGTTCTTTTGGCCCGCAAGCGTATTGGCGAATTGAAGCCAGGCAGCGCCATGACCATCTTGGCCGACGACCCGCTGGCACCGTTGGACCTTGCCCATATGGCGCAAGAAGAAGGCCTGGAGCTGATCAACTCCGCCCCCACCCAATCCTATTTCGAGGTGGTTTTGCGCCGTCCGGCTTGATGCTACTCCGCACGCAGGGTAAGCCTCGCAGTCAGACCCTCAAGCGGAAGACCCCCATGGCCAAGTCCAACAAGACAGCAATTACTCCCACTCGTGATCAAGATTATGCCGAGTGGTACCAGCAGGTGATCCGCGGCGCGGAAATGGCCGAAAGTTCGCCCGTGCGCGGCTGTATGGTTATCCGCCCCTGGGGCTATGCCTTATGGGAGAACGTGCAGAAAGCTATGGACAAGCGGTTCAAGGAAACCGGCCACGAGAACGCCTATTTCCCGCTTTTGATTCCGCTGCGCTTCATAGAAAAAGAAGCCGCCCATGTGGAGGGCTTTGCCAAGGAAATGGCGGTCGTCACCCACCACCGCCTGGAAATGCAGGACGGCAAGCTGACGCCCGCAGGACCTTTGGAAGAGCCTATGGTGATCCGCCCTACATCGGAAACAATTATCGGGGAGGCTTTTTCGGGCTGGATTCGCAGCTATCGCGATCTGCCGCTAAAGATCAATCAATGGGCCAATGTGATGCGCTGGGAAATGCGCCCGCGTCTGTGGCTCCGCACTTCGGAATTTCTTTGGCAGGAAGGCCATACCGCCCATGCCGATGAGAATGAAGCGCGCGAAGAAGTCCTCACTATGCTTGAAGTCTATCGCGAGATCGTTGAGGAGCACATGGCGATCCCGGTGATCCCTGGCGCCAAGTCCGAAGGCGAACGCTTTCCCGGCGCGGTGGATACCTTCACCATTGAGGCCATGATGCAGGACGGCAAGGCCCTGCAGTCTGGCACGTCGCACTACCTGGGTCAGAATTTCTCTACCGCCGCCAATATTCGTTTTCAAAACGAGGAAGGTGATTGGGAGTTTTGCCACACCACATCATGGGGCAGCTCCACGCGCCTTATTGGTGGGCTGATCATGACCCACGCCGATGATGACGGCTTGCGCCTTCCCCCGCGTATTGCGCCGGACCATGTCGTCATCGTTCCCATCATTCGTGAAGACAGCCAGCACGATACGGTAATGGCCTATGCCGAAGACGTTGCCGCAAAGTTGCGCGCGCAGTCGTTCGATGATGCGCCGGTAAAAGTACGCGTCGACACGCGGAAAATCCAAAGCCAGGAAAAACGCTGGGACTGGGTCCGCAAGGGGGTGCCAATCATATTGGAAGTCGGGCCGCGCGACATTGAAGAAGGAAAAGCCGCGTTCAGCCGCCGCGATCAAATTCGCGAGAAAAAGCAATTCCTCACCATTGCTGAAATTGCCGGGGAAATCGAAGAGCTGCTGTGGGGCATTCAATCAACCCTGTTTGAAGAAGCCAAGGCTTGGCGCGCCGCGCGCACACGGGAAGACATCACCGACCTCAAAGCCTTTGAAGATCACTTCAATGCCCTCAAAGGCAATACATTCAATGCGGATGGCGGGTTTGTGAAGGCATGGTGGTGCGAGAGTTCCGAAAGCGAGGCCTCCCTCAAAGAGCTTGGCGTTTCCGTGCGCTGCATCCCATTGGACCAGCCTGAGGGCGAAGGCAAATGCGTCCTTACCGGCGCGCCTGCGCATCGCATGGCCATATTTGCCAAGAGCTATTAGGCGTTCAAAACCTCAATTGCAGAAAACACAGCAAAGATAGCGGAGCTGATCAAACCCAGTACGGGTACGATCATGGGCACATTCCATACGCCCTTTGGGGGCGGGCCGCGACGTTTCAAAAGAACGAGCGCCCCGTTGACCAGCGCGAACACCACCAATATGAGCGTCGATGTAATCTCCGCCAATGTGGCAAGGGGTAGGAGCAACGTTGCCACCAATACCAACACGCCAACAAGCACGGTTCCCAACAAAGGTGTTCTGGTGAGCGGATTTACGCGCGCTAATACACCAGGTACAGCGCCTTGATCGGCCAAGCCATACAGCACCCGCGCTGCCATGATGATTTGAATCAAGGCCCCGTTCACAACCGCCAGCATGGCAATCACGCTCATTAGTGCAGGCGGAAGATGGGTAACCCGATCAAACAAAAGCGCCATGGGCGCGTTGGACGCCGCAAGCTCCACAGGCGGCACCATACGCACGGCGACAAAAGATACCGCTACATACAAAACTGTGGTTACAACCACCACAATAGCGATGGCCGGCCCCATCGTCCGGCGCGGATCGCGCACCTCTTCGACCACATTGACCATGTCCTCAAAGCCGATGAAGGCATAAAACGCCAACACCGCCCCCGACAATATCGCGATGCCGCCGATTGCTGTGCCATCCGCGACGATGGGTATGGGGGCCGCGGAAATAGCATCGGGCATACCTATTACGACAATGAGTACAAGCGCGCCTGCCTCGATGACGGTCAGGAATGCAGCGACGATAACGGACTCAGCGATACCCCACGCGGCCAATCCCGTAAGAGCCAGGATCAGAAAAACTTCGGGCCAAATCTCAGGAACCGGTATGATTGAATGCAAATAACCGGCGAACCCCTGCGCGATGGCCGCCGACGATACAATTCCTGCCGCTGCTACCATCAAGCCAACAATGAGCGATAATTCCTTGCGCCCATAGCCTTCAAACACATAGACGGCTTCACCGGCACTTTTGGGAAACCGCCCCGCGAGTTCGGCAAAACAAAACGCCGTCAGTGCGGAGAGCACCGAGGCAAACAGAAATGAAACGGGCGCAAAGCCCCCCGCCCGCGCCGCCACTTCACCGATCAGCACATAAATCCCAGCACCCAGTACTGTGCCGAGGCCGTATAGTGTCACCAGGGGCAAGCTCAGAGCGCGTTTGAGAGTTACGGATTTAGGATCGTTCATGGCCAGTTTCTAACATACAAAACGGGCGCCCATGAAAGCGGAGCGCCCGTATGTTTTTTTGAGATACCACTCTCGCTATTGTTTAAAAGTGCGCCTGCGTTTCAGAAATAAACAATGTTGAGGGCGGCAGAGTATCGACGTCACTATATGTGCCAACCCAAATATTGTAGAGCCCTGATGCAGGATCAAGAAACTCAATTCCTGGATTGAGCCCCGAATAGTCATCTGAACAATGCCAGCTGCCATCGGGAGCATTGACCACCAGCGTCAAGTCAGCCGTGGAAGACGCCGAGATGAAGAGGTCATAAGTATCGCCGGCGGTGTAAACCAAATTGTAGTCTGGTGCCGTGGCAACAAATCCGTTGCAGGCAAAATCAAGCCCGCTGGCATCCTGACTGCCCCCGGCCGCCACTGACACAACATGGGGGTCTGGCAGAAATCCGCTTTCAAGGTTGGCCGTGCCGTAGGAAGGCTCAAGGGACCAATCCACATCGCTGGTTACCGTGCCGCCGCTGCCATCGGGCCCTAGACCAAGCTCAGATACGGCCAGCAACGCGTCAATAAAATTATCCGCAATGCCAAACTGTCCCACCCAAACGTCATAGAGCCCTGATTTAGGGCTTTCGAAGGTGACTTGTGGGTTTGGATATCCAGCACCGTCATCGTCACAGTGATAGGTGCCATCGGGAGCGCGGATAACGAGCACAGTGTCATTTTGCGATGTGGCAGTAAACGTCAACGGCAATTCACCTGCTTCAAAAATGACATCATAGTCCGGCGCGGCGGACACAAAGCCCCAACACTGATCGCCAAGTTGGCTGGCATCCTGGCTGCCGCCCGCAACGATATCCACCACATGGGGGTCGGGCAGAAAACCAGTTGTCAGAGTCACACTGCCAAAGTTGGGATCAAGGGACCAATCGATATCCCCCGTCTGCGCGAAACCACCATCGTCGTCAGGCCCCAGACCAATTTCAGAAATAGCCAAACGTGCGTCAGCAAGAGCATCACGGTTTTCAGAGCCAAAACGACCGACCCAAATGCTATATAGACCAGAGATGGGAAAGTTGATGAGCAATTGCGGGTTGGGATAACCCATGCCGTCATCATCGCAGTGGTAGACACCGTCTGGGCTGCGCACCACCAATGTTGTGTCACTCTCAGACATGGCGGAAATTGTCAGGTCGTACTCACCGCTTGAGTCATATGTCAGATTAAAATCCGGCGCGGCAGAAACCCAACCCCGGCAATGGTCGCCGAGAGTGTTGGCCTCTTGGTTGCCCCCTGCTACCGCCTCAACAACATGAGGGTCAGGCAGAAACCCCGAGCTGAGCGATACCGAGCCGAAATTGGGCGGCAAGCGCCAATCAATGCCCGCTTGTGGCGGCACCTTTGTGGGCACCACTTCTTCGGTCACGACGCGCAATTCAGAAATGTGTAGATCGGCTGGTTGCAAGCCCCCATATGCGGAATAGGTGCCAACCCAAATATTATAGAGCCCAGATTGTGGCGACCCAAATGTCAGCGCCGGATCAAAACTGCCGTAATCGTCATTGCAATACCACTCTCCATCAGGCCCATTGACCACCAGTGTCGTATCAGCCTCAGAGGTAACAGAAATATATAGGGGCAATGCTCCTGCGGTGAACATCAGATCCACATCGGGCGCCCCGGCGACGCTGCCAATACAATCCCCGCCGATGGTCTCGCTCGCATCAAGTTCGCCACCGGCATGGAGTGAAATGCTGTGGGGATCAGGAACAAACCCACTACGCAAATTCACCGTGCCATAAGTTGGATTTTGTGAAATGTCCTGCGCAATTGCCGCACCGGCAAATGCACCAATCAAAAGCGCCGCGGCAATTGTCGTGCGCGCTAAACCAAAAGAAGTCATTTGATTTCCCTCCGCGTGGGTCCGGGGTGCCTGACGGGGGCCCGGCATCGGCCCTGCCCATAATCTGGCATACCTAGCGCTGAACACACCATGAATTTGCACTGCCTGGGCGCAGTTTGATCGCCAATCGCGGCGAAATAACGCGGGCAATGTGGAAAATTGTGGTGAAACGGTGCGCCCTAGCGCTCAACCCAACTGGGCGGGGCCTCGAAGGATGGCGTTTGACTACAAGGGTCCACAGCTGTGCTGGTGAGGACGTTCGCTTCGGCGTGATGGCCAAAACATTGCCGCGCGGCACATCAAACTCGTAAACCGTAACGCCCGCCAATGCGCCTTGCGCTGACCGCAGATTGACGGACGCGCCTTCTTCTAAGCCGAGCGCTGCCATATCGTCGGAGTTCATTAACACCGACCAGCGCGTTTTGGTCCCGCGATAGGTATCCTTCTCCTCATATATGATGGAGTTGAACTGACCTTCGCTGCGGATCGTTGAAAGAGTGAACGGCGCATCAGAAACCGCGCGCCGCGGCAAGGCAACGACCTTAAACTGCGCACGGCGAACTCGTGGTGAGCGAAAAAATGGTGCCCGGAGGCGGCGCGCGAACCTCAAATGCGCATTTGACACACGAATGTTCAACGCGGTCGTGGCCCGCAGGGTTTTGCTAATCCGTTCCCCCTCATGTGCGATATGCTCCTATCTATCCCATCCGAGCCGATCAAATGTCCTGATTGGGGGAACAATGCTGAACATCATATTTCGGCAAGTGACTCAATTTCGTGCCTCCGTCCACCTACCCATTCCTCGGCCAATGTGGGTGGTCGTCATCAATCACATAGGGATGGCTGTGGGACCGTGACCCACGAATGTGAGGGTGATCTTCCGGAAGATCATCGTGCCGATGTTCCAAGTCATACGTTTTCGTGTTGGGCCAAAGAATTTTTGCCGAAATCAACCCAACAGCGGCCAGGGCCGCCATAGAGTAAAATGCTGTCGTTGGCCCAGATGTGGTGATTAGCCAACCGGCCAGGGGATAAGTGATAAGCCAACAGACATGGGAGAGGGCAAACTGCGCTGCAAAAACGGCCGGGCGATCTTCTGGATGGGCGGACCGTCGAAGCAAGCGTCCAGACGGAGTTAGAATGGTCGAGTATCCGATTCCAATCACGAACCACGCACCAAGAAGCGCCGCCCATGTCAACCGGTAGAGCTCGATTGCCACAGCGGGAATGACAAGTGCGGACAAGAGAACGGTTGCGCCGCCAATCATCACTTGCTGATCGGGAAGCCGGTCCAATAAGCGTGGCAGCACAAGGGCGGCGAGCATAGAGCCACCACCGAAAGCGCCGAGCGCGATGGCAACCTCAGCCTCACCTAGCGCGAGATCAGCACGGACCAGGACGACCGTGTTGACCAGTACCATAGCTCCCGCAGCAGCGGCGGCGAGGTTTAGAGAAAGAAGGCCCCGTAGCCGTGGTGTGCTAAGGTAGATGCGAATGCCGCGCGTGGTTTGCTCATAAATGCCGCGTGGGGTGGAAGCCCTGGGGCTGGGCAGCAATACCGAAACCACCAGGAAAGCAGAGGCGGCGAACCCGACGGCTGTCCCGATGAAGAGCGCATGATAGCTCACAAACGCCAGCATGATCGCGGCAAACATGGGGCTGATCAGGTTCTCCAGATCATAGGCAAGGCGGGAGAGTGACAGCGCGCGCGTATAGCGGCCCTCTTCAGGCAGGATGTCCGGTATTGTGGCCTGAAACGTCGGTGTGAACGCGGCGGACGCCGATTGCAGCAAGAATATCAGCACATAAACCTGCCATATCTCGGTAACGAAGGGCAAAAGCAATGCCACGCCTGCACGGATTAGATCGAGACCAACAAGCATGGTCCGGCGCGGCACACGATCTGCAAAGGCCCCGGCAATCGGTGCAATGCCAACATAGGCGACCATCTTGATGGTGAAAACGGTGCCTAACACCAGCCCCGCCCGCTCGCCCGCCATGTCATATGCCAGAAGACCAAGGGCAACCGTCGTCAGCCCGGTGCCCAGAAGGGCCACAATCTGGGCCAGGAACAAGTGGCGATAGGTCCTGTCGGCAAGGACGGAGAGCATGAGGAAAGCCTCTTAGAGGTATTTGGCGATGGCTTTGAACTCTGTCGTGTCCAAGCGACTGGCGGCATCCGCACTGGCGGCGTCCAAGCAATGATTGATGTGATCCTGAATTAGAACCCGCTTGGCTTGTGTGATTGCTTTTTCAACCGCATAAAGCTGCTGTGCGCTGTCAACGCAAGGACGGCCACTTTCGATCATCTCAATGACGCTATGTAAATGACCATCAGCCCGTTTCAGTCGTTTGACGATATCGTGATGGGTTGTATGTTGGATTGACTTTATCATACAAAAACAATATCCTCCCCAGGGGGATAAGACAAGCAGCTGACCATTGTGCCAAGCTGCAAATCAACCAACGGGCAGTGATAGTGCGTCGCGTAAGAGCCATCATCCAGATCGTATTAACGATCTCACTAACGCTTGGGCTCGTCCTGTCTGCCAGTTCCTGGTCTTTGCCCCATGACCCTATTGAGCCCCTGACAATCAGTGCCGGGCAGCAGGCCGAGATCGCCGAGCACGGTCATTCCCATGACGTGATCGACAGCCGGAGCCACGCCTTCCACAGCCACACCCCTGAAGTGGCCGACCATGATCATACCGTCAGCTTCCTGCTTCCACAGGCAACATCAGAGCATGCAGCCTTGGACAACGCCCGATGGCTGCTGCCTTCAGCACGCTTGTGGCAGGCCCCGGCGTTCAATCTGGATAAACCTCCGCGGGGATAAAGCGCGCACCTTTTTAGCGTCTTCATCCAACCAATAACCAACGCGGAAACTATTCAATGATTTTCAACCGACTTTTCGGGTCGGGGGACCACCCTCAGTTGGGGCGGTCGCTCTTGACCCTCATGGCCATTGTCTGTCTGGCGGTTCTTGCCAGCGGCACATCGGCTTTCGCCCATGCCGTCACAGAGGGCGACAAGGGCTACATTATGGAGATCAGCGGCGTAAACCTGATCCCCTTTATCTATCTGGGGGCCAAGCACATGGTCACCGGATATGATCACCTGCTGTTCCTCTTTGCCGTCGTCTTCTTCCTCTACAAGATGAAGCACGTTGGCATTTATGTCAGCCTTTTCGCGCTTGGTCATTCAACAACCATGCTACTGGGCGTCTATTTCGATTGGAACGTCAGTTCCTACCTGATCGATGCCATCATCGGTCTCTCGGTGGTCTACAAAGGGCTCGACAATCTCGGCGCTTACCAACGCTGGTTCGGGGTACAGCCCAACACCAAGGCGGCAACACTGATCTTCGGCTTCTTTCACGGGCTGGGGCTGGCGACCAAACTTCTTGATTACGACATTTCCGAAGAGGGTCTTCTGCCCAACCTTCTGGCCTTCAACGTCGGCGTTGAAGCGGGGCAGCTGATCGCCCTTGGCATGATCCTGATTGTCATGGGCTATTGGCGCAAAACCGCCAGTTTCTGGAAGCACGCTTACACCGCAAACGTCATGATTATGTGGGCCGGGTTCATGCTGATCGGATATCAGCTTGCCGGCTATTTCACCGCCTGATCCCAAACTCGGAGACTATTCAAATGCACAATGCAATCAAACCAAACCCTGAAGATCTGCCAAGCTCGGCACAATTGTTGAAATCAACCGTCATCGCAGCTGTTGCAGCGGTGGTTATCCTGGTCACCATCGTTCTTCCGTCCGAATACGGAATTGATCCAACCCGCATTGGCGGCATATTGGGCCTGGCCAACATGGGTGAGATAAAAACCCAACTGGCAGAAGAAGCAGTGGCCGACGGGCAGGTGGAACTTCAAAGCCAAAGCGGCAGTTTCGATCAGTCAAGCCTTCTGAACGAGGTCGCATGGACCGACGAAGTCAGCGTTATCCTGACCCCTGGGGAAGGCATAGAAATCAAATTAGCGATGGACGAGGGTGCCATAGCCGAGTTCGCATGGACCGTTGAGGGCGGCGTTGTAAACTACGACCTGCATGGAGACGGCGGGGGGCAATCCACCACCTATGGAAGAGGCCGCGCAGTCCCCGGGCACGAAGGATCCTTGACGGCGGCCTTCACGGGCAATCACGGATGGTTCTGGCGCAATCGCGACGACCAGGATGTTAGCGTCACCTTGTTCGTTCGGGGGGCTTACAGCGAGGTCATAGGAGCAAACTAAGCAAAGCTCACCCAAACGCCCGACCGGGCGCGGCGCAGAAGACGCCGACCCATTAGCGAGACAGCGCCTTCTTGGTTTGTCAGCAGGTCGCTTCTACCTGATTGGCAAATTGTAGAAGGTTGCGATCAACCAACCGAGAACGGCGGATGACAATGACCAAAGGATCAGGCCGACCACAAAGCCAACCAAACTCATGGACCAGGACATGGCGGAGAGGTCGGCGTGCACCATGCTGCCGGATGCACCCATCATGCTGCCGGGCATTATGGCGACGAGCGCTGAGCAGATCGTCCAAAGAACGGCGGCCGCCATCGCCGCTGCCAGGGCCAGTTTTGTCGCTTCGAGTTTCATTTTCATGCTCCTCATTTGGGGTTCAGCTTCCAAGGGGTAGAGAACGCAACACAGGCTTGTGGCTTGACTATTGACCTTCCACCCGCTGGAAGGTCTAGGGTGCCATTTGACGCAGGCTTCAAGGGAAACGGGCCCAATGACTTCAGAGACCGAAGATCGCGCCTATGTCCCGGCCCTGGGCCAGCATTGGATGACGCCGTTCTATGACGCAGCGATTGCGCTCACGACGCGCGAGGCAACGTGGCGGACGGCGCTGCTTGGCCTCGTCGATCCCCATGGCGAAGATGTGATCCTTGATATCGGCTGCGGCACCGGAAGCCTTATCGCGGCAATGAAGGCAGCCAGCCCTGAGATACAAATCGTCGGACTTGATCCCGACCCTGAGGTTCTTGTGATCGCGAAAGCCAAGGCCCGGTCTCGCGGCCACAAGGTTGAGTTTGTTCAAGGCTTCGGTGATGAACTGGCAGAAAAACTTGGCGCCCGAGCGATCAACAAAATTGTGTCCAGCCTGGTCTTCCATCAAGTGCCCCTTGATGGAAAACGATCAACGCTCCAGGCCGCCTTTGACTATTTGCCCGAAGGCGGACAGTTGTTCATCGCAGATTTTGGAGAACAGCGCACGCCCCTGATGCGGTTTCTTTTCAAAACGGTGCAGCGATTGGACGGGTTTGAATTTACCCAGCCTAACGCTGACGGATGCTTGCCAATTATTCTCACAGATGTGGGCTTTTCTGCGGTCCAGGAAGCATTGGTTGTCCCGACAATCGTTGGTTCAATTTCGCTTTACTCAGCACAAAAGGGCGGTATGTGATGGCAGTCTGCGACTGGTCCGGCTTGACGATGTTCATGCGGCAGGCGCAGTATTTGTGTGTGACCAGCATGAGACAAATGTGGAAAGGCGTGCTTGCGGCATTTTTGGCCGCCACAATGACGTTCGCCTTCATACCCAGCACCCACGCCCATGCCAGTTCAGGTCATGCGAGCAACGCGATGGCGGTCCAATTGGATGATATGGGCGACAACCACACGGCCCCGCACTCCCATCACGCGGCTCCGAAGATGGACCAACCCGTAGACCAGTTAACACAGCATGCGCCTTCAGCGCCCGATAGTGAATTGTGCTGCGATGACGCAGGCCTCTGCGCTGGCGGGTTCACATTGGCCATCGAAACAACTTCCATTGAGCCTTTGTTCAGTGCGAACGATGAGTGGCCCGCAAACGGCAATGCTTTCATAGACTTCACTCCCGCATTGGACATCCCTCCCCCTCGGCACTCCTAGAGATCGATTGAATTTGCGCGTCCAGTTTTGGTAGCCGCATCCTCATCTCATTTCGTTGGAGTACCTTTATGTCTATTGCTCGAAGAGCAGGGGCCGTGTTTGCCGGCCTTCTATCCATACTGATTTTTGGCACGTCCGCACAAGCGGACGAATACAGTCTGACTATCGATGAGGTTGTCATGACCGTCGATGGCGAGACCCGCACCGGGATCGGCATCAATGGGACAATCCCTGGACCTACGTTGCGCTTTCGCGAAGGCGAGACCGTGACCATCAATGTGACCAATAATTTGGATGAGGACTCGTCCCTCCACTGGCATGGCATTTTGCTGCCCAATAATCAGGATGGCGTGCCGGGTCTCACATTTGACGGCATCGCGCCGGGTGAGACCTTTACCTATAGCTACACTTTGCAGCAGCATGGGACCTATTGGTACCACAGCCATTCCGGCCATCAGGAACAGCGCGGCGTGTTCGGGGCGTTGATCGTCGATCCCGCAGAACCTGACGCGGTGCAGTACGACCGCGAGCATGTGATCGTTCTTTCGGATTGGTTGCATGAGGATCCGGCGACGGCGCTCCGTAATCTCAAATCGCGGGCGGATTATTACAATTTCGATCGGCGCACTGTGGGTGACTTCTTCCGCGACGTGTTTGGTGCCCGCTCTGGCGCAGAACGGCAGGCCGCCATTCAGGACCGGCTGGACTGGGGTGCCATGCGCATGGACCCCACCGACATCAACGATGTGTCGGGCTACACGTTTCTGATGAATGGGCAAGAGCCGGACGTCAACTGGTCGGCGCTGTTTGAGCCCGGTGAGCGCGTGCGGCTGAGGTTTATCAATGCGGCGGCCATGACCTATTTCGATGTGCGCATTCCGGGCCTGACCATGGCGGTCGTCAATGCGGACGGCAACAATGTGGTGCCTGTGCCGGTGGATGAGTTTCGCATTGCTGTTGCCGAGACCTATGACGTGATCGTGGAGCCAGAGGACCACCAGGCCTACACAATCTTCGCCGAGGCCCGCAGTCGTGAAGGCTATGCCCGCGGAACATTGACACCTCAGTTGGGCATGGAAGCGCCGATCCCGGAAATGTCGGCACGCGAGGTTTTGACCATGGCAGCCATGGGCGGCGCGCATGGGGGACATGGGGGCGGAAACCGCCGTCAAGCAACTGAGCCGGAGCTTGATGCCATGGCAGGCATGGATCATGCTGCCATGGGGCATGAGGACATGGTGCAGATGGCCGAACCAGAAACCTCGCCCATGGCAGACATGGACCACGCTGCAATGGGCCACGACATGCCAGCGACACCTGACCCCCTCGCCGGTCACGACATGGGGACAACAACCGGCGACGCAGAAATGAGTGGGCGCATCACACGGTTGACCTATGACGATCTTGAGGCGCTGGAGCCCTATGTCGGCGCGCCAGCCCCGGACCGCACCATCACGCTGCGGCTGACCGGCGTCATGGAACGCTACATCTGGACCATCAATGATGAGCGTTATGATCCTGATGACACTGAGCCCATTCGAATGCGCCTTGGTGAGCGCGTGCGGCTGGAGTTTATCAACGAGACCATGATGGATCACCCCATGCATCTGCACGGCATGTGGATGGATCTGCAAAACGGACACGGGGAGACAAACCCGCGCAAGCACACCATCAGCATCCCGCCCGGGCAAACTCTGTATGCGGATGTTACCGTGGATGCGCCTGGAAATTGGGCGTTTCACTGCCATCTAATGTTTCACATGGCCTCGGGCATGTTCCAGCGCGTGGTCGTGGCCGAAGCGGTTGAGAGTTGAGGGAGATAACCATGGAACATGCACGCCGCATGCGGTTTTCGGCCCTGATGATCGCTGTCTTCATATCCATGCTTGGTGCCTCAGCGATTGCTGCGGAAGGTGCCACCTTCGCATACGCCGCCCTTGATACGGACATCGCGGAACAGGGCGGTGAGACTGTCCTGAGCTGGGATGGACAGGGGTGGATCGGCGGCGATTTCCACAAGCTTTGGGTCAAGACCGAAGGTGAATGGGCCGCGGGGGATTTAGAAGAGGCCGAATTGCAAGCGCTCTACAGCCGCATGATCGCCCCGTTCTGGGATTTCCAGGCCGGTATCCGCTATGACTTTGAACCTGAGGGCCGCGCCTATGCAACCGCCGGGTTCATGGGCCTTGCGCCCTATTGGTTTGAGGTGGACGCCGCTGCATTCCTGAGTGAGGACGGCGATGTCAGTGCCCGCCTCGATGTGGACTATGAGCTTTTGTTTACCCAGCGGCTGATCGGATCGCCCTATGCAGAGGTCGATATTTTCTCGCGGGATGTACCAGAGCTTGAGGTGGGCTCAGGTCTGGCCACGCTGAATAGCGGCTTTCAGCTGCGTTATGAGATCACACGAAAATTCGCACCTTATGTGGATATCAACTATGAGCGTGCGTTTGGCACCACTGCAGACATGCGGCGGGCGGCAGGCGAAGACGTAGAAACAACAACCGTCCGCTTCGGCGTGCGGCTGGTGTACTAGGCAGGGCTTTGTGAAGAACGAAATGATGGAGCGTCAAAAAATGAGACTCAAAAAAGTACTGCTGGTGTTGCTCATACTGATGGGCACCGGCAGCGCCTTTGCGGCAGGGTCCGGCCACGACCACGACGAACCCTCTTCTACAACTCAAGAAGCGCAGCCGTCAGCGGACCAAGACGACGCCAAACATGATGAGGTGGTGGAAGAATCCGCAGACCATCATGGCCCTGAACAACCCATGAATGCCCACAGTGACAGCGCAATGGGCGCTGATGACCACCATGGCGACACAGCCATGGAGGAAATGGCGGCGGAACATGATCATTCAACCCACGAAGAGGGAACGTGGGCCAAGGATGATTTCCAGCAGGTTCTTGCCTGGATCGGTAAATTCCACCCAGCGGCAACCAACTTTCCCATTGCCCTCTTATTGGCGGCCGCCCTTGCAGAGCTTTTGTTCCTGGGAACACAGAACACTGCCTTGCGCCAGGCGGCACGTTTTTGCCTCTGGACCGGCACAGCCGGTGCTGTGGGAACAGCCGTGCTGGGGTGGTTCTTTGTTGGCTTTGATTTTTCCGCCGACGATGCCCTCCTCTCAGCTCACCGATGGAATGGAACGGCGACAGCTTTCGTCTCGCTCTTTGCGTTGGGGTTCGGGGAGCGGGCGTTTGCCGCGCGGGGGTCAGTCGCCCTGTTTCGCGTCGCCCTCGTGGCTGTTGCTCTCATGGCCGGGTACAACGGCCTTCTGGGCGGCAAGATGGTCTATGGTGAGGACCATTATGCTTGGCCGACGTCAGAATGATTTGGCTCAGGTCTGTGCGTGAATGGTGAGAACTATTGGGAAAGGTGAGGCAGATGTCTCATAGCCATACACTCGGCGGCGGAATGGACGGCGGCAATAGCCGCGCCCTGCAAATTTCCGCTTGGCTGACAGGCATCTACTTTGTCGTTGAGCTGGCAATCGGGATCTACACTGGCTCGATCGCCGTTATCTCCGACGCCTTTCACACGTTCTCAGCCGTCGGCGGCGTTTTGCTGGCTTTTGTGGCAGCAAAAATTGCGACCCGCCCGGCGACGACATCAAAGACGTTTGGATTCGCACGGGCGGAAATTGTCGGTGCTTTGCTCAATGGGATGTTCCTTCTGGGAATGGCCCTCATCGTCTTTGTGATGGGCTACATGAGATTACGGAACCCCATTGACCTTCCCACCGGGCCCATGCTGTTCGCGGCGGCTGGCGGGCTCATCACGGAAACGATTTCGCTTTGGCTGCTTTATGGGCGACGAAAGGGAAACCTCAATATGCAGGGCGCGTTCTGGCACGTCATGCAAACATTTGTCGGCAGCTTGCTCATCATCGTTACGGCGCTTGTGATCAAGTTCACCGGCTTTCTCGCCATCGACCCGATTTTGGGCATGGCCTTTGGCGTCGTGCTCCTTCTGGTGTCAATCGGGGTGATCCGGGAGTCCATCGACATTCTGATGGAAGGGACGCCGAGAGATATCGACTTGCCAGTGGTGGTCAGTGATCTCGAAGCCATTCCCAATGTCACTGACGTTCACCATGTCCATGCCTGGGCGCTGACGTCCGGGCGGAATGTATTTTCTGCGCATGTGAGGATCGGCAATGGCGCTGATCTGCACAACATTCTTGTTGAGGCCCACAAAAACCTCAAAGATAAATTCGGGTTTCATTTTTCAACACTGCAAATCGAGACGACCTGCATGGACGAAGCCCATGCGCGGGATCTTGAATTCAACCAACACGGAGAAGACAATCATGATCATTAAACAACTCGCACTTGGATTTGGCGTTTTAGGATTGGCCGCCCTTCTCGGCGGTTGCGCCGCGACTAACGCAGCAGCACAAATGGACGACATGGACGGTGGCCACGCGCAGGAGGGCCACCCGATGATGGGCCAAATGCACGGCACTCAAGAAATGCATTGCCAAATGCATGACTGCGGGGCCGATGCGGAGGCGGCGCAGGCCGTGCTTCAGGCCTATTCCGCCGCCATCAACGCCGAAGATATCGACGCCATGGCGGCGCAGGTTGTTGCCGATGAGCGCTTCAGCGTGATCGAAGGTGCCGGCACCAACAGTGGCTGGGCTGACTACCGCGATCATCACATCGGCCCGGAATTCGCCTCTGAGCGGATCGACTTTCACGTCTATGGCTATGACAACATCGACATGCGCGTCGGCCACATGTTCGCCTATGCCACGTTTACCTATGCGTTCGAAGCCACATTGGACGGCGAGCCCTACAACAAAGAAGGCCGCGGCACCGCTGTCCTTCTGCGCACGCCTGAGGGCTGGCGCATCACCCATATCCAGACCTCGTAGCGGGGCGGCCCCATGAACAAGGCTGCTTTGTATGGAGGCATCGCCGCAGCGGCGCTTTTGGGCATTGGTGCATTTTGGTTGTTGGCGCCTGAGCGGGCGCCAACGGGGCCCCTGGCTGTTGAATTGCGGCCAGGGGATGCGCCCTTTGTGGCCCAGGGGCAGGAGTTATATGAACAATATTGCGCCTCCTGCCATGGCGCGAATTTGGAAGGCGAGGCCAATTGGCGACGGCGTAATGCGCAAGGTCGCTTGCCAGCACCGCCGCATGATGAGACCGGGCACACCTGGCACCACCCGGATGGTGTCCTGTTCCAGCTCACCAAGTTCGGCCCGGCGGCATTGGTGGGCGAGGGCTATGAATCCGACATGCCTGGATATGAAGGCACCCTGACAGATGAGGAAATCCTGGCGATTCTATCCTTCATCAAAAGCCAATGGCCCGAAGAAATACAGCTCCAGCATGACGGGGTGAACACCCGCGGCGGGCATCGTTGACATTCTAGTCACTGGAGGGTTTAGGAGTCTGTCTCCATAGAAGGGACGGCCCCCAATGACCCACAAACTGATGTCGGCGATACTGGCATTCCGGCTACTCATCATTTGTGTATGGGCGGGCATCCTTTTAATTTTCGGGTACGTTGCAGCAACGCAGACGGCGTTTACCTCGGACTACCGCGTTTATTTTGCGCCGGACAATCCTGAGCTTCTTGCTTATGAGGCGATTGAGCAGGAATTCGCCAGCGACGACAACGTCCTGATTGCCGTTGCGCCGCAGTCTGGTGACGTGTTCACACCTGACGTTCTTGCGCTTGTTGCCCAGCTCACAGAGGCCGCCTGGCAAATCCCCCATGCCCAGCGGGTTGATTCGCTGACGAACTTCCAACATGTCCGCGCGGTTGACGGTGATATTGTGGTGGGGTCATTGATTGAAAACCCCCGCACCATGCCGCCCGGGGAATTGACCGCCGCCCGTGAAATTTCCCTGAGCGAACCCACTCTCGTCCGCCGCCTTATCTCGGAGACCGGCCAGGCAACCGGCATATTCGTCACCCTGAATTTTCCGGGCGATGACCACCGGGCGCATGTCCCGGAGACAGTGGGATATGTTCGCAGTCTTGTCGACGAGATCAGGCGCGAGTATCCCGACTTGCGAATCGCGCTTACGGGCACAGCTATCATCAGTCACGCCCTCGACGAAATGACCGTCCGCGACCTGATGGTTCTATCACCTTTTCTCTATGTGGTGCTGTTTGGCATGCTGACGGTCCTTCTGCGCTCGGTGTCCGGCATGTTTGTCACAAGCGTGATTGTAACTGTTGCCGCCGTGGTCGCAATGGGGGTCGCCGCATCCCTCGGAATCCTGCTGACCTCTGCGTCCGTCGTCGCGCCAATCATTATCCTTACGCTTGCTGTGGCGGATTCGGTTCACTTCATTGCCAGTGCGCAGGACGCGCGCCATGGCGGCATGGGGAAGATCGAGGCGCTGAGAGAGAGCATGCGGATCAACTTTGAGCCCGTCTTCCTCACCAGTCTCACAACGCTCATCGGCTTCCTCAGCCTTAATTTTTCCGCCGCTCCCCCTTTCCGGGATCTGGGAAATGTAACCGCAGCAGGTGTTATCATCGCCTGGGCGGCCTCAATCACATTGCTCCCGGCCATGCTCAGCTATCTACCCCTGCCCAGCAGCGGGCGCGGCCCGGTCGGGGCGAGGGCCATGGCGCGCTTCGCGGATTTTGTTGTTAAGGCCCGTTGGCCCATTCTCATCACCGCATCATTGGTGGCCGCTCTTTTCACAGGTCTTGCGCCGCTCAATAGGTTGGATGACCAAGTCATCGAGTGGTTCGGCGAGCGGACCGCCATTCGCCAGGACACCGAATTCGTGACGGAAGTCCTCACCGGACCCTATCGCATGGACTTCGCCGTGGACGCGGAATCCGAAGGCGGCGTAGCTGACCCGGCGTATTTGCGTGATCTGGACGCCTTCGCCACCTGGTTGCGGGCACAGCCTGAGGTCCAGCATGTTGACAGTTTTGCCGATGTGTTGCGTCGGCTCAATCGGGCGTTCAACGATGATGACGAACGCTTCTACAGGTTGCCGGAGTCTCGGGAATTGGCCGCACAGTACATTCTCCTTTATGAGTTCTCATTGCCCTATGGCCTTGATCTCACAACGCAGCTGAGCTTTGACAAGTCTGCAAGCCGCCTGACCGTGACGATGGGGCGAATCTCGTCGGCTGAAACACGCGCGTTGAAACGGCGCGCAGAAGCATGGGCGGCGGCAAGCCTGAGCCATGCCGAGATATCTCAGGGAAGCGGCACAGCTGTCATGTTCGCATTTGTGTCCCAGCGAACCATCAACAGCATGCTCGCGGGAACCGGACTGGCCTTTCTACTCATCGCCGTCACGTTGATCCTTGCCCTGCGCAGTTGGAGGTTGGGGCTTCTCAGCCTCATCCCAAATACGCTGCCGGTGGTGATTGCGTTTGGCATCTGGGCGCTCACGGTTTCTCAAATCGGCGTTGTGGCCTCAGCGATCGCCGCCATGACCCTGGGCCTGGTGGTTGATGACACAGTGCATTTCCTGAGCAAGTATCATCGCGCGCGAAAAGAGCACGGTCTGAACGTCCATGATGGGATCCGCTTTGCATTCGAACACGTGGGCGGGGCACTTGTGACAACGACCATGGTTTTGGTCGCCGGTTTTTCTGTGATGACCTTTTCAGATTTCTTGATCAACTGGCAGATGGGCGTCCTGACCGTGATCACGATCACCGTTGCGCTGGTCCTGGACTTCTTGTTGTTGCCAGCGCTGTTGATGTTTTTTGACCGCGAAAAGTTCTGCAGCTGCGCCACATGCAGAGCAATCGAGGCATGAACACTTGACCTTCCTGCTACTGGAACCACTAGATTGCTGCGTTAACCAATTATATCTTGAGGACAGACAATGAGCGCAGACCATAACCACGGCCATCACGACGAACCCGCTACTGATCCTGTATGCGGCATGAAGGTGGCGCTCAATGCGGGCAAACCGACATTTGCTCATGACGGTTCGAGCTATCATTTCTGCTCCCAAGGCTGCCACGACAAGTTTGCGGCGGATCCGCAGCACTATCTCAGCGGTGCCCACAAGACGGCACAAGAAGACATGCCCGCGGGCACCCAGTACACCTGCCCCATGCATCCGGAAATCGTGCGCGATGCGCCCGGCGATTGCCCGATCTGCGGCATGGCGCTGGAGCCCATGGGCATACCTGCCGGGGATGAGGGCCCCAATCCGGAACTTGTGGACTTCACGCGCCGCTTCTGGGTCGGTGCGGCGCTTACAGTTCCGCTTCTTGTGTTGACCATGGGACCCTTTGTTGGCCTTGGGTTCATACGTGATTTCTTTGGCGAGCGGACGGCGCTGTGGATCGAACTCGCGCTCGGCACGCCGGTTGTGCTCTGGTCGGGCTGGCCCTTCTTTGTGCGCGGCGTCAAATCGGTGATCAGCCGTAATCTCAACATGTTCACGCTCATCGCTATGGGCGTCGGCTCGGCCTATCTCTTCAGCGTCGTCGCCGTGCTTGTGCCTGAAATTTTCCCCGATGGCTTCCGCAATGCAGAGGGCCATGTGGGCGTGTATTTCGAGGCCGGGGCCGTGATTGTGGTTCTGGTGCTGCTTGGACAGTTGTTGGAACTGGGCGCACGGGAACGCACCGGTGCGGCAATCCGGGCGCTGCTCGACCTTGCCGCCAAGACCGCGCGCATCATCCGCGAAGATGGGCGCGAAGAAGAAATTCCGCTAGAGGACGTGCATGTCGGTGATCACCTGCGTGTGCGCCCTGGCGATAAAGTCCCCGTTGATGGGGTGGTCGTCGAAGGCCGCTCGTCCATCGATGAGTCCATGATCTCCGGCGAGCCCATTCCGGTCGAAAAAACCGAGGGCGACAAAGTTACCGGCGCAACCATTAACGGCACGGGAACGCTGGTCATGGAAGCCACCCGTGTTGGTGCCGACACCATGCTGTCCCAGATCGTTGAAATGGTCGCCAGCGCCCAGCGCAGCCGCGCACCCATTCAAAAACTCGCCGATTCCGTTGCGGGCCTATTCGTGCCCGCCGTCATAGCGGTCGCCATCGTCGCCTTTTTCGCCTGGGCGATCTGGGGCCCGCCGCCCGCCCTTTCCTATGCATTGGTTTCAGCGGTCGCTGTGTTGATTATCGCCTGTCCCTGCGCGCTGGGTTTGGCAACGCCCATGTCGATCATGACGGCCACCGGCCGGGGCGCGCAGGCGGGCGTCCTCATCAAAAACGCTGAGGCCCTTGAGCGCTTTGCCAAGGTGGACACACTGATTATCGACAAGACCGGCACATTGACGCTTGGCAAGCCAAAGCTGGTTGCCGTCCTGCCCCAAACCGGACATGACGAGACAGAGGTGCTCCGGCTTGCAGCAAGTCTGGAGCGCGGATCGGAACACCCCCTGGCTGAGGCCATCGTCGCAGGGGCAGAAGAACGCGGCATCGCGCTTGTAAAGGCGGAGGACTTTGAAGCCGTCACGGGCAAAGGCGTCACCGGCCTTGTGGACGGTAAGCGTGTGGCCCTGGGCAACGCAGCGCTGGTCGCTGATCTCAACCTTGAGGGCGGCGCGCTATCAGAGATCGCTAATGCCCGGCGGGATGAAGGCGAAACAGTGATGTTCGTCATCGTCGGGGGCGAGATCGCCGGACTGGTGGCCGTTGCCGACCCGGTCAAGGACACAACGCAAGGCGCACTGACGGCGCTCCATGCCCAGGGCTTCCGCATCGTCATGGCAACCGGCGACAATGAGCGCACCGCCGCCGCCGTGGCCGCCAAACTCGGCATTGATGAGATTCGCGCTGATGTGCTGCCCCAGGATAAGGCGCGCATCATCAAGGACCTGCAGGCCGAGGGGCGCAAAGTCGCCATGGCCGGAGACGGCGTCAACGATGCCCCCGCCCTTGCGCAGGCGGATGTGGGCATTGCCATGGGCACCGGCGCTGATGTGGCGATCGAAAGCGCCGGGTTCACCCTGGTCAAGGGGGATCTCAATGGCATCGTCCGGGCGCGGCGCCTGTCACGCGCCACCATGCGCAACATTAAACAGAACCTGTTCTTCGCGCTGGTTTACAACGCCGCTGGGGTGCCGGTGGCGGCGGGCATTCTGTTCCCGTTCTTTGGCATACTGATCTCGCCCATGTTTGCGGCTGCCGCCATGAGCATGTCGTCTGTATCGGTGATCAGCAATGCGTTGAGGCTGCGCACGGCGAAAATCTAAAAGAGAGCGTGCATTCCCTATAGAGCAGCTGCAGAACAAATTCCTCGCGAAGGGCGCGAAGCCACGCACAAGTTATCCCGAGTGGAACCAAGTGCTGAAATTGGTCACGAAGCTTTATCAAGAAAGTCGAAAAAATTAAGCGGGGAACGGTTAGGGGGCGAATCCAAAAATGGACAAACACGTTTCCCCGCCCACCCCCGCGAAGCGAGTTGAGCGTGAGCGTGAGCGAAAAAATGGTGCGCCATTTTTTCAGAACATCCAAAACAGCTTAAAAACTCAAATGGAACAGAGGGTTGGGGAGTTCTAAATCCCTCTTTGCGCTTGTAGGCTATGCGATCAACAAATGTGAATTTCAGGAACATTCGACGCTCCACATAACGCCTGATCTCCCAGAGTCTCTGCGGGTTTCTCAAGAATTGCATAGCCGAACGACGGCGCGCAGGCGTGCGGCGCACGTTTGGAAATTGCGATGCTCTTGCGGCTTAAACACCCCTCCGCCGGGAGGCTCCTCTATTTGGCGGAGCCTCCTACGCGGTTTACGTTATGCGGCCTTCAATGAGTTTGATATTGCTCTTGGCGATCCCGTGCGCATCGGCCAAGTTCTTCCATTCTGAAAGGCTCGCCTGTGTTTGCTCAATAATCTCGGCAATGCGCGCGCGGCCCAGTTTGGCGTGTTCCCCCAGCTTTGTCAGATGCGATAGGGAAGGCGCTTTGCCTTCACCCATGACCATGGTGCTTTGTTCGCCGCCCGGCCCCGATGAAAACGTCAAATCATAAGCGGGAGAGAGCGTCCACTCGCCCGCCTCATCCATGAGAAATGTGAAGTTCTTGGAGTGGTCGTCGCGGTTGTGCGCGAGCACGTTGAAGACGGCCAGTTGGAACATCTTTTCAACCTCCCGCACGTCGCGGGTGAGCTGTTCCGTCAGGGCGAGCAAGTCCTGATAATCAAGCGCGGGTGTGCGGTAGTCCGAATGCAGCAGGCCGCAGGCCGTGTGTGTGTGGATGCGCTTTGTGCCCTCCCGATCAAACCGCGCCGTTGCGAAATACCCCGCGCCCTGGGCCGCCGGGAACAAGTGCGTGTCTGTCATGGGTACGCCCGCACTGCGGGCCATCAGCGAATAGACATACTCTATCGCGCCCGCATCATCGCTGTCCTGGGCGTTGGCAAACTTGACGATCCATGGCCTGAAACCGTCCGGCAATGCATTCTTGCCGTGGATGAGCTTTGCCTTGTTGGCCCCAACGCCAATGAGCGCCTTGGGACGCGCGCCGGCGGATGAACCATTAAGGGCGATCAGATCGTTGAGAACCTCGCCCGCTTTGCCCTCCAAAACGTGCCGTGTCTGCGTGGCGAGAGTGTCCAGGTCCAGCGTAATCGCGTCATCGGGCCGGGTGGTCTTGTCCGGTTCATAGGTCAGTGCGCCAAGGGCAGTGCGCCCCACAACGGCGAGGCGGTCGAGCGGGGTGACTTGATCAGGCTGCACGCCCCCTGCCCGCAACGCGCGATCCAGCAGCAGGCGGCCCCAGCCATCAGGCAGGCTGTCATTGAACAGCCCCGGCAGCCCTTCAAACAAGCTGCGGTCAAACTCGCGTAGCCCTGGCTGCAAGCGCAGGCGCAAGGGCGAGAGCTCCAGGCCGCGCTTGATGAAGGCCGCATCGTACTCGAAATAGATGCGCCCCTCGCGCTCGGCCAAACGGCCAACCGCAAAGGACGTGGTTCCAAAATCTAGCCCGACTTTGATTTCTTTGATGGGGATCCAGCTCATTTACGCCACCCTCTCTTACGGCGTTTAGGCGGCGTATCGGCAAGAACCTCGTCAATGGAGGAATAGGCGGATTGGGGCGGGGCTGTCGCCTCGACCACGGCCTCCAATCCATCCAGGACCATGAGCAGCTTCAAAAAGGATTCCAGAGAAATCAGCCCCGTTTGCTCGAACTTGCGTAAGCTGGGCAGGCTCACGCCGGAGCGCTCGGCAAGCCCGGCCTGGGTCAGGCCCATGGCCAGCCGCCGCTCACGGAGGTTTTTCGAGAGTTGGTCTTGCGCTTTTGAAGTGGTCATAAGTGACATTATTATAGCTTTATATATTTCAAATCGATACTAACTACCATTATAGTGGTATTTATAAGAAATAGCAACATCCATGAGTTATAGGTGTGCATTCTATAACTCATGGGGCCTACCTCTCCGGGCCACGATCCGGCCCTCGGCTCCGTGGACGCTCATTGCTGCGGCTTTCAAAGTGCGCCTTGCGCCGTTCCTCGCGCGCTTGGTCGGCCATTTGGCCGTATAAGCGCACCTCAGACTTCACTTGGTGGACGGTTTCCCGCTCCCGGCAGGGTGTCAGAGGAAAACCCCCGCATTGGCGGCCTTGGCGATCTGGTTGAGGTTTGAGGCAAGGCGGGATTGGCCGAGCGTTCCCAGCGCCCGACCGGGTGCCGGGCGAATAGCCCCCCGCGGAGCGGACGAGCGAAGCGAGTTGAGCGTGAGCGAAAAAATGGTGCCCCCGGCCGGAATCGAACCGGCACTCCCGTAAAGGAACGGGATTTTGAATCCCGCGCGTCTACCAATTCCGCCACAGGGGCCCCGGAGCGAAGGTTGGCGATCATAGGGATGGGCCCTGCCCCGTCAAGCGCCCCGGGGGCCATAAATTGCTGCCGCGCGGAGGCCCCATTTACCGGCTAAATGGCTTTCATTGGACAACGACCCCGGCCCCTGTTATCGGCGATACATGACCAGCGACCAGCACCCCCAAGAGCAACAAGAGACGCGGCGCAGCGCGTCTGCAGCCTTGCTCGCCGCCGCGTCTGGCGACAGCGAAGAGATGAGCGTGGGCGAGCTGCTCGAGGCCTTGGAAGATCGCGCCTTCGGCATGGCCATGCTTTTGTTCGCACTGCCGTGCTGCTTGCCGTTTGTCTATGGCATTCCGCAAGTGCTGTCCGTGCCCATGCTCCTCATTGCGCTTCAGATTGTCTCGGGGCGGCACAGGTTGTGGCTGCCGGAGAGCCTCAAGCGCCGCACGTTTTCCCGCGCCGGATTTGCCGAGGTGGCCGAGCGCTCGCAAAAATATCTTAAGTGGTTTGAAGCCCTGAGCCGGCCGCGCCTTTCGTACCTCACCCGCGGCGCAGCCGAGCGCGTTTTCGGCCTCTTCATGGCGATATTTTGCGTCTCTATCGCGCTGCCGCTGCCCCTCACCAATTCTATGCCCGCCCTCGCTGTTGCCATCATGAGCATTGGCTTTATTGAGCGCGATGGGCTTTTGGTTATTGCGGGCACCCTTTTGGGCACCTTCTGGGTCTTAATGCTGGCGTTTTTCGCCGCGGCATTCTTTGCGTTCCTGGCCTGGATCGGCGCGGAGCTTATCACCCTTTGGACTTGGCTATTGGGCCTTCTTTCCTAACGGAGACGGGTGCCAAGCGCGGCATCTGGTCTCTAGCCGTGGCCCCTTGAACCCCTTAGGTTTTGCCTATGATTGATCGCCTAAAACACCGCATCGCCGCCGCGCCCGCCCAAGCCGGGTTTGCCCTTGTGGCACTGCTTGCCGCCCTCAGCCTTGGGGGCGCGTGGTATCTGCAATTGGTCGGCGGGCTTTTCCCCTGTCCCTTGTGCTTGGAGCAGCGTTGGCCTTGGTACATTGGTGGCGTAGTCGCAGTTGCGCTTTTGGTATTGGGCGAACGGGTACGGTCTTGGAACATCTGGGCCCTGCCGGTGTTGGCACTCACGATGGCATGGGGCGCATGGCGCGCGCTTTATCATGTGGGCGTTGAGCACCATTGGTGGGGGTCATCCTGCACCGGCGGCGGCAATGTGGGGCCCATCTCCATTGAAGACCTGGAAAACCTTACCCAGGGTACCGTCGGCGTGCCGTGCGATGCCATCCAGTGGGACTTTTTGGGAATAACGTTGGCGGGCTTTAATTTGGCCATTTCACTCGCTGTTGTGGCGGTGTTAGCCTATCTTTTCTGGCGTGCCCGTTCCCTTGCTAGGGCTGAATAATATGACCGCCGACCAGTTACGCAAACGTGTTTCCCTTCCCGGTGCCTCAAGCGGCAAGGCCCGGCGTGCGGCAATGGTGCGCGTCGATCACGCTGGTGAATTCGGCGCGGTGCGGATTTACGCAGGTCAGCTTGCGGTGCTCCGCAATCGCCCGGGCATGGAAGATATTGTCGCCAAGATTGAGCACATGGCGGAGCAAGAGCAGGTTCACCTCAATACTTTTGATCGCTTACTCAATGAACGCGATGTGCGCCCCACGGCCCTTGCCCCGTTCTGGCATGTGGCAGGATTTGCCCTTGGCGCGGCGACCGCAATGATGGGTCCCAAAGCCGCCATGGCGTGCACCGTCGCCGTGGAAGATGAGATCGACGAACACTACGCCGCGCAGGAAGTTGAACTCGAGGACAAAGACCCTGAGTTAAAAGAGACCGTGACAGCATTCCGCGCGGAAGAAGCCGAACATCGCGCAACGGCGCTGGAACATGGCGCAGAAGAAGCGGTTGCGTATCCGCTCTTGAGCCGCGCGATTCGCATGGGATGTCGCGCCGCCATTCGCTTATCGGAGAAAATATGACCCTCGATCAGGGGGCCATTCATGAGCGGCGGCAATCAGCGGGCGCGCCGGTGCTCATTACCGATGCCATGGTTGCGCCTGTTGTTGAAACGCTAACGAATTCTTTTTTTGCCGATCCCGTTATGAGCTGGTTTTTGCGCAGTGATGAAGGCAAGCGCGCTGGATTGCAGACCATCATTCAAATGCAGCTGGCCAATTATCGCGCCAATGGCATGGCGCTCGCCGCAGCTGATGCCAGTTGCGCGGCCCTTTGGGGCAAGCCTGGCATGGTCGCCGATGGGGGCATGGGGATCATTCGGCAGTTGTCGCTGTTGCCGCGCATGATCCGCATTTGCGGGTTTGGACGCGTGAGCCGCATCATTGAGGTGATGGACGCGGTGGAGAAAAATCACCCCAAAGAGCCTGAGCACTACTACCTTTTCATGCTCGGCGTTGATTCAGGTTTTCAAGGCCAGGGCTTGGGGTCAAGCCTATTAGCCGCGACCCTGGATATGGTGGATCGCGAGGGCGTGCCCGCCTATCTGGAAAACTCAAACCCGAAGAACACGCGGCTTTATGAGCGCCATGGCTTCAAAGCGCGCACAGAGATCAAGTTCAGTGGGGATGGCCCGGTGCTGCTGCCCATGTGGCGGGACGCCACCAAGTAACAAAGCGGCGGGACGCCCGCAGCTGAGCCCTATGGCTCCAATTCAGAATCCCAATAGAGATAGTCCTGCCAGCTTTGGTGCAGATAGTTCGGCGGAAAACGCCGTCCATTGGAGTGGAGCTGCATGACCGTTGGTTGCTCAGGGTGCATGTTGGGCATGAACCCGCTTTCGCGCGGCAGTTTATTGCCCTTGGATAAATTGCACGGGGCGCAAGCGGTAACCACATTATCCCAGGTGGTACGCCCGCCGCGGCTGCGCGGAATCAAATGGTCGAACGTAAGATCATTGTCATCGCCGCAATATTGGCATTGAAAACGATCGCGCAAGAATACATTGAAGCGTGTGAACGCCGGGTGGCGCACAGGTTTGATATAGGATTTGAGGCAAACAACCGATGGCAGTTTCATTTCAAAACTGGGGGAGTGCACGGTCTCTTCGTACTCAGAAACAATATTGACCCGATCAAGGAACACCGCCTTGATGGCGTCTTGCCAGCACCAAATCGACAACGGGTAATAACTCAACGGGCGGTAATCCGCGTTGAGTACGAGGGCTGGACACGCTTCTGGGTTTGCTGCTCTGCCGTGCACGTCGCTTGCTCCCTTCTCAGACTTTCGTCCAAGCGCAAAGGGGCTTTGGGGCAAGCGATGGGACCGACCCGAGCGAAGTGTGCCAGACCTCGAAAACGTACTCGGCACGGTGACAACGCCAAAAGGACCCGTCCACCACGAGGCGGACTATATACTTTGTTCGCCGATTATGAAGCCTGTAGGCGGCCCGCGAGGGCGTCCGTGACAAATTTGCCGCCAATGGCAAGCCCATCCTCGCCAATAGAGTGTCCGACACCGGGGCTCACATGCCATTGCACCCCATAGCCGCCCTGGCTGAGCGCGCTGGCGGCCTTAAACATGGCGTCCACGGGAATCATGGGATCTTGATCACCATGAATGAGAAAGATCGGCGGTTTGGCGATGGCTTGATCCAGATGATCGCTACCAGCAAGGGCACCGGAATATCCCAGGATGGCAGCAGGAGGCGTCGCGCGCCGGAGCCCGCAGTGCAGCGACATCATGGTGCCTTGGGAAAAACCAACCAACACAAGGCGGGATTCATCAAGGCCTGCGCGTTCAAGCTCTTGAGTAATGAAGCCATCCAGATGTGATGCGGCGTCCTGCACGCCTTTCCAAGTCTCAGCGGGATCAAGCTTGGTGATGGGGAACCATTGATACCCCATGGGGTTGCCATCGCAAGGCTGTGGTGCATTGGGAGCGGCGAAAGCAGTGTTGGGCAAGGCGCGCTGCCAAAAGGGTGCAAGGCCGATGAGGTCGTCTCCGTTGGCGCCATAGCCATGAACAAAAATCACCAGGGAATCGGCTTTGCCAGCTGCGGCGGGAAGGCGGGGTCCATCAAGGGTCATGGATAGGTCTCACTATGGCTTGCTGATTTCGCTAGGCGGGTTTGACGAAGATAAGTCCAAAGCACGCGTGCCGCCACCGCGCGCCAGGGGGACCACTTTTCTGCGATCAGTGCCATCTCTTTGGTGCTCGGTCGCGTTTCAAGCCCCGCTACCAATTGATAGGTGTTTTGCAGGGCAACATCGCCACTGGGAAAAATGTCCGGCCTGCCCAAACAAAACATGAGATAAATCTCTGCCGTCCACTGACCAATGCCTGGCACGTGGGTCAGGTGCGCGATGGCTTCATCGCTTTCAAGCCGCGCAAGCCTGTTCAGATCCAGGCGCTGCTCCACAAGAGCGCTGGCTAGCTCCCGCGCGTAGCGCACTTTTGGGCGCGATAGTCCCAAGTTTTGCAGCGAGGTTTCGCGCTTGGCCAAAAGCGTCTCTGGCGTCAGTGGATCAACGCCCGCTTCCACACGCGCCCAAATGGCCGTCGCCGACGCAACGGACACTTGTTGTGAGACAATCATATGGAGGAGCGCTTCAAACCCGCCTTTGCGCGTGCGCAAGGGGATCGGGCCTTCCAGGGCCGCGATTGTTTGGCGCATATGCGGGCAGGCATCCCCTAAATAGGCAACGCCCGCATCAATATGCGCGCGCGTGCGGATGCGCGGTGTCATTCACCCACAGCTCTAGTCATAAATATCGTCGTCCAAACGTTCCCCGTCTGGGGTTTCGCCGATGACGCGCCGCCACCATGGACGATCATCCTCCTCAGCTTCGGGCGGTACACTAGCATCGCCCGCGTAACCACCGCTATCTTCCGGCTCTGGTTCGCGCGCTGCGGTTTGGTCGCTGCGCGCATAGATCCGTTGTGAAAGCTCCGACAGGGTCGCACGCTCATCCCGCCGCAAACGGAACGGAACATTGTGCGTGTGCGCCAGATTAAGAACGTCGCCCGGCAAGGTCTCAACCGCGATCGAGGCGGGGACCGAAATGGGGCGACATTCCCACCCTCTTTGCTGCCCGCGGTTCAAAAAATTCCCAACTCTGCGGGTGTAATCGAGGCAAAGATGGGTGCGACCATCCACGCGCCAACGCCCCTCCAGAATTTGTGCATTGCGCGCGTGCCAAACAAAGAGCCTGCCATCGGCGGCGGTATATTCCACCGCCGCGCCATCCTCAGGATGCACATAGCGATTGGTTTGATTGCGGTACATGGCAGAAATTTCAGTATCGCTATAGGCGCGCAGAGCGATGAACTGATCGTTAAAAAAAGTTGAGCCCGGATCGCCGCCTTGCAACTGTTCCTGAAGTTTCCGCGCATCGGGCGACATCCCATCATCTTGGGCAAACGCAGGGGCGGCAAGCGCCAGCAGGGCGGCACAAAGCGCCCCGAGCAGAAACGTATTCTTGAAAGACATGGGCCGGATTCCTTCCCGGTTTTTCTGATGCGCGCTCAAACTATAGGCAACTGTCCAAGTCGTCGAGGCACAAGCCCAAAGCATGCTAGAAGACCCCATGAATCGCAACAAACGCCACATCACCCGATTCGCGCCCAGCCCGACGGGCCGGCTGCATTTGGGCCATGCCTATTCCGCGCTAGTCGCGTGGCAGGCCGCCCAAAGCAGAGGCGGC
>JAJFIK010000010.1 GCA_021775005.1 Rhodospirillales bacterium
TAGATGACACCGTGGGCTGCATTGCGATCTTTGGCTCTAACAAGGCCTTCGCCGCCGGGGCTGATATCAAGGAAATGCAGTCGAAGACCTATATGGATGTCTACAAAGAAGACTTCATCACCCGCAATTGGGAACGGGTCAGCCGGTGTCGCAAGCCGGTGATCGCCGGGGTTTCGGGCTACGCCTTGGGCGGGGGCTGCGAATTGGCAATGATGTGCGACACTATCGTTTGCGCCGACAATGCCAAGTTTGGACAACCGGAAATCAATCTCGGCGTGATGCCGGGCTCTGGCGGCACCCAGCGGTTGACGCGCTTTGTGGGCAAGGCCAAAGCCATGGATATGTGCCTCACGGGCCGCATGATGGATGCCGCCGAAGCAGAACGGTCAGGCCTAGTGACCAAGGTCGTCGCCCTTGATGAGCTCAAAGATGAAGTGCTGCGCATGGCCACCAAAATCGCCGAGCAAAGCCGCCCCATCGCTATGATGACCAAGGAAAGCGTGAACCGCGCCTATGAGACAACCCTGGCGGAAGGGGTCCGGTTTGAGCGCCGTTTGTTCCATTCCATGTTTGCCACAGATGACCAAAAAGAAGGCATGACAGCCTTTGTAGAAAAGCGAAACCCCCACTTTAAGCACCGCTAGGGGATTAATTCCCATGGCGCGCCCAATGCGCCTGTGATAAGGTTTAAGCTACCGCTTGACCGGGTTTGGGCGGAGGGCTATAACGCCGCGCTCCGCCAAAGGGCGGGCCGTTTCAGCGCTATCCAAATGGTGTCAGTTTTGTGCCAGGCCGCGAAACGGGTCAGAACAGAAATTTTGAGGGTTTGTAATGCCTAATACGTCATCGGCGAAGAAGATGGTGCGCAAGATTGAGCGCCGCACGGCCATCAACAAAGTGCGCCGTACGCGCATGCGCAATCAGGTTCGCAAAGTTGAGGAAGCCGTCGCTTCTGGCGACAAAGCGGCCGCGAAAGCAGCATTTGGCGCGGCAGAGCCGGAAATCATGAGCGCTGTATCGCATGGTATTCTGAAGAAGAACACTGGCGCGCGGAAGGTGTCTCGCCTTTCAAAACGCGTTAAATTGATGGGCGCATAGGCCCCACACACAAGGTATTGATTTTTTTATGGGCGGTCTCCAATTATGGGGCTGCCCATTTTGTTTGTGTACTGATTGATTTTAATTTCACACATTACGCGCAGACCAAACGTCATAAAAGTGTGACATCAAAAGCGCGGGTACGAAAAGTGAATTTACCCGCATCCTCAATGTTTTACTAGAGATCAAAGTTTTGCAGGAAACTTTGTGACATTTTTTTTACATCTTCCCGCATCAAAACCATTGCAACAAATTTTTCGATGTTATTAACTAACATTCTCCTTTGACGGGGCGCCGGAACGGCTCTGACCAACAGAGCGCGTAGGGCATTCACGGGCCGGCGATTTTTGTAGACAACTTGGTTAGCGTATAACCGCGGCGTAGGTGCGGCCCGGTGGCGGAGCTTTGCGCGCGCCCCACAGGGAAGGGGCATTTTTACGCGACTGACTAAACTGACTAAAGGGGGAATGGGGACGTGTTGACACATCGGGGGGAGCATAAACAAGCATTTGCGCTGCCTCATCGGCATTTGCGCTTCCGTCCTTACAAAGACAAATCCGGTCTCATCGCTGCATTTGCATTGGCGCCCGCCGCGGCAGCCGGAGCTGGTGATGGCGCTTATGCCGGCGATGCCAGCCCAACCTACGCCTATGAAGTGCTGAAAGCAGAAGCGGATGCGGTTCTGGTGGATGTGCGCTGCCGGGCGGAATGGGCCTTCGTCGGTGTGCCGGATCTCTCGGACAGCGGCAAAATGGCAGCGTTTATTGAATGGAAACGCTACCCGGACATGTCTCAGAACGAAAACTTTCTGACCGAGCTCGATAAGGCCACCGGGGACAATCGCGACGGCGCGGTATTTTTCATTTGCCGCTCAGGCGCGCGCTCAATGGCCGCTGCTATTGCCGCGACAGAGGCGGGATATACCCGCGCTTTCAACGTAGAAGATGGCTTTGAAGGGCCGCTGAATGCCGAGCGCCACAGGGCTTTAAGTGGCGGATGGAAGGCCGAGGGCCTTCCGTGGGCGCAGACTTAACCAGCATTTCTACCCGCTGCCTTCGTGGGGGTCACAATAGAAGGGCAGCAGCGGGGGCAAGACAACAATTTTGACGGGAAGACGGAATTTCAAAGTATGAATACCAAGGACCAAGACGGAAACGAAGGCCCCTTGCCTAGCTCTGATCACGTGCCCGCCGTGGAAGCTGCCGCATGGCAGCGGGTCCGCCACCAGTTGCGTCATGAGTTGGGAGAAGGCACGTTCAATTCCTGGATCAAGCCGCTCACGTTTCAAGGGGCCAAAGGCCAAACCGTGCAATTCGCCGTGACCACGCGGTTCATGCGCGATTCCATTGTGACCCGTTATGGCAAGCGCCTGATTGAGCTATGGGCGGAAGAACATCCAGCTGTAGCGAAATTAGAGATCGCTGTTCAGACCACGCCAGTGGGGGCACCCTCTAATACGGGGGCCGGTTTTGCGGGCAGGAAGGTTGCAGCGCAAAGGGCCACAGCGGCCGCGCATGAAATGCAGTCGCCACCCCTCGCCGCCACTGCGCCGCGCACCGCGAGGCAAAGCGCCCAAATTGCGCAAGGGGAGCTGGCACTCGGTGCACCCCTCGACCCGCGCTACACGTTTGATGAATTTGTCGTCGGCAAATCCAATGAGCTTGCCCATGCAGCAGCCCTCAGAGTGGCTGAATCTCCCACGGTGCAATTCAATCCGTTGTTTCTTTATTCCTCAGTGGGGCTTGGCAAAACTCACTTGATGCACGCCATCGGCAATGAAATCCGCCGCCGCGATCCCAACCGCAAAGTGCTCTATCTTTCGGCTGAGAAATTCATGTTCCAGTTTGTACGGGCGCTTCGTTTCAAAGACACCATGGCGTTCAAACAACAGTTCCGCACGGTGGACGTGCTTATGATCGACGATGTACAGTTCATTTCCGGCAAGGAATCCACGCAAGAAGAATTCTTCCACACTTTCAATGCGTTGATTGATCACAATCACCAGGTGATCATTTCTGCCGACCGCTCCCCGACTGATTTAGAGGGGATCGAAGAACGCATTCGCTCACGGCTTGGCTGGGGTTTGGTGGCGGATATTCACTCCACCGACTATGAGCTGCGGCTGGGCATAGTGCAGGCCAAAGCCGACCATATTCGGGAGCGCGACGGCATATCCGTGGACACGCCCATATTGGAATTTCTCGCGCATAAAGTGGCATCCAATGTGCGCGAGCTTGAGGGGGCGTTAAATCGCGTTGTGGCGTTCGCCTCTCTGGTGGGGCGGCCGATGACCCTGGATATGACCCGCGAGGTCCTGCAAGACCTTCTGCGGGCGTCTGAGCGCAAGATCACCATCGAAGAGATCCAGAAGAAAGTGGCGGAATATTTCAATATTCGCATGGCCGATATGCACTCTGCCCGCCGCGCGCGGCCAGTGGCGCGGCCCCGGCAGATCGCTATGTATCTGGCCAAACAGCTCACCTCCCGATCGTTGCCGGAAATTGGCCGTAAATTCGGCGGTCGCGACCACACCACGGTGATGTATGCGGTGCGGAAAATTGAGGAAATGCGGGCTGGCGATCCCTCCATGGATGAGGATATTGACCTGCTCCGCCGGATGCTCGAGGCATAGCCAGAACCAGCGCTTGAATCAACGGTTTAAGGGGCCTTGACCGGGGCCCCTAAAGGCAAAAAAAGTGCGGCATTCAGGGACCACATAGGCTAGTATTTGAGGGAATCGGGTACCTGCCGAATCGCGGCGGCCCACAGGGTGATACGCAATGATCACTCGGGCCGGATTCTGGACCCCATTCGGATCAGCGAGGGCGATCCTTTGGGGCGCCCTTTTTCTTCCGCGACGGCAACATTTCACCCGCAAGACACTGGTATCTAACGGCACGAAAGACCGAAATCGCGATGAGATTTACGATCGAACGCAGCGGACTGATGAAGTCTCTGAGTCATGTTCAAAATGTTGTGGAACGGCGCAATACCATTCCAATCCTCTCGAATGTTCTGATGCAAGTGAGCGGTGGCAGGCTCACGCTTACGGCAACAGATCTTGATACAGAGATCATTGAGAACATTGACGCTGAAGTGATGGCCGACGGCGGCACAACCGCACCGGCGCATTTGCTTTATGAGATTGTGCGCAAGTTGCCCGACGGCGCTCAGGTTGAAATTGAATACAAGCAAGACGACCAACGTCTTCATGTGAAGGGCGGGCGTTCGAGATTTACGCTCGCTTGTTTGCCGCGTGATGATTTTCCGGAGATGTCGGCAGGGGATCTGCCGGTGCAGTTTGCGGTTGAGGCCGCGGATATGGCGCGGGTGATCGACAAAACCCGCTTTGCCATCTCAAGTGAAGAAACCCGCTACTACCTCAACGGGATTTATTTCCACGCTGCCAATGACGACAAGCCTGTGTTGCGGGCGGTGGCAACCGACGGCCACAGGCTGGCGCGTTATGAATTACCGCTACCCAAGGGTGCCGCAGATATGCCGGGCATTATTGTGCCGCGCAAAACCATCGCTGAGTTGCGCAAGCTCATCGAAGATGGCAGCGGCGCAGTAGACATCGCCTTGTCGGACACCAAAATTCGCTTTGAGTTTGATGGCATTGTGCTCACGTCCAAACTTATTGACGGCACTTTCCCCGATTACAATCGCGTCATTCCGCAAGGCAATGACAAATCGCTGATCCTCCATGGCAAAGATTTTGCGCACGCGGTGGATCGGGTGGCGACGATTTCTGATGAGAAGAAGTCTCGCGCGGTGAAGCTCAATATCGAAGACGACAAAATGATGTTGACGGTGGTGAACCCTGAAAGCGGTAATGCAGTGGAAGAGCTTTCGGTGGAATACGGCTCCACGGCGCTCGAAGTGGGCTTCAACGCTAATTATCTTTTGGACATCACCCGCCAACTCGATGGCGAACAGGCTCAGTTCATGTTGGCTGATCCGGGTTCGCCGACGCTGGTTCGCGACATGGAAGATGAGCGCGCGCTCTATGTGCTCATGCCCATGAGGGTGTGAGGCGGGGGAGGCGCGTTTGACCCCTGTTGCCGCCGTGGCACCAATACCTGACTTAGGCGCGCCGCCGGGCCTTTGGGTCGGGCAGCTCACCCTTACGTCATATCGCAACCATGTGCAGACGCAGATCAATTGCGACGGGCGCCCCGTGGTTTTGGCCGGCCCTAATGGTGCCGGCAAAACCAACATCCTTGAAGCGCTCTCAGCATTGGGACCGGGCCGGGGGCTGCGCGGCGCGAAATTGGGCGAGGCCATGCGACGGGCAGATGGTGCTGCGCCACAATGTTGGACGGTGGCTGCGCGGGTGGGGCTTGAAGGTCGCGAGGTCCACATTGGCACCGCCTTGGATGATGCCGAGAAACGCCAGGTGCGCATCGATGGGGAAAAAGCAGGGCCAGCGGACCTTGGCGCGGTGTTGCGGCTGTTATGGCTGACCCCGACAATGGATCGCTTGTTTACCGATAGCCCCGGCGCGCGGCGCAGATTTCTGGATCGTCTTGTGCTCGGGCTTCACGCCGGGCACGGCCGCCATGTGATGACCTATGAGCAAGCGGCGCGGCAGCGGGCAAAACTTCTTGCCGATGACGTGGCCGAGCCCAAATGGCTGGAGGCGCTTGAATTGCGTATGGCTGAACACGGCGCGGCAATCACCAAGGCCCGCAGCCATGTGCTGGCGCGGCTGTCAGCGGCGATTGAGGACGCAAGCGATACAGCGTTTCCCCGTGCGGTTCTGGCCCTCGACACCGGCCACGAAAACGCGCTTGAGGAAAATGACTTGCATAAAGCGTTGGTGCAAAACCGGCGACGCGATCAGGCCGCAGGTCGCGTTACGTTGGGTCCTGCGCGGGCGGAGCTTTATGTGCGCCACCGGGCAAAAGATATGCCCGCGGCGGATTGCTCCACCGGGGAGCAAAAGGCGCTGCTCATTGGGCTGGTGCTTGCCAATACGCGGCTCCAAGCAGTGGCCCATGGCGGCGCGGCACCGATTTTGTTGTTGGACGAAGTTGCCGCCCATTTGGACGCAGAACGTCGCGCCGCTTTGTTTGATGAGATTTGCGCCCTGAAGGCGCAAGCCTGGATGACCGGGACAGACAGCCATCTGTTTGATGCCTTGGGGCCCCGTGCCCAACATTTTACCGTCAATGACGGCTCAGTATTTGCGCCTGCGGGCGAGCAATAGGAACGCAGCATGAGTGATGTGAAAGACGACGCCGACCAAGCCGAATACGGCGCGGACTCCATTAAGGTCCTGCGCGGGCTTGAGGCGGTGCGCAAACGCCCGGGCATGTATATCGGCGACACCGATGACGGCTCAGGATTGCATCACATGATCTATGAGGTTGTGGACAACGCCGTTGACGAGGCGTTGGGCGGGTATTGTGATCTGGTTGAGGTTTGCCTTAACCCCGATGGCTCGGCGACCATTACCGACAATGGGCGCGGCATTCCCACGGACATTCATGCCGAAGAAGGCATCTCGGCCGCTGAAGTGATCATGACCCAGCTCCATGCGGGCGGGAAGTTTGACCAAAACTCCTACAAAGTATCCGGCGGTCTTCACGGTGTGGGGGTTTCCGTCGTGAACGCTCTGTCGGAATGGCTTGAGTTGACTATCTATCGCCAAGGCAAAAAACACATCATCAAGTTCCATGACGGCGTTGCCGATGGGCCGCTTGAGGCTGTGGGCGACGCGGGCACTATGAAGGGCACTCATGTAACGTTCATGCCGTCTCCCAAAACCTTCACAAGTCTTGAGTTTGACTATGCCACGTTGGAGCACCGTCTGCGCGAGCTGGCGTTTCTCAATTCAGGCGTCAAGATTGTCTTGCGGGATATGCGCCACGTGGACCCGGTTGAAGAAATACTGCACTACGATGGGGGCTTGGAGGCCTTTGTACGCTATCTCGACCGCACAAAAACGCCGTTGGTGGCAGACCCCATATCGCTCATAGCTGAACGGGACGGCATCACCGTGGAGGTCTCCATGTGGTGGAACGACAGCTACCACGAGAACGTCCTTTGTTTTACCAACAACATCCCCCAGCGCGATGGCGGCACGCATTTGGCCGGATTTCGTGGCGGGCTGACGCGCATTATCAACGGCTATGCCAATGACTCTGGAATCGCCAAAAAAGAAAAAGTCTCACTCACCGGCGATGACGCCCGCGAAGGGCTGACGTGTGTATTGTCAGTCAAAGTGCCGGATCCAAAGTTTTCGTCGCAAACCAAAGACAAACTAGTGTCGTCCGAAGTGCGCCCGGTAGTGGAAAGCCTGATCAACGAAAATCTTGGCGCCTGGTTTGAAGAACACCCAAAGGAAGCGCGCGCCATTATTGGCAAAGTGGTGGAAGCCGCCGCCGCCCGCGAAGCCGCCCGCAAAGCGCGCGAGCTTACCCGCCGCAAGGGCGCGCTTGAGATTTCATCCCTGCCGGGCAAGCTTGCTGATTGCCAGGAACGCGACCCCGCCAAGTCTGAAATTTTTATTGTGGAAGGGGACTCCGCCGGCGGCTCAGCCAAACAGGCGCGTGATCGCAGCAATCAAGCGGTGCTGCCCTTGCGCGGTAAAATCCTCAATGTGGAGCGCGCGCGTTTTGACAAGATGCTGTCGTCTGAACAAATCGGCACGCTGATCACAGCGCTTGGCACCGGCATTGGCCGCGATGATTTCAACATCGACAAGCTGCGCTACCACAAGATCATCATCATGACGGATGCTGACGTGGATGGCGCGCACATCAGAACCTTGTTGCTCACCTTCTTCTATCGCCAAATGCCTGAGCTGATTGAGCGCGGTCATTTGTATATTGCGCAGCCGCCGCTTTATCGTGCGGCCAAAGGCAAGTCGGGGCGTTATCTCAAAGATGATGAGGAGCTTTTTGAATACCTCATCACAGAGGGCCTGGAAGACACTTCGCTGGAAGTGCACACCGGCGAAGTGCGATTGGCTGCTGATCTCAAATCTCTGCTCGACCGCGCGCGACAAGTGGGTGCCATTCTCGACACCATCCCCCATACCTATCCGCGCGCCATTGTGGAGCAGGCCGCCATTGCCGGGGCGCTGGACCCGTCGAAAATGGATGGCGAGGGCGCGCAAGCCATTATCGATCGCATTGCAGAACGGCTCGACAACATGGTGCCGGATATTGAGCGCGGCTGGAGCGGTGCCCGCGACGATGATGGCGATATTGTTTTTGAACGCATGGTGCGCGGGGTGCGCGAAATTGGCGTCATTGACCGGGCGCTGATTACCTCTGCCGAAGCGCGACGACTGAATTCATGGGCGGATGAGCTTGCAGAAATTTATGCTCGCGTCGGCACCTTCCGCGTTAAAGGCAATGAGTACCAGGTGCGTGGTCCCTCTGATTTGCTTGCCGCGGTGATGGCGGAAGGCCAGCGCGGCATATCCATGCAGCGCTACAAGGGCCTGGGGGAAATGAACCCCGATCAGCTTTGGGAGACCACGTTGGACCCCAATGTGCGTTCCTTGTTGCAAGTGCGCGTGGCGCAGGTTGATACCGCTGACGACATCTTTGCCAAGCTCATGGGGGATGTGGTGGAGCCGCGCCGCGAATTCATCCAAGACAATGCATTGGCCGTGGCCAACCTCGACATATAAGTGCTGGATCAAACCCTCGTGATGGTGCGTAGCCGCATGGGTCTTTTGCGCGTCTAATCCGTTTTTACGAGCGGGAGGATATTATGCGTATACGAAACATTTTGGCTGGAATCGCATGTTTGATGGCGAGTGCCGTGGGTGCCCATGCTGCAACCCCTCAAGTGTTGTCCCATGACGGTCATGAGGTGGATGTATTTATAGCGGGCCCAGTTGATGCCAATGCAGCGATCCTGCTGGTGCATGATTGGTTTGGCCCCAGCGCCTTTTACGAAGAAGCCGCAAACCGCCTTGGTGCCCTTGGCTATCGCGTTATGGCAGTGGACCTTTATAGCGGCGCATCTGGAACTACTCACGCTGAAGCCTGGGCCCTGATGCAGGCGCTTGATGGCGACACAGTCAATGCGGATCTTGATGCTGCGCTGGCCGCGCTCCATGAAACCCAAGATAGCGTTGCCGTGATGGCGTTTTCCATGGGTGTTGATTACGCAAGAAATTTAGCTGTGCGCGCTGGCGGCGATGTTGATGCCTTTATCGCGTGGTATGGGGACACCAGCCTCAGCGCAGATGACGCGGCCATGGTTACCGCCCCGGTACTAGGCGTCTATGGTTCATTGGATGGCCCTGCGGCGGAACAGGCCGCCGCACTTTCGCAAATACTTGATGCAAATAGCGGCGCGGCGGAAACTTACGTCTATCCGGGTGCGCATCATGCTTTCGCTCAGCCGCTCTTTAACGCAGGTGAAACATACGATCCTGCCGCTGCGGAAGCGGCATGGGCGGTTACCGAAAACTTTCTCAGTCGGCGGCTGGCGAACTAGGCGGTACGTTTTCCTGCCAAGAGCAGCCCAATGGCGAGCCCGCCCAGCAACGTGCCGGACACCCAGCCCAATAGTTTTGGGGCAAGGGGGTGATGGGCAAAAAGACCGCGCAATCGCCCGCCCATAAGCGCGACGGCGCATAGGATCAGCGTGCCCGTGGTGCCAAAAAGGATGCCCAGCAGGAAGATCTGGAGGCCGATGCTCGCGCGCGCCGGGTCCACAAATTGCGGCAGGAATGCCAGCACAAACACAATCACTTTGGGGTTGGCGAGATTGGTGAGCAGCCCTTGCCGGAAAGAGGCACCAAGGCTTTGGGAGGTTGAGGTGCCCCCGTCGCCAAAGGTCGGCGGGGTGCGGATCATCTGTACCGCCATCCAGATAAGATAGGCCGCGCCTGCGTAGCGGATGGCATCGAAAGTCCAGGGGCTTGCGGCCACCAGCGCGGCCAACCCAAGCGCCGCCAAAGTGGAATGCACAATTGCGCCCGACCCCACGCCAAGGGCGGCCGCCAGTCCCGCTTCGCGCCCCCGGCCCAGGCTTTGGGCGGCGACAAAGGTCATATCTGCGCCCGGCGTCAGGTTCAGGGCGATGCCAGCAGTAAGAAATGCCAGCAAAAGGGGGGGATCAAGGGGCATGGCGATCAGAGGCTCTCAACCACCTGGCGCAGTTTGTCCCGTACATCTCCGGCAATGGCCGCGAGCTGATCGTTCTTGACGGATGCCATTGAGGCAGCGGGGTCAACAGCTGCCACTTCAAAGCCGTCACCACTCTTTTGTACGATGACATTGCAGGGCAGCATGGTGCCTATCTTGTTCTCCGCAAGCAGCGCCTTGTGCGCAAGCGCCGGATTGCACGCACCCAAAATATGATAGTCGGGAAAGTCCACGTCGAGCTTCTTCTTCATGGTGGCGCGGACATCAATTTCAGTAAGAACCCCGAAGCCTTCTGCCCCCAATGCGTCTTTGACCATGGCCAGCGCGGCTTCGAGGGTCTCTGCCTGGATGGTTTTGGCGAAATAATAGCTCATTTCCATGCCCTTTCCTTAGGATCAGGTGCACCGGTGCGTTGGTAAACGCACAATTAACCGTAACCACGATACGTCATAAAGCGGGAAAAGCCGCGCGAAAATATACGCGCGCACCACCGAAGGGTCAGAATATGGCGCATTATAAACGCCGCCGTCGCTACCGCCGCCGGGCGGTTTGGCCGCGCGCGCTGAAATTTGTCACGGTTGTTTCGCTCTGGGTCGTTATCGGCGTGGCCGGCCTCGTGCTTTATTACGGCAGCACGCTGCCTAATACGTCGGAGCTTATGGCCGAGGCGCGCGGGCAAGGGGTTACGATCCTCGATGTGCAGGGGCGCACCATTGCTTCGCGCGGCGCATCCGCAAGTCCGCTCACCCGGGTTGAAGATTTACCGCCTCATGTAAGCGCCGCTGTGCTCGCCATCGAAGATCGGCGCTTTTATTCACATTTTGGATTGGATATTTTTGGTCTTGGGCGGGCGGCTTGGGCCAACTTGCGCGCCGGTCGTGTGGTGCAAGGGGGCAGCACCATTACCCAGCAGCTTGCCAAGAACATCTTCCTTACCCCAGAGCGCACATTTCAGCGCAAGGTGCAGGAAACCCTGTTGGCCATTTGGCTCGAAGCGCGCTTTAGCAAAAACGAAATTCTCACGCTCTACCTCAACCGGGTTTACTTCGGCGGTGGGGCTTACGGCATTGAGGCCGCGTCGCAGCGCTATTTCGGCATCGGCGCGAGCGCGCTTGATCTCAACCAAGGGGCCATGCTTGCGGGGCTCTTAAAAGCGCCATCGCGCTATTCGCCTGCGACCAACTCCGCAGGGGCCGCTGCGCGCATGGAGGTGGTTTTGGCGGCGATGATTGACGCCGGCTTTTTGGATCCTGATGCGCGCGCACTGTCCTCACGGGCGCCGGTTGCTTATACCCTTTCCACGGCAACGGCGGGCTCAAGCTATTTCGTTGATTGGCTGATGGATCAATTGCCGGGCTTTATGGGCCCCGTGCAGGGCAACATCGTGGTGGAAACCACGCTTGATCTGGATCTGCAAGTGGCTGCGGAATTTGCCCTCGGCCGCGTTCTTGATGCTGACGGGGAGGCCCGTGCCGCCGGGCAAGGTGCACTCATCGCCTACGATCTGGCGGGCGGCATTACCGCCATGGTGGGCGGGCGGTCCTATGCGGACAGCCAATTTAATCGGGTCACCCAGGCGCATCGGCAACCGGGATCCGCGTTTAAGCCCTTTGTTTATCTCACCGCTCTTGAGGCGGGCTATCGCCCTGATTCCATTGTCATAGACGAACCCATTTCAATCGGGGGATGGGAGCCGGAAAACTTTTCCCAGAGCCATGAAGGTTTCATGACTTTGGAAGATGCCTTTGCAGCTTCCGTCAACACCGTGGCAGCGCAGCTTGGGGATCGGGTGGGGCCTGATGAGGTGTTGCGCACCGCACGGCGCCTTGGCATCGCCAGCGAAATGGACGCGGTGCCTTCTATTGCCCTTGGCGCTGCAAATGTGACGCCGCTTGAATTGGTCGGTGCCTATGTCCCGCTCGCCAATGGGGGCATGGGCGTGATCCCTCATGCTATTTTGCGCATTCGCACCGCCGACGGGGTGGTGATCTATGAGCGCAGCGGATCAGGTCCGGGCCGCGTGATTGAACCGCGCCCCACCGCCGACCTTGTTTCCATGATGAGTATTGCCATTGCTCAAGGCACCGGCCGCAATGCTTACCTCAGGGCGCGGCCCAATGCGGGCAAAACCGGCACAAGCCAGGATTTCCGCGATGCCTGGTTTGTAGGCTTTACCGGCGACTATGTGGCCGGGGTCTGGATTGGCAACGATGACAATTCGCCCATGAACCGCGTTACCGGGGGGACATTACCAGCACAGATTTGGCGCCGGTTTATGAACGATGCCCATGACGGTCTTGCCGCGCGCGCGCTCGCCGGGCGCTTACCCCTGCCCGAACCTGTGCCAGATTCAAGCTCGCCGCTGGATGAGTTCTTTGCTTATGAGATGTCGTTGACCGGCGGCACATAAAGCCTTGGCTCAGCCTTCGCGACCGTAACAATAAAGCTCAGCGCCATTCTTATCGAGCCAGGTCTCACATTCATCCGCCCAAGGGGTGAGCCGTTCCACCGCGCGCCAGAACCGGTCGGAGTGATCCAGATGACGTAAGTGGGCAACCTCATGGGCGGCCACATAATCCAGCACATGATAGGGTGCCAGCACCAAGCGCCAGCTGAACGACAGCGTTCCCGAACAACTGCAGGAGCCCCAGCGGGTGGTGGTATCGCGCACTGCCAGGCGGTTGATCTTCACGCGCAAGGTATGGGCATGATCATGGGCGCGATCGGCAAATTCGTCTCGCGCACTGGTTTTAAGAAAATCCAGCACGCGCCGCGGCACATAATCTTCCGCGCCGGAAACATTGATCTCGCCATCTTCTGCCCAGACCCCGCGCCGGGCCCGAGGGAGATGCACTATTTTGTGGGGCTCACCTAAGTAGGGAATAATGCGACCGGGCAAAAAGGGCCGCCCGCGCGGCACCGCGCGCACTTCCTCGGCAATCCAACCCCGGTGCAGCCGCGCAAATTCGAGCGCGCTTTCCACTGAGTTTTTACTCGGCGTGACAAGTATCACCGAGCGGGTGGACGGTTCCACTTTGATTAGGTGCCGCCGCGCCCGCGGGTTTATGCGGATTGTTACCGGCACAGCTTCGCCAGCGATATTCATCGTGGCAGGGCCCTTGAGGGCAATTTCTGTTACGCGAGGTTTCTTGGCCATTTACGCTATGTTCGCCTAAACTTCCGGGCATGAGCCCGACATCTACATTAACTCAACAATCCCACCGGCCCCGTTTTCACCTTGCGTTTCCTGTCGATGATCTCGACGCGGCACGCTCGTTCTACGGCGCATTGCTTGGCTGCCCCGAAGGGCGGTCTGATAACAGGTGGGTCGACTTTGACTTTTTTGGTCACCAGATAGTGGCACACCTTTGTGATTCGAATGAAGATAACGTTGTCACAAATTCTGTCGACGGAAAAAATGTGCCGGTTCGTCATTTTGGTCTGATTGTGCCATGGCCCCAATGGGAGCGATTAGCAGCGCGCCTACGAGGCGCAGACATCACATTCATCGTGGAGCCTTACATGAGGTTTAACGGCGAAGCGGGGGAACAAGGCACGTTCTTTGTCGCGGACCCGGCTGGCAATGTGTTGGAATTCAAAACCTTCCGCGATGAATCGCAGCTTTTCGCGTCATAAGCGGGCTTAGCTGCGTGTTACTTGCCTTTGCGGCGGTCCATCTTTTGGATGAATTTTGTCACCCGGGGGCGGATCTCGCTGCGGAAACGGCGGCCATTGAATACGCCATAATGGCCAACGTCTGGCTGCACATAGTCCTGTTTCAGCGCCGCTGGCAGCGAAGCACAAAGCCCATGCGCGGCCTGGGTTTGACCAATGCCTGAGATGTCGTCGTGCTCGCCTTCAACGGTCAAAAGTCCGGTTTGGCTGATGGCGCGGGGGTCAACCAGGTGACCGCGATGGCGAAACTCGCCCTTGGGTAGCAGGTGACGCTGGAAAATCTCATCTACGGTTTGGATGTAGAACTCTTCGGTGAGGTCCATCACCGCCATATATTCATCATAGAACACGCGGTGTTTCTCGGCGCTATCCCCGTCGCCGTCCACCAGGTGGCCATAATAATCCCAATGGGCGCGCGTATGGGCTTCGCGATTCATCGCCATAAAGCTCGATAGCTGCACAAACCCCGGATAAACCCGGCGACCAAACCCCGGATGCGGCCACGGCACGGCAGAGACAACTTTTTCCTTGAACGTGCTGAGCGGCCATTCCTGCGCTAAAAGATTGGGCGTGGTCGGGCTTTCCCGTGTGTCGATGGGGCTGCCCATCAAGATCATGGAGGCAGGCGTTGACGCATTGCCGTCTTCAGCCATCAGTGCGGTGGCGGCCAAGACGGCGGGCCCCGGCTGGCACACCCCCATAACGTGGACGGGCTCGCCCAGGTGCTCAAACATTCTGATCAGATAGTCGATGTAGTCGTTGAGATCGAATTGCCCCTTATGGATCGGCACCATGCGGGCGTCCTGCCAATCAGTGATGTAGACATCATGGTCGGGCAACATATCTTGCACCGTGCCGCGTAGCAGGGTGGCGTAATGCCCGCTCATGGGCGCAACGATTAGCAGGCGCGGCTGCGGTTTGGCTTTTGCAGGCCACTGCTTCTCAAAGTGAAGCAGAGAGCAAAAGGTATCTTCCCACACGCAATGCTCGCTGACCGGCACCAAGTCGGCGCCAATTTCGACCGCTTCAATGCCGAACTCTGGCTTGCCATAGCGCCGCGTCGTGGTCTCAAAAAGCTTTGCCGCTGCCGACATGGTGCGCCCGGCGCTGGTATAACTCCACGGATTAAGGGGGTGTTTCAGCGCCTTGCGCGTGGCAATCGCCGCCGCCCGCCACGGCGCCATAGCCGCGTGGTTGAGCTCATAGACATGATACAGCATGTAGAACGCGCCCCTCATTTTCCCCCGTTCCCTGATCTCGCCGAAGCTGACAGGGAATCACTTATAAGCCGCAGCCTATCGCACTGCGGCAAAAGGGAAAGGCCAACGGTGCCTATACCGTTAAGGCGTTAGAGGTAGGACCTGAGCGCAGCTGCCAGTTGAGTTGGGGTCAAGTCGGGGCGCAGCAAATCAATCATTTGCCCGTCCCGGCCGATGATGAAAAAGGCCGATGTATGCATCATCAAATATCCGCCCACGTCAGGGTCTTCGGTGCGGCTGTAGCCTACGGCATAGGCGCTTGCGACCGCGGCGATTTCGGCCTCGTTGCCGGTGAGCCCCACAAGGCCCGGGGCAAAATGGCTGACATAGCCTGCCAACGCTGCTGGTGTGTCGCGGGCGGGGTCTATGGTGACAAAAAGCGGCTGAATTTGTCGCCCTGCTTGGCTGGGCATTTGATCAAGAGCAGCGCTCAGAAGGCTCAAATGGATCGGGCAAACATCAGGGCAAAAGCTGTAACCGAAGTAAATCACCACCACCTGGCCGCGAAAGTCAGCCAAACTGACGACTTCACCATCGTGTGAGGTGAGTGCAAAATCGCCCCCCAGACCTTCAAATTGGGCTGCGCGGGGTGCATCGGGGGGTGTCACCGCGCGGGTAAGCATGAACGTCAAGATCACCGCCAACAGGGCCACAAAAACCCCAGCCAGCACCGGAATCCAGTGTAATTCGATAATGCGGTCATTACCGCCGGGTTGGGTCGTCTGGCTCATGGTTGAACTATGTGGTGCGGGGGGCCTTGCGCTCAAGCATTCATATTGCCGCAGCGAGATGGCGCTGGTATGTGGGCCGCTTCCGGGCTATCTAAAGCAAGGGCGCGGCATAGTTAGAGTACTTGTGAAGGAAGACATGATGGGGCCCCGCCTTTTCATTAAGTCAGTGCTGGCAGGAATTGCTTTGGTCATGGCCTTGGGCATGGCTGCGCCTGCATCTGCACAGGGTATGTTTGAGGGGGGCATGTTCGACCCGGACCTCATTCAGGCTATCCGCAATGGCGACAATGTGCGCGTTGAGGCCGAATTGTTCGCCACGTCTCCAAACAAACGCACCGGCACTGGTGTGCCGGCGATTGTCGTTGCGGCGGAAGTTCGCAATGAAGAAGCGCTTGACCTTTTAATCGGCGCTGGCGCACGCATTGACAACCGTGATCGTGATGATCGCACCGCCCTTGGTATAGCGGCGCGTTTAGGGGAGCTCGGCATGGTGCGCGCGCTGCTCGAAGCGGGGGCTGATCCAGAATACCAAGGTGAATATCGTGAAACGCCTTTGCTTAAGGCGGCGCGTCAAGGCCATCTGGAGGTTGTTCGAACATTGCTCGAAGCGGGCGCAGAGGCCGACACCAGCGATCTAACAGGTCGCACGGCTCTGGAATTCGCACAGGAAGGCCGCCACCGCGACGTTATTGAACTGCTGGAAGAACACGGCGCCTACTAGGCCTATTCACCCAATTGCAAAATCATGCCGCGGTCGCGCGCTTGATCATAGAAGAACAAAAACGTTGCGACGCCGATGCCAATGTACAAAACATTGAGGGCTAGGCTGATCCAAAGGTGGTCATACATAATCTGGCCATCGATGATGATCCCGCGCATGCCCTCAAACACATGAGCCAATGGCAAGGCATAGGCAACGCCCTGAAGCCATTGCGGCAGGATGTCCACCGGATAATAGACAGCGGCAATAGGTGCCATGGCAAAGAGAAGCGCCCAGGCCATTTCTTCCGCGCTCTGGCCATAGCGGAGCGCCAGGCCTGAAACCACGAGGCCAACAGCCCAGCCAAACATTAACAGCGAGATGAGGAACGCGGCCAACATGACGCCAAGGCTCAGTACCGAAAAGCCAAAAATCCAATAGGCAATAATCGCCGCGGGAATAATAGCAAGCAAGGTGCGCAACGCGCTCATGATCATCAGCGAGACGATAAACTCGCTAATGCGCAAGGGGCTGACCAGCAGGTGACCCAAATTGCGTGACCAGATCTCCTCAAAAAAGGACAAGGAGAATCCAAGCTGGCCCCTGAACATCACATCCCACAGCATCACCGCGCCAATCAAAATACCGGCGGCTTGAGCAAAGAAACTGGAATGCTCCTGCAGGAATAATGTGATGAAGCCCCAGATCAATATCTGCAAGGTGGGCCAATAAAACATCGAAACGACACGCGGCCAGGAACTGCGAATAAGAAATAGATATCGCAGCACCATGGCGCTCACGCGATGAACCGAGAACGGAACATCAGGGCGAAACACCGTTTTAGCAAGGCGCTCATTCATGATGGGTTTTGTTCCTTCATTGACAAAAGTTCCGCCACGGCGGCGCCCTCTTCTTCGCGACTGGGGGCGCGGCGATTGCGCGCGATGTCGATAAAGACCTCTTCCAAGTTTTCGCGGCCATAGCGGCTGATAAGTTCGCGCGGTGCCCCCTGATCAACAATGCGGCCCTTGTTCATCATCAAAACATTGTCGGCCAGACGCACCACCTCCGACATATTATGAGAGGCGAGCAAAATGGTCGCGTTGGCGGTTGATTTGTAATCGGCAAAATGTTGCCGCACCCAATCGGCCGTATCAGGGTCCAGCGATGCGGTGGGCTCATCAAGAAGCAAAACCTCAGGCTTGTTCACAAACGCCTTGGCAAGCCCCACGCGGGTTTTTTGGCCTGCCGACAGGGTGCCCGCCGGTCGATCAAGAAAGGCGACGAGATCAAGATCTGTGGCCAGCTCTGAAATGCGCTGCGGCACGTCACGCACGCCATAGAGTCGCGCATAGACAGCTAAATTCTCGCGCACGGTCAGGCGTTTTGGCAGATCCACGTAGGGACTTTCAAAATTCATCCGTGCAAGGATTGAGTGCTTGAAGCGCTTCAAATCGTGGCCCAATATCTCTATGGATCCCGATGTGGGCTTAATCAGTCCGAGCAGCATGGAAATTGTTGTTGTCTTGCCCGCGCCGTTGCCTCCCAGAAGTGCCGTGGTTGACCCGCGCGGGACATCAAAATTGATGCGATCCACCACCGCGTCTTTTCCAAAGCGTTTGGTCAATTGCGTCACGCGAATCGCCACGCCGGGGAGGGCACTTGGTGCATTCATTTTTAGGGGCTCGCCTCGATTTGCAGCACACGCTAATATAAGCGGCATGACTGAAATTGAAAGCGCTGCGGCGGCTTACCCACAATCTTTGACAGGATCTAACGTGGCACCTGGCCGCATAAGGCTAAGGACGCTGGTGGGTTTGCGCTGGCTCGCCGTCACAGGTCAGACCCTAGCGGTAGTGGGAGTATTCTTTGGCTTGGGGTTTTCGCTACCGCTGCTGCCATGCCTTGTGGCCATTGCCACCAGCGCGGTGCTGAATATTCTTGTCTCTTTCAGGTTCCCGACCTCAAAGCGCATATCCAACCGCGAGGCGGCGCTCTATCTCGGCTTTGATTTGATGCAGCTCTTTGCGCTGCTGATGTTTACGGGCGGTATTGAAAATCCCTTTACGATTCTGTTCATCGCCCCGGTGACCATATCGGCCACCAGCCTGGATGTGAAATCAACCGCTGCACTGGGGGTGCTTGCCTTCATTTTGGTGACGGTGCTCACTGTCTTTCATCTGCCACTGCCTTGGTACCCCGACGTCGTACTCACGTTCCCACCGCTTTATCTTGCGGGCATTTGGACCGCGCTTGTGCTCGGGATTGGATTCTCAGCAATTTATGCCTGGCGCATCGCCTATGAGGCAGCGCGCATGGCGCGGGCGCTTGAGGCGACACGCTCAGCGCTGGCGCGGGAACATCAGTTGGCAGCCCTCGGGGGACTTGCGGCCGCGGCGGCCCATGAGTTGGGAACGCCGCTGGCCACCATCGCTCTGGTGGCAAAGGAATTGGAGCGAGAGATCGGTGAGGCCAGCCCTTATGCTGAGGACGTGGCCCTGCTGCATGCTCAGGTCGCCAGGTGCCGTGACATTATGAGCGAGCTATCGCGGCGTCCCGGCGAGGGCGATGCGATGGTCACTCAAGTGGAAATGGGTGTTTTGCTTGATGAGGTCGCGGCCCCGCACCAAGGGTTCGGGATCGAGATTGCCATTGACCTCAAGACCACGTCGGAAGCGGAACCATATGTGCGGCGGCTGCCGGAGCTGGTTCACGGGCTTAGGAATCTCGTTGAAAATGCAGTGGACTTTGCCAACGTCAAAGTGGTTGTCGAAGGCTCTTGGACGGACAAAGAGATTGCCCTCACCATCCGCGACGATGGCCCGGGGTTTGCGCCTGAGGTTCTTGCCGAGCTAGGGGAGCCGTTTATTTCCACGCGGCCTGCCCCGCCGCCAGGAATGGCAGCTGACGCGGACCCTGATGAGGCCATCGGTATGGGGCTTGGGTTCTTCATCGCCAAAACCCTGCTGGAGCGGACCGGCGCCAGGATTGAAGTCGACAATCCTGAAAGCGGTGGCGCCCGCATCCAGATAGTCTGGCGGCGGATGGACATCGAGGCGACGAGGGTGGTTTAGGTTTTGGTATTGCGGTCTATTGGGACTATATGAGTGCTATCGACGTGAAGGTTAAAGGACATCGCCATGCCTAAAGTGCTGTCGCTCGACGAGATTGACGACAAAAGCTTGCTGATCGTTGACGATGATGGACCGTTTCGCACGCGATTGGGCCGGGCCATGGAAAGCCGCGGCTTTGAGGTGGCATTGGCGGAATCAGTCTTAGAGGCAGGATTGCGCCTGGTGGAAAAGGTGCCCGCCTTCGCAGTTGTGGATCTGCGCCTTGAAGACGGCAATGGACTGGATGTGGTGCAGCGTATTCACCAACGTCGCCCGGAAGCACGCGTGGTGATTCTCACAGGCTATGGCAATATCGCTACCGCTGTGGCGGCCGTAAAACGCGGTGCGGTGGATTACCTCGCCAAGCCCGCCGATGCCGATGATGTCGAGCAGGCCTTGCTCTCTGCGGGGGACTTGCCGCCGCCGCCAGAGAACCCCATGTCCGCAGACCGCGTGCGCTGGGAGCATATTCAGCGGGTCTATGAGCTATGCGGCAAGAACGTTTCTGAAACGGCGCGGCGGCTCAATATGCATCGCCGCACTTTGCAGCGCATCCTGGCCAAGCGTGCCCCGCGCTAGAACAAACCATGTTATTTCGGGGCGGCTTTAGGCCGCACCCGGAATCTCAAACCAATTTCAGTGTTGCAAGACCCCTGATCGCCTGTGGCGTCGGGGATGACGACGGAGGATGGAGCGACTACGCGCCCTCGGGCGTGGTCAGATTTGTCAGCCGCTCAGCGGCCACGCGCGCGAATTTGAGCGTCAAGTTTTTGCGCCGCGCGGGGGCGAGCTTTAAAGTTGGGCTTTCCCGCACTACAGTGCCGCCATAGCCATCGGCGATAATGAGCCCGACATCTTGCGGGATGAGCTCTGCGGGAAATTCCTGATTGACCGAAAAGTAATATCGGTCGCAGTGATCAAGGTACTCCGTCCACTTATTGTCGGAGCGAAAGTCGGGCACGGAGGATTTCACCTCCGCCACAATCAATTCACCCTTTTTGTTGAGCCCTGCCACATCAACACGGCGCCCGGTAATCAGCGTCAGCTCAGTCAATGGAGCAAAGCCCAGGTCAAGGAACAACCGGCAGGTGCCCGCGGTGATCAGCGCCGTGCGGCTGCTCTCTTCCTCAGGATCGTCCGGTTCATCGGGGGTAATGTAGCGAATGGCCATGGGGGCAGCATAGCCGCCGCCCATGACCTGCGCCAAGCGGATTACATTCCTGATGTCAGCAAAACATAAGCAATGTAGAGGGTTGAGAGCGTGCCCATTAAAAAGGCAGGGACACGAATCCAGAAAATGCCCGAGTAATACAAGACCGCAAAGGCCGCTCGACCAAGTATAAAGATAAGCGCTGCAGTTTCGGCATTGGCATTTTCCAGCCCAACAATGGCCGCGACGGCGAGGACCGGGACACCGTAAGCCGCGGACTCAATTTGATTTTGGTAAGCGCGTTTTATGCGCAGGGCAAGCGGGGGGACTTTAACGTCTGTTGCGCGGTTTGAAGAAAACCCAAAGCCGAACCCTTGGGTGGCGTATGTGGTCATAATCTCAACGGTTAGCATGATGAGCGTGAGAACACTGAACAGGATGAGGGTGGTTGTGTAAGTCATGGATTATTCCTTTTTGAACTAATGCAGACTAATCGTTCTGTTATTGGGCGTGCGATAGAGTCTGGTGAAATTTTGCCCTGTAATGTCAGTCGAGAATGGCGAGGGCACCCTTAACAAAGGTGGCGATTTTCTTGGGCGGCTCGCCGGCGCGCATTAAAAGCGCCAGGCCTTGGGCAATGCCCGACAGCATTATCGCCGCCGCAGCAGGGTCGATGCTTGCGGGAACCTCCCCCGCCTTTTTCGCGTTCTTCACGGCGCCCAGAAATGCCTTTTCCAGGCGGCGAAAGTGTTTGGTCACGCGCATGGAAATGTCAGAATCATCAGTGCCAAATTCAGCTGCCGAGTTGACAATCAAGCAGCCAGAGTTTGACTTCCCAGAGCGGGCGGCGGCGGGGAACATGTTGAAGTAGTCTTCGATGTGCTGGCGCGCGGCCTGGGGCGTTTCAAGTTCGCGAAGCAGGTAGCCTACTTGGCAGTCGCGATATTCGTCCAGCGCCGCCAAAAAAAGTCCGCGCTTGTCGCCCCACTCGCCATAAAGGCCGTAGCGGCTGACGCCGGTGGCCGCCACCAGGTCATCGATGGAGGTGTCGCCATAGCCCTTGGCCCAAAACACTTGCATGGCTTTGGGTAAAACGTCGCTTGGGTCAAAGGCGCGGGTGCGGGCCATCAGGGCCTCATAGCAGAATGGATGTTCTGAAAATAGGGAGGCGGCGAGAGTTTGTCAAGAATGCCGCCAGACGCTGCGATGTGGTGCGCATTGAGCCATTTGAATGGGTCGCAATTTATGAAAGGCTTGGCGAAAGGAGTACGGATGGCTAAAAAACCCATGCTAACCCATGAAGAGAATTCGCAACTCTTGAGAATGGGCTTAAGTCAGGCAACGATTGATTTTGTCACATCGCCCCTGAACTCAAAGTTTGGTTTTGGGGTCTATCTCTTTGGGATTCTTGTAGCTATCGCCACTGGTGCATTGGCATTCCTAGGAGGACAGTGGATTTATGAATGGGCAGAGGCCAACACAATTGCGCGTCATCAAGTCGATGCCTTGATCGCACTAATCCAACTAGGATTTCCATTTTCCGCCATTCCAGGTGTCGTGGCAGCCGTGTCGCTTCCATTTGTGCTCGTTGTATCTTTTTTTGAAAAGCGCTCGGCTGCCGTCAGGCGACATACAGCTCGGATCAATCTTCGAGCTGCTGCGAGGGGCGAAGACATGGGGTTCCTCAGTTTTAATCTAAGTAAACTGCAGTTACCGCTGTCCGGTAGGAAGGACAAATTTGGTGATACAGATCCGCGCGCCCAAATGTCGAATTTTTTTGCGACCTATGGCGACCGAAGTTCTCTCAAGATCATTCTCATTGCTCTTGCATTGAGCGGCGTCATAGGCGTTTGGGACCTGAGCACCTACAAATTGGTGAGCGCGGTTGGGATTTACGAACAATCTAGATTTGGTCTGTCTGAATCTTTTGTGCCGGCTGAAGATATTATGGCTATTGAAGTCGGATGCTTCGCCAGGCGTCATTCAAGGGGCTATGAAATCAATCCAATGTTCCATTTGTTGAGTGATGATGGGATTGAAGCCAACTTGCTCGATATGTCACCAAAAAACAATGTTGCGCAGGTGATGCTGGCATATCTTTCAATTGCTGAGCAATTTGAGCTGCCCGTCACTCAGGTTTTGCTACAAGATTCCCCGGTATGTATTGAGCGCGTTGAGCACATCTATGGTGACGACGCGCCATTGATTTTGCGATCAATTGGCGTGTTTGGTCAGGACCGAATCCCTGGTCAATAAAAACCCCGCGCTCCGAAGAACGCGGGGGTATTAGGTGCTCAAAATTGGATGCAGCGCTTACTCAGCGGCGGTGGCGGCTTGGGCCAGGGAGTAGCTCGTGTCGTCCTTGCCGAAATTGACCTTTTGCAAAAAGACGATGCCTTCTTCGGCAATGGCGTCACCCACCATCACATCGCCTTCGGACTTCAGCTCTTCCATATTCACATAGGTGGCGTAAACGTCCTTGGTGCGATCCGTGATAATGCCGGCATTGAGCAATGTTTTGATGAGAACGCGGAAGATGTCCGTGCTTTCTTCCATACGCTGGCGGCGTTCATCGTCGGTGGCGGCTTCCAGGAATGCCGCCATCACTTCTTCCCAATCAAGGCCGAAGTCCGCGTAAAGCTCTTTCATTTGCTCCGGGTTCACCAGATTGAACAGCAGCGTTTGGAAACATTCCGCGGCCCAGTCCTCAACAATGTTGTGCTCGTCCTCGGTCAGGTGCGGCACCGTGCGGTCAGCCCAGATTTTGCCGAACTTGTGGTGGAACGCTTCGTCCGTCATCACCAACTGCATCAAGTGACGCATCACCGGATCATTGCTTTCTTTGAAGAATGTAGCGAAGGCGCCCATGGCAAGGCCTTCCACCAGCATCTGCATGCCAACGATCTTCTTATAGACCTCAGGGGCATTGACCATTTCAGTGAGCAGGTTTTTGAGCGTCGGGCCGCAAGGAAGCGGTGAGCCCCAGCGGCTTTCGATATATTTGGAAAACGCCGTGACGTGGCGCGCTTCTTCGCGGGCTTGGTTGGCCGCATATTCCTGCGCGCCCTGGTCACGGAGAACATGAACCAGTGAAGCCGAAAGTGACAGCGCGCCTTGTTCGCCGTGAAGGATGGCAGAAAGCTGCCAGCGCGCCACTTCGTTGATGAAGCGCGTGCGCTCTTTGCCCTTAAGATGCTCATCAACCAATTTGGTTTGAAGGGCGGGAACAAAATCCTCAGGAATCAGCGGCGTGTTCTCAATGTCAAAGGGCTCATCAAAATCGATATATTTCTTGTCCAAGGGATCCCAAAAGTGGTCATGGGTCGCGGCGATGATCTTGTTAAAGGCGCTGGCGCGCGCGCCATAGCGATCAACTTCGATCATGGATGCAAAGTCATCCGGGGCGACGGCATCATACATATCGTCTTTTGTGATCTGACGAACCATGGGGCTCTCTCCTTAGCCAATTTCGGCACCACCAAAGCGCCGCGGTCCGTCAATCTGACGGACGCGTCATCTATTCCAGAGAGAATATAGGGGGGATTGGGCTGTGCACAAGGCAAAAATGACACAAGTGTCACTTTCATGAATTTTGTCCTAGCGCAATTTTCTGCCGTTTCTGACGAGTTCCCGGCGTGCCGTCGGTTAGGTTAACCAGCAATATGGCAACGATTTTGCTGGATTGTGGCTGTGCCATAGGTATCGTGTGCCTAGGGGCTCGCTTGGGCCCGCACGCGGATGTAAATTGACAAAATGTCAACCGGGTGATCGCACTGTGAGGGCTGTGCGAGAGGGAGAAATGCAGGGTGGGGACGCAGACGGCACAATGCCGGTGCGGCAGGTCTAAGTTTCCAACCATTTTTACGCACGCGCATTCCTATGGCATGCGCTGGAGGCTCGTAAGGGGCGGTAGTGCTCCGTACACAGACGGACAAAAAATATGATCAAGTTTATCGAGAACGTTGTATTCGCGCTGCGGTTTCCTCTTCTGGTGACTTTCGCGGTTCTCACACTCATTGCGATTAGCTCGGCAGTTCAGCTTCGCTTGAACGCGGGGTTTGATAAGCAGCTGCCCATTGGTCATGAATATATTGAGACCTTTCAGGAATATCGCGACCGTCTGTTTGGCTCCAATCGGGTTATCGTTGTTGTCCGCTCTCTCGAAGACGGCGGTATTTTCACGCCGTCGTTCATGACCCGCCTGAAAGACATTACCGACGACGTGTTTTTCCTTCCAGGGGTTGACCGCCGCACGGTGACATCGCTGTGGACCCCCAACACCCGCTACTTTGAGATTACCGAAGAAGGGTTCCGCGCCGATGACGTCATTCCCGGCACCGTCACGCCCCTAACTCTCAATGATCAGAACCTGGAGCAGATCCGCAACAACGTGATCCGGGGTGGCTATGTGGGGCGCCTGGTCTCCAACGACTTTAGCTCCGCCATGATTGTCGCGGAATTGATCGAAAATGACCCCTCGACGAACCAACCGCTGGATTACTTTGATCTTGCCGCCCGGCTGGAGCGCGATATCCGGTGCCGTAACTTCTTCAATGCGGAAATTTCTGCTGAAAGCCGCATGGCGCGCCGCCTGGGCGTTGCCAACACACCGTTCTTCTACGATCCGGGCATCGGCATTGATAATTTGGAACGCCTGGCAGGATCGCAAAGCGGTGACTGTGAACCGCCGCTGGATTTCCCCACGCGGGAATACACCGTGGTCGTCGCTCAGGGCGGTCTTCAAGAAGCAGTATTTGATATTCACGATGGGGACGCAGACGGCCCTGTGGTGGGCTCATTTTCACCCATCTATATTGGCGCTGATACAGAGCTTGAGTCAGAGTGGTACGCGGTTCAGTCCGGCGGTGTGCGTGTCCTGAATGAGCGCGGCCGGCTCGCCTTAGCAGAGCAGCAAGGCATCGCTTATGGCGCCAACGAATTGCCCGTCGCGGTCTTTGTGGTTGCTGAGGAAGGGCAAGATCCGTTTGAACAAGGCGACAGCTTTGGCGTGACGCTGGAGCGCGTACAGATCGATATCCACATCATCGGATTTGCAAAACTTATCGGCGATATTGCCTCGGGCGCAGGTTCGGTGATCTTTTTCTTCGCGGTTGCTTTTGTGATCACCGCGTTTCTTGTCTACATCTATTCTCAGTCGGTTACGCTCACAGTTCTGCCGCTGATTTGTTCGCTAACCTCCCTCATTTGGCAGTTCGGCATTTTGCATGCCATGGGCTTTGGTTTGGATCCATTGGCGATTCTTGTGCCCTTCCTTGTGTTTGCCATCGGGGTCAGTCATGGGGTGCAGCAGATCAACTTGGTTAGTAAGGAACTTGAAGGCGGCAAAAATGCCGTTGAGGCAGCGCGCTCGTCATTCTCCGGCTTGCTGGTACCGGGGACCATGGCGTTGGTCACAGACCTTGTGGGCTTTTTGACGCTTTATCTAATTCCTATTCCCATGGTGAAGGAATTGGCCATTACAGCCACCATTGGCGTGCTTCTGAAAATTATTACCAACCTGGTTATGCTGCCGCTACTCGTCAGCTACTTCCACTTCAATGAAGCCTATGTCGAGCGCATCACGCGCGCGCGGGACTTCCGCAAGAAGATCATGAAGGTGTTTGGCTATGCGGCCCAACCGCCTATCGCAATCTTGTTTTTCATCGTCGGGGCATTTGTGTTCGTCAATGCCTTTGACGCGAGCAAGGATCGCCATGTCGGCGATCTTCATGCGGGCTCGCCGGAGCTTAGACCTGAGGCGCGCTATAATGTCGACAGCAATGTTATTGCCGACAGTTATTCCATCGGCCTCAATTTGCTGACCATCATTGTGGAGACGCCGTCGGAGGCCTGTATCCATTTTGAGTATATGGATTATTTGAACGAATTTTCCTGGGCCATGACCAATGTTGAAGGGGTCTTGTCTGTGGCATCGCTTCCCTTTGCGGCCAAGCGCACCAATGCCGGCTGGAACGAAGGTAACTTGAAGTGGACCGCCTTGCCGCGCAATCGATATGCATTGGTGCAGGCAACTTCGCCGGTGCCAACCTCAACGGGTCTGCTCAATTCAAATTGCACACTTCTGCCGGTGCTCATATTCACCGAAGACAGTCGCGCTACAACTATCCAAACCGTGGTGCATGCGGTCGAAGAATGGCGCGACGCCAATGAGCGTGAAGACGTTAATATCAGATTGGCGTCGGGCAATGTCGGGGTGACAGCGGCAACCAATGAAACTGTCGAAAATGCTGAGCTGCCGATGATTGTGATCGTCTATATCGTGATCATCATCATGGTTTGGGTGACCTATCGCGATTGGCGCGCCACCATCGCCTGCTGCGTTCCGCTCACCGTTGCCACCTTTGTGGGCTATTGGTTCATGGCGCGCATCGGTATCGGCCTGAAGGTGGCGACATTGCCGGTGATTGTGCTCGCTGTGGGGTTGGGGGTGGACTATGCGTTCTATATCTACAATCGCGTCCAATTCCACTTGTCAGAAGGCATGAACATCACGCGGGCCTATCAACAGTCCATGTATGAAACCGGCATGGCCGTGGTGTTCGTGGCATTGACCATGGCCATGGGTGTATCCACCTGGGTCTTCTCCGCCCTGCAATTCCAGGCCGACATGGGGCTGCTCCTGTTCTTTATGTTCATCACCAACATGGTCATGGCGGTGACACTTCTCCCCGCCATTGCGGTGGTGCTGGACCTTCTTATTCCGCGTACCAAGCCTGTGCGGCCCCCTGCGGGGGCCCATTAGGCGCGCATATGGAGGGCGCTTGTGTAAGCGCTTTCCAAATCGGGCGACGCATGGCACATTCGCGTAAGGACGCAAGGGCGTTGTGCCGCCCAAAACGACAACGCTCTTAGAGGGGCTCAAAGATGCTTGGCAAATTCTTCAATTGGTTGAGAACCGCAGAACCCAAGGCCCCTCCGGGGCCCGAAGTGGATTTCAGCCGCAAGGAAATCGCCGCCGCGGCGCTCTTGGTAGAATCATCTCGGCTTGACACTGACTTTGATCAGGCCGAACACGACGCCATTGAGCGCATCGTCCAGGACAATTTCGGCTTGAGCGAATCCGAGGCGCGTCAGCTTTTGGAATATGCCTCCAGGCGGCAAGGCGAGGTTTATTCCGATTGGGTTTTCACAGAGACCGTTCGTAAGGAATTCAGCCAGGATGAGCGTGGCGATATTGTCGGCATGCTGTGGGAGGTCGCTTATTCTGATGGCACCCTTCACCGCTTTGAAGCGCACATGATCCATCGCGTTGCGGACGAACTGGGTGTCGATAAAAAGACCATGGAAAAGCAGCGTGTTGCGGCGCTTAAACGTCTTGGCATGGACGATGCCAAATAGAACTAGCGCAGGGCTAGTCCCAATATGCTTTCCAGCTCTCCGATGGCTTGATCGGCATTGACCACTTTGATTGTGGTCATGCCCATGGCGCGCGCTGGTTTGCAGTTGATCCCCAGGTCATCCAGATAAACGCAAGCACCCGGCGCAACGTCGAGTGCTTCGCACATCATCTGGTATATCCGCGGGTCTGGTTTGCGCAGTCCCGCTTTGGCACTCTCAATCACATGGTCGAACGCTTTCATGATCGGGCGGATCTGTGCTGATCGCCCGCCATCATCCCAGAACGCCTCGCCTGATTTTGGCTTGACGTTATTGGTGATGCAGCCGGTTTTGAACTTTGCGCAAATAATATCAAAGGCGCGCACCATCTCCGGCTGAATATCGCCATGCAAAAGCTCAATTACATCCTTGCCGGGCACGATATGCCCGCGCGCGGCGGCCTCGGCGGCAAACAGCTCATCGAACTCATCGATGGAAACTTCTGATCGCTCAAATCGGGCCCAGGCGTTGCTGTTTGGATTGGTCGTATTGATCAGGCGGATCAAATCCGTTGGCAGACCGTTTTCCCGTTCATAACGGGCGAAGGCCTCAAACGGAGAGGTCGTAAAAACCCCGCCAAAATCCCACAGCACAGCTTCGATGGTCATAGGCTTTTCTTTCATCCCGCACATTCATAGACTTCGCCCAAAGATCACATGGGGCGATGACGCGCAATGCGTTCGCTCCGCACGACAAGACAAAGGAGGCCGTCATGGCACTATTCCCATCCCTTCCGGAAATCCCTCATTTGAGCGATGTCTTCAAGCGCTTCCCCAAAGGGCTCTCGCCGCTGCTTGAAATTCACGATAATTTTCTGCGCGAAGACAGCGAGCTGACGGTGGGGGAGCGCGAGTTGATCGCGGCTTACGTTTCGGGGCGCAACAGCTGTAAATTCTGCGCGGCCGCGCACGATCTCGCCGCGCGGGCCTATGGGGTGGAAGAGCAGGTCCTTAAAGATCTGCAAGACGACTTCGACAATGCCGCCGTCGATGAAAAAATGCGGCCCATCCTGCAATACGTGGGCAAGCTCGCCCATGCACCGTTCATGCTAACATCCAAAGATGCCCAAGCTGTCTATGACGCTGGCTGGTCTGAAGACGCGCTTTATGATGCCATCGTTATCTGCGCCCTGTTCAACTTCATGAACCGTATTGTGGACGGCACCGGCGTCATCCCCGGCCAGGAATACTATGAACCGACAGACGAAGACCTCGCCCGCCGTCGCGGCGGGACATACTCCGGATGGGCAAAATCAGCAGGCCTGGTTGACTAAATTGTGACCCCGTCGGTGCCCTTATCAAGGCCTAGGGCTTGGCTATGGCCGCCATGCCGCCGTCACTTCAACCATGGCGCTGGTAAGCGTTGTGAGATCGTCTTCTGAAATTACGTAAGGCGGCGTGGTATAAATAATGTCGCGGAAGGGGCGGACCCAAACACCGGCCTCCACGAAACGGCGCTTGAGGTCATCGAGGGCGCGCATCTCCGCCACCTGGATAACGCCAATGGCACCGCGGACGCGCACATCCATCACGCCGGGAATGTCGCGCGCGGGGGCAAGGCCCTGTTTCAGCCCCTGCTCGATGGCGCGCACCTGGTCAAGGCGTGGTTCGGTCTCAAACAAATCGAGGGAAGCATTAGCAGCGGCGCACGCAAGGGCATTGCCCATATATGTGGGCCCGTGCATCAATGCATGGCCTGCATCATCTGAATAAAACGCGCCAAACACCTTCGCGCTAGCAATGGTTGCGGCAAGGGGCAGCGTGCCGCCGGTGAGCGCTTTTGAGAGCGTCATGATGTCCGGTACGATGCCTGCTTGTTCACAGGCAAACATGGTGCCCAGGCGACCAAAGCCGGTGAATATTTCATCGAGAATCAGCAAAACCCCGTGAGTGTCGCAAGCGGTACGTATGCGCGCCAAGGTCGCCGCGTTGTGGAACACCATCCCCCCTGCGCCCTGCACCAAAGGCTCCATCACCACGGCGGCGATGTCCTTGCCGTGCTTGTTGAGGGTTTTCTCAAACGCCGCACTTGTTTCTTCATCGCGCGGCAGATCGACAACAATCTGCGCCGGGGCCACGCCAGCAAACATGGAATGCATGCCTTCTTCCGGGTCGCAAACCGACATGGTGAGAAACGTGTCACCATGATAGCCGCC
>JAJFIK010000091.1 GCA_021775005.1 Rhodospirillales bacterium
CTTACATAATCATCAATATTTCTGGTTGAGTCAGCACGATCGGGGAACTGGGGATACCGCATGAAGTCAGGCAACCTGCAAAAGAAGTTGAAGACCATGTCAAAAATTTCAGACTCTGGGTTTGCTTGAACCCAGGAAGTCATAGCTTGCTCGAGATGAAAGGATTTGAGAGCAAAGTCATCGTCCTGTTCCTTTTGATGGCAGCGCCAGCCTTTGACAAACTTTACAGCCTTTCGAAAATCGTCGTTCTGATCATTGAGCCGTTGAGCAACCGTGATGTACCCTCGCGGGTCGGATGGGATCCACTCCATTTCATGTTCGCCCGCTTGCACTACTTTGCGGAGTTGAATTCGTTGGCTGCTCGAGAGGTTTGCAATTTCAGGTACTACATAAGTATCGCCATCAAATTCATTCTTACCAGACATATATGCAGGGACAACATCAACGCCAAATATCTCACTCTCGCCGTCAATGAAGCGCAGCGTGACTGAGTGCGTTTGCCTACCAATCAAGACGTCATATTTCGTAGGATTCTTGTATTCGCTTTGAAGGCGGCGCTCCAAAGTTTCCAGTGCCTCGAATGGATCATGGAGGTCGGGATCCCATGGGCCAAGAACAAATAGAACGTCCAGGTCATGAAGTGGTGTTATCGCTGTAAAGCGAGGATACGACCCAATCTGAAGAGAATGAGCTTCACCAATCACGGCTTGTACAGATGCATACACTTCAGAAACGAACCGTCGCTCAGTGGGTGATGGAGTGAGGTACTCTTCCACATATTTCCGGAAGAGCAGGTTGAAGCTTGCTCTATTCATAGCCAGTAGTGATCATGCTAACGAGCACGTCGTTCAGAAGTCGTCCTCGGAAGTTAACGAGCGTCACGTTGCGGTGTTGCTCCAAAAGCTGAATCGCCTTCTCATCAAGTCGACCACGGCTCTGTGGTACATAAACCACCAGCGCCGTACGATCTCGTTTGCTTGAGAGAATTCGCTGCAGTTCCTCCGTGGTCCAATCAGGTGAATGTATTAGGAATACTGTCGCGCCCTCAGCAGCGCCTATGCTATCGGCTTGAGTAACGGTGCGGATATTTTTTTGTTTGAACAGCTTGCTGTCCTCAAACAGCGCCTTCAAATTGGTAACCTCATCTCCCTTGGCAAAAATTGCGATTTCTCGCTTTCGCAAACCCTTTCCTAAACGCCAAATTGCTGGAAGGAAGCCAGTGGCGGTCAAGTAACCTCCATATAGGACGGCACCCATAGTGAGTAGGGCCGGTACCCAGCGCGCGATTTTGAGAAAAACTTCGATCCAATGCATATCAACTACCTAATTGTAACACTGTGCTTGTAATCGCCCCGCTACGATTAGAAATCCTCAGGCCGGCAAACCATTGCGGCAGATTAGCGCCGATTCTCGTACCAGTCGAAGATTTTGCGCCCATTCGGAACAGAGACCATTTGTTCTTGGATCGACCACGCCTTTGGATGGCGGATTTGTCTGACAAAATCATTGAATGCGTCGCTCGAAATTGCTGCACGGTGAACCATTTGCCCGGGTCAATTTCAGGGGCAGCAAAGTTCACTTTGGGGCTCCAATCGATTCTCTGCTGCATCACATGTACATCGTTGGAAAGACAGGCGCTGGAAAAACAACTCTCCTTAGTTCCGTTTTGCGTTCAAACGCATCTACGCCATTGGGATTTGCACTTATTGATCCCCATGGAGACCTTGCAGATCAAGCCACCGAGTCAAATCCATCTGCGAGCACGCTCACTGTAGCACCTGCACGACTGGCGCGTGACCTTTCATATAACCCGCTTACACAAGTTTCGGCACAATACAGGCCGCTCGTAGCGTCGGGCCTAATGGACGTGTTCAGGATGATGTGGCCTGACGCCTGGGGTCCTCGCATGGAGCACATGCTTCGCAACGCGATCTTGGCTTTGCTCGACCAGCCCCATGCGACGCTTCCAGATATTCTTCGGTTGTTCTCAAATCAAACGTTTCGTGAAGCGGTCATGCACCGCATTGAAAACAAGCAAGTCCGCTACTTCTGGAAAGAAGAATTCCCTAAGTACACATATCGATACCAAGCTGATTCAATAGCTCCCATTCAGTCAAAGGTTGGAGCATTTCTCGCCGACCCGAGAATCTACAGGTTTTTGACCAGCACAGAGAACCCCTTACGGTTTCGCAGAATCATGGATGAGGGACAGAGGTTAATCGTCAACCTCTCAAAAGGGCAATTGGGAACCGATAGTTCGGCGCTTTTGGGCGGTCTCATAACGACTTCTCTCGGGCTAGCGGCATTCAGTCGGGCGGAGATCCCTGAAAACGAGCGCAAGCCGTTCTTCATATACATAGATGAGTTTCAGAACTTCACTACCCTAGCACTTGCCGAGATGCTCTCAGAACTTCGCAAGTACAAAGTGGGCATGGTCTTAGCTCATCAGTACCTGCATCAGCTCAAGCCCGAGATCAGGCATGCCGTACTTGGGAATGTCGGTACGATCATTTCGTTTCGCTTGGGGCCGGAAGATGCGGCGTTCATGGCGAAGGAATTCGAGCCCGTCTTTGACCGGCTCGACCTCATGAATCTCCCCAATCACCACATCTACCTGAAGCTCATGATCGACGGAGCTCCCTCGAAACCCTTTAGTGCCACCACCCTTCACCCCGACGAAATTCAGGGGTTGCAGTAACAGAATAAAGACTCGCAAAACGTGTATTGATATGCTTATACTCCCGTACAAACAGCTACGGAGAGGAGACGATGAAGCTCAAAATCAAGCGCAGCCAAAAGGAAGGGATGATGGGCGGAGTTACGTTCGCGCTCGACGTCCTAGCAGACCTGACCGATGAAGAAGCAGGGCTCGTCAGGCGGTACAAGCTCGGAAGCTCAGTCGTATACTCTAGTGAGGCAGCCAATGAGAACTTTGCGCGCGCCCAAGCTGGTAGCGCAAGCGGGCTTGGAGCGTTGGTCATGGACAGGCTCACGAAGCGTTTTCTAACTATCGGCAATTTGGTCAGTGGGCAGCACATTGAGTGCAAAGATCTTGTTGAAGTTATTACCGTCGAGGAGCAAGTGCGCATCGCGTGCCAAAACCTTAGTGGGTTTCTTGATGTTGCCAGGACATTCAATGGGACTGAACAGATAGTAGACATCAGCGCCAGCGGAGATGCCTGAGAAGTCCCTTCTTGAAGAGATTTTTGTCTCAATGCGAAGTGGTTGGGAGAGTGGCGCGGCACAAGTGCCACTTTCGCCCATGCCAATGGTTGGTCGAGGATTGTTCTCGAATTGGTTCCTCACAGAGCGTGTCCGAAGTATTCGGGAACTTCAACATCTCTACCAAGATACCTACGCGCAGTTCCTAGCGTCACCGCTTGGCAGCAAAGTGCACCTTGAATCTGCCCTTATTGAGGTTCTTCGGACCACCATTAGCTGGTCTGAATGCGCCCCCACGACACTCCTTCTGCATGCCTGTTATCCCCTACTTGAAGAACTAATTTGCAATGAATTCTTTGAGTTTGAGCAGATGGAATTCAGTAGACTGGCAAAGCTCCCTGTCGAACGTCAGGTTTGGTTGCGCAATTACCTCCTTCGCAAAAAGGGGCTCCTTGAAGATTTTGAAAACCGTTTCAATGTGGGGTGCGAAAAACTTGCGGTCGTTACTGCAGGCAATCTCAGTAGTATCTATGAGCTGTCCGGAGAACAGCAGCAAGATGAACTGGTACTTCACACACGCCTTATCGACCTTTTAAACAATCCGGCGCAAGCAATAGAATCAACCATTTCAACGCTCTTCAGCCAGGAAATCCTGGGCAACGAACTGTTTTATGATCTTAGAGAAACCCTAGAGTCGAACCTTCTCTGGGCGTCTGGTATTGGGCCAGGATCACACGGCTCCACCAAGTCACTCAAATGGCCCACAGACCGGGCGAATGATGACCCAGAAGAGCTTCTTGAAAGCTACTTAGGTCGCACGCCCTTTGAACCATTTTTTCAGGCCGCTTTCCCGCTTTCGATACCCGACGAAACTCGTTTTGAACACACCCACATTGTCGGAGGGACTGGGCACGGCAAGAGTCAGCTTCTGCTCAAGCTAATTCACCATGACCTGGCGAGGGTTGGTGAAAACACTCCTGGAGTTATCGTTATGGATAGCCAAGGAGACCTAATTCAGACCTTGCTGCGCCTCAGGGAGTTTGATCCAAATTATTCGCACAGTCTTGCAGACAGGCTCGTACTGATCGATCCGAACGATGTGGAGTTTCCGCCAGCGCTCAATCTCTTTGCTGTCAATGAGGACCGTCTTGCAAAATATGGCCCCGCGGAACGTGAGCGTATTCTAAACGGTGTTGTAGATCTCTACGAGTACGTGTTTGCGTCACTGCTTGGCGCAGAACTCACGCAAAAGCAGGGCGTTGTATTCCGTTATCTAGCTCGGCTCATGCTTGAAATACCGGATGCCACGATCCAAACACTTCGGAGTTTGATGGAAAACGGGAAGCCATACCGAAAATACATGGCGCAGTTGGACGGTTCAGCCCGATGG
>JAJFIK010000092.1 GCA_021775005.1 Rhodospirillales bacterium
ACCGCTTCCGAATCGGCGACCACACGAGCCCGACCGGACGCACCCGCACGCTGCCGGCAACAGGAACCGACCCATTCCGGTTCGCGCTCACCACTTGTCAGGATCCGCAGTTCGGCGAATACGCCGCCTGGGCCGACATCGCCGCCGACTCCGAACTCGACGCGGTGATCTTCACCGGCGACTACATCTACGAGCTGCCGCCGCTCGACTTCTCACCGGCCCAAGACGGCCGCCGCGCGTGGACCAGTCCTCCGCCGAGCGACCTCGCCGGCTTCCGGCTCCGCTACGCCCAGGTGAAGATCGACGCATCGCTGCAGGCCGCCCACGCCGCACTTCCGTTCTTCACGATGTGGGACGACCACGAGATCACCGACAACTATTGGGCCGACGGCTCCGGCCAATTCGACAGCGCCGGCGGCGACTTCGCATCCCGACGGGCCGCGGCGTACCAGGCGTGGTGGGAGCACCAGCCCGCCCGCATGCCGGCGCCCACCAGTGGCAGCCACACGTTGCATCGTTCCGTCCGCGTCGGCGACCTCGCCGAGTTCTTCCTGATCGACACGCGACAGTTCGCCGACGAACCCCCATGCCGCGACACCTCCGCGTTCGATCTCGGCGAGGGGTGCGCCGAACGCGACGAAGCCGACCGGACGCTGCTCGGCGAACAGCAGGCGACCTGGCTCACCGACGGGCTCCGCTCCTCGACGGCGCGCTGGACGTCGCTTGTCAGCCCATCGATGTTCGCCGGACTCGACGCCCGCGAACCCGGCACCGATGTGCCCAAGTACTACCTCGAAGCCTGGGACGGATACCCCGCTGAACGCGAGCGAGTGGCCGACGCGCTCAGCACCGCGGCGAATCCGATCGTGTTGAGCGGCGACTACCACGCCAGTTTCGTCCTCGATGTAGGACCCGGCTTCGGCCAGGACACCATCTGCCCCGAAGTCATGGCGACCGCTATCTCGTCGTCGCCATTCGCCACCGACTTCACCGCCGCAAACCCTCACGTGCAGTACTTCGCGGGCGACAACGGCTACACCAAGTGCACGGTCACCGCCGATGAGTGGCGAGCCGACTATCGATCGGTGGCCGACATCTGGGACCCCGCCTCTGCCCTCGACGCGGTCGCATCATTCGAGTTTCCCGCTCGCTAGTGCCGTGACCGACAAGGTTGGGGGTGTCGCGTCCACCCGTTGAGGGGCGGGATCTGTTTTGATCTGGTGATGGCTGATCGTGTGTTTGTGCGTGACCTGGCTCCCGACGAGGGTCAGAAGCTGCTCCGGATCATTCGTCGCGGGTCGGGGTCGGTGGTGCGGTGGCGAAGAGCCCAGGTCGTGTTGTGGTCTGCGCAGCGGATGTCGGTGCCGGCGATCGCGGAGATCGCGTTCACGTCGCAGGATCGGGTCCGTGAGGTGATCCACAACTTCAATACCGACGGGTTCGACTCGTTGGCTCCGAAGTACTCCGGTGGCCGGCCTCCGACGTTCACGCTCCCGCAGCGCCGGGCGATCAAGAAGGTCGCTCTGTCGCGGCCCGCCGATCATGGGTTGCCGTTCTCGACGTGGTCGTTGTCCAAACTGGCCGAGTTCTTGGTGGCTGAGGGGGTGGTCGACGACATCAGCCATGAGGGCCTTCGGGCGCTACTCCGAGAGGAAGGCGTCTCGTTTCAAGTGATCAAGACGTTCAAGGCCTCGAATGATCCGGACTTCGAGGCGAAGAAGAACCGGATCGTCGAGCTCTACGAGATCGCCGACGGCATCACCGAACCCGGCAAACGCGATCCGTCGGTGGTGATCTGTATGGACGAGTTCGGGCCCTTGAATCTGCAACCACATCCGGGCAAACAATGGGCGCCGACCATCGTTGGCAAAGGCGACACCGAACGGCCGAGACGCAGACGACGCCGAGCGACGTACAACCGGCCCCACGGCGTGCGCCATCTCATGGCCGGGTTCGATCTATCGACCAACCGGCTCTACGGCCATGTCGTCGCCAAGAAAGACCGCGCCGCGTTCTTGCGATTCGTGAAATACCTGAGGTCGCTGCACCCACCCGAGGTCCGGATCGCGATCGTGCTCGACAACTTCTCCCCACACCTGTCGACCAAAACCGACCAGCGCGTCGGTGACTGGGCGGCAGCGAACAACGTCGAACTCGCCTACACGCCGACGTATTCGTCTTGGCTGAACCGGATCGAAGCCCAATTCCAGGCGCTGCGCTACTTCACCCTCGACGGCACCGACCACGCCTCACACGCCGAACAGGCCTCGATGATCCGTCGCTACATCCGCTGGCGAAACCGCAACGCCCACGACCAAGACCTCGCCGAGATCATCAACCGCGCAAACGTTGCCTGACACGGCACTAGAGGACGGTGTTCACGAAGTCGACGATGGCGGCGATCGCTTCGTCCGACTCGGGGGCACCCAGCATCTGGAAGACGTGGACCGCCTCGTCCCACTGCTGCAGCGTGACCTCGCCGCCGACCGCTTCGATGGCCGCGGCGACGGAACGGCTGTCGTCGAGCAGCACCTCGATGCCGCCGACCTGGACGAGTACCGGCGGTAGGCCGGACAGATCGCCGAACCGCGGTGACAGCAGCGGGTCTTCGACCGGTGTGTCGCCCGCGTAGGCCGCCGCGTAGACCTTCAAGCCGCCGGGGTTCACCAACGGGTCGTCGTCGGCCAGTCGGTCGTGGCTGGCGCTGCTGCATGTGAGGTCGGCCAAGGGCGACAGCGTGACACCGGCGGCGGGCCGCACGCCG
>JAJFIK010000093.1 GCA_021775005.1 Rhodospirillales bacterium
GGACAGTCCCGCCGGCGGACTCGGCGCGTTGGCCGTCCAGGGGGTGTTTGACTTTCCCAAAGCGATCGGAGCGAGTACGGCGATCGCCGCCGGGGCGCAGGTCTATTGGGACGTGGCCGACGGTGAAGCCAAGGATGCGTACCACCGATTTTCACAAGCGGGTGTGACTCTGAACCAGAAGAACAAGGCACTATTTGGCGGTGCCGGCCTTCGTCTCGGGGTTCAAGAGATTGCACGCTACCAATGGAGTGCGAGTGACCTGGCGATCGCCGCCGATCTACTTTGCGACATCGTTGCTGATCGAGGCGATGCTGAAAGTTGGGCTCTCCGCGTCAAGTCGCTCGCGACGAAAAACCAATTTCGTCCAGACCTTGTACTTGACCGACGAACCGCATTAAAGAGACTGGTTTAGAACAGGAACAACCGTGCTGGCTCGATTGTATCGCCTTCCAATCGCGAGAGTGTTTGCTCGGCTTGCAGGACCGTAAACTGAATGTCTGCTTCGACGGCGATGGCGCGGGCTTGTAGCACGCTCGCCCGGATGTCCGCCTTGCTGCGGTGGTGAAGATGTTTTCCGTACGATACCTCCGCTTCAACGATACCCAAAAGCGCGTTAGCGATCAGGTTTCGGTCACCATTTTCACGACCATACTCTAGTACGCGCTCATAGTCTTCGACACATGCCATATACTCACCGTCCAAACGGGTGAACTCAGCGCGTTCAAAATGGTAATTGAACATCAGGCGATCATTGTTTTCCAAGGACTTTTTGATCGCCTTATCTATAAGATGCTGAGCTTCAATGATGTCGCCATGCAAGAACGCTAGTTGCGCCTGAGATTTCCAAACCTTTGGGAGGAAATTTCTACCGTTATGCGCTGCGCCTAGCCTAGTTTCAAGTTTCTCTAAGTCAGCACACGTATCCGCCCCCGCTTTTCTTCGAAGGACTTCGATAGTTACACGACCTGTTGTAGCAGCTACGACGGTGGGCAGATCGCCTATCTCTTCAGCAAAGCCGTGCGCCATAGCGAAGTGGTAGAGCGCACTGTCAAGGTCACGCCCCTGATGGCGGAGAACATGGCCTAACATCCACTCTGCTTTCGGCTTGCGCGCGGAGAGAGGCGAAGTTTCAGTGGCAGCGCGGAGAACTGAAAAGGTATCCAACGCTTCTCTATATCGGTTTTGCAGATGCGTTAGGTCTGCATGGAGAAATGCCAGTTCGAACTCAATCGGTGTCAGTGGCTCTTCAGCGCCAACTTTCCGGAAGATCGGTGTTGCACCTGCCTCCAAGTCATGAATCGCTGCAACATAGTCACCAGCGCCAGCCAGCGCGGAGTTGCGGGCCAACAACAACGCATTGTGCAGGACCATATTGCCAAGCGCGGCACGCTTTACATCCATGCGTGACTCTGACAATAACGCGAGCGTGGTGAGGAGCGGATACTCCTTTGCGTTGGTGGCGTGAAGTACTACATCTTCAATGAGTTCAACCGTATCTGGATCATCAAACCCATTCGGGGCGGCATAGAGCCAGTAGATAGCAGCTTCTGATCGTGCGCCTCCACGGAAAGCATTAATGGCCAAGGCCTGGGCAATCGGCGCTAGCCTATCCGTACATACCTCAATCACTGCATCCCGAACCAGATCGTGAAGTTTTACCATCGAACGACCTTTGCGTTGTCTCCAGACAATCAGTGAAAAGTCTCTCAACTCATCAAGGTGCTCCCGACTTGCATCGACCGGCACTCCGCGCAAGTCATTGGGATCAACTTCTGCACCTACCACCGAAAGCAGAGCTATTGACATAAGAAGATCGACGCTTGCTTCGCTCAACCGTGGTACAATCGCGTCGCCAAGCAGATGGCGTATCCCCTCGGCAGTGCCACTTGGCGCACCTTCCGCATTGTCCCAATGGGCGAAAAGCAGTCGAAGAAAGAGTGGCAGTCCGTCGCTTCGGGCTTGTACGTGGTTCACATCTTCCGTTGACAGAGTAATGCCATTGGCTGCAGCCAACTCTGAGATGGCCTTGCTGTCCAGGGATCCAAATAGCATGCTTTGGACTGAGAGATTATAAAATTTCACCGGTTGTATAGACCCAAGTACAATGCGATCGGCAGGGCGCCTACTCAGGTACCGGTACAATGCTTGGCCAAGCGGCCCCCAAATTCCGGGCGCATTCACGTTGTCTACTATCAAAATCACAGGGTTGGCTTTGAATGCCGCATCGACAATTTTTGTGAATTGCATCCAAGACGCGGGCTGGTCTGGGAAACTGGATCGGAATATTTGGGTGACGGCATCGTCGAACCCAAGTGCTTCGGACAAATCGATGTAAACAACTGAATAGCGCTTCAACCCTTTCAGAGCCGCATGACTCTCATCCATATCTCGATGGCCGTTGGCCATGTCTGCAACAAAGGACAGAAAGTGACTTTTGCCTGATCCTTTTCGCCCGTGTACGTTTGTCACCTGGTGTATTTTTACTGCATCGACCAAAGCGATCGTTTCGCTTTTTCGATCAACGACTGAGTCCATCGGCGTCAGATTGGGTCTCAAGAAGTCTCTTTTGGGAACGCTTCCTATGGATCTTGTCGCGCGGATCGTTAGGATGTTGCCGACAATGCCAGACGTTGCCCAGCCCATTCCGAGAATTGCCCAAACAATTGACAAACGCAGTGTTTGTCCGACCTGAAAGTCCTGCAGGGCGAAAGTGACCAGAGTGTAGATCGCAAGCAGTATAGCGAGAGCCGTGAACGCGTAGAAAACCCAATTCCAACGAAAGGTGCTCAACCACACACGCAGCCGCTGCCGCCAATTGTGTCCTTGCACCATAACCCTTGATTATCCTTCATTTAGTCGGAAGATCTGCGGCACCTTCTCTTTCGCTCCGAATGGGTTATGGGCTGCGACATTCGCGCAGTTTTATGGTGAAGGTGGTTGTGCAAGTTGAGAAAACAAACGACGGCGGGCGCGCAAGTGACATTGCGGTGCCTACGGGCCCGTCTATCCTTTCGTAACACGCTGGTGGGCGAAAACCTAAGCCGTCGCATCAAGAGCTCATTCGCCCGATACATTGAAACGTTACAAGCTGCTCAGCGGCTCTGGCCAGAGAGCACGAGTGTAGTTCATAATTTGCAAAGTAGGGTCAAAAAGATAGGCTGGACACGCACCCATGCGCTAGAACATTTTTTTTAAAATCGGATTCTACCGGTTACCTTTTTTAAAGCGACCCAAAATGTCAATTGCCAAAACGGCGCCAAAAAAATTTGACTTTCAAGACTACGTCTGCATCGAAATGATGTTGCGATTCTACCATGATGAGAGCGCGGAGTTTCGGGTTGAACCAACTGGAAGGGAAGATGGCCAACTATTCTACAATTGGAATGACCATGAGAGAGTAGCTGAAATCCAAGTAAAGGGGGCTGAGGGCAGGGTCGAACTCAAAGATGTCGCTTCATGTTTGGCACACTTTCCAGAGCGGAAATCTACCGGCTCATTGTTTGAAAGGTTACTCAATAATCCAAACTCACTTGTTGTCTTGGTGATGACCGCGCGATGCGATGACAGCACATCGGTCTACATTGCTAATTCGGATTGGGCTGGTCAGGATCACCCAAAAGGAAAGATACGACTGAGAGATGCCCGCGCACTGGCAAGTGCACTCAGTGCGGACAAGAAATCAAAGAAAGCGGCCTCCGCTCTGTCGAAAGCACGTCAATCAAACATCCAAAATATAATTGGCTCCACGGAACTAGAAACAATTAGAGAAGCTCTTCACCGCCTAGTGGTCTTAGAGCAATTTACGGTAGAAAATGTAAAAGAGCGATGCAGGGTAATTTTCAGCGAAAGTCACGGAATCCCTAGCAGCCAACTATCAACAATTTTCAACAACCTTCATGACGTTGTAAAGGAAGCAAAAGAGTGTAGCCAAGATGCTTTCCCTCTTGTTCGTCGTGTGATTGCGTCCGTCGCGCCACTTATGATCAAGCCGTCGAACTACCAAGAACGAGGCGATGAGTCTGCTTTCCTATCTGATTTATCTCATGAGCATGTTCTTCTCCTTTCGGGCCCACCTCGCGTAGGCAAAACCAATACCGCACGCTGGATTGCGTCAGAGTACGAGCGGCAGGGTTTCCACGTCCACGAAGTCAGTGATGCCTATGAAGCGGAACGGTTGCTTTTGAATCCAAATGAAGACTTGAGATTAGTCGTGCTGGATGACCCATTGGGAGGCACTCACGCACTGCCGGATTCTCTTCGTATTCTTTCCCGAATTGAATTACTTGCCTCAAAAGTCACTGCGAAACGCAAACTCATTGTATCCCAAGTGCAATCTCTTCTTTTAGAGGCGGCCAATAAACCGGACTTATCTAGTATCCAAACATCAAATCAAAATTGGCGGGACCTTGGCATTGCGACTAATGAATTCCGCAGGACGGTCTGGGGCCAACTATCGGAAACAGAACATGTCCCGAAATGGTTGGTGGAAAAAGTCAGCAATGCACTGGGGGAGGGTTTGCTTGAACTTGAGCCTGGATGTCTTCGTCACCTAGCGGTTTTTCACGAGAAGTTACAAGAGTCTGCCGGATTGTCTGAAATCACCCGTTTTGCAAGAGAGGACGCCGCTGACTTAGGTCGCGCGCTACAGCAAAGTGGGCATGGGCCAATTCTGATGGGGATTTCAATCGGTTCGGTAGCAGGGCAGCCTATCGAATTGGATGATCTTGCTTTCTTGGCGGGGAAAGGTGGAGCCAGGCTTCCCGGGCTGCCGTCAAGCCAAACGACAATTTTTGGATTGGGAAGCCCAGAATCAGGTTCCGGCATTCCGATCGATATATCGTACGAGATCCCGCCAAAATTTTCCGACGAAGAACTGAACTTACTAGATACCTTGGAAAGACGACAAGTCATCAGTTTCACTGATGATAATGTTTCGTTCACGCATCCATTTTATCGGTCAGTGGCAGAGGGTCTTCTGAGCCAACCTACATACGTCATCGCAGGAAAAATAGAAAGTATGATTAAGCGTGGTTTGCACTGCCGCAAACCCTCGACATCCCGGTCTACTGCCCGAAACCTTCAGTGGATATTTGATAGATCGGCGCGGCAGGAAAAAGGCCGACGCAGGCTCATCAATCTCGCAATTGGTGGGCTAGAGTCGTACTTTCCTTCCACACGGGATCTCTGTTTCCAATTTCTGCTGGATACATTGATAGATATGCCAATCGATCGACCGGACGTGTTGGACCGTTGGACCAGTGCAGTAATTTCCGGAGATCTAGATTCTATGAACTGGGTCGATGGAGAACCAGTTTTGCCGGTTGGTTTCAGTTTCTCGGTTTTGTCATTTGAAGAGCAACTCACCGAAGAAGAACAAACCAACATTGCAAGTGATGTAGAGGCTTTGAATGGGCCAGCTTCCGCAAGTTTGAGCGCCCAAAGAACCGCGAATGTACTGTCTCTTTGCTCCCAAGAACCAGAAAGAATCAGCACCAGATCGATGGGGCGATTATTGAGTTATGATGAAGCACTAATTCGAGCAAGGGCAGTTGAACTTTGGCTATGCATCCAAAGAGATGGTGACGACGAGATATTGGAGCGAATTTTTTCTGAGATTCATCCACGCATCGCTCGCTCGGCGCTAATGACGGTAGTAAGAAGCTGGCATCGACTATCGGAAAAACGACGAAGCATTTTGCTTGGGGGATTGAGAAAATTTGCGAGCTCGCCGACATCGGCGATAGTGATGTTGAACTTTCTTGCGGTGTTTGACCGACCGGAACGCGCAGGAAATACTCCTCCTTGGGTGGTTTTTGAAACTCTCACACCAATCATCCTGAATGCTCTTCCTACGACCGGTCTTTTCAGTGATGCACGGTTCTACAGCGCAATGAAGGCGTCGAGAAAATGGCTTTCCGTAAACTCTCTGGCAAATATATGCGAAGCTTGGATCGGTTGGCTCGAGAGAACAACCGACAGTGGGTTCTTGCCGAGTGATTATGCACTTGGGGTCGGGGACTTTGCACTTTCTCACACAATGGTGCCATCCACACTTCGTTGTGGTTTGATAGAACGTCTCACAAAGTTTTCGGGTACAGGGGGCCTTTTGGTGTTTGTGGCTGATATCGTAGATCATTGGGAGAGATTGGATGAAAGGGAACGAGAATTAGTCGAAGGGTTGGTAGCTGGAGAGAGAATTGACTCCGTTTGGATTAAGGCTGCCGTTTTGTCACGTCAGAGTGTTCCGAATCGCCTTTGGAAGGCTATACTGGGCGCGGAATTGCCTCGCGATAGTCTGCCGCGGGAACTATTGGAAATGATGGATCACCATCTTCTCGATGCAACGATTATGGTCTACTCAGGACGGCCCCAACCATTTTGGTGGCTCGGAATTCATCATGTTGGAGAAAAAGTGTGGGAACCCATAATTGAATTGATCGCAGCGAATCCGAAGCACAGGCACTTTGACTTGGCGTGGGATCATATTTTGTTTTCGGGCAATGGTGCTCGCGTCGCAAGTCTAATACGAAAGATGGACGTGCAGAATGCGGACCATATTCTCAATGCTCTGATTCGCGTCAAGGTCGGTTGCGTCGGGAGCTTTATGCCTGAGGCATGGGCGGAGCTATTCAATCTGACCACTGATGCTGAGCTCAAAGCAAACTGGATTGAGATTATCGCAAAGTACGCGCCAGCAATTTTAGATGATTTGGTCGATCTTCGAGAATGGATGGGTGATGAAAGAGGTAACCTAGTCGCCCACTCAATCCAGAGCGATCTGAAAATTGCTGTTGAGCTCATAAAAATTGGGGACCTCCCCGCCGGAATGGAAAAAGACGAAACAACACTGCAATTTGTTACGGTGCTGAAGGCCATTTTGCGAGAATTCCCTCCGCGTTTGCGCAGCACATATGTTGAAATCCGCAGAGCTCTTAGGGAAATGATTGTTTGTGATGATGATGAACTGATGAAGATCATTGGTAAGCAAGAGTCTGAGGTAAAGCAAAACATAGAGAATCTAAAAGGAGAGTTTGTGACAAAGCAAAAAGCTTTGGATTCATGGGTTGGTCCTAAATGACCAATGACATCTATGATTTTCATCTTAAAGAACAAAGTCGAAATGGGTGTTGCACACCATTCCACTGCCGGAGTCTTGATAGGCGGTTCTTGCGCGCCCGTTGTTGGTCACACCCTAATTTTCTTTGCTGAAGAACTCTGGCAGATTGTCAAGCATAACAACACGAGCGTCCTCACCAACTTCAGTCCAAATACTCTCCAGAGGTTGGGGGGCTCGCACAACAACAAGACCTCGCACAATTGGCGTCGTGTCAAGTTTTAACCTTTGGCAGAGATGCTCAACCCGATCTCGAATGTATGTAACTCGATTCAGATGGCGTAGCAGTTTGTCAGGTTTACCGTTTTTGTCCGGAAGCCCCTGATATTCAGACAAGCGCCGCGCCGCCTCGCCGATTGTACGACAAGACTTGATATCTTTTGCCTCAACCACCCATACAGTATTTTGGTTTCGATCTACTGCCAAGACATCGACATCACCAAGTTGCTGTAATTGTGGTGTTGCTTTTTGGTTCAAGCACCAACTTGGTTTTACTGATGCTCGTGCCTCCAGTCCTAAGGATTGAAATTCCTCTGCAACCCTTTCATTGAAAAGATTTCCGGTAATGTTCCCTCTGCTACTGGCAAACCGGCGCATTACACGACTCCTCCAAAATTCATTCTGGAGAGAGCCGTCCATTGCCCCACCGAGTACGAACATAGTAAATCTGTTGATTGCGGCGGGGGATACAATGAGGTCAGGATTGTCGGTCTTATCCAAAGCGACAAGCGGTCGAGCGATCAACGTGAAGCGACGCCCAAGCTTTGCGATGTCTATGTCCCTCTGGGTCCAGCCATCTGGTAGGTCCGACCAACTATCACGAGGATATAATGTAAGAGCTTCAAGCATATGGGATAGATCGATGCCGGAAAGCGGTTCAAATTCCTGGAGGGCATCACTGTATTGCGAGCGAGAGATCGTGAACACTCCCTCACCTCTTTTTTCAGCTATCTTGACGCTTGCCAGACCAATATCAATAAGTGCGTCTGTACCAATGCCAAATTCGGCTGAAATTGCCTCGTTTAATCCATCGATTGGCGAAGAGCTCCCATCTTCTTCGAAGCGACGTAGATATCGTTGAGCATCTTGTTCGCGCACTTTCTTGTTCGTGATTCTAGCCGATGAGCGAATCGAATTCTCTTCGAAATCGTGATTAGACAAAAGTTCACCGGTTGGAGAAATTTTTAGAGAAGGTTCAACTCTGTTTAGGCAAATTCCGGCCAATTGGTCACCAATCTGAAAAACCATAAGCGCCAGCGCCTGCATTTCCTCTAGATCAATATCGCCCACTTCAATGCTGTCTTGCTTTGCGCCTTCTGCCAAAGCTACCTCCACCAATATTGATGAAGCTCTTATGACGCCATACGCTTGAGCGTGCCGTTCCATACTTAAAGATTGATCCCCTAGCGCTCCATGAATAGCGCGCATGGCATTCGCTGTTGCTGACCAGTGCGAGAGTTCAACCAAAGCAGCTTGAAGTGCGTTCATCGATGAAAGAAGGAGACTACGGAGGTCGCAATGTTGAACATAGTTGATCAAGCCATTTAGTAAGGCCTCTTGGTAATGCGCCAGAAACTCAATACAGGGCACCTGCCCCTCAATCGCAGAGCTTTCATCGGGGTCCCGAGCCGCCCAGCATGAGCCGCTTTGAATTTGTGCGCCGGCTGAAACAGGGATTTCTCTAAACTTGCCCCCTAAACCAAGAGCGTTGAGCTGTTCAACCGTTGATACCGTTTCCATGGCGTGCCTCCATCGATAGTGCGATGAGCCAACGGCATCTAACGCCACCTGTTCAAAATCTATGTTTTGGTCAACCTGATCTAACAAACAAGAATAGCCTCGCAAAAACGCGGCGGCTGCAACAAGTTCGGCCGTGTTGTCTGCTTGAAAGAGGTGACTGTGCCACGATGAATGCAGGGTGATATCACATGTGAGATTGAGCGCATCCCCATTTAGGGTTACTGTTTCTCTCACATCTCCACCTGGGCCTTCAAAGGGCTCTTCGTCAGGCGCATCTTCAATGTGGAGATTGAAGACAACCTGTGTGGCATTCATTGGATTGATTTGAGGTTTTTGGTGTATCAGAATTTTTGCACACCATTCTAACAATCCATCCCATGTGCGGAAATGGGCCTCTGGGATGTTTCCCTTTTCGTTTGGCTTTAGCTCGACCCACCAAATGACATTTCCGACCGCGACTGCAGCCCGCGGAACACATTTCTCGGTGGCCTCGGCATCTATGTAAATGTGATCCTTGGTATGATGCTCGTATTGACGTGAACGGAGAAAAACTTGCCGATACCCCTCCGTGGGGTGGCGCAAGGCCTTTCGATCCAAGACTTCAGTTGCCTGAATGCGAGTTTCAAGCAACAAATCTGTGTCGAAATTGATCCACATTGGTGGACGTAAATCTGTCATCGATTCCGGCACGAGCTTGTGATTAGTATTTCGCCACCATTGAAAGAGGTTGAGGATTCCACTCGCATTATGCAATTCAAACCCTTGCGCGCTGACGATGGAAAATTGTTTGAACAATCGCCATATGTCTCGAAAATGCCCGTTCTTGCTTGCTCCCAGTGCCATCGCATCGCTGGGTTCAATCGGAATGATTAGCCAGTCAGGAGACCCTGCCTCATCAATAGCGCTGGCGTTGAAATCACGACCCCAACCACCCGTAAACCAAAGCGTTATACCTTCGCGATATCCAGGTTGCTTTTCGCAGTACTCGATTGCACTTCGTATTGATTTCTGCAGAACGACTTTCGATCCTTCAGCTTGTTCCTGACTAGGTCCAAAGGCTGTTTCAGGCCAGTTGTGATATCCGTCGATTGACTGAAGAATGTGGACCCATCGGCCCTTGGATTCCTCCCAAAGGACTTCAGAGAACAAAAAGTCTCCCTGTTTCTTCAATTTCAAAGGCGGAATATCGATAAACCGGCTTTGGTGGATTAGGTCGCGGTGCACTTCAGCAAGTTCAGCGCGCAACCTGTCTCCCATCCCATGCTGTGTGGCGGCCTCAACCAGATGCGCCCTTATGGCTGTGCTAATATTCTGGGGGGCAGCAACTATGCAGCCGTTCTCAGCAGGTAGAAGAGGCAGAAACTCCAATGGCGTGTCCCCAATCTCTAGCTGGAGGACATCATCTCTTAACGCTGGTGCGAGGAGGAAATGTCTAAGATGATCAGGATCAACGCCTTGCTCATCCAAATCTGTAAAACTGAATCTTACCCGCCGTCCTAATATGCGAAGGCGAGTGTCCGAGGGAACTGCGAGGCGTCCGTTCGGCTGTCCTTGTCCAGCTTTGTTTGTTTCGTATCCTGATCGCCGAGCTATCTCATCTCCAATTTTGAGTAATGCGTACGCGCGTTCAAGCGCAGAAGTTTTTACTTCATGATCGGGTAGCCGTTCAAAGGCCCGTGTTACGCATTCCGTATGAAATGCCGCCTTTTCCCAAAGGCCCGTGATCAATTGAAAACTGCCTCGGGAGGTAATAACTTTCTCAATGAAAGGGCTTTCAATGGGATCTTCAAGGCGCGCGATCCGGGCTTTCGGCAATTTCGAGTTTAGCAAGGTGTTCAAATGCTTTGCTTTTGGCTTTCTTTTGCCTTTGGCGAAAACAAATGCCAATCGAATTGCCCAATCGATACGTACGTGATTTGCTTGAAACTGTGGTTCCGTGGCGAGCCCCGCAAGGTAGGCGATAAGATTTGAAGGCTGATAAGCCTCAAAAACTGACTTCAAATTGGGGGCGATCTGAATTGCTTCGCCGAGATTTTTTGGCGGTGCTATTTCAGTTGGGCGACGTTCCACTTCATCAATGTCGATGGGATCATTCATATTACTTGGTTGTGTGTCGCTCATATAGCAATTTTTCATGGCATGCTCGCGAGGTCAATCGCTTGAGACAGTTTTCAGACGCAATCAAGCTCGCCCAGCGATATTGTTTTGTAAGCCTTGGGAGAACGGGAAGACCTCCTTAAGCGGAGATCAAACAACCGATTGTTTGTGCATGGTTCGGTACAGGTGGAGCAGCGAGGCTCCAAGTTCTGTGAGTGTGCTTCAAGGGGCTTAGATAAGCCATTTGATCTATGGGTGCAGGGAGAAACGAAATCTCCCACTCATGGAGGTATTGGAGAAGCAGGAACACTTCTCCGACTGGTGGGTGTCGGAGGCCATTACCCTGAGGAGGGGTGAAACGGCGATACGTTTTGCTTGGCGCGATGATGGTTCTGCTTGAACCTGAAATGTTCCAAAGGCCGGGGGTATCCAACAGGGGCGCGCAGCGGGCCCCTTTGGCAAGAGGCGCTTGGTAGTACCAAGCGCCTCTTGCCAAAGGGGCCGAAGGTCACATTTACAGACAGACCGCAGGTCTTGTGCGCCATATAGAACGAAGCCGATGCTTGAGTTATACAGGTTGTGATTCGCTAGGGCATCTGTGACTGGTCTATCAGGCCTAGCAAATTACTGCTCTTGCTGGCGCAATTGGTCTTCCAGTGCCGTAGCCTGATCATATAACTCTTTGTTCTGAGTTCTCCGAAATACAGCCAGCGCTGAAATGCACACCGACTGCCAATGCTGTGTTGCTCGACGATTGATATCGTTTTCGGACGCTGATAGGCCAGCTTGGATAACATCAATCATCAAATCGACGTACTCTGAATTTTCTAGTTTTGATGCAAGTACCGCAGCAAACCATGCTTCGAGCTCTGCAAAGACAGATGATCTGCTGTCGTCTAACATCCATCTTATTGAATGAAAAACATCAACAGCCTCGTAGTAAGCTCCTTGAGCGATCAAGCCATGGCCATAGTTGAACCAGCAATACAAGAATGGCTCGTACAGCATCTTCTCATCGGTTCGCCGTACCTGCTGGTGGGTCTCGTCAAACACTCGCTCGGCGAGATCGAGCCGGGCATTCGAGACATAACATCCGACAATTCCCCCGGCACCCATCACTAGTGAGTGTTGCAATTTCTGAGTTTCATGGCTCTGATAGAGTTCTTCCAAGGCGTTGTATATCGACTCAACCCATTCAATATCTGCAGACTGGAGTGCATGCGCCTGGATTATGTTCACGGCCCTTCTGGCGGTAGCTTCCACGCGCTCAATATTCCCGCTGCGTTTTGCTATAGGAAAGAAGTACTTCCAAATACTTCTGGTTAGTTCTTCATTATCTCGAACTTCCTCGGACGCTAGTAGTTGCAGACCAACAATCGTTAAGTCATCTATTAAGTAGCCGTCAGCATTCTCGATTAGGTTGAGGTCTATTGACTGATAGGTATGCGCGGCGATAGCAGTATTTCGGTTTATCTGCATTGAGCTGGCTGCTATCGCTGAGAGCGACATCTGATATGCCCGTTGTGCAAAGGGATGATCTCGAAGGCCCGCAATGTTCTCCTCCAGCTCTTTGAACAAGACCATTGCATCTGAGTTATCGCCAGCTTTGGCCATCCCAAGTATTATATTGGCCGTTGCTTCTATGCGCAGCTTTGCCAGCTCAGAGTTATCATATTCACCGATCACGTCGGATAGGTCAGAAAGATACAGTTGTGCATAATTGACATACTCACTTGCGGATAGCGTTGTAATGATGTTGTAAGCTAGTCTGGCCTGCATCTCGAGAGTCCAGACTTTGCGGGAAGATTTTCTAATTTCATTGAATACTTGATAGAAGTGATCAGCGACGGCAAGCGGGTACTTATGGGCGTGGTTCACGACAAGTGTACACCACATTCTCAAGCTTTCATCGTCAACTGGAAGAACATTCAATAGGAAAGCGACGCAGTTTTGATTGTGAAGCTCTCCGACAATCCGGTTAAGAAAACTGAGTGCACGGTATGGCGCGACCAACCAAATCAAACCCATGCATGACGCATATTGTTGTGCAATTTCTTGTGACGTGATGTCGGTTCCGAAATGCACATCGTCGACTGCCAAAAAACGAACTGTTTGATACTCTGCGAGAAGATCTGGAACTCTCGCTTCTATCAGATCTTCTTGATCACTTAGCGCGGTGCGCACATTGTAACCCAAGAGTCGTTGTAAATTGGTGAGGTCGTGCGGAAGTTGGGTCGCACAGATCTTTTGAATTGATATCTCGAGTAGATTGACGTCAATCCTGCCCATAATGTTTGCATAGAATGCTGCTAAGCGCTCCTGCTGGGTCGTTTTTTCCTGAATTATGTCTTTGCGCGGTATCTCTTGTCCATGCTGGTTCTTAGAACCAAACAAGACAGCGGCATCATGATCAAGTGAAAATGCAAGCAAGTCATCAAACCCGATATTCGCCGGGTCTACATGTCTCGACTCACTTCCTCGAACATATTCGACGGCTAGAATTGCAAAGAGCGGCCGGCGGGATCGTTCACCAAAGTAGAAAGATTCACTTTCGCCCAGAGTCTCGGAGGAGCTTGGTGCCATACAACTTTCAAACAATGCAAGCTGCTCGCTTGTTAGCTTGGCAAGGCCAATGTGTTTTGCCCACGATTCCCCGATCTCTTTGAGTTCCCTTAATGTCAGGGCACCGAGATGCAGCGATTTTTCGCGGTCATATAGATATTTGTATGTGACGCTATCGCTTGTCCTTAGTTCTTCTTTCAAAATTCGCTGCCAACCAGTCGGGAGTTCCTCTACATGACTGATAACGTGTGGGTCCAAGGACCAGTTATACGGTTGCCTCTCGATAATGAGTAATCGGACGCTCGTGGTCGCTGACGCTCGTTTGGACATCTGAAACAAAGCGTCTGCCAGGTCGAATATGTACTTTGCTCGGTCTGGCGCTGTTGAGTAGTCCAACACTACCAGGAGGTTGCGTTAGGTGTGTAATTCTCAATGCGCGTAAGAGCTCTTTCATTTAGTGTTCCCAGGAACCCGGCTTCCCAATTTTCGGTGTCGGCATAGTGCTCAACAAACTCGAGTGCAAGTCGGCTCTTTCCTTGTCCAGCAGCGCCCGAAACTTGCCACCAACTAAACTGTTCTTCCGAGCGGATAAAGCGATGAAGTTGCTCTTGCTCAGCGTCTCTCGGTATGTATTTTGTTCGCTTTTGCGAGTATTTCATCTCCAATGCGGTCTGTTTACGGTCGAGTTCCACAGGTTCAGGACGAATCAATCCCAGCGGGCTCCCAACAGAATTCCCTAGAGTGTTTTTTTGAGACCGATGCTTCGCAGTCCGAAAGCCTTTGCGATAGAGAACTGCCCAAGCGGACTCCACCTCGGACGGCGAATCAAAGCGCCTTGAAGGCGAGCCAATTGACCGAAACGCTGGAACAGGTTGTTCGTTGCCATTCGAGTCGACGTAACAACCGTTGGGAAAGGAGCGTGACAGCAACTGATGAAACCCTGCTGCTTTTGCTGAATCACGGCGAGTCAGCCAAGCATAATAACCTGGCAGCAGGCGCCGACCCTCTTTAGTTCCCTTCTTGGGGTGCGCGGCTATCTTTCCAAGCTGAGCACTGATCGCCTTGCTCTGGAGGCTATTTGCTTCGCCGACTGCGTGGGGTTCCTGACCGTCAGCGAAGTCAAAGAGAGATGACATGATATCGAGATACGAGACGTGGTATTGGCCCAAGCGACCATCTCTATAGCCAGTTGCCAATGTTCTGCACAAATTCTTGAATTCAAGAATTAGTTTTTCGGCATCAGGAGAACCCCAAATGAGGCTTCCAATCAACTCAACATGTTGTCGATCTGAGCTATCCAACCTAAACTCCAATATTGGGTGGCAATACTGAGTGGCAGATTAGCTGAAATCAACTATTAATTGTGGTGTGGCTTGACTTCGCCATTTGGTGCGAGACGAATTTTGCCATTCATGGCGTATGTTTCGGTGAGGATTGCCTTGCTGTCGCTATCATATGTGATTTCCGCTGGGCCGTCCTTAGGGTCTCGATGCAGTTGGTCGTCTTGCATCCAGACTTGCCTAGTCAGATTTCCATTGATCCGGTCTCGAAATATTAGTGCGGGGCCATCCGTTCGATGAGCATTCCCATTTTGCTCCCAGTACTCATCTGTTACGACCCTCGTAACTGGATCTCGATAAACTCGCGATGGACCGTCTCGACGACTTGGCTCTCCCTCCAGATAATACAGCTCCTCAGTTACTAGGCCATCGGGCTGAGAAACCTCACGAACAGCAGGCGCTCCTTCCCGGTGCAGTTTGTCGCGAACCCAGTACTCGAATCTCCTGACATTGTTGTCTTGTGTAACGGCAGGGCCACTTTCCCGAGTCAGTTCTCCGTGTTTGTGATATTCGGAGTGAAGAATGTGGCCTGTTTCCTTTTGGCGAAAGATGACCGAAGGCAAATCGCCGTTGCGGTGTAGCTTGCCATCGCGTTGTCTACGCCATTCTTCCCGCTCGCAACCTTCGTAGATATCGTCGTCGAACTCGTCTGAAACTGTAACTGTGTAGCACTCACTCTCGTAGCGCCTTTGCGGGTCGCCCTCACTCATCGATTTATTGTACACTAAACTACAGTGAATATCTACTTCTTTGCTCTATCCAATTGAAATCCTTAGTATTTTTGTCGGAACCTTTTCGGAACCCCTTCGGAATTTAGCCATTTGCTCCAATCTGCCAGCGTGAGAACCGCAGGACGCATGAGGCTTCTTGCCGGTGTGCGCACACCGTATTGACGGGCTCGTCACCCACTTAGCCAAAGGAATATGACCAATGGCGAAACATGTAATGGCACAATGGCGCTCGGGCGCCATTCAACTGGCACCTGATGAAGTCTTCCTCACCAGGGAATTTGTGAGCCAAGCCGCGACACGGGTGGTCGAGTATGAGGAACATCCCGAAACCACGGAAGGCAGTCGGAGGAAGTTGGCAGCTTTGATGTATATCACTATCCACAACGTTAAGGCCCCGGTTTTTGATGGGAATGGCAACCAAATCGCCTTTCCAGACGGGTTTTTAGAGAAAGCCTTCGGGATCAAACCAGAAACGGCATACTTCTCTGATTTCAAATTCCTTTCTGATTTCAAGCAGTATGCTGAGAGGCCGATGAAGCGGAAGCCAAACAAGGCAAATCTGCTTCGCTATCAACTCATAGCACTCGTGATGTTCCTGTTGGGGTGGCCTATTGTGGTTGAACTCGACTAAGTCGGCGACAGTAAATGAATAGTGAGTGGCCGCGCACCTTGCTGGGACGCGGCCATTTCTTGTCTAAGCCTCGAAATCTATTGAATACGACTCGGCTACTGCATTTGAATGCCGCTATTTGTGGGCGAACGATTTGGAGTTGGTGCGCGATCAACACCATGCGCCTTAAAGGTAGCGTGCAGGACGCGATGCTCAGCTCTATCAATCGTCTGCATGCGCATGGCCTGTCGTCTAAAGACCCCGCTGATAGCACGTTCCCCGCCTTCCTCTTGTGCCTTGGCAATCCACCCGTCTTTGTGCTTGTTGAAATGCTCACGTGCCCTCTTACGCAGGGCTTGAGCCCGGTTGACGGTTCGGTGGACGTCTGCCTTAAGCGGGTGAGCACGCTCGCGAACTTGGTGCTTGGGCTTTTGCGCAAGATCACGCTCTAAAACGTTTTTGGAAAGCAAGCGATCCTCTATCTTGTTCATTAGCCTTTGCCGAGCCTGCCCGCGAAGTTCGACACGGAACTCCGCCTCCTCCCTGAAATCATTCAGGGTCAGCCCCATGCCTTTGAGTTGATAGGCGCGTTTGGGGCCAATGTCGCCATCGAGCAAGGTGGCGTATTCCCTGTCTACCCATCTTTCGCGGTGCTTTGCGTGGTGCGCAATCAATCGGTTTCGAGTGCGGTCGCAGCGATGCGTGATGGCCCGTGTCCGTTCAACCTTCTCGGCATCGCCTGCTATCTCCTCCCAAAACCTCGGATTCGAACGGAGAAACGCGTCTTGAGACGAAAGGCGCTTGGCTTTTCCACCATCGATTATCTTATCGGTTGCCATATCAGGCTCCTTTCTAAACTAGATGTAGAAGTGCTGGCGGAAGGTGAGGGTCGGGCAATGGGAAGACCATCCTGGTTGCCATATGCCTCGCCCACCAACGTAGATGCAGCCTTGCTCAATGGTCTCATCCAAAACGCGCACGTAAGGCGAATACGGGCTTGCATAAAGACCGACCAGCACGATGACGATGCGGTAATCGAGGAGTGCTAGGATAATTCTCAGCACCAAGATCAGCACTTGCCACTTGAGCACATTCGGCCTGTAGTTCAGCTTGTGTTTGTTCTTGAAACCCCACATGGCGCACTCCGTTCTCAAAGCCTTAGCTTGGTCTTACCCTTGAGCTTGGTGCCGTGAAGTGGATTCACATCAACCTGCTCAGACCAAGGCTCGACCTCACTACACGACACGCGCTCGACAGAAGCGGGAGGTTTGCGGCGCACGAATAGAAGCGTGTCGCCGTGCCGCTCGATTTCATTGGTTTTAAGAAGTGGCCGAGAGGTTTCGCCAAGGGACTTGCTGACGGGTGCCGCGAGGTTCTGCCTAAGACTGTAGTTTTCAGTTTTGACTGTGGTTTCGCCCAGGCGCTTGGACAGAAGCTCGAGTGTTGTTTGCGACTTTGATCCAAAGAACTGCTGGATTTCTGTTTGAGAAAGCAGGATTTCCAAAGCCTCGCGGCCATAGACCCGCGCCCAATCTTCAAGTTCCTGTATGATGATGTGGACGCGCACACCAAAACCCCGAAGGCGGGTGAGTTGTTCAGGCAATCCTTCGATTTTGAAGTTGGTCGCCTCGTCGAGGAGAAGCATCACCGGCTTGTGGCTGCGGCAACGCACGAGCTCTGTGAGCGCGCACCACATTGTGAGACCCATCCAAGGCGCATAGACTGCCATGCGGGTCGGATCGCCGATGACGTAGATTGTTCCTGGGGCATTTTTGGTATCGCGAAAACGAAAGTCGCAAGCGCTGACGCTTTCCGCGATGCGGCCACTTGGTGAGAACACTTCGAGCGCCTGAAGCGCCCCTTCACGAAAGCTCTCTACTTGGCGCGTGTCGCCGTCACTGAGTTTGGCCAATAGGTCATTTGCTAGATCAGCCAGCTCACCCTTCAAGGCCTCGGATACGCTTGCTTCATAGAGCGCACCTTTAAGGCGCGAGGGATCCCGAATGAGCCGGAGTGCTTCGGAGAGGTTCGCGCCGTGGCCCAGATGGATCACCAGATAGAGCAAGACAAAGGTGATGAGATTGCGCGCGCCCTTTCGGAAAAATTCGTTCTCACCAGCGCGTGCAGGTTCTGGTGAAAGCCGCAGAGCCATACCGCGGGCGTCCGCTATCATGTCGGACTGCGAACCGTCCCAGTCATCACACAAGATGACGAGTGGGTTGTACCGCGCGGCGGGACCGAGAATGTCTTCGTTGATGCCAGAAGGATTCAAGCAGACCACTTGCTGTCCTAACCCCTCTCGGACCGATTTGGTCATGACGGCCAACTCATTTTTGTAATCAGGAACAATGAGCCCCATGGATGCAGGCATGCTGCAGAGGTTGGGAATGACGGTACATGTGGTCTTGCCAAGCCCCGCTGGAGCAACAGTTAGCGCTGAGGACTCGTAGTCGATGAAAAGAGGTTTGCCATCCAGCATGCCCCAAAAAGGCCCAGAGTTTGGATTGAGCTCGTCGCGAAAGTCTCGCAGGGTCGCCCATCTTGCCGAACCGTGGTTTGTGGAAGGTGTGTTTGCGATGACGCGGCCGAGTTTGCTGATCAATTGAATTAATGCCCACCTGAGCAGATCGAATGGGAGTTTGAGCGCAGCAAGCAAGAGCAATGCGGGCAGCCAGCAGTACTCTGTGTCCCAAAAGGACCAGATAAACGCGAGCCCCCAGGCGGCCGCTCCTGAAATAATCAGTTGTATGAGCGGATCCACCCTGGTGGATTGCCTTTGCTGCTTTGCCATCACGGTCTCCGGAAAAATGGACGGGCCGAGGATTGATCCCCGCGCCCGCCCGCTATGTGTTCGATGTGTGATTGCTCAATGCGCAAGTGTCAGTCGCCGATGAGGTCAAGTAGATCGAGAGTAAGCCAGTTGCCTCGAAGTTCACCGTCTTCAATCACGATACTTCCGCCCGCGCCGCCGTCACCCTGCATTGCGGCGATGTGGATGGCGCGCGTATAGGTGCGCCCATCGATGGTAAAGCGCAGTTCAGCATCCGCTCCGCTGGTTGACGTACTGCCATAGAAGTTCACCCAAACGCGGACCATTGAGAGATCAACGGGCCCATCAAGGATCACAACTTCAAGTGCACCATCGTCGGCAGGCCCTTGGCGAATGTGCTTGTAGAAGCGGCCATAAGAATTTTCTGTCTCGAGATATGAAAGGACTTCTAGTCCCTCATGGGGCAGAACATGAAGGTCCAGGTCACACGCAGCGCAAGGCCAGTAGAGACCGATCTCAAAGCGGCCCTCAATGTAGGAAGGTCCGGTGTAAAGAAGCGAACCCGATTGCGCGTCACGAGCGGTGGCGCGCGGGGGGGGTATGCGGGCGGAAGATCACAAGCTCTAGCTTGTCGGTTTCTTCCAGCACGTAGCCATGAGTGAGGCTAGCCGTCTCACGAGAGACACGGCTCAGAACCGTGTCCCAATCATTGGCAAATGAGGCGAGCTCACCGCCGAAGGCTTCCACCAGCAAAGTGATGAAGCGCTCCACCGCATAGGCGTGGCGATCATGAAAGGCCCGCTCCGGGTCGATTGCGGCAAAGTGGATACGCATGCCTGAAAGCAAATTCGAAGATCCTGCCGCACCAAAGGGGCTTGCCCCGCGTGTGGCGCGGATGAGCCCATCTCCCGGCACACGGCCCGATGCCATGCTCAAATGGCGTTCAAGAGGCATGTCATAAAGGGGCGAGCCAAAGATGATCACATCTATATCTTCAGCACTGGGATAGCTCTCGCCCACATGGCGCAGGAAACCCGGCAGATCGATGGGGTATGCAACATCGCTGTTGGTGCGATTGGACTGCGGCTCAAAACTCAAGATTGCTTGGGCCGCTCCCCGATTGGCGGTGAGCTTGGCGCGGGGGTTGGCATAGGCTTGCCGGTCGGGCACCGCGAACCTAGCGATAGGCACAAGATCGTAGGCATTGATGAT
>JAJFIK010000094.1 GCA_021775005.1 Rhodospirillales bacterium
GGTTTGGGCCGCCCCCGAGGATAATGACCTTCTTGGCATCCGAGGCATTTGCTTCGCATTCGGGCGCGCCGAAACTGGGGGACTCGTATGTTGAATACATGTACGGCGTTTTGGCTTCGAACTCTGCCGCGCAGGTGTCCACGCGCTTGAACACCGGGCGCACATTAAGTGCGTGGCGTTTTGCGGCCACATCAGCGTGGACGTTGCCGGTGAGTTTTGCCAGCCGCCGATCAGCAAAGCCCATTGCTTTCAGGCTGCGAAAACTTTCTGCGTCTTTTGGCAGGCCGTCGGCGCGCACGCGCTCTTCGGTATCGATGATCTCTTTGATTTGCTCCAGGAACCACATGTCCACAGCGCAAGCCGCATGAATGTCATCAAGGCTCACCCCCAAGCGCATGGCTTGCGCGATTTGCAACAGCCTGAGCGGCGTTGGTTGGCTGAGCGCCGCGCGAATGCCGGCCACGTCATAGCTTTCGCGGTCCCCGTGGGGCAGTTCAATCTCATCAAAGCCGCAAAGGCCGGTCTCTAGGGAGCGCAATGCTTTTTGCAGGCTCTCTTGGAACGTCCGCCCGATGGCCATGGCCTCGCCCACTGATTTCATTGAGGTGGTGAGGTAGGGTTCTGCGCCGGGAAATTTCTCAAACGCAAAGCGCGGAATTTTTGTCACAACATAATCGATGGTTGGCTCAAAGCTTGCGGGGGTGACGCCGGTGATGTCGTTATCGATCTCATCAAGGGTGTACCCGACGGCGAGTTTCGCCGCGACCTTGGCAATGGGAAAGCCTGTGGCTTTTGACGCGAGGGCCGATGAGCGCGAGACGCGCGGGTTCATCTCAATCACCACCAAGCGGCCATCCTCAGGGTTCACCGCGAACTGCACGTTGGAGCCGCCGGTTTCAACGCCGATCTCCCGCAGTGTTGCGATGGAGGCATCGCGCATGATTTGATATTCTTTGTCGGTCAACGTGAGCGCCGGGGCAACGGTGATCGAGTCGCCTGTATGCACGCCCATGGGGTCGACGTTTTCAATGGAGCAGATGATGATGGCGTTGTCCGCTTTGTCGCGCACCACTTCCATCTCAAACTCTTTCCACCCAAGCACGGATTCTTCAATCAACACTTCGGTGGTGGGGGAGGCTTCCAGGCCTTCCGCTGTAATCTGGAAAAACTCTTCCACGTTATAGGCAATGCCGCCGCCGGTGCCGCCGAGTGTAAAGGACGGCCGGATGATGGCGGGCAAGCCGACTTTTTCCAGCGCCTCTTCCGCGCCATCAAGGGAATGCACAACGGCTGAGGTGGGCGTGGCAAGGCCAATGCGCGCCATGGCTTCTTTGAAAAGCTGCCGATCTTCGGCCATGTTGATGGCGTCGCGGTTGGCGCCGATCAGCTCCACATTAAACTCTTCCAGCGCGCCCATGTCCGCCAAATCAAGTGCGCAGTTGAGTGCGGTCTGCCCGCCCATGGTGGGCAGGATCGCGTCCGGGCGTTCCTTGGCGATGATCTTGCGTACAAACTCTGCCGTGATGGGCTCAATGTATGTGGCGTCGGCAAGCTCGGGGTCAGTCATGATGGTGGCGGGGTTCGAATTCACCAGGATGACGCGATAGCCTTCTTCTTTAAGGGCTTTCACTGCCTGCACGCCGGAATAATCAAACTCGCACGCCTGCCCGATGACGATGGGCCCCGCACCGATGATGAGTATGGATTTTATGTCTTCGCGTTTGGGCATTTAGAATCCGAACAATTTGGAGATAGCATCAATTAGGCCCTGAACCCCTGTCACAAACTCCTTCGTAACTCCCATAAGGCCCGTGAGATAGATGAGTGAATTGACTAAACCTTGCGCGGCAAACCAATTGACTACACCTGTAGTGGCCTGCATCAAATATGTTTCCATATCTTGCAGTATCGCGTCATAGTTCTCGGTTGAGTTACGGGTGCGAAAGTGATCGCTCGCAAACTCGTCCCGAATTCTTGAGAGGCGAGCTACGACATCATCAAACTCAATTTGGTTGTCCGAACGGCGTACGTATCTGTTTGTCGCTGGAATGTTCTGATTCGAGCGAGGTTGTTCATCCGAGGCGAAAATTGCGTCCCGTGCATCGTACAAGGCATTCATTACCTCTCGCGGCCAGTCGTTCCCGGGAGAGTGTGAGTTCTCTAGTGCAAGATCGAGGTTGTTTAGTAGTGTCCAGTACCCAACTGGTGTTAGTACATAGCGTGCGTTTGTTTCATCATAGGCATCCCGAACGAGTTTTTGCGGCACCAATAATGTCAGCCCCAATCCGTTGAGAGTTGAGCAAATGTTTTCAATTGATGAAGTCTCGTCAATGGTACTTTTTAGAACATTGAAAACCTGCTCTGCTGAATATCCGACACCGAAGGGTTCACTCGTACCCAAGTACAGAAGCGTACCGAGAACCAGAAGAGTCTCACTTGAGAGCTGGCTATGGGTTGAGGGGGAGAATGTTCCTTGTTCAAGAAGGAATTGCGCAAACACCCTACCCGCAGATGTCGGAATGATGAAATTCTCTGTATCAAGTGAACGGTTTTCGGGGACAGCAAATTGAGCCCATCCGAGTAGTCCAAATTGATCCTCCGCAAATTTAATTTCATCTGAAGAGATATCAAGATCTTGCGAGTCCACAATTTGCTGGAGCGAAACTGCCTGGAGTCCACGCTGGTCAATTGCTTCACATGCCCTGAAAAGCAATTCGTTTCGCTTACGAATGGCGGTGGTGATATCCATCAGCTTCCCCGCATCGCATTGGCAAAGCGCTTGAAGAGATAATGTGCGTCATGGGGGCCGGGGCTGGCTTCGGGGTGGTGCTGCACGGAAAAGACATGGCGTCCCGTAATGCCCAACCCGCAATTGCTGCCGTCAAACAGGCTCACATGAGTTTCCGTAACGCCGCCCGGCAGCGTTGCCGCATCCACGGTAAAGCCGTGGTTCATGGAGGTGATTTCAACTTTGCCGGTGGTGAGATCCTTTACCGGGTGGTTCGCGCCGCGGTGGCCCTGATGCATCTTTTTGGTTTTTGCGCCCAGCGCCAAGGCCAGCATCTGGTGGCCAAGACAAATCCCGAAAATGGGCTTGCCGCTATCGAGCAAACCTTTGATAGCAGGCACCGCGTATGCGCCCGTCGCGGCCGGGTCGCCCGGGCCGTTGGACAAGAAGACGCCGTCGGGCGCGTGCGCTAAAATTTCTTCTGCGGTCGCTGATGCGGGAACAACAGTAACGCGCGCACCCTGCCCCGCAAGGCAGCGCAGGATGTTTCGTTTCGCGCCGTAATCAACCGCGACCACATGAATGTCGCCGTCGGCCAGTTCGCCAAAGCCTTGCCCCAACACCCACGGGGTTTCATTCCACTTGTAGGTTTGCGTAGTGGAGACATCTTTCGCCAGGTCCATGCCTTCAAGGCCGGGCCATTGTCGTGCCGCGGCGACGAGGGCGTCCAGATCGAATTTGCCATCGGGGGCATGAGCGAGTGCAATATTTTGAAATCCGTCGCGGCGGATTTTGGCGGTAATGGCGCGGGTGTCCACGCCCGCAAGCCCTACGAGATCGCGCGCCGCAAGCCACTTGTGCAAGTGGCTTTGGCTGCGAAAGTTGGCGGGGTTGGTTATGGCTGCGCGGCAAATCATCCCCAGCGCGGCGGGAGTGGTGGTTTCCAGGTCTTCATCATTGGTGCCCACATTGCCGATATGGGGAAATGTGAAGGTGATGATTTGCCCCGCGTACGACGGGTCAGTGAGAATCTCTTGATAACCTGTTATGGCCGTGTTGAAGCAAAGTTCCCCCACTTTGCTGCCCGCAACGCCAAAGCCATGCCCATAAATCGCCGTCCCGTCAGCGAAAACCACGGCCCCCGTTGGTTTTCGGGGGTCGAGCGCAGGGGTTTGCGTCATGGGCTGGGCCTCTCAGGTCCGGGCGGGGCATGCCATTTGGCATTAACTGGTCGTTTGCGCGGGGGCTTGCCTCACCAGCCCCAAAGGCATACATACGCTGCCTCTGGAGCGCCAGAGGGTCATCCAAGCGGATGCCCGAGCGCAAATTTTCCGGAAGCTAGTGAATGGGCTCTGGGCCGTCAAGCGCCGCTCAGGAATTAAAAAAACCCAACAAAACCAATGTGCTGCTAGCTGAGGAAAAACTATATCCGGGCCAAGTGTATGATCCCGGGGCGAATCGAATGTGCCATGCACAGGAGTGAATGATGCGCAGTAAATTGAATCAGGACTTGAAAGTCAGCATCAAGGCGCGGGACCAACGCAAGGTTTCCACGTTGCGGCTCATCCTGGCCGCGATCAAAGACCGTGATATTGCCGCGCGCGGGGAAGACCGCTGCGACGGTATTTCCGACGACGAGATTCTTCAAATTCTTGGCAAAATGTCCAAACAACGGGACGAAAGCCTACGCCTCTATGAAGAAGCGGGCCGTCTTGATCTCGCTGAGCAAGAGCGCGAAGAAAAAGGAATCATCCTCAGTTACCTGCCGCGGCAAATGTCAGCAGATGAAATCAAAGGCATTTGCGATGAGGTGGTGTCTGAGATGGGCGCCGATAGCCTCAAAGACATGGGCAAATGCATGGGCGCGCTAAAAGAGCGCTACGCGGGCAAGATGGATTTCTCCAAAGCCTCCGCCATCGTGCGCAAGCGCCTGCAACAGGCCTAACTTACTCACAGCCTGTGGAACACGGGGATTACGGGGCGGCACTCCTTCACGGGCGGGCCGCCCTTCTTCATAGTGATTCGCTTGAGGGGCCGAATCAGTCGCAAGCTGGCTGATCCAGATAATTCGAGAACCTGAATGTCCGACGACTTCATTGAAGAACTGCGCCGCCGCGCCCGCATCAGCGAGGTCGTAGGCAGCCGCATCGAATTCGACCGCGCCAAGTCAAACCCGCGGCGCGGGGACTATTGGGCGTGTTGCCCGTTCCATGGCGAAAAAACACCATCGTTCCACGTGCTCGATGACAAAGGCGTTTATCACTGCTTTGGCTGCGGTGAACATGGGGACGCCTTCAAGTTCGTGATGGAATTTGAAAAACTCGGCTTTATGGACGCGGCCAAGCGGCTGGCGGGCGAATTTGGCGTGCCCGTGCCAGAGCGCTCCCCCGAAGCCGCCGCGCGCGCCAAAAAGCGCCGCACGCTTTATGACGTGATGAACCTGGCGCAAGATTTTTATCGCAAGCAACTTGGCAGCGATGGCGGCGCGGGCGCGCGCGAATATTTGCGCGGGCGTGAGCTGAGCGCTGACATGTGGGACCGTTTTGGCATTGGCCTTGCGCTCAATAGCTCTGATGCGTTGCTCAAGCATCTGCAATCAGAAAAAGTCGAGCTCGACCTTATCAAGGAATGCGGGCTACTGGGCCGGGATGAGCCCGGTGCCACGCCGCGTGATTTCTTCCGCAACCGCATCATGATCCCCGTGCGCGACGGGGAAGGGCGCATCATCGCGTTCGGCGGCCGGGCGTTATCTCCCAATGCCCGCGCGAAATACATCAACTCTCCCGCCACGACGCTGTTTGACAAATCCCGCGTGCTCTACAATTTGGATCAAGCACGCAAGCCGGTGCGCGAGGCGGGGGGAGTCATTGCCGCTGAAGGCTATATGGATGTCATCGCCTTTGCGCGGGCAGGGTTTGCCAATGCGGTCGCGCCCATGGGGACGGCGGTGACGCAAGAGCATTTGACGGAACTTTGGCGTCTTGCGCCGGAACCGATCATCTGTTTTGACGGCGATGACGCGGGGCGTCGCGCTGCATTTCGTGTGCTCGACATGGCGTTGCCGCTTATTGAGAGCGGGCATTCCCTCAAATTTGTGTTGTTGCCCGAAGGCCAAGACCCCGACGATATGGTCCGCAGTGGCGGGCGGCCAGCCATTGAAGCCGCGCTGGGCCAAGCAGAGAGCCTGGCGGGCATGATCTGGCGCGCCGCCTTGAGCTCCAATTCACTGGAAACCCCTGAGGGCCGGGTCAGCTTTGAAGCTGAAATTGACCGCCTGACCGGGCTGATCCAGGAGCAGCGCAGCCGCTTTCATTTCCGCAAAGCCCTCAGAGATCGCTTCCGTCAGGAAATTAGCACCCCCTCGCGCGGTACAGGTGGGTTTCGCGTCAGCCCTCGCGGAGGATTTGGCCGCGGGCATGTGGTGGGCGCCTCGGAGGCCCTGAAACGCTCGGCTTTGGCTCAATCGGGGGGCAAAAAGACCTCCCTCCACCCCATGCGGCAGCCCCAAATGGCTCTTGGCGGGCGTCATCGGGAGGGGTTGCTTGTCTTCACATTGGTCAACCACCCGGGGGTGTTGGAGGCCCATGTGGAGGATTTTGCTGCTTGCGAGATTCGCGATCCGGAGCTCTTAACCCTAAAAACCGCGCTATTAGAGGCGGTTACTACACATCCGGGCCTTGACACCGAAGCCTTGAGAGGCCACTTCATGAACCGGGGAATAGGAGAAATCGCCGAGCGGTTGGCGGCCCAGGACGTTCTGAAGTGCGTTGGTTTTGCGCAAGAAAGCGCTACCCAAAACGACGCCGAAAAGCATTGGCTTGAAGTCCTGGCCAGTCACAACATGGCATCTGCCCTTCTCCAGGATCTGCAAGATGCGGAACGTGCTTTTGTAAGTGAGCGCACCGAGGATAATCTTGATCGACTTCGTGCTGTGCAGCATCAGCTGCTCAAGCACGAACGTGGTGAGACTGTTGGTGAGCGCTCAGCTAGTTGAGCGTAGCAGATTTTGGTGGAAGACAAGTGAGGGTCGGCGCCCCCTAAGCTGACAAAGACGAACACAATGCGGGATTTGGTGCCACTGGGCGGTGCCGGGCTCCGCTGTTATTTGAGAACGGGATCATCAGACGAATGGCGAAAGCTTCTCAGGCGAAGACGAAAACGCGCGCGACATCCGCAGCGGCGAAATCAAAAACAGTGAAACGGACTAGGTCCGTTGCCAAGACAGCCACAAAGGCACGCACGAAAGTCGCCGCTAAACCAAAGACAGCGGCGGCGAAAAAACCTGTGGCAAAGAAGGCGGTCAAGAAGGTTGTCAAGAAAGCCATAGCCAAAAAGGCCACCATCAAGAAGACAGCGGTGAAAAAGACCGCTGCCAAGGCAAGCGAAGTAAAGGCGAGCGAAAAGACCGCGGCTAAGAAAGCGACGGCGATCAAGCTTGAGGAAGGCGATCAGCCACTTCTTGATTTAAGCGATGCTGCGGTCAAGAAAATGATTAAGTCCGCGAAGCAACGCGGCTTTGTCACCCTTGAAGAACTCAATCGTGTGTTGCCGTCTGATCAGGTTCAGCCTGAGCAAATCGAAGACACTATGGCGTTTCTGTCCGAACAGGGCATCAACGTGATCGACGAAGAGCCCGAAGATACCGAAGGCAAAGAGGTTGTTGCCAAGGGCTCCACCGCCGCGACGACAACGAAGTCAGGGTCGGAAACTCTCGACCGTACCGACGATCCCGTACGCATGTATTTGCGCGAAATGGGATCGGTGGAACTTCTGAGTCGCGAAGGCGAGATCGCCATCGCCAAACGCATCGAAGCCGGTCGCGAAACGATGATCGGCGCGCTCTGTGAAAGCCCGCTCACCTTTGAAGCTATTATTGTGTGGCGCGACGAGCTTTATGACGGCAAGATTTTACTGCGCGACATTATCGACCTCGATGCCACCTATGGTGCGACGCCCGAAGGACAGGCCGCCCGCGCCAGCCAAAATGCTGAAGCCCAGCGTCGTATGAACGGTGAAACGCCGGGCAGCAAGCCGCCGGCCCATGCCGCACAGGCGCAAGCAAACGCAGCCAAGAACACTGCGAACGGCGCAACGGATGGCAAAACCGACGACAAAACCGATGGCAAAACCGAAGGCGAAGCCAGTAACGATAACAAAGACGATGACGATGACGCGGATGACACCAATTTGTCCCTCGCGGCTATGGAAGCGACCCTTAAGCCGCAGGTGCTTGAAAGCTTTGATGCCATCGCCAGCGACTACAAAAAGTTGCGCAAGTTGCAGGACGCCCTTGTTGAGGCGGCGCTGAGCAACCAATCCCTGAGCCCGGCTCAGGAAAAGCGCTACACCAAATTGCGCCAGGAAATTGTTGACCTGGTGAAGGGCCTGCATTTGAACAATGCGCGGATTGAAGCCTTGGTCGATCAGCTCTACGGCATCAATCGCCGCATGGTCGGCCTGGAAGGGCGCTTGCTGCGCTCGGCCGAGCGCCATGGCGTGTCGCGCATGGAATTCCTTGAGCAATATTTTTCCAACGAGCTTGACCCTAACTGGATGCGCCGCGTGGGCCGCCTGAAAGGCAAGGGCTGGAAGGATTTTGTGCAAGGTGACCGGGAGGCCATCAAGGAAATCCGCGCGGGCATTCAATATGTCAGCCAGGAAACGGGACTGGAAATCGAAGAGTTCCGCCGCATCGTTTCCACGGTGCAAAAGGGCGAACGCGAAGCCCGCATTGCCAAAAAAGAAATGGTGGAAGCCAACTTGCGTTTGGTGATCTCTATTGCCAAGAAATATACCAACCGCGGCCTGCAATTCCTCGATCTCATTCAGGAAGGCAACATTGGCCTGATGAAAGCGGTGGACAAGTTTGAGTATCGCCGCGGCTATAAATTCTCCACCTATGCCACCTGGTGGATTCGCCAGGCCATCACCCGCTCCATCGCCGACCAGGCCCGCACCATTCGTATTCCGGTGCATATGATTGAGACCATAAATAAACTTGTGCGCACCTCACGGCAAATGCTGCACGAAATTGGTCGCGAGCCGACGCCGGAAGAGCTGGCGCTGAAACTTGGCATGCCGCTGGAAAAAGTCCGCAAGGTCATGAAAATCGCGCGAGAGCCGATCAGTCTCGAAACCCCCATTGGCGATGAGGAAGACAGCCATCTGGGCGATTTCATTGAGGACAAGAACGCCGTGTTGCCAATTGATGCGGCGATCCAGTCCAACTTGCGGGAAACCACCACGCGGGTATTGGCGTCCTTGACGCCGCGTGAGGAACGGGTTCTGCGCATGCGCTTTGGCATCGGCATGAACACCGATCACACGCTGGAAGAAGTGGGTCAGCAATTCTCCGTCACGCGGGAACGCATCCGCCAGATTGAGGCGAAAGCCTTGCGCAAGCTGAAACACCCCAGCCGGTCACGGAAACTGCGCAGCTTCCTGGATAACTAGTTCATCCTTGTTGTCATCCTCAGGCATGCAAAGCGTGACCCGAGGATCTACCATCGCTTCAACAGGTTTGGCGCTAGCAGTGGATCCTCTGGTCAAGCCAGAGGATGACATTTTTGGTTGGATGAGTGCGCGCATCGGGTAAGCTCCTCTTCAAATTCTTGAGGAGACCCCCATGAAAGACTTCAAAGGCAAGACGGCTGTGATCACCGGTGCCGCCAGCGGCATTGGCGAGGCGATGGCGCATAAAGCGGCGGGACTTGGCATGAATGTGGTGCTGTCCGACATCGAAGCCGCAAAGCTTAAAACCGTGGCCGCCGAGCTTGCCAGCTTTGACGTTGAGATACTGCCCGTCGTCACTGATACCTCCAGCCAATCAAGCGTCTTTGAGCTTGCGGATGCGGCCTTCTCGGCCTTTGACCATGTGCATTTCCTCGCCAATAACGCGGGTGTATCGGGCGTGGCGCTGGGCCATGCGTGGGAGATCACGGACGAGGAATGGCAATGGGTCATGGGGGTCAATTGGTACGGTGTGCTTTATGGGGTGCAGGCCTTTGTGCCCAAAATGATTACCGGCGGCGAAGACGGCGTGGTGGTGAATACCTCATCCATCATGGGGCTGAACACTGGTCGCAGCTCGCCTTACAATGTGTCCAAACACGCGGTCGCGCGCTTTACCGAAGGGCTTTACTACGATCTCAAAGTGGCGGACTCAAAAGTCACTGCTGCGCTTTTGTGCCCCGGCCCTATTGCCACCGAGATCGTCAAGTCAGAACGCAATCGCCCTGAGGCGGAAACCGAAACCCGCGATCCCGCTAAGGCGGCGGAGATCAAAGCGCGGCGCGAGGCCATGTATGAGTATCTGCAGAAAGAAGGCATCCCCCCCAGCGATGTGGCTGAGATGGTGTTTGATTATGTGGCGCGGGATGAGTTCTATATCCTCACCCACCCGGATTTGATCCGCGCGTCCTTCCGCCGCCGCGCAAAGGGCATCGATGCGGGCAACCCGCTGCCCCTGCCGGGGGATTATGTGGCAGAGGCGAAAGAGAAACGTGAGAATTGATCCCTCCACTTGGTCATCCCGGGGCGGCGCAGCCCAGCCCGGGATCTTGGGTAGGGGAGGCACTCGAAATTCCGGGCTCCAAGTATTCGCTTGGCCCCGGAATGACGTTTTTGGACTACTGAATCTCAAACACCATGCTCACCGAGACGGAAAGGGTTTGTTCGCCGGCTGCTACGGGCACGTCGAAGCTGGCTGACTCGCTCATGGCCATACGGGCGTATTGCGGTTGCGGTT
>JAJFIK010000095.1 GCA_021775005.1 Rhodospirillales bacterium
GGCCCTTGTTCATCATGGTGGCCGAATCAACCGAGATTTTTTCACCCATAGACCAATTGGGGTGCGCGATCGCTTCCTTCGGCGTGACATGCACCATCTCCTCCAGCGCCATGGTGCGAAATGGACCGCCCGAGGCCGTCAGGATAAGCTTTTCCACAGCGCCGCGATTGCGCTCTTCAAGCACCTGAAAGATGGCGTTGTGTTCGCTATCAACCGGCAACAATTTTGTGCCTGATGCGCGCGCCGCGGCGATGATCAACTCACCAGCGCAAACCAGACATTCTTTGTTGGCAAGGGAGACCTCCGTGCCTTGGCCAATGGCGGCATAGGTTGGCGCAAGCCCCGCCGCACCTACAATTGCTGCCATGATCCAATCGGCTGGCCGCTCGGCCGCCTCGATCAGCGCAAACGCGCCACCGGCAGTATCGATGCCCGTCCCCGCAAGGCCGTCACGCAATTGCGGCAGTAGGGCCGCATTCCCGATCACAGCAATCCGTGGGCGGAAGGTTTTTGCCTGGGCGACAAGATCGTCAACACGGGCGTTAGCGGTGAGCGCTTCAATGGGAAATGCATCGTCACCGGCGCGGCGGCGCGCATCTGATATGAGCGCTAATGTACTGGTGCCGACAGATCCGGTGGACCCCAAAATGCTCACGCGCTTTGAATAGTTCATGGCAGCGACCAAAATGATGCGAGCAAAACCCAAAGCGCAATGACGGTGCTGGCCATCAGAAATCCATCAAGTCGATCCAAGACGCCCCCGTGGCCCGGAATGAGGGTACCAGAATCCTTAACCTCCACATGGCGCTTGAAGGCGCTTTCTGAAATGTCCCCCGCCTGTGCCGCAAGGGCGGCCAGCACCGTGGCAGGCACCCAAACCGTCAACACGTTGGTGTCGAAGAGCAAGAACGCCGCCGCGACCCCCGCAAGGCATGCGGCGGTAAATCCACCGATAACCCCCGCCCATGTCTTGTTCGGTGAAACCGATGGTACAAATGAGGGGCCCCCAATAATCCGACCGACACCATAGGCCCCGGAGTCCGATGCCCACACCACGGCAAAGAGCCAGAGGATGATCAAACTGCCGTGGGGCATTTCTCGCAGCCAGATCGACGCAAGCGCTGGGACCCCGATGGCAAACACACCGGCAATGGCAAGACCCAAGGGTTGTTTTTCCACACGCGCGGCAATGCCCGCGCCGAGCGCGCCCAATCCCAACACTGCGATGGCGACGGCGGGATATCCAGCCGCTGCGAAGGCCGCTACTGCAATAATAACTGCCGATTGCAAAACAGCGGGCGGTGAGGTGCGAGAAAGGCCGGTCAAAGATTGCCATTCAAGCATCATAAGAACGCCGAGCACAGCAACACAAATAGCAAAGGCCCAACTGCCAATAAGCGTCACCACCAGCGCGCCCGCAATGAGCAGAAATGACGATGCCAATCGCAGCCCCAATGAGCTTGCTTTGGGCTTCCCAATTGTGCTCAGGCTTGGGCTATCCGGTGCGGTCAATGCTGGCCCCCTGTGCGGGCTGATCATGGCGCCCGCCAAAGCGGCGATCGCGCGTCGCAAATGCACGAATGGCGCGGACCAAATGCCGCCGCTCGAAGTCAGGCCAAAAGACCTCCTCGAAATAGAGCTCCGTATAAGCGGCCTGCCAAAGCAAAAAGTTTGATAAACGCTTTTCGCCGCTGGTGCGGATGAGCAAATCCAACTCCGGCAATTGAGCCGTATAGAGGTGGTGGGCCACTATCGCTTCATCAATGTCGTCTGCAGATAATTCCCCGGCGGCAACGCGCACCGCGATCGCTTTCACCGCAGCAACAAGTTCCTGCCGTGAGCCATAATTGAATGCGATGGTAAGATTATATTCGCTGCAATCTTTTGTTTCGCGCTCAGCCCGTTCAATCAACTTGATGATGTCTGGTGCCAGGTCATCGCGTTCACCGATGATACGAACCCGCACGCCGCGTTTCGTAAGATCCTTCAAATCCGCATTGATGTAACCGCGCAAGAGACCCATGAGGTCGTTAACCTCATCAACGGAGCGGTTCCAGTTCTCTGACGAAAACCCATAAAGCGTAAGATGTTGGAGGCCTAAGTCGCCGGCGGCTTCCACTGCTCGCCGCACGGTTTCAACGCCCTGTTCATGGCCGGCCCGGCGGGGCAGCCCGCGCGCAGCCGCCCAGCGGCCATTTCCATCCATGATAATTGCCACATGCCGCGGGCGCGCCTCGAAAGGCACGTCCTCGATACTGCTATCTGGGTCTATGTGACCCGGCATGTGCTTCTCCTCATGCGTTAACCGCCCCCGCATCAACGGGCGTCACGATCGCGGCACGTTAGATTTGCATAATCTCCGCTTCTTTGGCGGTTACCGCATCATCAATCTTTTTGATCGCAGCGTCGGTGAGGCTTTGCACCTGATCTGATAGCGTCTTTTGCTCATCTTCGCTGATGTCTTTGTCTTTTTGCGCCTTCTTGAGGTGCTGCATAGCGTCTTGGCGCACATTGCGCACGGCAACGCGGGCCTGCTCGCTATATTTGCTGGCAACTTTGGCAAGTTCGCGGCGGCGCTCCTCATTGAGCTCAGGAATGGTCAGCCGGATGGTCTGTCCTTCGGTGTTGGGGTTGAGCCCCAGCCCGGATTCGCGGATCGCCTTTTCGGTCGCGGCAACCAGCCCTTTATCCCAAACATTGATCGCCAAGGTGCGCGGCTCAGGAACCGAGACCGTACCAATCTGGTTCATCGGCGTTTTGCTGCCATAGGCCTCCACCATGATGGGTTCCACTAAGCTGACAGACGCGCGGCCCGTGCGCAGGCCAGAAAATTCATGCTTGAGGGTCTGAAGCGCACCGTCCATACGCCGTTCGATATCCTTAAAATCGACACCACCTTGTTCAGCCATTGGAACCTCCAGTTAATATGTATGCAGACGGCTTTATGAAATCACCGTAGCTGGGCCCTGCCCCTGTAGTGTTTTTACGAATTGACCTTGCGTATGAATAGAGAAAACCACAATCGGAATATCGTTGTCACGGCAAAGAGAAATCGCCGAGGCGTCCATCACCCGCAAGTCACGGCTTAGGACATCCATGAATGATAGCGCATCATAGCGCGTTGCATCTGAATTGGTTTTGGGGTCGGCACTATAAACGCCGTCCACTTGGGTTCCCTTTAGCAGGGCGTCACAATTCATTTCAGCCGCGCGCAGGGCCGCAGCAGTATCAGTGGTAAAGAACGGGTTGCCGGTGCCCCCCGCAAAGATGACCACGCGGCCCTTATCCATATGCCGCATGGCGCGGCGGCGAATATACGGCTCGCTGACGGTGGTCATGGGAATGGCTGACTGCACCCGCGTATCAACGCCCATGCTTTCAAGGGTGGTTTGCACGGCGAGCGCATTCATTACCGTGGCAAGCATGCCCATATAGTCCGCGCTGGCCCGTTCCATGCCAGCAGCGGCCCCCGATAGGCCACGAAAAATGTTACCGCCGCCGATGACCAGGCAAACTTGCGTGCCGATCTCGGTGGCGTGTTTCACTTCACCAGCAATGCGTTGAACCATGGCGAGATCAATGCCGTAGGGTTGCTCCCCCATCAGCGCTTCACCGGACACTTTCAAAAGAACACGAGCGTATTTCGGTTTACTGTCTTTTGAACCGTTCCCGTCGCTCATGCTCTTGTTCCTTTCGACCTCGCCTGCGCCCTCTTAAGACGCAACCGCTGCGGCCACTTCAGCCGCAAAGTCGGTTTCTTCTTTTTCGATACCTTCGCCAAGTGCGAATCGTTCAAAGCCTACAATTTCGATGGGTGCGCCAACATCAGCTTCCGCTTCTTTGATCGCTTTTTCCACCGTGACGTCAGGATTGATCACAAACGCCTGCTGCGTAAGCACAACTTCTTGGTAGAATTTGCGAATGCGGCCGTCGACCATTTTTTCAATAATGTTGTCGGGCTTGCCGCTTTCCTTGGCTTCCGCAATCAGCGCTTCGCGCTCCTTGGCCACCACGGCGGGGTCCAGATCACTATCCTTGAGCGCCAAGGGCGAGGTTGCGGCCACATGCATGGCGATCTGCTTGCCCAAGGCGGCAAGTTTCTCTGCATCGCCATCAGATTTCAGCGCCACCAGGACGCCGATTTTGCCGAGGCCGTCGGCGGTTGCGTTGTGAATATAGCTCGCCACCACGCCAGGATTGGCGGTCAAGCCGACCGAACGACGGAAGCTCATGTTCTCGCCAATAGTGCCAACCATCTCGGTGACATGGGCCTCAATTGATTTGCCGGCCCCGGGAAACTCAGCTGACCGAACGGCCGCTTCATCACCGCCAAGGGAGACCGCAACTTGGGAAATTTTGCGGACGAGATTTTGAAAGATTTCGTTCCGCGCCACAAAATCAGTTTCTGAATTGACTTCTACAAGCGCGCCTTTGCCGCCATCAACCGCAACAGCAACAAGGCCTTCCGCCGCCACGCGATCAGCCTTCTTAGCGGCCTTTGACAATCCTTTGGTGCGCAACCAATCGATGGCTTGCGCCATATCGCCGCCATTTTCCATCAGCGCGGTCTTGCAATCCATCATGCCTGCACCAGTTTTCTGGCGCAGTTCCTTCACCATTGAGGCGGTGATGTTAGCCATCTTCGTTCCTCGTCAATCGCTTTGTAAGTTCGTTCAAATCACAGATGCCGATTACTCGGCGGCACCTGGCTGTTTGTCGCTATCCGTTGCCGGTGCAGCTTCTGCGGGCGCTTCTGCTTCTTGACTCACATCAGGCAGAATTTCGGGCGCAATCTCAGCGTCTTCACCAACATCACCACCAACATCAGCGCGACCGGCTGCAAGGCCATCGATCACCGCACGGGAGACCAGATCGCAATAGAAGTTCAGCGCGCGACTGGCGTCATCATTACCCGGAACCGGATAAGTAATGCCGTCGGGGTCTGAATTGGTATCGACAATGGCAACCACCGGAATACCAAGCTTGCGCGCTTCGTGAATGGCGATGGCTTCTTTGTTGGTATCAATTACAAACAGAAGATCAGGCAGACCGCCCATTTCCTTGATGCCGCCCAGGGACTGTTCCAGCTTGTCGCGCTCGCGCGTCATCTGAAGCAATTCTTTTTTGGTCAAGCCGCTGCTGTCGCTTTCAAGCGTGCCTTCAAGCTCGCGCAAACGACGAATGGAATGCAGGATGGTTTTCCAATTGGTCATCGTGCCGCCAAGCCAGCGGTGATTGATATAATATTGCGCGCAACGCGCAGCAGCGTCTGCCACCGGCTTTTGGGCTTGACGCTTGGTGCCGACAAACAGGATACGTCCGCCGCCTGCGGCAACATCGCGAATAGCGACCAGGGCCTGGTGCAACATAGGCACCGACTTGGACAGATCTAGAATGTGGATCGAGTTGCGATCACCAAAAATATATTCCCCCATTTTGGGGTTCCAGCGGTGGGTACGGTGACCAAAGTGTACGCCAGCTTCGAGCATTTGGCGCATGCTGAATTCAGGCAATGCCATCGGATTTTCTCCTTTTCCGGTTCATCCTCCGCGCGCCTGTGGGGACAAAAGTGTCCCACCGGATGGACCAGGGTCTATGTCAAAAGTTGACCCTGTGCCCGAAAGCACGCGTGTGGTTTTGCGGGGCGGGTTATAGGTGAGCCTCCGCCGCGACGCAAGGCCTAACCTGAAAGCCATGAAAGGGTCGTTAAAACGGCAAAATCATGCCGTTTAGACCTCTTCCACATGGGCGACCCCGGTGAGGGATTTGAGCGCCTGACGGGTCGCAGGATCCACTTGATGACGGCCAGGCAGATCCAGGTGTATTTCCCTCAGCCCCTCTTCCGCCGCCAACACCAATGTGACGATGCCTTTGCCGCGCGACTTAAGGCATTCCTGAATGCCGGAATAAGCATCCACACCTGAGACAAATATCTTCAGCCCCGCGCCCGCGCTCGCCACCACTTTATCAATGGCCTCGACGCCTTGGATGATGGGGCGCACATCATCATCTGCGCGCTCGACCGATACGGTGAAGACAACGGAGTTCCCCGGCTCCAAATGCTCCCGAGTGGCGTAGAGCACATCAGAAAATACCAGCGCTTCAAATTCGCCGGTCGGGTCAGACGCGCGCACATAGGCAAAGGGTCGGTCGCTCTTTTGCGACTTGCGATCCTGCCGTTCCATAATCGTGCCGGCGATGCGAATGGATTTGCCATGCCGGCCCGCGCCGCCCAGAACCTCTGCATAAGTTGAAACCCGCGCCCGCTCCAGCGATTGGCGATAATCATCAAGGGGGTGGCCAGAGATATAGGAACCCACGGCTTCCATCTCAGCCGACAGACGCTCATTGGTGGTCCATTCCTCACTCAACGGCAATTTTGGCGGCGGTGCATCGATGGCGCCATCTCCAAACATACTTTCCTGGTTCGAGCTCGCCTCTGCCTTGGTAAGAGCCGCATAGTCCGTGAGCACGTCCGCAGCATGGAACACCTGTGCGCGGTTGGGGTGAATGGCATCAAAGGCCCCGGCCTTGGCCAAAGCTTCCAGTGATCTCTTATTGACCACTTGCGGATCGATGCGGCGGGCAAAATCGAAAATGTCCTTGTAAGGTCCGCTGGTCGCCCGCTCCTCTGCGATCGACGCCATGGCGTTGGCGCTAGCGTTCTTGATCGCCCCCAAGGCATAGGGAATAACCCAATTGCCGTCCGGGTTCTGTTCAACCGTAAAGGCGGCCTCCGACCGATTTACATCCGGCGGCAGGACTTCAATGCCAAGGCGGCGGGCTTCCACCCGGAAAGTATTGAGCCGGTCTGTACGCTCAATATCCAGCGTCATGGATGCGGCCAAAAACTCTACGGGGTAGTGCGCTTTCAGATAGGCGGTGTGGAAAGCCACCTGCGCATAGGCGGCGGCGTGACCCTTGTTAAAGCCATAGCCGGCAAATTTTGCTGCTTGCTCAAAAATGGCCCGCGCGATGGGCTCGGCAACGCCGCTCTTTTCCGCCCCTTCAATGAACCGCGCTTCATGCTTATCCATCTCGGACTTGATTTTCTTGCCCATGGCCCGGCGGAGCAGATCCGCGTCCCCCAGGGAATAGCCCGCCAGATCGCGCGCGATTTGCATGACGTCTTCCTGGTAGGTCATGACGCCAAAGGTCTCATCGAGAATGGGCTCAAGTTGCGGGGTGAGATATTTCGGCGCCTCGCGACCCCGCTTGCAGGCAATGTAGGTGGGGATGGAATCCATCGGCCCTGGGCGATAAAGCGCCACAAGGGCGATGAGGTCCTCAATCCGGTCAGGCTTCATCTGCCGCAGCAGATCGCGCATGCCGGAGCTTTCGAGCTGAAACACGCCGATTGAATCGCCCCGCGCCAGCATCTCAAAGGTCTTGTCGTCGGCAAGTTCCAGATCTTGGGTATTGATCTCAATGCCGCGCCGCGCCAGCAATTCTTCCGTGCGCGCGATCACGGTCAGCGTCTTGAGGCCAAGGAAGTCAAACTTCACCAGCCCGGCTTCTTCCGCATCTTTGTAATGTAGCTGCGTGACCGGCATATCCGCGCGCGGATCGCGATACATGGGCACCAACTCATCAAGGGGGCGGTCGCCGATGACAAGCCCCGCTGCGTGGGTGGAGGCGTGGCGATAGAGCCCTTCAAGCCGCTTGGCGATTTCCATCAGCCGCGTGACGGAAGCATCCTCCTTAATCATCTGCTGCAGCCGCGGCTCACCATCGATGGCCTGGGTCAAGCTTAAGGGTTTGCCCGGGGGGTTCGGGATCATCTTGGAAATCCGATCCACCTGGCCATAGGGCATTTGCAACACCCGGCCCACATCACGCACGCAGGCGCGTGCTTGCAGGGTCCCGAAGGTGATGATCTGCGCTACTTGGTCGTGGCCGTATTTTTCCTGCACATAGGCAATCACTTCACCGCGCCGGTCCTGGCAGAAGTCAATATCGAAATCCGGCATGGAAACACGCTCAGGATTCAAAAAGCGCTCAAACACCAAATCAAAGCGGAGCGGGTCGAGATTGGTGATGTCCAGGGCCCAGGCCACGATGGACGCCGCCCCGGACCCGCGCACGCCAATGGGAATGCCCTTTGCTCGCGCCCAGCGCATGAAGTCTGAGACAATCAGAAAATAGCCGGCAAAGCCCATGCGGCTGATGATGTCGAGCTCATAGGCAAGACGCTTGTCATAAACCTCTCGGGTAGCATGAAGCCCGGAGACTTCAAGACGCTTGGCCAGGCCCTCGGCCGCCATACGGCGCATTTCATCGTCAGCAGAGAGCCCGCCGTCGACTTTGAAGTCCGGCAGGATGGGGTCACGCCGCGCAGGCGCAAAGGCGCAGCGCCGGGCGATCTCCACCGTGCTCTCAAGGGCTTCGGGCAAGTCGGCAAAGAGCGCCGCCATTTCGGCCTGGGTTTTGAAATAATGCTCCTGCGTCAGCTTGCGCCGATCGTCCTGCATGACATAGGCGCCGTCCTTGATGCAGATCAGCGCGTCATGAGCTTCATAGTCATCGCGGTCGCCGAAATATGGCTCGTTGGTGGCCACCAGCGGCACTTGATTGGCATAGGCCCAGTCGATCAGCGGGCCTTCCACGATGGTTTCACTTCGCCGCCCATGTCGTTGAAGTTCAACGTAAAATCGATCTCCGAAGATATCGTGGAATTGGGCGAGCAAGGCCTCAGCATCGCGTGCGCGATTGTTCAGGAAAAGCTTGTTGACGGGGCCATCGGGGCCTCCTGAAAGACAGATGAGGCCGTCGCTGAAGGTGGCCAAGTCAGTCATGTCAACATGAGCGTCGTCTTGGGATTCAGTTTTAAAATAGCTCAAGGACGTGAGCTTCAGAAGGTTTTGATAGCCCGCCTCGTCCTTGGCCAGCAGCGCCAGGCGCGGCAAACGCTCACGATTGCGGCCGTGGCTATCGCCGTCAGTATCAAGCCTCAGAGGCAGCCCCAAACCGATGATGGGCTGGATGCCGCCCTTCTTCAGTGCTGCGGTCACCTCCATAGCGCCGAACATATTTGCCGTGTCGGTCACCCCCACAGCGGGCATGCCATGGCTCGCGCAAAGGCCGGGCAAATCCTTGGTGCGGATTGCGCCTTCTAAAAGCGAATAGGCAGTGTGAACGCGCAGATGCACGAAGCTCGGCGCAGAGGGTGAAGGCGTCATGGAGCGCAGTCTCGGGCGATTCGGATGGACGGGGTGCGCCTGATTTAAGGCGCGACGACAATGATGCTCAGGTGAGCGCCGAGCCGACAATAGCTGACCACACCGTCACTGCCCATAGCACACCGACAACACTTGAGAGGGCGAGGAAGTCTTTCAGGAAATTGGTCATGGCGGGCACTCCATCTGGGTTGTGGGTAGCCATGTTCCTGTTTTGTTCTCATGATGTCAAGTGGCAATTTGGGTAGGCATTAACCCGCTTATTTCAGCTGTGGGCTTTGAGGGGCGGCAGTTGGCGCATGCGGTGCGGCGACCCCTTGCGGGGGTTGCGCGCCTTGAGCCCCCGCCTCCACCAGCTTGCCTTCGTGGAGCACCACGGCGCGATCCATGCGGGTGGCAAGGTCAAGGTTATGGGTGGCGACGACGGCGGCAAGATTTTCGTGGCGCACCAGGCTGATGAGTTCATCAAACACCAGCTTGGCGGTTTTGGGGTCAAGATTGCCGGTGGGTTCATCCGCCAGCAACAGTCGCGGCTTGTTTGCCAGCGCCCGTGCAATGGCTACACGCTGTTGCTCGCCACCGGAAAGCTCTGACGGCAAGTGCTTAAGGCGCGCGCCAAGGCCGAGCATGCTGAGAAGGCGGGTGGCTTCCTCAGACGCAGGTTTTTTGCCTACCCCGGCAATACGCTGGGGCAGTGCCACGTTCTCAAGGGCGGTAAACTCAGGCAGCAGATTGTGCGCCTGATAAACAAAGCCAAGCTCGGCGCGGCGGATTTTGGTGCGCTCCCGATCGCCAAGGTCAACGCAATCTTGTCCGCCGACTACCACAAGGCCAGAGGCCGGACGCTCGAGCAGTCCCGCAATATGCAGCAGCGTAGATTTGCCCGCACCTGAGGGTCCGATGAGCGCAACAACTTCGCCGGGGCGCACAGTGAGCGACGCGCCGCGCAAGATGTGCAGCGCCACATCGCCTTGGGTGAAGGAATGGGAAAGCTCGCGTAGTTCCAAAATGGGGGCGACATTATTCATAACGCAGCGCCTCCACTGGATCGAGGCGCGCCGCGCGCCAGGCGGGATAAAGCGGTGCCAGCAAGGAAAGCGTCAGCGCAACAATGACAACAGCCGCGACCTCGCCATTGTTCACCTCTGCCACCAGTTGCGAGAGGAAATAAATCTCAGGGTCAAAAATGGTTGCCCCGGTGACCCACATAACGAACTGGCGGACATATTCGATGTTCTCCGCCACCAAAATACCAAGCGCCACGCCGAGCACGGTGCCCATCACGCCGATGCGCGCGCCGGCGATTAAAAAGATGCGCATGACCATGCCTTGGGTCGCGCCCATGGTGCGCAGAACGGCAATGCCGCGGCCTTTGTCTTTGGCCAGCATGATGAGGCCGGAAACCACATTCAAGGCGGCGACGAGAATGATCATGGTGAGGATAATGAACATCACCACGCGCTCGAGCTGCAGTGCGCCGACAAAGGCTGAGCGCAACTGCATCCAGTCCTCAACCCGTGCATCCACCCCGATCGCAACGGCGACGTCCTCGCGATAGCGCTGCACCTGATCGGGATTATCAACGCGCACTTCAATTTTGTTGATCCCATCTCTGGTACCAAAGAACAATTGCGCTTCAGCCAGCGGCATATAGACCAGGCTCGCGTCGTATTCGCTCATGCCAACTTCAAACACCATCGCGATGCGATAACTCTTAGTGCGCGGGGTCATGCCGAACGGGGTCACATCCCCTTGCGGGGAGATGAGTGTGAGCCGATCACCTGCGAGCAGGCCATGGGCACGAGCAAGGCGCGAGCCCACCGCAATGGCATGGCCGCCTTCAAACGCCGCCATGGAACCTTGTTGGATATTGTCAGCCACAAAGGAAAGTTGCGCGAGATCTTCGCGCCGCATGCCGCGCACCAGCGCGCCGCCCGTTGCGACATTTGACGATGCGAGCACTTGACCCTCCACCACCGGAGCTGCGCTAACGACGCCGGGCACAGCAGTGATGCGATCAATCCACTCATCATATTCGTTGAGATTGCCAAACCTGGCTTCCACATAGATATGCCCATCAACACCGAGCAAGCGATTGAGAAGCTCCGCGCGAAACCCGTTCATCACTCCCATCACAATAATCAGAACAGCGACGCCGAGCATGATGCCGAGCAGCGAGATGACGGAAATGGCGGAGACATAACTGTCGCGCCGCCGTGAGCCGAGGTAGCGCGCTGCCATCATCCACTCAAAGCCGGAAAACGCCCCCGCCCCTTTGTTTGAGCGTTGCGGCGTTGGAACAGCTGGATCTGCTGCAGTCATATTTGGTTGGCTCCCGAAAATCCTTTGAATTCAAGGTTTAGGTGATGCGCCGGGGCCTGACAACGGCGCAGTAATCACCAATGCGCGTCCTAGAGAGCGAAGGTGGCAAAAGCGGGACAGAGGGCATTCTCAGGCAAGCCAAACGCCATCGGCGGCGGAGCTCTTCTGGCCCGCGCCGCCGACAACCAACTAGCGATTTTAGATATGAGAGGCGTCCCTCATGAAACGAAGGATAGCGGGCGCGCCAAAACATCCCGTTTAGGGAATAGATCGAATTGTTATTAACCCTGAAAGACCCCTCCAAAAAAAGGCCGCCCGGGTAAGGGGCGGCCAAGTTCAGGGAGGAAACGCCATCAAGCGCACCCAGGGCCGATAGGACCCCGGTTGATTCCAATATGAATATGTTTATGGCGTTATGCAAGCCAAAAACGGAGATAAATTCCAATTACGACCTGTAATCCGTAATATCATGATGATTATTCGTCACCTTCGGTGGCGGTCGGGGTCCCGATCTGCCACGGCGACCGATCAATAGAGATCAGATCAAAGGTTACGATGGTCCATGAAACGAGCCATATGATGACGGCGACCACGCTGGCAATGAGCGCCTTTTTGCCCAAATGGTGCTCCACCGGCGCGCCGGGATCATTGCCTTCGATGACATCACCGTCCTCCCACTGACTGCGAATGCCCCACGGCAGAACGATGAAAAACACCATCCACCAGGCACACATCAGGACCACAACGGAGCCGCCAATTCCCATCAGCTGGTGACTTCCTCAAGTTCAATGAGGGCGCCGTGGCAATCCTTCGGGTGAAGAAAGATCACCGGATTGCCATGCGCGCCGATTTTAGGTTCGCCATCACCGGTAATGGTCACCCCCTGCCCGCGCAAGCGATCGCGCAAGGGGATCAGCTCATCCACTTCAAAGCCAATGTGATGGATACCGCCCTTGGGGTTCTTGGCCAAAAATCCCGCGATGGGTGAGTTTTCGCCTAAAGGCTCCAGCAATTCAATTTTGGTGTTGGGCAAATTCACGAACACAACAGTGACGCCGTGATCAGGTTCGGGCTGCGGTTCAGACACCTCAACATCATAGCGCTCTTGCCAAACTTTAGCGGCGGCCCGCACATCTGGTACCGCGATGGCGACCTGATTCAGAATTCCAAGTTTGCTCATGGTCATGTCCTTAGTCGGTTCTGATAATTTGAATATTCAGCAGGGGCTTTTTGCCCCAGACATCGCGTATAGGCACGCGCACCGCCCGGCGTACGGCTTCTTCCACAGCGATATCATCCTTAACGCGCTTTGCAGACAGGCGGTCCACAGCTTCTTCTGCCGCAGTTGCAATCTCGTCGACAAAATCCGCTGATCGCTTAAGGGTCTCAAGCGGAACCCCGGTGAGCTGCACCGCTGCATCAGCGATCAAATCTCCGCGCTTGTCCAACACCATTGTTACGACCACATGCCCCAGATGAGAAATTTTACGCCGCACGCTGAGGGCAGGATCATGGCTCGGCACCAGCAATTTTCCATCGAGGTAAAGCCGGCCGCTCTCAACGCGATCAACAACCTCAACCGGCCCCGGTGCCAGGCGCAACATGGTCCCATTGGGGGCGACGTGGGCCTCTGGAACTTGTAGTGACTCTGCCAACCGCGCGTGTTCGAGCAAGTGCCGCATTTCACCATGCACCGGAATGGAGACCTCCGGCTTGACCCAGCCATACATGGTTGAAAGCTCATCCCGGCATGGGTGACCGGAGACATGCACATAGTGATCAGACTCGCCGATGATCTCAATACCGCGCTCTGCAAGACGGTTCTGCAATTCTGAAATACCAATCTCGTTTCCCGGAATAACGCGCGATGAGAAAATAACCGTGTCCCCGTCGGACAGGCTGACATTGGGGTGGGCGCCATCAGCGATACGCCAAAGCGCCGCGCGCGATTCACCCTGACTACCGGTGCAGAGATAGAGTATTTTGTCCGCGGGCAAGTACCCCGCTTCTTCTTCTTCAACAAAGTCAGGGATATTGCTAAGGTAGCCGACCTTTTTCGCAGCCCCGGTGATGCGATGCATGGACCGCCCCACCAGGCAGACATGACGCCCATTGGCGCGGGCGGCATGAATGACACTCTCAAGGCGCGCCACGTTTGACGCAAAGCTTGTCACCGCGACGCGGTTCTTCAGGGTTGAGATAAGATCAACAAGGTTTTGCCGCACATCAGCTTCGGAACCAGAAATACCGGGCGAAAACACGTTGGTGGAATCGCACAGCATGGCAAGGACACCTTCCTCGCCAAATTTACGCAGGCATTCCTCGTCAGTCTTGTCGCCAATCAGGGGATGGGGGTCGATTTTCCAATCGCCGGTGTGCAGCAAATTACCCAACGGCGTGCGAATGGCGAGCGCATTGGGCTCAAGGATCGAATGGGTCAGCGTTACAAGCTCAACATCAAAGGGCCCAAGCTTGATGTGCCCGCCGAGTTCCACAATATGCAGCGGCACTTGGTCGAGCAGCCCCACTTCCGCCAATTTAGCCCGCACCAGCTCTGCGGTGAACGGCGTGGCATAAACCGGGCAGCCAAGACGTGACCAAAGTTGCGGCACGGCCCCGATGTGATCCTCGTGCCCATGGGTCAGCACGATGCCGAGGAGATCTTTCTTGCGTTTCTCAATGAAGGAAGGGTCAGGCATGATCAGATCAATGCCCGGCGTGCGTTCGTCCCCAAACGTCACCCCTAAGTCCGCCATGATCCACTTGTGTTTCCCCGATGGCCCATAGCCAAACAGGTTGAGATTCATCCCGATCTCACCGCAGCCGCCTAGGGGAAGAAAAACTAGTTCATCGTTCTTGGTCACACGCGCTTTCCAGTATTACTGGTGAAGTTGGCAACGTTGAGGTCATAGAGAATTTTCAAGCCGCGAATGGTGAGGTCTTGATCTACATGATCAATGCACAACGCGCTATGTCGGAACAGGCTGGCAAGACCGCCGGTCGCGACAACGGTCATTGGTTTTTCGTATTCATTCTTGATGCGTTTCACCAGCCCATCAATCAAGCTGACATAGCCCCAATAAACGCCTGACTGCATAGCGGGCACGGTGTCTTTGCCAATCACCGCTTGTGGGCGTTCCACGGCAATGCGCGGCAATTTTGCGGCCGCCAGATTCAACGCCTCAAGGGACAAGTTAACACCCGGCGCAATAACCCCGCCGTCATAGTCACCATTTTCTGCCACTACATCGAACGTGGTCGCGGTACCGAAATCGATGACAATCAGCGCGCCTTTGAACGCGGCATGGGCTGCAACCGTGTTGACCACTCGGTCGGCCCCCACCGCACTTGGGCGATCCACATTGAGAGTGATGCCAAGATCAACAGCTGAGTCCCCCACCACCATGGGGTGAGAGCAAAAATACTTTTCGCAAAGCTGGCGTAGCGGGAACAATGCCTGCGGTACCACCGTCGCAATGATCGCCCCTTCAATGTTGCTGGGCTTCAACCCTTGCAGCGCCATAAGTTGCGTCAGCCAGACAAGATATTCATCTGCCGTGCGCGAGGCCGAGGTTTCCGCACGCCATTGCGCCCGCACCGTGTCGCCATCAAAAATGGCAAACAACGTGTTGGTATTTCCTGCATCAATGGCTAGAAGCACAAGCGGCCTCCCCTGTATTGCGGGCGTTATGATCCAAAGAAGACCTCGCCTGCGGAAATTGTCCTTATCCCACCCTCTGTCTCTAGCAGAAGCGCGCCGCTTTCGTCGATGCCGCCCATACGCCCTTGCAGGGTGTCACGCGGCAAATTGACCGTAATGGGCTCCCCCAGTCCGCGGGCGCGGGAAAGCCAGGCGGCCCGGAGCGGCTTAAAGCCGTCGCGCTGCCAGATGTCATACCAGCGGGCAAATGACGCGGCGAGATGGGTTAATGCCAATTCAGGCGATGGCGCAGGCGCGGCCAATGCCTCTGCGAGCGAGGTCGAAACCGGCTCGCTGAGGTTCGGATGGTTGGCAAGGTTGATGCCAATGCCCACAGCTAGCCAGCTCACATTGCCATCAGGCCCTGCGGCGCTCTCAAGCAAGGTGCCGCAAATTTTCTTGCCATCAAGCTGCACATCATTGGGCCATTTTAGGCGCACGCGATGTTGCTCCACGAACGCATCCAGCGTCTCGGCGACAGCAAGGGCTGCGGCAAAAGACAAAAGTGCGGCGTTTGGTGCAGCTACATGGGGGCGCAGAAGAAGGGTGGCAAACATATTGCCCTTGGGCGAGACCCAATCGCGGCCTCGCCGCCCCCGGCCTGCCGTCTGAAGCCCGGCGCGAATCCAAACCGGGCCTTGGTGTCCCGCTTCGGCCAGGCGGCGTGCTTCTGAGTTCGTGCTATCGATCTCGTCAAAGGTGACAAGATCATACCCCGCAGGCCAAACGGCGCTGGTCATGGGTTATCCCATCAACGAGACGGCGGCGTGCTGCGCCATTGAAATGATGGGCCCACCAAATACCGCAAACAACAGCACCAGCGCAGCACTGCCTGTAAGGATGAGCCGCATTTCCGTGCCAATGCCCCGCTCAAATACCGGCGCCGGTTCGTCGAAATACATCACTTTGATAATGCGCAAATAATAGAACGCGCTCACCACGCTGGCGAGCAACCCGATCACGGCGAGCTGCCAAAGCCCCGCGTCCACAGCAGCAAAGAAGACCAAAAATTTGCCAAAAAACCCAGCAAGGGGCGGAATGCCTGCCAGCGAAAACATGAAAATCGCTAATGCAAATGCCATCATGGGCCTGGTGCGCGAAAGCCCGGAAAGATCTGAGATTTCCTCCACCATGCCCTCTTTGCGCCGCATGGACAGGATGCAGACAAAGACACCAACATTGGTGACGAGATAAATCGCCAGATAGACCAGCACCGATTGCACACCGGCCACCGTTCCGGCGGCAAGACCCACCAGCGCGTATCCCATGTGGCCAATGGTTGAATAGGCCATCAGGCGTTTGATGTTGTTTTGCCCAATAGCGGCAAAGGCCCCAAGCACCATGGATGCCACGGAGATGAAGAAAATGATCTGCCGCCACTCATGAATGAGCGGCAGTAATGGATCGCCAAGCACGCGCATAAACAAGGCAAGCGCCGCCACTTTTGGGGCTGCGGCGAAAAACGCCGTCACCGGGGTGGGCGAGCCTTCATATACATCAGGGGTCCACATATGGAACGGCACAGCGGAAACTTTGAACGCTAACCCCGCGATAAGGAAGGTAACCCCAAAAATGAGCCCGATGTTCATCTCGCCGCCGGTGACAACGGTGCCGAGCACTTCAAAGTTAGTGGTGCCGGTGAAGCCGTAAATCAGTGAGCAGCCATAGAGCAACATGCCAGACGACAGCGCCCCGAGGACAAAGTACTTGAGGCCGGCCTCAGTTGATCGCGCGCTATTGCGATTGAAAGACGCGAGCACATAGAGCGCCAGAGATTGCAGCTCGATACCCATATAGAGGGAGATGAGATCATTGGCTGAAATCATCATCATCATGCCAAGCGTTGCCAGCACGATGAGAACTGGAAACTCAAAGCGCTCAAGCTTTTCGTGATGGAGAAAGCCGCGTGACATTAGGATCGCCAACGCCGAACCGCAAAGCACCAGCACCTTCGCAAAGGACGCAAAGGCGTCAACCTTGAAGCTGCCGCCAAATGCCAATTTGGGCTCGCCGGTGGTCATCACAACAAAGGCCGCAACAGCAACCAACAACACGGCTGACAGGTTGGACACAAGACGCGAACGCGCGTCGCTTTGAAAAACACCAAGCATAAGCAATGCCATGGCGGCAACGGCCATGGTGATCTCAGGGGCGATGAGCCCCATGTCGCGCGCTATATCGATGGCGGGAAGCGTAACAGTTTCCATTAGTGGTCCCCCGCCACGTCGCTGGTGTCATCTTCTTCGGCATCCAATCCAAGGCTCTCGCGATGGACGTCCAAATCGTCTTCATACTCGGCGATTAAATTTTCTACCGACACCGCAGTCACATCCAATATGGGCACAGGATAGACGCCGAAAAATATGGTCGCGGCCACGAGCGGACCCATGATCAGCATCTCCCGGCGATTCATATCTTTGATGGACTTAAGCGCGTCTTTCACAAGTTCGCCAAACATCACCCGGCGATAAAGCCAAAGCGCGTAGCCCGCCGACAGGATCACGCCAAACATGGCAAAGAACGCGATCCACGTATTGACCTGGAAAATGCCAATGATGACAAGAAACTCACCCACAAATCCGCTTGTGCCCGGCAGGCCTACATTGGCCATGGTGAAGATCATGAAGATCAAAGCATAGAGCGGCATGCGATTCACAATGCCGCCGTAGTCGGCAATGGCGCGGGTGTGCATCCGATCGTAAATCACCCCAACGGCTATAAAGAGCGCGCCGGAGATAAATCCGTGGCTGATCATCTGGAAAATCGCGCCCTGCACCCCTTGGGCGTTGGCGGCAAAAATCCCCATGGTGACAAATCCCATGTGGGCGACGGAGGAATAAGCGATCAGTTTTTTGATGTCCTCCTGCATCAACGCCACCAGCGAGGTGTAGACGATGGCAATGACGGAGAGCACAAAGACAAACATGGCAAACATGTCGCTCGCCACCGGGAACATGGGCAGGGAGAAGCGCAAAAAGCCATAGCCGCCCATCTTAAGCAGGATCGCCGCCAGGATGACCGAGCCCGCCGTGGGCGCTTCCACGTGGGCGTCTGGCAGCCATGTGTGCACCGGCCACATGGGCATCTTCACTGCGAAAGAGGCAAAGAACGCGAGCCAAAGCCAGGTCTGCAATGCGGCGGGAAATTCCGTCTCAGTCAACAACACGACAATGTCTGTGGTGCCGGCAAAGGCGTACATGGCAATCAACGCCACCAGCATCAACACCGAGCCGAGCAGCGTATAGAGGAAGAATTTGAAGCTGGCATAGATGCGCCGCGCGCCGCCCCACACTCCGATAATAAGAAACATGGGGATCAGCCCGGCTTCAAAGAATACATAGAACAACACCAGATCGAGGGCGACAAAGACCCCAATCATCATGGTCTCAAGCACAAGAAAGGCGATGAGATATTCTTTGACGCGGCTCTGAATTGACTCCCACCCCGCCAAAATAGCCAAGGGTGTAATAGCAGTGGTGAGAATGACAAACAGTACGGAAATGCCGTCCACACCAACTTTATAATTGATACCGCCACCGAGCCATTCATATTGCTCAATAAATTGGAAATCGGCAGTGTTCTGATCGAACAAATAAACCAGCACCAGCGAGAACGCGAACGTAAGACCCGAGCCCATCAAGGCCATGCGCCGTGCATTGTTCAGCTCGCTTTCGCCATCACCGCGAATGAGTAAAATAAAGAGCGCTGAGAGAAGCGGTAGCGCCAAGACCAAACTAATCAAGGGAGCATCAATATTCATTGGCCGCCCCCCTGGCTAAACATAAACCAGGTCACCAGTGCGGCAATGCCGAGCAACATGGCGAAAGCATAGTGGTAAAGGTAACCCGATTGGAGACGCACAACATTGCGCGTTATATCCAGCACGCGGGCGGAGACGCCATCGGGGCCAAACCCATCGATGATCTTGCCGTCGCCGACTTTCCACAGGAACCGTCCAATGCGTTGCGCTGGTTTGACAAACAAAATGTCGTAGAGCTCATCAAAGTACCACTTGTTATAAAAGAAGCTGTAGATGAGCCCGTTTCGCGCGGCCATCTGCGCGGGCAGATGCGGTTTGGAAATGTAGTAGTACCAAGCCACCAGGAAGCCAAAGAGCGTTACAACGAGCGGCGAGAGCTTCACCCACAGGGGCACATGGTGCGCGGCTTCCAGGATACTCATGGCGCCGTCGTCATGTGCGGCAGCTTCTTCGCCATCGCTATCGGCAACGGCGTGGCCATCATCGGCGACAGCTTCATGAATCTCTATGGGCAATATTGAGCCGTTCCAGAACGCTTCTTGTCCATCGCCAATGAAACTGTTGGCAAACAGGCCACCGGCGAAAATCGCTCCCACGGCCAGCGCAATCAACGGCACCATCATGACCGCCGGGGCGTCATGGGCATGGGAAAGGACCTTTTCATCGGCGCGGGTTTGGCCATGGAAAGTCATGAACAAGACTCGGAACGAATAAAACGATGTCATGGCCGCGGCGATGATCGCCATCCAGAATGCATAAGGACCAAAGGTGCCGGGGCTCGCGAAGGCCACTTCAATGGCGGCATCTTTTGAGAAGAACCCTGCAAAGCCCAAGTTAGGCAGCGCGTCTGAGATCAAATGCAGCGGCAGACCAACGCCGGTCAGCGCCAACGTGCCCACCAGCATCAAGATCCAGGTCATGGGCAGCATTTTGTAAAGCCCGCCCATTTTGCGCATGTCTTGTTCATGATGCATGGCGTGGATCACCGCGCCTGCGCCCAGGAACAACAGTGCCTTGAAGAAGGCATGTGTGAAGAGGTGGAACATCGCCACCTGGTAGGCTGAAACTCCGGCGGCGAAGAACATGTAGCCAAGCTGCGAGCAGGTGGAATAAGCAATGACGCGCTTGATGTCGTTCTGAAACAACCCCACCGTAGCGGCGAAAAATGCTGTCGTCGCGCCAATGAATGTGACAAAGCCCAATGCCACCGGCGCCAGCTCAAACAACGGCGCGGCACGGCAAACAAGGAACACGCCTGCTGTCACCATGGTTGCCGCATGAATAAGCGCAGACACCGGCGTGGGGCCTTCCATGGCGTCAGGCAGCCAGGTGTGAAGCAAGAACTGAGCGGACTTACCCATGGCGCCCATGAAGAGCAGCAGGCAGATCACCGTCAGGGTGTCGAAGTCAGCACCAAGAAAGCTCATGGAATGGCCAACCATCTCAGGCGCAGCGGCAAAGACTTCATCATAATTGAGCGTGCCAAAGGTGAAGTAGATCGCCGCAATGCCGAGGGCAAAACCAAAGTCCCCCACGCGATTGACGATGAAGGCCTTCATGGCGGCGGCGTTGGCGGTTTCTTTCTTGTACCAGAACCCAATGAGCAAATATGACGCCAGCCCGACACCTTCCCAGCCAAAAAACAGCTGCACAAAGTTGTCGCTGGTCACCAGCATCAGCATGGCGAACGTGAACAAGGAGAGATAGGCAAAGAACCGCGAGCGGTGCGGGTCATCATGCATGTAGCCAATGGAATAGATGTGCACGAGTGACGAAACGCCGGTCACCACCACAAGCATCACAGCCGTTAGGGTGTCGATGCGGAGCGCCCAGTCAATGGAAAGGTCGCCGGATTCCATCCAGCGCAGCACCTGGATCGTCCCGGTCTCGTGGCCAAAACCAACATTGTAAAGAACAACGCAAGAGAGCAGCGCGCTCACGACCAAGAAGCTGGAGGTTATGACCTCGCTCGAGCGCTCCCCAATGGCGCGGCCAAAGAGCCCGGCAATAAGGGCCCCCAGAAGCGGCAGAAAAACTATGATCTGTGCCATGCGCCGCTCAGCCCTTCATCATAGAGACGTCTTCGACGTCGATGGAGCCACGATTGCGGAAGAAGACCACAAGGATCGCCAGGCCGATGGCGGCCTCAGCGGCAGCGACGGTGAGCACAAAGAGGGCGAAGACCTGCCCCACCATGTCCCCCAGAAAGGATGAAAACGACACGAGGTTGATATTGACCGCGAGCAAGATCAGCTCGATGGACATCAAGATGATGATGACGTTTTTGCGGTTGAGAAAAATCCCAAAGATCCCAATGGTGAAAAGGATCGCTGCGACGGTCAGGTAATGTCCAAGTCCAATATCCATTGTTCTTCTTCTTAAATCCCTTGGCCTGGTTTTACTTTGACCACATCCATGGCGTCTTCCGGCTGGCGCGAGGATTGTTCGGCAATGTTTTGGCGTTTGACGTGATCATGATGGCGCAAGGTCAACACGATGGCGCCGATCATGGCCACCAGCAGGATCAACCCTGCCGCCTGGAAAAGGTAGATGTAATCTGTGTAGAGAATGAGCCCCAGCGCTTCCACGTTGGAAATCTCATCAACCGCTGGCACCGGCACAGTGCGTACCGTTGCACTTTGCGGCACCGCCGCCATGGTGCCAAGCACGAGCACCAATTCCCCCAAGACAACGAGCCCGATGAGCGCGCCCATGGGCAAGTATTGCAGCGCGCCGCGTTTTAGCTCGGCAAAATCCACGTCCAGCATCATCACGACAAACAGGAACAACACCGCCACCGCGCCCACATAGACGACCACAAGAATCAGCGCGAGGAACTCCGCCCCCAGCAATACAAACAGCCCGGCGGCATTAAAGAACGTCAGGATCAGGAACAACACCGAGTGCACAGGATTGCGCGCGGCGATCACCGCAAACGCGGATGCCACGGCCAGGCTGGCAAAGAGATAAAAAGCTAGTGCACTTAGCACCATCGGTCGTTCCTCATTTTCGCGCGCGCCTCAGCGATAAGGCGCGTCGAGCTCCAAGTTCTGCGCGATCTCATATTCCCAACGATCGCCATTAGCGAGCAGCTTCTCTTTGTCATAAAGCAGCTCCTCACGGGTTTCGGTTGCATATTCAAAGTTCGGCCCTTCGACGATAGCGTCCACCGGGCAGGCTTCCTGGCAAAAGCCGCAATAGATGCATTTCACCATGTCGATGTCGTAGCGCGTGGTGCGCCGAGTGCCGTCACTTTGGCGCACTTCGGCTTCGATGGTGATGGCTTGGGCGGGGCAAATCGCTTCGCAAAGCTTGCACGCGATGCAGCGCTCTTCGCCATTGGGATAACGGCGCAGGGCATGCTCGCCGCGAAAACGCGGGGAAAGCGGCCCGCGCTCAAAGGGATAGTTCACCGTCGCCTTTGGTTTAAAGAAATAGCGCATGGCAAGCCAAAAGCTCGACACGAACTCCCAAAGGAACGCTGATTTTAATCTCGACAAAATCCAGGACATGTCCCGATCTCTAATCCCTATACCCTAAAACACCGCCATAAAGACGGCTTGTCCGAAAATCCAAAAGAGCGTGAACGGCAGGAAGATTTTCCAGCCAATGCGCATAAGTTGATCGTAGCGATAACGCGGCACCATAGCTTTCGCCATGGCGAACATGAAAAAGAAGAACACCACTTTACCCAGGAACCAGAACACCCCATGCAGCCAGGTGAACGGCGCAATGTCGAATAATGGATGCCAGCCGCCAAAGAAGAACAGCGTCATCAGCGCGCACATGAGCACGATGTTGGCGTATTCGGCGATCATGAAGAGCAGATACGGCGTGGAGCCATATTCCACTTGATAGCCCGCCACGAGTTCTGATTCAGCCTCAGGCAGGTCAAACGGCGGGCGATTGGTTTCCGCCAGCGCTGAGATAAAGAACACCACAAAAACCGGGAACAGCTTCAGGAAATACCAATGATGCACACCGCCGGATTGCGCCATAACGATCTCGCTCAAATTAAGTGAATCCGCGAGCAGGAATACCGTGACGATGACGAAGCCCAGCGAGACTTCATAGGAGACCATTTGCGCGGCGGACCGGAGCGAGCCCAGGAACGGATACTTTGAGTTCGATGCCCAGCCCCCCATGATGATGCCGTAGACCCCGAGGGACGAGATCGCAAAAAGATAAAGCGCGCCGACGTTGATATTGGCCACGGCCCAGCCTTCATAGACCGGGATCACCGCCCAGGCGGCGAACGCCAGTACGAATGAAATGAGCGGCGCGAGCAAGAACACGGTTTTGTCGGCGCCTGCGGGGATCACTGGCTCCTTGGTGGCAAACTTGAAGAAGTCAGCAAAGCTTTGCAGTAACCCGAACGGACCCACCACATTGGGCCCTTTGCGCAATTGCACCGCTGCCCAAACCTTGCGGTCCATCAGCAACAAGAACGCCAAGCCAATGAGAATGCCCACGGTGATCATGAGAATATGCGTCACCACGGCAACGAGATAACCCCATTCAAGGCCGAGGACAGATTGGAAATAGTCGTACATCCTTGCCCCCTACTCCGCTGCAGCAGCGGTGCGCTGCGCGTTAAAGGTTTGACTGCACTCGGCCATAGTTTTCGACGCCCGCGAAATTACGTTGGTGAGGTAGTAATCAGCCACCGGCAGCGCGAAGCCTGCATCGGCGATGGCGCCCGCTTGCCCAACTCCATCCAACGAACCACCGGCGGCACCCGGTGCCACGTTGAGGGATGCAAAACTCGAGTGCGCAGCAAATAGTTTGGCGCGCAATTCTTCCAAGGTATCAAAGGGCAGTTTCGCCCCGAGCGCTTCTGACAGCGCGCGCAGGATGGCCCAGTCTTCTTTCGCCTCACCGGGCGGGAAGGCGGCGCGAGCCCCGCGCTGTACCCGGCCTTCGGTGTTCACCCAAAGGGCGTTCTTTTCCGTGTAGGCCGCGCCGGGGAGGATCACATCAGCTGCGTGGGCACCTGCATCGCCGTGATGGCCCTGATAGACCACGAAGGCATTTTTCAGCTTCGTGGTGTCGATGCCGTCGGCGTTGAGCAGATAAACAAAGTCAATCTCTCCGCTCTCGGCACTATCAAGGATGCCTTGAACATCCTTGCCGCCCTCGCCGGGTACAAAGCCCAAATCAAGCCCCGCGATCATGCCGGGGTCTGTGTGGAGCACATTGAACCCGTTCCATCCTTCGCCTGCCTTCGCAAGCTTGGCGCATTTGGCGAGGATCGCTGCGCCATCGTCGCGGGTCAGCGCGCCCTGGCCGAGGATGATCATGGGGCGTTCGGCGTTCCTGAGCACGTCGGCAAAAGCACCGAGATTGCTCAGCGTGGCGGCACTGTCGCCCAGGTGGTCATAGTCATAGGTCAAGTCGTTCGCCGGGCCCACAACCGCGATGCCCTTAAAACCATTGTCGAGGTAGCGTTTACGAATGCGCGCATTCAAAACCGGCGTTTCTTTGCGCGGGTTGGAGCCCACGATGAGCAGCGCATCAGCCTCTTCAATCCCGGCAATGGTGGAGTTAAACAGATAGCCCGCGCGGTTGCCCGCCGTCAGCTTGGCACCGTTTTCGCGGGCGTCGAGATTAGCAACGCCCAATGTTGTCATCAGCTCTTTGAGCGCAAATTGGCTTTCGGAGCACGCCAGTTGCCCAGAAATGGCAGCGACCTTTTGCGGCGCGCTTTTCGGGAAGGCGCTTGCAACGGCATTGAGCGCTTCGTCCCATGTGGCGGGCTGCAATTTGCCATCTTTGCGCACAAAAGGCTTGTCGAGACGCTGGGATTTTAGACCGTCCCAGATGAAGCGGGATTTATCGGCGAGCCATTCCTCGTTCACGTCTTCATGGGTGCGCGGCATGATGCGCATCACTTCGCGGCCGCGGCAATCCACGCGAATGGCGGTGCCAACCGCATCCATCACATCAACGCTTTCGGTTTTGCGCAGCTCCCACGGGCGCGCATGAAAGGCGTAAGGTTTGGACGTGAGCGCGCCAACGGGGCAAAGGTCAATGACGTTGCCAGAAAGCTCACTGTCGAGAGCCTTCTCAAGATAGGTGGTGATCTCAGCGTTTTCGCCGCGGCCCAAAAGCCCCATGTCTTTAACGCCCGCCACTTCGGTGGAGAAACGCACACAGCGGGTGCAATGGATGCAGCGGGTCATGATCGTTTTGACCAGCGGACCCATGTTCTTGTCGTCCACCGCGCGTTTGTTTTCTTCAAAGCGTGAGCGGTCAGAGCCAAACGCCACCGCCTGGTCTTGCAAGTCGCACTCACCGCCTTGATCGCAAATGGGGCAGTCCAGCGGATGGTTGATGAGCAGGAACTCCATCACCCCTTCGCGGGCCTTTTTCACCACGGCAGAGTTTGTGTTGATCTTTGCCGGTGTGCCGTCGCGGTCCGGACGCAGATCGCCAACCCCTAGAGCACATGAGGCTTGGGGCTTCGGCGCGCCGACCCATTCCACCAGGCACATGCGGCAGTTGCCGGCTACGCTCAGGCGCTCATGATAACAAAAGCGCGGAATTTCGGCGCCCGCATCTTCGCAGGCTTGCATGAGAGACCAGCTACGCGGCACTTCGCGCTCTTCCCCGTCAATGATGACTTTCACGAGATCAGACATCACGCGGCCTCCGCAATCGGCTCACCAAATTTCAGAAGGTTGCCGTCAAAGTCCTTCACGATGAATTCTCTCATGCCCCATTCCTGATCAGTCAAAGGCACAACAATATAGTCGCCCACCTCGTCCTTGATGTTTTCAAACAGCTCGGCCACGCCGGTTACAAGAATATAAGCGCTGGATGCTTCAGCAATTTTCGGGTCATCACACGCCCAAAAATGAATTTCGGCACCGCCGCATTGAACCAGTGCATAATCCCCATAATCGGCGACTTGCTCAAACCCAAGCCGATTGCAACAAAACTCAACCGAGCGCTGTACATTGGCTGACGGAAGAACTGGTGCGGCTCGTATGATCTTAATCATCGCCCCTACTCCGCCGCCGTTGCGTTGCGACGCGCATAGCCGTCGATGCGGTCTTCAATTTCATGGCGGAAGTGCCGAATAAGCCCTTGCACCGGCCACGCCGCCGCGTCCCCCAGCGCGCAGATGGTGTGACCTTCAATTTCTGTTGAGACATCCAGAAGCTTGTCGATTTCTGCGTAGCTGCTTTCGCCGCGCACCATGCGCTCGAGCACGCGCCACATCCAGCCGGTGCCTTCGCGGCACGGGGTGCACTGGCCGCAGCTTTCGTGTTTGTAGAAGTATGCCAGCCGCGCGACCGCTTGGATCATGTCGGTGGATTTATCCATCACGATCACTGCCGCGGTACCCAGACCGGATTTAAGATCCCGCAGGGTATCGAAATCCATGTTGAGATCATCGCACAAGGGCGCGGGCAAACAGGGCACAGAAGACCCGCCGGGAATAACAGCCTTCAAGTTATCCCATCCCCCGCGCACACCGCCCGCATGGCGCTCAACAAGTTCGCGGAAGGGAATGCCCATTTCTTCTTCCACGTTGCACGGATTGTTCACGTGGCCAGAAATACAAAAGAGCTTTGTGCCGGTGTTGTTGGGGCGACCAAGGCCTGCGAACCAATCCCCGCCGCGGCGCAAGATGGTTGGCGCAACGGCGATGCTTTCCACATTGTTCACCGTGGTGGGACAACCATAAAGGCCGACGTTCGCCGGAAAAGGCGGCTTCAGGCGCGGCTGGCCTTTTTTGCCCTCTAAGCTTTCAAGGAGCGCGGTTTCTTCGCCGCAAATATACGCCCCTGCGCCGTGATGCACATAGATGTCGCAATCCCAACCGAGAGAGTTGTTCTTGCCAATGAGTTTGGCCTCATAGGCCTCGTCTACTGCTGCTTGCAGGCGTTCCTTCTCGCGGATGTACTCGCCGCGAATGTAGATATAAACTTTATGGGCGCGCATGGAAAAGGCAGCCACAACGCAACCTTCAATGAAGAGGTGCGGATCGTTCCGCATAATCTCGCGATCTTTGCAGGTGCCGGGTTCAGACTCGTCGGCGTTGACAACCAGATAGTGCGGGCGGTCGCCCACTTCCTTGGGCATGAAGGACCACTTAAGCCCCGTGGGAAACCCAGCCCCGCCGCGGCCACGCAAGCCTGACTTCTTCATCTCATCGATGATGGCGTCTTGCCCGCGCTCCAATATTTGTTTGGTGCCGTCCCACGCGCCGCGCGATTTGGCAGCCGAAAGGCGCCAGTCATGCAGACCATAGAGATTGGTGAAGATGCGGTCCTTATCGCTCAGCATAACGTTGCCCCGCATGTGTTTTGTACGTCACCCCCACCCGGCTCACCTAGTAGTTCGCCGACCTCCCCCCTCAAGGGGGAGGTTTCAACGGAAACACATTCGTTCCTTCCCCCCTCGCGGGGGAAGGTTAGGATGGAGGGGAAACGGAAGATCGCGCTCATTCCGCGCCCTCCGTCAAAGTCGTCAACTCGCCGGTCGGCTCAGATGTGGTGCGCCCGGACTGAGAACCAGCCTTTACGGGCTTGCCCGCTTTGAGATCATCAAGCAGCTTGGCAAAACTTTCCGCCGTCAGATCCTCATAATAATCATTGCCGATCTGTACCATGGGCGCGTTGCAACAGGCCCCAAGGCATTCCACCTCAGACCATGAGAATTTACCGTCAGAGCTGACCTCACCCGGCGCGCCAATCTTGTCGCGGCAAACGGTTTTCAATTCATCCGCCCCGCGCAACCAGCACGGCGTCGTGCCGCAAAGCTGCACAAAATGTTCGCCCACCGGCGCAAGATTGAACATGGAATAGAACGTCGCTACTTCCAGCACGCGAATTTCCGGCATGTCCAAGAGCTTTGCCACTTCATCGATAGCGGGCTTGGAAAGCCAGCCCTCTTGTTCCTGCGCGCGCCATAGAAGTGAGATCACCGCCGAGGCCTGACGACCTTCGGGGTACTTTGCCATCTCGCTTTGCGTCCACGCCAAGTTTTCTGGCGTGAAAGCAAAACTAATGGGCTGTGTTTTACTTAAGCGGCGAGCGGCCATGATCGTCTTTAACTCTGCTTATCTATCAATTTCACCGAACACGATGTCGAGACTGCCAAGCACGGCGGAAACATCCGCAAGCAGGTGCCCGCGCGTGATTTCATCCATGATGTGCAAATGCGGGAAACCCGGCGCGCGAATTTTGCAGCGATAAGGTTTGTTGGTGCCATCGGCCACCAGATAAACGCCAAACTCGCCCTTTGGCGCTTCGACGGCGGTATAAACCTCGCCTTCGGGAACCTTGAAGCCTTCGGTATAGAGCTTGAAGTGATGGATCAGCGCTTCCATAGACCGCTTCATCTCTGCGCGGCGTGGCGGACGGACTTTGAAGTCCTCCGTCATCACTTCGCCTTCAGGCATCTTGGCGATGCACTGCTTCATGATCGAAAGCGACTGCACCATTTCTTCCATGCGCATGAGATAGCGATCATAACAATCGCCGTTCTTGCCCACAGGAATATCGAAATCGAGCTCGTTATAAACTTCATAGGGCTGCGCCTTGCGCAAATCCCACGCCAAACCGGTTGAGCGCAGCATGACACCGGAAAGGCCCCACTTGAGCGCCTGTTCCTGAGTGACAACGCCAATGCCCACATTGCGCTGCTTAAAGATGCGATTGCCCGTCACCAGAGCATGAAGGTCATCCATGATTTTGGGGAACTCGTCGCACCACGCCGCGATGTCATCGATGAGGTCTTGCGGCAGGTCTTGATGCACACCGCCAACGCGGAAATAGGCCGCGTGAAGCCGAGCGCCGCAAGCGCGTTCATAGAACACCATGAGTTTTTCACGTTCCTCAAAGCCCCAAAGCGGCGGCGTCAGCGCGCCCACGTCGAGCGCTTGCGTGGTGACATTGAGGATGTGATTGAGAATGCGGCCGATCTCGCTATAGAGCACGCGGATGAACTGCGCCCGACGCGGCACTTCGATGCCCAGCAGCTTTTCCGCCGCCAAGCAGAAGCCATGCTCTTGATTCATCGTGCCGACATAATCGAGCCGGTCAAAATACGGGATCGCCTGGGTGTAGGTTTTAGTCTCGATAAGTTTTTCCGTGCCGCGATGGAGCAACCCAATATGGGGGTCGATGCGATCAACAATTTCGCCGTCAAGATCAAGCACCAGACGCAACACGCCGTGTGCCGCCGGGTGCTGCGGGCCAAAATTAATGGTGAACTTGCGCTCGTCTTGGGCGTGCGGCGTCATGTCGTTCATTCCGCGCCCTCAAACAAAAAGCCGTCATTCCGGGGCAGCGTAACGCGCTGAGCCCGGAATCTCGAACCGCAATCCCTTTGGCAAGATCCCGGGTTAAGGTTGCGCCTTCCCCGGGATGACGAGAATGTAAGTGAGACAATCATTCCGCGCCCTCCTCAGTTGCCTTCTCATCGCCGGGCAACAACTCGCCTGCGCCTTCCCAAGGGGAGAGAAAGTCAAAGCTGCGATACTCCTGGGTTAGCTTCACCGGCTCATAAACCACGCGCTTAACTTCATCGTCGTAGCGCACTTCCACAAAGCCGGTCACTGGAAAATCCTTGCGCAAAGGATGCCCTGAAAAGCCATAGTCCGTGAGGATGCGGCGCAAGTCAGGGTGATCAGAAAAGCGGATGCCGTACATATCGAAGGCTTCTCGCTCGTACCAGTTGGCAACAGGAAACAAGTTCACAATGCTGGGCACAGCGGCGTTTTCATCAGTGGTGACTTTTACCCGCACGCGCTGGTTCTGATGCAGCGAAAGCAAGTGATAGACAATTTCAAAGCGCTGCGAACGACCGGGATAATCCACGCCGCAAATATCGATGAGCTGTGAGAAACGACACGTAGGATCATCACGCAAGAACTTAATCAGCGGCTCAATGTGCTCCACATGGGCGGTGAGGGTCAGCTCCCCAAAGGCCACGCTGGCGCCGAGCACGACCTGCTCCATTTCGCCAGCGATATGTTCGCCAAGTTCAATAAGCGCGCTTTCATTCATTGGTCGCGAACTGCCTCTTAACGCTCAATGGTGCCCGTCCGACGAATCTTCTTTTGCAAAAGAAGAACGCCATAGACGAGCGCTTCGGCGGTCGGGGGACAGCCGGGCACATAAATATCGACGGGCACGATGCGATCACAGCCCCGCACAACAGAATAGGAATAGTGGTAATAACCGCCGCCATTGGCGCAGCTACCCATGGAAATCACATAGCGCGGCTCTGGCATCTGGTCATAGACCTTGCGCAGAGCCGGTGCCATTTTGTTGGTAAGCGTGCCAGCGACGATCATCACGTCGCTCTGGCGCGGCGAGGCGCGGGGGGCAAAGCCAAAGCGCTCCAGATCATAACGCGGCATAGAGGCTTGCATCATCTCAACCGCACAGCACGCCAAGCCAAATGTCATCCACATAAGCGAGCCGGTACGCGCCCAATTCACAATGTCTTCGGCGGAGGTGAGGATGTACCCCTTCTCCTGCAGGCGCTCATTGATGTGGGCGTAATAGGGTTCGTCATTTGAGATCGCTGCGCCGCCTTCAACGCCGGTGCGCGCGGCAGCTCCCGCGGGGAGGTTTTCTATTCCCATTCCAGCGCTCCCTTTTTCCACTCATAGATAAAGCCCACGGTGAGCACGATCAGGAAGGTGAACATGGAAAGCAGCCCCAGCGAGGTCAGCGCCTGCCAGCCGCTGCCCTCCACGAGCCGGTCAAACGCTACCGCCCAGGGAAACAGAAATGCCACTTCCAAGTCGAAGATAATAAAGAGAATCGCCACGAGATAGAATCGCACGTCGAACTTCATGCGCGCGTCATCAAAGGCGTTAAAGCCGCACTCATAGGCCGAGAGTTTTTCAGGGTCGGGATTGTTCGGCGCCAATACAAATGGCAGCCCCAAAAGCACCCCGCCAATAACAATGGCGATGCCGATGAAAATCAAAATAGGTAGGTAATCCAGCAGTAATTCTTGCATCGTTTCTTACCCTGCGACGCTCACGGGGGGTGACCCGCAAACAAGACATAGTTGGCGCGGCAGCCCCGGCGAGACCGGGAGGGGCAAAAGAATCAGCCAATAAGGCGCGTCCCCTGCCCGCGCGCGGGCGGAAACTAGGATGCTTTGCCTCATATCGCAACGCAAAATCAGCGCAAAATCGTCGCGCCGGATGACCTTTGAAATGTAGGAAAAATGGCGGGAGTGACGGGACTCGAACCCGCGACCTCCGGCGTGACAGGCCGGCACTCTAACCAACTGAGCTACACCCCCGCACAGGGTGGCTCGCAGAGGGAACGCCCCGCGCGAGCGAGGAGGTGGAGATACGGGAGCGGCCTAACCCTGTCAAGCGGATGTTTTGCCCCGGTTTCTGCCTAATGTCCCCCATTCGTTGACAACGTGTCAGCGCTGCCTCACGCTTTGACCCAAGGATCCCGCAGCCGGGGTTTGGCCCCGCTGGGCATGGACCCTCAGGAGTGACTTTGATGCCGTCTCTGACCTATTCCTCAGACCAACTTTTGGCCAGTCATCCCTACGCTAAATCCCACAGCGCCGCTGGATATAATCTCCATGGAGGCTTTGTGGCTGGTGGCAAGTACCAATCCCCTCGCACCCTCCACCGCTGGCCCGCCGTACTAGCTTGGCAAGGGCAGCTTGCGGATCAGGGCTGGCCCCTGATTGATGCCAGCGCTGACCTCCTAAAACGCGGCAACTATCCCAACCTGGCGCAGCAGGCGTTGCTCTTAAAGCACGGCCTGGGCCAAAGTTTTTGGAATGCCCTGACCATCACCGGCGTTATCGAGGCCCAGGGCCAGGCCCTCTGCGACTACCCCGCCCCCCACTGGCAAGACGTGATTGTGCAGGACATCACTGAGACCTGCACCGGCCATCTGGAAAAGGGGCTTTTGTGGGCCCATGGCGCCGATGAGGGCGGCGACCCCGATCACCCTGAAGTGGGCGCCCATGACGCCATGTGGTTTGCGGCCCGCGATCTCGCCTTCGGCAAGGACGCCTTTCCCTTGCCCGAGGTGCCTGAGAGCATCAGCCGCCCCCAGGAAGGGCCCCCCTTCCCCCATCTGCCTGATCAGTTTGGCGGGCTCTTGGCGCTTTTGATGAACGTTTTGATGATTGAAATTCGCGCTGAGGCCTTTTTCAGCTTCTCCATTGATCTGCTGCGCCATCCGGCAACGTTTCTTGATCACAAGAAGGACGCGGAACTGGCCGCCAGCATGATCGAGCGCATTCGCATCGATGAGGCCATCCACGTGGCCTATCTGCAGACCACCATTTCAGAAATGCGCAGCTTCACGTTCAAAACCCTCACAGGCGGTACTGTGCAAGGTGCTGAGATGATCGATCCGTTTTGGGCCGAGCTGGTACGTTGGCACGGCCAAACCCAATTTGACGAAAACGCCAAACGGGCCCGCGCCAATCTGGAGCCTCTAATTCTCGACCTCACCGAGGGCGGCCAAGTCTTGCGGGAATTCGATGCCCTAACTGACGGTGCCATCAGCGCCGGTGGGTCTTGAACAACACATCATCAGACAAAAGGCTGACGCTATGAAATTCGGAATTTTTTATGAGCATCAACTGCCGCGCCCCTGGAATGATGGCGATGAGCTGAAACTCTTTCAGGATGCGCTCGACCAGGTGGAGCTTGCCGACAAGTTGGGTATCGATTTTGCTTGGGAAGTGGAACACCACTTCCTGGAAGAGTATTCCCATTCCTCAGCGCCGGAGGTGTTTCTCGCCGCGTGCTCCCAGCGCACAACGCGCATTCGCTTGGGCCACGGCATTATGCTGATGCCGCCGAATTACAATCACCCCGCCCGCGCCGCAGAGCGCATTGCCACCCTGGATCTGGTCTCTAATGGCCGTGTGGAATGGGGCACCGGGGAAAGCTCCGCCGCGGCAGAGTTGGAAGCCTTTGACGTGCCGGTGGCAGAAAAGCGCGACCAGTGGGAAGAGACCGTGGAGCAATGCGCCAATATGCTCGCCATGGACCCCTACCCCGGCTTTGACGGCAAATACTTCAGCTTTCCCTGCCGCAACATTGTGCCCAAGCCGGTGCAAAAGCCCCACCCGCCCCTTTGGGTCGCGTGCTCAAACCGCGAGACCATCAAGATGGCGGCGCGGCGCGGCATTGGCGCGCTTACGTTTGCCTTTGTGGACCCCAGCGAGGCCAAGCAATGGGTGGAAGATTACTACCGCATCTTCAAAGAGGAATGCGTCCCCATCGGGCATGCCGTGAATCCCAACATCTGCATGGTCACAGGGTTTTCTGTGCATGCTGATCAAGAAGAGGCAAAAGCGCGCGGCATGGACGGCTTCCGCTTCTTTGGCTACGGCCTGGCGCATCACTACATCTTTGGCGAACACACGCCGGGGCGCACGGACATCTGGGCCAAGTTTGAAGATGCGCGGCCGGACATGAAAGAAGAAGGCCCCAGCCGCGGCATCGGCACGCCGGATGACTTGCGGGCGCACCTGAAAGGTTTTGCCGATGCCGGCGTGGATCAAGTGGCGTTCATCCAGCAAGGTGGCCGCAACAAGCACGAACACATCTGCGAGGCGCTTGAATTGTTTGCGCGCGAGGTGATGCCGGAATTTCATGCGGGCGAGGAGGAACGCGAAGCCAAGAAGATGGCCGAGCTTGCGCCTTACATTGAAGCCGCCTTCAAGCGCAAAGAGCGCATGGCTGAGATTGCCGACGCTGACATCCCCACAATCGTTGCCTTGGGGCGCCGCATCGCAGAGGAAGATAAAGGCGTACTCCAGGATGGCAAGGGGTTTGCGAAATCGCAAAACATCCCCACCGAAGACCCGGCCAAGAAAGGCGCGGCGGAGTAGAGTCAGTGAACCGTACGATGCCTTGCTTGAGGTGATATCGGAGGAACCGTTAGTCGTCCGCTTGCTCCGCAAGTTCCTGCGCGCGGCGACATAGCTCCTCGCATTGGCGTGCTAGACGAGCCCACTGATCTTCCAGATACTGTGTATCGCCTCCGTGCTCCATAAGCCGCGTAATTTCGTGCTGAATCTCACGCGCCTCCCGCGCATTGTCCGCATAGTCGCGTTCCTGCAGCCAATTTTGGAGGTATTCATCCCCAAGGTAGCCGCGCCTGAGTGGCGTAAGCTGCAGTTGACGAATGGCGATCATGCCATAAGCCGCCTCAAGAACATTGAGAGTTGTGAAGATCTGAAATGTGGGCAACCCGATGCGGCCGGTGGTCCCGGCCAATACCATGGCACCGCCTTCTGCAAGGGTCTGAATGTAATATCCCGCCGCGGTCTGCTCAAAATCAATATCGTCATCTGACACGGCATCGGGATTAATGATGCCAATGTCGCGCATGGCCCGGAACGCTTCAGTCAAGATGTGCGCATGGTGGCGTAAGTTCGCAAGGCACTCGTCACAGCGCCGCCGAGCATCAGTTGCGGCTTGCCGTTGGGTAGCGGCAGCAGTGATGGCAGCGCGGCGTGCATCCTCGCGCGCCGCCGCCGCCGCATTGTCAGCGGCTTGCTGAGCGGCGCGCGCCTGCCGGGCTAAACCAAGACACTCCAACTCTTTTGCGACCACGGCGTCTGCAGCCGCGTCAGCGCGAGTTCTGGCGGCTGTGGCAGCGGATCGTTTAGCGGCGGCATTTGCCCTTGCCGCCGTTGCGGCGGCCTGGCGTGCCGCGAGCGATCCGCGAACATTGAGGTAGAGCAGCTGGGCCTCCACGGCAGCATCATTGGCGGCATCCACCTGGCGCTGCGCCTCCTGGTAGCGCTGGGAGCCTGTCCCGTCCTCGTTAATTACACTTGAGCGGTTCTGCGCTACCGCCTCTAGTCGCCGCTGCGCGGCATC
>JAJFIK010000096.1 GCA_021775005.1 Rhodospirillales bacterium
TGTCCACCAACCAGGTGTTAGCGCGCCACCAAAACGTCAGTGTGAGTAGGGCGTTACAAGCGTACAGTCCAGCAACCCAGCGTAAGAGTTTTAGTCGGTGCTGTAGTATTCGTAATTGCTCTTGGTTCTTCATTTTTTGAAAAACCGAGCGGTAGAGAGCGACTTGCCGCGGGGTGCGCGCATGTAGTGCAAGGCTTTTAATGACCTTCTCAAATCCATACACCATGAGAAACCCAAACCCGACACCAAAGAGAATCATGCCATACGGGGATTCTATGGAATTAAGCAAAGCGTGCACTACTAGAATAACCAATCCATAGGCGAGCATGGCAGGAAAGACTTGATAGTAAAGTTTATGGGACGTTAACACTTTTTTCGCCCACTTGGGTGGCGTGTTTTCCATCATCGCTGATGCTCCATTGAATAGACATCCAAGCATACCATGGTCCTGCGAGCGCGCGGCGTCGGCGGGATTGAATATTGAAGCCGAACCACAAACCCTAAAGAGAAGCGTCAGGGCAATGATCACTCGCAGGTGGGGCTATGAGAAAATGCCTCAATTGCCAGGTAATACGTCGAACTCGTAGCACTCCAAATTTGGTTGAGAAACCACGAATCAATGGGTTAGCGCACAAAATACACAAAAATGGCAGATCTCCTACAAGAATAACCATTTATCGCTGATAGCCAATTATTGCTCACGCTGGTAATCTGGCCAATTCAAGCAGTACATTCAGCGCTATCTAGAAGCAATCAAGGCGATAGCTTTCAGCTTACTAGGCGGCCAAGCACCACGGAGTAACAACCAATGATTCATAACGATTCAACGACCATCACTATTAATCCACAACACTATGATGTTATGGAATTAGCAAGACACGCAATTACATCCAGTGACACAACCTTGTTGACGGCCTTGCTTGACCCAAGCCCAAACGCACGCTTGTTTGAGCAACGGCTGGAAGCGCGACGCCAAACAAACCAAGACATGATTGCGTGGCTTAAAATGATTAATGAGGTGCACCAAGCGCAAATTGCGGTGATTGATGAGCTGAGATTTAAAGACGTATCGCCTACTGAGCGTGAGCGACGCGTACACGCGTGTGCTCCAAAGCATGACCCAATATTAGAAGGTAAAATGGCGCGGCTAGAAGCGCGAATTCGCGCAGACGCTGGCGACAATTTGCATTTTAGATACAAAGACAAAGAGTATCGAATTCGTGATGAGCATGGTGTCTTGATGGAGAAAGAGTTTCGTCACTTTCTTGCTATTGTTCGTCGTGGCGAAGATTTCTGTCGGTACGATGAGCGCCATTTTGCGGATGCCTTTGCATTTACAAATTTAGGAGAAATTATTCTGGATGATATGAGTGATGACTCTTTATCTCAACAAACATTGACAGAAGCACAACTAATCAATCACGATAGTACGGATTTACAAGCCCGTTTGGTTGCCGCTAAACAACGTCGTCGCCAGTGTTTCGAGCATCTTTTTGATGCGGACTTAATCGCGGTCACTCAGATGATTCCAGAAGACGACGTCCTTGCTTGGTGCGACATGAATTTACGTATCATCCCTAGCGCTGAATTGTTGTTGCTTTCAGCACAACAAGAGCATAAAGAGTGCTTTGATATCATCATTCATCATTCGAGCGCGATGGGGATAATGGATGAGCCGAATGAAGAGGGGAATACTATTGCCCATATATTCGCTCGCAGCGGTGACTTTGAACGCATCATCTGGTTAACGAGCAAATTAGGCTTAGACATTACCGCCGAAAACAATGCTGGTGATAAAGCCTATTACGTCGAAGACAAGCATGGGCGGCACTTGTTGATGAGGGTGGCGAAGGGCATCAGTCCAGCAATTTCCTCTGAACGTTTAGATGCGCTAAGCTACATCATTGATATCATAATTGATGATAACGCTGATTTTGTGCGTGGCAACCCGAACTGGGCGAGTCTTGATGCGCTTGATTCTCCTGGTGTTGCGGCAGAGGCAACATTGATGCAAGCGTGGGTGCCACTGGATGGCTTACCAAATCACCCCGATGTGCGTCAAAGCAGTCGTTGGCTACAGCGTCTTGCGGAAAATGCCCTACAACGTGCCGTGAATAACTCTCCTGAGCCATCACGAGAAGAGAGCAGTAGCCCAGAGGATGAGAGTGGAACGGAGCTAAGCCCAATCTCATCTCGACAGATGACGCCCAAGCCATCAGAGTTTGTGCGCCAAGTTGTTGACTTAATGGGGCGCAACAAAACGTTAATACAATACTTGCGAGATTTGCAAGACGAAGGATTTGCGCCAAAGCGCCGCACGATACGCACGCGTTTGCGTGAACTGTTAAGTGCTCGCGTGGAAATCGCGGAGTCCATGGATCCCCACACCCGTGCTGGCCTGATGCATCGCGTATTACGCAGTTTCCTCACCACGCAACATTACGGCAGCGACTTCCCATTGATGCAGGCTCTGCGCCAAGAAGCCCCGCTGATGCGCAATATGGGTGACCAAGTGCAATACGCACAAACCTCAAACGCGATGCTGGAAGCCTATCGCACCGAGGGGTTTGCGCTCATGACGCGAGAGGAGCGTAATCAATTGGGTGTGCTGACGGGCTTTGGAATGCCTTGGCATAAGGGTAGTCGTGAGGCGCAGAAAATGTCGAGGGCTTGGAATGAAGAGCACTTCCATGAGATAGAGGAAGGATCTGCCAAGAAAGAGACGGCACTCGTAGAAAAAGACACGATAATTGCCAAGAAAGAGACGGCACTCGTAGAAAAAGACACGGTGATTGCCAAGAAAGAGACGGCACTCGTAGAAAAAGACACGATAATTGCGGAGAAAGAGACGGCACTCGTAGAAAAAGACACGGTAATTGCCGAGAAAGAGACGGCACTTATCGAGAAAGATACAGTAATTGATGCTCAAGCAGCGAAAATTGCGGCACTCCGAGAGGAATTGCGCAAAGCTTCCCAAGGCACAACCCCAGCAGGTCAAAACCCAAGCGGCTTATTCCATCACGCTGACGCTAGTGATGAGGGCTCTTCAAGTACCCCTCAAAACATGCCTAAATTTGGCGCAAAAGGCGGTCAGTAACATGGCTTTGAGGAGGGTATTTATGTTAGACTGGGATAAATTTGCTCGACTTGCCACTTAGTACGCAAGCGATGGAGGCACCATGTTTTGGCGACAACGCGACACAACAGATATAGTGGGTTTATCGATGAACGAGCGCGGTTTTCACCGCACGCTTAAGTCGGCAGCATCCCATGCACACCGTAAACCGTTTTTCGGTGGCTCACCGGCGTCGCATTGGTTTGCCTCATCGAGCGCTTGCGATGCTCAAGCAC
>JAJFIK010000097.1 GCA_021775005.1 Rhodospirillales bacterium
GGCTGGCGGGCTGCTCACCTACGGCATTCCCAATTTCAAGCTTGAAAAACATATTGTTGAGCGGCGGCTTGCGCGCCTACGAGACGCCGGGATCATCTTTAAGCAGAACGCCGACATCGGCGGTGATATGGACTTCGATGAATTGCGCGAGGCCCATGATGCGGTCCTCATTGCCACCGGCGTTTATGAGTCTCGCCCCGTTGATGTGCCCGGAGCAGAGCTTTCCGGCGTTGTCCCGGCACTGGATTATCTTATTGCCTCCAATCGCAAAGGGTTGGGCGATCAGGTGCCTGCCTTTGAAAGCGGCATGCTGAATGCTGTGGGGAAAAATGTAGTGGTCATTGGCGGTGGCGACACAGCCATGGATTGCGTGCGCACCGCCGTGCGCCAGGGCGCAAAGTCCGTCACCTGCCTTTATCGGCGCGACCGAAAGAATATGCCGGGCTCGCTCAGAGAAGTTGGCCACGCCGAAGACGAAGGTGTTGTGTTTGAATGGCTAGGTGCGCCCTTAGCAATCGAAGGCAACGGCAAAGCGGAGCGGGTCATCGCCCAACGCATGCGCCTCGGGGCCGCCGGCCCGGACGGGCGACAGTCCATTGAACCGCACACCGGCACAACGAAATCCATTGCCGCCGATTTAGTGATCCCGGCATTGGGATTTGAGCCCGAAGATCTGCCGAAGCTATTTCATAAACCGTTCCTTGGCGTGCGCCGCAATGGCACTTTAGCCGTCGACCCCAAATACCTCACCACCTCGATGCCCGGTGTATTCGCCGCTGGCGATATCGTGCGCGGTGCTTCGCTGGTGGTTTGGGCGATCCGCGATGGGCGGGAAGCGGCACGCGCTATGGCGCGCTTTCTCAGCGCCCACAAATTGGCGGCGGCGTCATGAACTTAACGCGTGAACAAATGCGCCTCGCCCGCGATGGATTGTTTGATCCGGCATTTGAGCGGGACGCCTGCGGCGTTGGGTTTGTCGCGGCCATCGATGGCAGCCCAAGGCGCGACGTAGTGGAAAAAGCCATCGCCGCCTTGAAGGCTGTCTGGCATCGCGGCGCGGTGGATGCCGATGGCAAGACGGGCGACGGCGCTGGCATCCACCTGCAAATCCCGCAGGAATTTTTCCGCGCCCACATTGAGCGCACAGCTCATGAACCCGCCAGCGGACAACTGGGCATCGGCATGGTCTTTCTGCCCCGCACTGATTTTGCCGCACAGGAAACCTGCCGCACGATTATTGAAACTGAGATCCTCAAGTTTGACTTGCGTATTTATGGTTGGCGCCAGGTCCCTGTGGACACCTCCATTATCGGCGAGAAGGGAAACGCCACGCGGCCAGAGATCGAGCAGATCATGCTTGATTGCGGCACGGATCGGGATGCTGAAGAAATTGAACGCATTCTTTACATTGTGCGTCGGCGTATTGAGAAAGAAGCGCAACTCCGCGGCATTGGTGATCTCTATATTTGTTCGCTCTCTTGCCGCTCGCTCATCTACAAGGGCTTGTTTCTTGCAGAGCAGTTGAGCACGTTTTACCCAGATCTTACTGACGCTAAATTCACTTCGGCCTATGCGATCTACCACCAGCGATATTCAACCAACACCTTCCCCACCTGGCGCTTGGCGCAACCCTTTCGCATGCTCGCACATAATGGTGAGATCAATACGCTAAAGGGCAATGTCAATTGGATGCGCAGCCACCAAGCGGCACTGGCGGCTGACGCGGTGGGGGAGTTGGCACCCGACGTCTGTCCCATCATTCAACCAGGATCATCAGATAGCGCATCCCTTGATGCGGCGTTTGAGGTTCTCGTGCGCGGCGGCAACCCCGCACCGTTGGCAAAACTTTCACTAATCCCTGAAGCGTGGTCCAAGCGTGTGCGTGCCATGCCCAGCGGGCATCGCGCTATGTTCGATGTGCTCAATTCGAAATTGGAACCATGGGATGGGCCTGCCGCCATTGCGGCCACGGACGGGCGCTGGGTTATTGGCGGTATGGATCGCAGCGGGTTGAGACCCATGCGGTACTCCATTACGACCGACGGCCTGCTGTTGCTTGGCTCTGAAGCGGGAATGGTGGCAGCTGATGAAGTCAATATCGAAGAAAAAGGCCGCGTCGGCCCTGGCGAGCTTATTGCCGTTGATCTGAAGGACGGCACCCTCTATCGCGATCGCGCCATTAAGGACCGCCTCTCCACCGAACGGCCCTATGCCGACATGGCCAAGCGGATCAATGAACTTGATGACGATATCCGCCCCGGCCCCGAACCGATTGCCGCCAAAGGCGAGGCGTTGACACAACAGTTGATCGCCGCCGGGTTTTCCCATGAAGACCTGGAGCTTGTGCTTCAGCCCATGGTGCAAACGCAAAAAGAAGCCGTCGGCTCAATGGGTGACGACACACCGCTGGCGGTGCTTTCGGAACGCCACCGCCCCTTGGCGCACTATTTCCGCCAAAACTTTAGCCAGGTCACAAATCCGCCCATTGATCCCTTGCGCGAAACGCGAGTGATGAGTCTTAAGACGCGTTTTGGAAATTTGCGTGCCGTCCTGTCCGGTGATTCCCCCCAGCGTAGCGTTCATACCTTGGAGAGCCCGTTTATGTCGTCCGGTATGGTGGACCGGCTGCGCACCATTCTTGAAGGACGCATCGCGGAGATAGATTGCACTCTGCCGATTGATGATGCGGCACCCGGGGCCACATTCCTGCGCGATCACCTTTTGCGAATTCGTGGCGAGGCCGAAGATGCTGTGCGTCGCGGTATTGGGCACATCATCCTTTCTGATGAAGATACCGGGCCCGATCGTCTGGCGATACCGATGATCCTTGCAACTGCCGCGGTTCAGACGCATCTGGTGGCATCGGGATTGCGCACCTACACGTCAATCAATGTGCGCTCTGGGGAAGCCATGGATGCCCATAGTGTGGCGGTTCTCATTGGCTGCGGGGCAACAACGGTCAACCCGTACCTGGCGGAAGCAAGTATCGTCGCACAGCACCGGCGCGGCTTGTTCGCAAAGATGAGTTTGGGTGACGCCCTTGCGGCCTATCTTGAAGCCTTAGACGCGGGGCTTCTAAAAATCATGTCCAAGATGGGTATATCGGTGGTGTCGTCCTATCGCGGTGGGTTTAATTTCGAGGCGGTTGGACTGTCTCGTGCTTTAGTCGCCGAGTACTTCCCCGGCGTGCCGAGCCGCATTTCCGGCATCGGCCTTTTGGGGCTTCAGGAAAGCACGCTGGCCCGACACAGCCGCGCCTATGATCCAATCTCACCAAGCGTATTGCCTATTGGCGGCTTCTATCGGCAACGGGCGGATGGCGAAACCCATGGACATGAAGGCACGCTCATCCACCTGCTGCAAGAAGCCGTCGGGCGCGGCGACTACAACTTGTTTCGCAAATTCTCTGAGAAGGTCGCGAACCTCCCGCCGATCTCCATTCGCGATTTGATGGACTTTGCGCCCTCAGGGGAGCCTGTTTCTGTCGCCGAAGTTGAATCGGTCAATGAAATTCGCAAGAGATTTGTCACCCCAGGCATGTCCCTGGGCGCGCTGTCGCCCGAAGCACACAAAACGCTCAACATCGCTATGAATCGCATTGGCGCAAAGTCGGACTCTGGCGAAGGGGGCGAAAACCCCGACCATTACAAACCCGATGCCAATGGTGACAATCCAAACTCGGCTATCAAGCAAATCGCCTCGGGCCGCTTTGGTGTCACCGCGGAATACCTTAATCAATGCCGCGAAATTGAAATCAAGGTTGCGCAAGGGGCCAAGCCCGGCGAAGGCGGACAATTACCCGGCTTCAAAGTTACCGAGATGATTGCACGCCTGCGTCACTCATCGCCGGGCGTGACATTGATTTCACCGCCGCCTCACCACGACATCTATTCCATCGAGGATTTGGCGCAACTCATCTATGACCTGAAGCAAGTCAACACCCATGCGCGGGTCTGTGTGAAATTGGTTTCGGCCGCGGGTATCGGCGCCATCGCTGCCGGTGTTGCCAAGGCCAAGGCGGACATTATCTTGATCTCAGGGCATTCCGGCGGCACCGGCGCAACCCCGCTTACCTCCATGAAGTTTGCCGGCGCGCCATGGGAACTGGGCTTGGCCGAAGCCAATCAAGTGCTGACCCTTAATGGATTGCGCCATACCATCCGCCTGCGCACCGATGGCGGTTTGCGCACGGGGCGCGATATTGTCATCGCCGCATTGTTGGGCGCAGAAGAATTTGGCATTGGCACCGCGTCCCTGATTGCCATGGGCTGCTTGATGGTCAGGCAGTGCCATTCAAACACCTGCCCTGTCGGAGTTTGCACCCAGGATGAAGACCTTCGCGCCCGCTTTGGCGGCACCCCTGAGAAAGTCATCAACCTATTCAGTTTTCTTGCAGAAGAAGTGCGCGACATTCTCGCGCGATTGGGCGCAAAGACTTTGGATGAGATCATTGGGCGCACCGACTTGTTGGCCCAGGTCGGACGAGGCGCAAGCCATCTTGACGATCTTGATCTCAATCCGCTTTTGGTGCAGGCAGACCGTGGACCCCATGCGCGCTATTGCACTCTCAAGGGCCGCAACGAGGTGCCTGATGGCTTGGACGCGCAAATTTTGAACGACGCTGTACCGTTTTTTGATGGCGGCGCGAAAATGCAGCTCACATATACAGTGCGTAATACGGATCGCGCGATTGGCACACGCACATCGGGACATATGGTGAGGCGCTTTGGGCACGGCGGCGGGATTCGCGATGGGCAATTAACGCTTCAATTGCGAGGGTCTGCAGGCCAATCGCTTGGCGCCTTTGCGGTGCGGGGTCTGCGTATCGAGGTTTTTGGCGAGGCCAATGACTATGTTGGCAAAGGCCTCTCCGGGGCCACCATTGTCTTGCGCCCCGCGCCCGAAAGCCCATTGGCTGCCCATGAACACGTCATCATCGGCAACACGGTTCTTTATGGTGCCACGAGCGGCAATTTATTTGCTGCGGGCCGCGCCGGTGAGCGCTTTGCCGTTAGAAATTCCGGCGCGGTGGCCGTCGTGGAAGGTTGCGGTGCCAATGGCTGTGAGTACATGACAGGCGGCACAGTGGTGATTCTGGGGGATACGGGCGACAATTTCGCGGCGGGTATGACCGGCGGTATGGCGTTCGTGTTCGATCCAGGGGACCAGCTTCAAAGCCATCTCAATTCAGACACGGTGCAGTTAATCCCTGCGCTCCTACCCCAATGGGAGGACGTGCTCCGCGATCTCATCAACGCCCACGCGGAGGCCACAGGATCAATGCGTGCGCGCAGCATCCTCGCTGATTGGGACAGTCATCTGAATTCATTCGTGCAGATTTGCCCCAAGGAATTGCTGCATACTTTGACGCGGCAACCATCGCCGCGCGAAACCGCCGGAGCGGCGGCGGAGTAACACTTTCGCCGCTGGCCAGACGCCGGGCGCCCCGTTAGGCTCTGGGCCATGGCATTACGTCTCTATCATTTCCCGCTCTCCCCCTTCGGGCGCAAGTTACGGCTGGCGTTTTTTGAAAAAGAGCTTTTGGCGGAAATCATTCCTGCCGCACCATGGGAAATGGATGCCGACCTGACCGCAATGAACCCGGCGGGCACTTTGCCGGTGCTTCAAATCGACGACAAAACCGCCATCGCGCCGTCGTCCGCCATTTGCGAATACCTGGAAGAGCAATCCCAAGGCATGAAGCTGTGGCCCACGGACCAATTCGCGCGTGCGGAGGCCCGGCGTCTGGTTGCCTGGTTTGACGAAAAATTCCATCGCGAAGTAACGGAGTTGATCCTCTATGAGAAAATCTACAAGCGCCTAAAGCGATCAGGCCATCCCGATACCGCACGCATGCGAGCCGGGCTTCACAATATTCGCATACACTTGGACTATGTGAGCTACCTGGCAGATCGTCGTCGCTGGCTCGCCGGGGAAGAGCTATCTTACGCGGACTTCGCCGCGGCGGCACACCTGTCGTGCATTGACTATTGCGGTGATGTGCCATGGAACGCCTTTCCGGCGGCGAAGGACTGGTACATGCGGCTGAAATCCCGCCCGGCGTTCCGCCCGCTATTGGAAGATCGCGTGGGCGGCATGGCCCCGACAGGACACTATGCCGAACTCGATTTCTAGCCCCCTTGACCCTGAGAAAAAAAAAGAGCAAGCGCTCGCGTTAGGCTTTGATGCGGTCGGCATCACCTCCCCTGATGCCATCGCCGATGCCGGGCCGCGCCTTCAGGAGTTTTTGGACGCCGGGCTTCAGGGCGATATGGATTGGCTCAAGACGCGCGCCGCGCAGCGCGAGCACCCCAAGGCCCTTTGGCCTGAGGTAAAATCCGTTATTGCGGTTGGCCACAACTATGGGCCTGAGCTCGACCCCCTGGAGGCACTCAAACACAAGCGGCGGGGGGTCATTTCTGTATATGCCCAAGGGCGGGACTATCATGACGTGCTCAAGAAGCGGCTAAAGCGCCTTGCCCGCTGGATGACCGAGCAAGTTTCCACCGATGTGAAGGTCTTTGTGGACACCGCCCCGGTGATGGAAAAGCCCCTCGCGGCGGCGGCGGGCGTTGGCTGGCAAGGCAAGCACACAAATCTGGTCTCAACAGAACTTGGCTCATGGTTATTTCTTGGCGCGATATTCACGACGTTGGAGCTGCCTACAGACCAGGCTCATGAAAATCGGTGCGGGTCGTGCCGGGCCTGCCTCGACATCTGCCCGACTGCTGCCTTTCCGGTGCCCTATAAGCTCGACGCCCGGCGCTGCATTTCGTATCTCACCATTGAGCACAAAGGGCACATTGCGCCGGAGTTTCGCAAACCCATAGGCAATCACATTTATGGTTGCGATGATTGTTTAGCGATATGCCCGTGGAACAAATTTGCCGAAACCGCACAAGAGATCGCCTACCACGCACGCATTGAACTGCGGCGTCCGGAACTCAAAGACCTTCTGACCCTTGACGATGCAAGTTTTCGACAGGTGTTTTCAGGCTCCCCCATCAAGCGGACGGGGCGAGACCGGTTCCTGCGTAATGTGCTGATTGCCGCAGGAAATTCTGGCGATAAGTCGTTGCTGCCGCTGGTGCAACGCCTGCTTGAAGATACCTCACCCTTGGTGCGCGCCATGGCCGTTTGGGCGCTGAAAGAATTGGCGGCCGCGGCTCAGTTTGTGGCCCTGAAAGATCGTTTGGCGGCAACGGAAGTCGACGACAATGTCCGAAAAGAATGGACCAGCTGATTACTCTGCGGCGAACGCGCCGTGAGGGCCAATATCCAACTCGTGTAGATAGTCGCGTGCGGCGGCTTCAAGTTCGCCGCCATCTTCCTGCAGCATCACTTTCACCCAATCAGCGCGGGCTAGATCACTGTCGCCGCCCAAGACATAAAGTACGCCCCGTTCAATTAGTGCCGGGCTGTAATCCGGATCATCGCTCAAGACGCGGGTGACATCATCCCAGGCCAGTTGATCGGACCCAAGCGCGCGGTACCCTGTGGCGCGGAGCGTCAGAACATCTTTTGCCCCAGGCGCATAGTCTAGAACGCGGCCCAAATCTTGTACGCCTTCGTCCCAATTTTGCGCCATGATCCAGGCACGGGCACGGTCAAAATAGATCTCGGCCAAACGGCCGGTGCTTTGGGTATCAAGTGCCAGTGCCGCATTGAGGGATTCAATAGCTTGTTCTGGAAAACCCTCTAGCATCCAGGCATTGCCGGCCTGGTTGAAAATCACCGCACGCATATTCGCATCAAGACCGTTGGAGGGGTTTTGCGCAATCAAATCCAGCCGATCCGCGGCATCCGCAAAATGCCCCGCTGTCAAAAGCGCAATGGCCGCACAATGCAACGCTGGGGGACCTCCACCTTGGTCATACCAGGCCAATGCGCGGTCAAAGCCATCTTCGGGATCCAATTCGACGCGGGAAAGGCACAGTTCATAGGCAGCCGAACCGCCAAACCAATTGCTGTTGGCAGTGGCGCGCTCGCTCTCATTGAGCTGGGCCGCAGCAGGCATTAACCAGAGCCCGATCAGGACCGCAAGCGCTGTGGACCCGCGCTGCAAAGCTGTGTAGGACATCTTCAACATGAAACCCGGAGTTTCACTGCTTAAGCTCCGATGGCAAGTGAAAAGAGTGAGAGAACAGCATGAGCCGCATGTTTTTCTTTGGGTTTGGGTACATTGCTGCACGCTTGGCGCCTCATTTGAAGGCCGCTGGGTGGGAAATGGCGGGCACCACACGGACCCAGAACAAAGTTAATGAAATGTGGGACGCCGGTGTCGAGCCGCATATTTGGGACGGCGAAAATCCGATCGAAAAGCCCGCCCGCGTACTAAAGGGCACCACACACGTTCTTCACTCCATCCCCCCGGGGACTATGGGTGACGTGGTGATGCACCACCACCGCGCCCTTGTGGCCAAACTCGCGCCCCGCCTTACCTGGTACGGGTACTTGAGCACCACAGGTGTTTATGGGTTTGCCCCATCGGGATTGGTTGATGAAGATTTTCAAATCAATCCAGAAAATGCGACGGCAAAGCTCCGCGCGCGCGTTGAAAAAACTCATCTTGGATTTCTGAAAAACAGCAATTTGCCTGTCAATATTTTTAGGCTGGGCGGCATTTATGGCCCTGAGCGCGGCATCCTTACGCGTATTCGCAAAGGACAGAAACAAATCATTATTAAAGATGATCACAAAACCTGCCGCGTCCATATAGATGACATTGTGACGACACTGCTTGCGTCGATTAACAATCCCAAGCCAGGCCGTATTTACAATGTTGTTGACGATCTTCCCTCGAGCGGCACAGACCCGGCCATTTTGGCGTGTGAGTTGCTGGGCATGCCGGTGCCACCAAAATTTGACTATGCCGAGAAAGAAGAAAATTTGAGCCTAGCAATGCGGGCCCACTTCAAGGTCAATCGAGCCATATCCAATCAGCGCATCAAGGATGAGCTGGGCGTGGTCTTGAAGTATCCAACCTATCGCGAAGGTTTTCGCGCGCTGGTGGCGGACATCAACAAACCAAAATCTGACTAACGCACTTCTTCGATTTCCCAACAGATTGTCTCGGCAACATCGATCAGGCGTGCCAGGTCTTGCGGCCGCGATAGACGATGATCCCCGTCCTTGATGAGGGTCACCGCCACATCGTCGGTTTCAATTTGATCGACAAGGCGCATGGCCAATTGCCACGGCACATCAGGATCGCGCATGCCTTGCAAAATGCGCACAGGACACGAAATGGCGATGGGGCCCCCCAAGACCAGGTGGCGGCGACCATCCTCTATAAGGGCCCGTGTTATGGGGTTGGGCACCGGGCTATAGTCTGATGGCTCAAGATAAACGCCGGTCTGCAAAATTTCAGTTTTGATCTCTGGGGTAAATCCGGCCCATATTAACTCTTCGGTAAAGTCTGGGGCTGGCGCAATGTACAATATACCGGCCACACGGTCGGGCCGATGCAACGCCACAAGCGTGGCTAGCCACCCGCCCATAGACGACCCGATGAGCACTTGCGGCCCGCTGATCCCCTCATCAAGGATCGCCAATGTATCGGCAAGCCACCGGCTGATGGTGCCTTCGCAAAAATCGCCGCCTGAGAGACCGTGACCGAAATAATCGAAGCGCGTAAATGGGCGACCCGCCATTCTTGCCCAATCATGCAGGGTCGTCGCCTTGGTGCCATCCATGTCTGAGCGAAACCCTCCGAGCCATACGAGGCCGGTTCCCTCCCCTTGCGAATGATGGTAGGCGAGTGAGGTTCCGTCAGGTCGCATTAAGCGCCCAGGGTCGTCGTCGGTCATGGCGGCAGGTCCACATGCGGCAGGTGAAATTAGTGAGCGAAACTAGCAACACACTTCGCGACATGCCAGGGCCAGGGCTGACGGTATTACAAGTCATCCCTGAGCTTGAGACCGGCGGGGCCGAGCGCACGACAATTGATATTGCCCGCGCCATAACGAGAGCGGGCGGACAAGCCATCGTGGCCAGCGAAGGGGGCCGCCTTGAGGCTGGTTTGCTTGAGGCCAGCGGTGAGTTGATCCTAATCCCCGCTGCGACCAAGAACCCCTACAGCATGGCCGCTAATATCATTCGGATGCTGCACATCATTGACCATTTTGATGTCGATATTGTGCACGCGCGCAGCCGCGCCCCTGCCTGGTCTGCCTTTGCCGCCGCTCGGATTGCCGGTGTGCCGTTCGTGACCACATATCACGGCACTTATAATGCTCGTTCGGCCCTCAAAAGATTTTACAACTCTGTGATGGCCCGCGGTGATCTTGTCATCGCCAACTCGCATTTCATCTCGCGGCACATTCAAGACACTTATGGCTTGCCCGAACCCAAAGTCGTCACCATTCCCCGCGGCACAGATATGACGGAGTTCAATCCTGATCGTGTTGATCATGGTCGCGTGAATGCCATTCGCGAGCAATGGGGACTGACCATGTCCGCCGCCGCCGACGATCGCATGGTCGTGCTATTGCCAGGAAGATTGACCCCCTGGAAGGGGCAGCGCTTGCTCATTGAAGCGGCATCAATTCTCAAAACCCGCGGGCGGGCGGATGAAATGGTGTTCGTTCTGGCCGGCGATGATCAAGGTCGTGATGCCTATGCCAATGATCTGGCGCGGCTTGCAGAATCCTATGGTCTTGCGGGCAGAGTGCGGATTGTGGGCCATGTGGTGGATATGGCCGCTGCCTATCTTGCATCAGACATTGTTGTGTCGCCCTCCGTCGACCCGGAGGCTTTTGGCCGGGTCGCCGTTGAGGCCCAAGCCATGGGCCGCCCGGTGATTGCCGCCGACCACGGCGGTGCGCGGGAAACCGTTGTCACCGCCGCTGACGACCTGGGCGCTGAGGGTCTGGCCACGGGATGGCGCGTGGCACCGGGGGATGCGGTGGCGCTCGCAGATGTATTGATCGAAGCGGCTGATCAAGGCGCTGGCGGCCGCGCGGCCACGGGCGCTCTGGGGCAAGCGCATGTCCGCGAAACTTTTTCGCTTGAACTGATGTGCGCCAGTACCTTGAAGGTTTATCGCAGGCTCGCGGGCTCACCGGCGCGCCGACGCATGGCCGCGGCCCGCGGGATTACCGGCGCCGAGCATATTCTTGTTATCAAACATGGCGCGCTGGGGGACTTTATTCAGGCTGTCGGACCCATGCAGGCGATCCGCAAGCATCATCCCCACGCTCATATTACGCTGCTCACCACGCCCACCTTTGCATCACTTGGGTGGGCAAGCGGCCTTTTTGATGCGGTCTGGGCGGATGGACGATCAAATACGCTCTCAAAGGAATTGGGACTCATTGGCCGCTTGCGACGCGGCGGGTTTGAGCGGGTCTATGATTTGCAAACATCAACTCGTTCAAGTTTTTATTTTTATGCTTTCACCCCTGCACGACCGGAATGGTCGGGCGTTGCGGCGGGCTGTTCCTATCCGCACACAAACCCTCAACGTGCCAAGATGCACACCATTGAGCGCCAGCGAGAGCAATTGCAAATCGCTGGTGTGAATAAAGTGGCATTGCCTGATCTCAGCTTTGCCATACGCGAAGGGCGCAGCGATCTGCGCGGGCTCGGCTTTGATCCCTTTGCCATGCCGTATGCGCTGATCGTTCCCGGCGCCTCCCCTGATCGGCCCAGAAAACGCTGGCCTGCAAAATCGTTCGCGCAGGTGGTCAAGGCGCTATCGCAGCACGGCATTCGTGCGGTGATTATCGGGCAAGACACCGAACGCGAAGCGGCCGAGGTGATCACGGGTGCCAATGCAGACGCGGTGAGCCTGATCGGTCGCACGAGTTTTTTGCAAATCGCGGCCCTGGGTGCCCATGCCCGTCTGGCCCTTGGCAATGACACCGGCCCCATGCACATCCTGGCAGCGGCGGGGTGCCCCAGCCTGGTCCTTTTCTCAGCGGATTCTGATCCTGAGCGATGTGCGCCGCGTGGGCGCATGGTTCATACGCTGCGCAAAGATGATCTCAATGAGCTGGAGCCGCAGGACGTTCTAACGCTTCTCAAAGCGGAGCGATTGATAGGTGCTGCTAACACCAATGTAGCGTGAGCCTTAGAAAATCATTCGGGTGAGTTCTTCGCCGGTCACAAGATCGCGGTGATTGACGCCCACGGCCCATTCATCAAGGGCGAGCACATATGGGATCTCGCCATTGTTTTTGATCCATGTGTCCATGACGTAATAGCGATCTTCTTCAATAGCATAGACGGTCGACACGGTGTGCGGCCAGAACCCGCGCGGCGAAAGCGCTTCAGTCACCCGCTTACCAGGACGGTGGAACCGAAGCAGCCCATCATCGCTCATCAGCACCAAATAAGTCGCGGTGTTGACCATCTCATCAACGCAGTCGAGCTGATTGTTTCGTCCCATACCTGAGAACGAACCGCCGACATCACCGCCGGTGCTTACATGTTCGGCGACCAATTGCTCAATGCGTGCTAAGGCAAAAGCGATCTGCACACGCTCACCAAAGGGCGTGTCCGCCTCCCCCACTTCAGGATCGCGCGCAAATATGTCGCGCACCTCTTGCCACTCAGCGGTGCTCAAACCGGTATCCACTTCTGTGGAGCACCCATGGTGCATGCAAACGACAAAGTTTTGCGGACTCAAGTTATGGCGCGTAAATTCGCCTTGGGGCCCCAACATATAGGCCACCTGTGACCCCGGCATAACGCAGGCGGATAAACCCATGGCCAAGGTGAGTGCCGCAAGCGGCTTTAAAAATCCCATGTCGTTCCCCAGTTCCCACTTCGATTGAGGCTCCTCAATCTTGAGCCCAAGGGATTTTAACCTTGGGGAAGGCGACTAGGGAAGAGGCAGCCTGAAAACCACCCCTTCCCCGCCCGGAACCGGCCCTAAATCAAGGGGATCTGGCGAACCGGCCCGTATCCGCTTCGCGGGATTGGCCCTCAAAAAGAAAAGGCAACCCGGCGCTATAGAGCGGATGCGCGCCAGCATTCATTTGGATGTGAAGGTGGACCACGCCGCCTTCCCCAGTGCCGCCAACGGCCGCAAGGGGCTCGCCGGTCTCAACGCGCTGGCCCAGCTGCACGAGAACAGAGCTTTCCGCCAAATGGCCATAGGACATGTAGGTGCCATCCTGCTGGCGCACGATAACGATATTGCCCGCAACGCCGCGGATGGCATCATCTGCAACGTCCGCGCCATAGTGCGCGCTGATACGGGTGTCAAAGTCTGCTCGGCTTTCGCCCTCACGAGGGACGCGGAAAGAAAGATCTTCGGAGGAGTCATTGACCACCAGAACCACCTCGCCCGGGGCAACCGCCAGCACCGGCGCGCCATACCCGAAATAGCCTGTGGGGTCCGTGCGGTCGCCGCCATGGATGTTGCCGTCGCCATCCATCTTGAAAAAGTCATAGGCAAATTCTGTAGCGGGAACATAGCGGTGGTGACTGCCCACATTGGGTTCGGCGCGCACATACCACCCCCCTTCCAAGGGCATGGCATAGGTTGGCGTCTGCTCCGGGGAGATCGCTTCAAGCTCCCGGGTGAGAATTTCAGTTGCCCCGCTCGCATTGGTCACACGCACAGAAATGCGCATGGTATCGGGGACCGCATCAAAGCCAAGAAACTGCCGCACGAGAATGCGCGCCGCGCCGGGCTCAATCGCCCCTTCGGTGTCGATCGAGGTGTCCGTTCCGAAAAGCCCCGCGACGCCTGCTTCGTTCGACAACATGCCGCCGACAAATGTGCTGCCCCCTCCCCGCGCCATCATACCGGCAATGAGCCCGGAGTGGCGCATGGCCGTGTCAGGATCGCCGCGCTTGGTCATGATAACGCGCCCGCCCGCCATCACATCGATGGTGATGTCTTCAATGGTGAGCGCCTCGCCCTCATCATTTAGAACCCCGATGGCGTGGACCACAGCGTCATACTGGCCTTCGCCGGGATTGCTGGCGTTCACGTAGATCCGCTCTGCTGGCACGGTGACAAGCGCCGCCGCCTGAGCCGCCCCGGTTAGAGCAAGCGCTGCCGCCAACAAGGGCGGCATTATCCATAGGTTTTTCATCTGATCCTCCATTACGGTGTTGATGGGAAAGAAGGTGGCAGATCGGCCGCCTTATGAGCACGGCAAACCGGAACCACGTTTTGCAAGGTGGAGATGCATCCAATTGGGGCGCGAAGCGCATCGGAGGCGTTCCATTGCTTGACTTGAGCCCAAACGCCCCCGATTGTGCGGCCCTCGCTGCGATGCAGCGAATATTTGTCACTCAAATTGAAGGAGGCCCCGCGCCGAAATCCGCGAGGAACGCATATGTCAAACGTCGAAGCCGAGATGTCACCAGTGAAAGTCACCCTGCCCGATGGCAGTGAGCGGACCTTTGCTGGCGCGACCACCGGCGCTGACATCGCGGCAGATATCGGACCGGGGTTGGCCAAAGCAGCCCTTGCCATCGAAGTGGATGGGGAGCTGAAGGACCTTTTCGCGCCGATTTCATCGGATGCCAAAGTGCGCCTGATTACCATCCGCGATGAGGCCGAAGCGCTGGATCTGATCCGCCACGAC